>JBPPNF010000056.1:0-53634 GCA_051306435.1 Solirubrobacterales bacterium | reverse complement strand
AAATGCCCCCGCGATGTTGAAAAGACACCCGGGGGCGCGGCATCGGGAGAGTTTGAGTCCCAATACGTCGTCGAGCTTACGCGTGAAGGTGCGCCCGGCGGGATTCGAACCTGCGACTTCTGCCTTCGGAGGGCAGCGCTCTATCCACTGAGCTACGGGCGCGAGACGCGGCTCACCCTACCATCGAGTGCGCCTGGTCACCGTCTTCTTCGGCGGTTCCAAAGTTGCTCGCGGCGGGTGCTGCGCGGCGCTGGCGCCGGCGGTGTCCGAGGTTCTCCTGACGCTGCTGCTGCTTCTCCTCGACGTGGCCGTCGCGGATCATCAGCACCTCGACGATCGAATCGAAGAAGATGTCCAGAAGAGCTGGGTCAAATTGTGAGCCGCGACCTTCAGACATGATTGCGAGTGAGCGCTCGACGGTCATGGCAGGGCGGTAGACGCGGTCGCTGGTCAGCGCGTCAAAGACATCGGCGATCGCCGCCATGCGGCCCTCGATCGGAATCTCTTCGCCCACGAGGCCGTTGGGGTAGCCGTTGCCGTCCCAGTGCTCGTGGTGGCTGAGCGCGATGCAAGCGGCGTGGTCAAGGAGTGAAGAGTCAGATCCGGCGAGGATCTCGTGGCCGATCTCGGCGTGCTTCTCGATCTCAAGGCGCTCTTCCGGGGTGAGCGCGCCGGGCTTCAGCAGGACCGCGTCGGGGATCGCAATCTTGCCGACATCGTGGAGCGGGGCGGCGATGCGCAGAAGTTCACATTCCTGATCGCTCCAACCAAGCTTCGATGCAAGTAGGGCGCAGTAGCGACCCATGCGCTCGATGTGGTCGCCGGTCTCCTGGTCGCGACGCTCGACGGCCATTGAGAGCCGCAGGATCGTCTCTTCCTGGGCGTGCTCGAGTGAGTTCTCCGAACGTTCAAGGTCTTCGATGGTCTCGCGCAGTCGCTGCTCGATCGCGGTGCGCTCGACGAGGTTGTCGTTGAGGTCTGTCGCGCGGCGGCGAAGTTCGGTGTTGGTGTACTGAAGCTGACGCGTTGTGCGGCGTAGGACCGGGAAGAGCGCCAGGTAGAGCAGCAGGAAGATCAGCAGCACGGTGCCGGCAAGGGGCAGGGCCTGTTGGCGGATAGATCCGGCAGCCTGGCCGTAGTCGTTGTAGAGCTCGAAGGCTCCGGCGGGCCCGTCGGCGCCGGGATACGTCACGCCTGCGTAGGCCTCGATTGCCTTCGTGTCTTTGCCTTGACCGCCCTCGCTGTTCAGGGTGGTGACGTCAGTGACTTCCTCGCCTGACATCGCTTTCTTGATGTGCTCAAGATCATCGGTCTTCGTTCCGATCAGCGTGCGATCCGACGCATAGACGACAGTGCCGTCGGGCGCGTAGAACTTCACCCTCAGGCCGCCGTTGTCAAGCAGGTCGGCCTTTACGGAGCGGTCGATCTCGTCGAGGGCCTGTCCGGACAGCGGCTTGTCCCAGCCGTCCTCGGGAAGGAGTCGCGGAATCACTCCCGAAGCAACAAAAGTCGCGTGATCCGCAACTTTCTGCTTTGAGTTGGCCTCTACGTTGTGCTGGACGAGGAGCAGAATGATCACGGCAGCAAGAATCAGCGCGAGCGCCATGTATATGGCGAAAGCGCGCATGACACGCGGTGGCCGGGCATCCGTGCCCGTCAATTTCAGATCCAGTCTTCCATTGGGCGCGCGCAGCGAGTCGCGTCCTTGCGATTGCATAAGAGTGATTTCGGGTGGTGAGCCGGTCATCTTGAGCGAAAAGACGACATAAAATCGGGTAACTGCAGGAGAGGTAAAGTCCGCCCGTGAACCTTTCCGCTGTTTTTGTCGGCACCGCCGGGTCAACCCCGACGGCTCGCAGGGGCCTTGCGTCGCTGCTTCTGAGGCGTGGCGGCGACCAGTTGCTTTTCGACTGCGGCGAAGGAACGCAGCGCCAACTGATCCAGTCTGTGGGCCTCGGCGACATCGAGCACGTCTTCATCACGCACTTCCACGCCGACCACATTCTCGGCATTCCGGGCATGCTCAAGACGTTCGGACTGCGCGGGCGCGAGGTCCCGATGACGATCTACGGACCGCCCGGACTGCAGGACGTGATCGACGACATGGACAGCCTGATCGGCCGGCTTCCGTTTGACATCGACATCTATGAGCTCGAGTCCGGCGAGGAACTCGGGTTCAAGGGCTATTCGGTGAGCGGATTTGACGTTGCCCATCGCGGGCGTGCCTTCGGATTCAGGCTGAGCGAGCTCGATCGCCCAGGTCACTTCGACGAGGCGTTCGCCCGCGAGCTCGGCGTTCAGCCGGGTCCGGACTTCGGCGTGCTCCAGCGCGGCGGCGAGATCTCTGTGGCCGACGGAACTGTCGTGAAGGCCGAACAGGTCGTGGGGGAAACGCGCCGCGGGCGTACGATCGTCTACAGCGGCGACACATCGCCGTGCAAAGCGACCGTTGAAGCTGCGCAAGGCGCCGATCTGCTCGTGCACGAATCGACCTTCGGCGAGGAAGAAGTTGCGCGAGCGCGTGAAACCAACCACAGCACCGCTCGCCAGGCTGCCGAGGTCGCCCGGGAGGCAGGAGTCGAAATGCTCTGCCTGACCCACGTCTCTGGTCGCTACTTCGGCAAGGAACTACGCGCCGAGGCTCGTGAGGTCTTTGAGAACACCGAGCTTCCGCGTGACTTCGACGTCGTCGAGCTGCCGTTTCCGGAACGCGGAAAGCCCATTTTGGTCAAAGAAGTCAAACAAACCTGAATTCCGGCCGAACGCGGCCCCCGTTTCCGTGTTAGGCTGATCCCAGAGCAAGCCACTGCCCTTTAACTCTGGTCCGAGAGGCCAAGAAGGAGCCAAATGTCAGACGATGCCCCTCAGGCATCTGCGCCCAAGGTCGTATTCGACCGCGCCGATCTTTCGCGCACCGTCGTACGCATCGCGCATGAGATCGTCGAGAAGAATGGCGATCGACCCTTCGCTCTGATCGGGATCCACCGGCGCGGCGTACCTGTTGCCCGGCGCCTCGCCGCTCAGATCGCTGACTTCGACGGTCGCGAGATTCCAGTCGGTGAACTCGACATCTCTTTCTACCGCGACGACATTGGGCAGCTGCGCGAAAGCGCGCCCGTCGTCCACTCTTCAAGTATCGACTTCTCGATCGACGAGCACGTGATCGTGCTGGTGGACGACGTTCTCTACACCGGCCGCACGGTCCGGGCAGCGATCGACGCGCTCTTTGACTTCGGGCGCCCGCCGGCCGTGCAGCTTGCGGTGCTGGCTGACCGCGGACACCGCGAGTTGCCGATCCGCCCCGATTTCGTCGGCAAGAACCTCCCGACCAGCAGCGACGAGCGCGTGAACGTGCGCGTCGAAGAGCTCGACGGCGTCGACGAAATCGCGATCGTACCCAAATCACAGGCGGTGGCAGGCTGATGCGAAATCTGATCGGAATCGCAGGACTCGAGCGCGAGCAGATCGAGCGGCTGCTCGATCGCGCTGAATCGCTCTCGGCGATCATGGAGCGCGAGAACAAGAAGCTCCCGACGCTCTCGGGCCGCACAATCGTCAATCTCTTCTTCGAGAACTCGACGCGCACGCGCTCGTCGTTTGATCTTGCCGCCAAGCGCCTGTCGGCCGACACGGTCACGATCCAGGCCGGCAGTTCGAGCGTCGAAAAGGGCGAGTCTCTACGCGACACCGTGCAGACACTCTCGGCCTACAACCCTTCGGCGATCGTCGTGCGCAGCCCGCACGTCGGAGCGCCAGGGATGATCACGCGCTGGACCGACGCCTCGGTGATCAACGCCGGCGACGGCAAACACGAGCACCCCACGCAGGCGCTGCTCGATGCCTTCACGCTGCGCCGCAGGCTTGGCGAGCTCGACGGTCGCAACATCTGGATCATCGGCGACGTGCTGCACAGCCGCGTCGCGCGCTCGAACATCCTCGCCCTCACGGTGCTCGGCGCGTCCGTCACGGTCTGTGGACCGCCGACGCTGATCCCGCGTCAGATCGATGAGCTCGGCTGCTCGGTCTCATTCACACTTGACGGATCCGACCAGGCCGACGTGCTCTACGTCCTGCGCATGCAGAACGAGCGGATGTCCGCCGAGCAGAGCTTCATCCCGTCGGTACGCGAGTACGCGCGCTACTTCCAGATCAACGGCAAGCGCCTCGGCACCAACCAGCTGCTCATGCACCCGGGGCCGGTCAACCGCGGCGTCGAGCTTTCGCCAGACGTGGTCGACGCGCCGCAATCGCTGATCACCGAACAGGTTGCGGCCGGTGTCGCCGTCCGCATGGCCGTCTTCTACGAACTGCTCGCTGGTCGAGGGCCCGATCGCGGCGCCGCGAAAGAACAGTCTGCCCAGATCCAAGAGGTCAAGTCGACGCTGTGACGCGCCCAGCACTGAAATTGATCGAACCGCTCCCGCCCGAGCCGATCGGCCCGCCGGCCGAAGAGTGCCTGAGTTTCCGTGGCGGCAAGCCGGCCGACCTGCTGATCACCGGTGCCCATGTGGTCGACCCGAACGCCGGGCACGACGGCGTGCTCGACGTGCTTGTGCGCGGCGGCGAGATCGCCGAGATCGGATCCGGCCTGAACGCGCCCGAGGCCGCAGAGACGATCGACGCGGCAGGCAAGCACCTGTTCCCGGGATTCGTCGATCCGCACGTGCATCTGCGCACGCCCGGATTCGAATACAAGGAGAACCTCGAGTCCGGCACGCGCTCCGCGGCCGCCGGCGGCTTCACTGCGGTCATCGCGATGGCAAACACCAACCCGCCGGTCGACAGGCCGGGCGCGATCCAGTCGCTGCGCGTGCGCGCGCAGCAGGACGCGCACATCCCGGTGGCCTTCAGCGCGACCGTCACGATGGGAATGAAGGGCAAGCAACTCTCGGAGATGGCCGAGCTGGCCGAAGCCGGGGCGATCTGCTTCACCGACGACGGCCTGCCGATCGTCGACGCAGGCCTGATGCGTCAGGCGCTGCAGTACCAGCGCCTCGCCGGTCGCCCGCTCGCGCTGCACCAGGAGGATCCCGCGCTGACCCGCGGCGGCGTGATGCACGAAGGTCGCGTCAGCGCGGCGCTCGGGCTTGCCGGCTATCCGCCGGTTTCCGAGAGCACGCTGATCGCCCGTGACGCCCTGCTCGCGGAATATGAGGGCGGGCGCATCCACGTGCAGCACCTCTCGTGCATCGGTTCGATCGAGGCTGTCGCCGCCGCCAAGGAGCGCGGCGTTCGGATCACGACCGAAGTCACGCCGCACCACCTGACCTTGACCGACGAGGCGATCGGTGACGGCACCGACGCAAACTTCAAGATGAACCCGCCGCTGCGCACCGAGGAGGACCGTCAGGCCCTGATCGACGCGCTCAAGAGCGGGGTGGTGGACATCATCGCCACTGATCACGCGCCGCATGCTGCTCATGAGAAGGAAGTCCCCTTTGAGCTTGCAGCGATGGGTGTCACCGGCCTCGAAACCTCGTTCCCCGTCGTCTACACCGACCTCGTAAAAACTGGAGTCCTTGATCTGAGCCTTGTGATCGATCGACTCACGAAGGGGGCTGCGCTGTTCGAGCTCCCGGTCCCGACCGTCGCCAAGGGCGCGGCCGCGAACTTCAATCTGATCGACCTCGACGCCACCTGGGTGGTCGGCGAGGAGGGCTACGCAAGTCGCTCATCCAACAGCTGCTTCGCCGGTCGCGAACTCAGCGGCCGCGTTCTGATGACGGTCGCCGCCGGGGTGGTCGCGTTCCGCGCCCGCAGCTTTGCGATGCAGGAGGTCGGCGCATGAGCGATCGCAACCCTGCATATCTGTTGCTCGAGGACGGCGCACGCTTCGACGGATTCACCGCGGGTGCAACCGGCGCCGTCACCGGCGAGGTCGTGTTCAACACTTCAATGTCCGGCTACCAGGAGGCGCTCACAGACCCGAGCTACCGCGGTCAGATCATCACCTACACGTACCCGATGGTCGGCAACTACGGCGTCGCCGAGGCGTTCATGGAATCCGACGCGGCCCACGCGCGCGCGGTCGTGATGCGTGAGATCGCTGCGTCCGGTCTGCCGGGAATTCAGGGCGACTGGGAACAGTGGCTCGTAGAGCAGGGCATCCCGGGGATCACCGGCGTCAACACGCGCTCGTTGGTTCGACACATCCGCGACAAGGGCGCGATGCGCGGCGGAATCTTCGACGGATCGATCTCTGAGGCCGACGCCCGTGCACAGATTGAGGCCGAACCGAGGATGAAGGGCGCAGACTTCGCCAAGGAAGTCACGCCGAGCCAGCCGATCATTGTCGGCGACGGCAGCGCCGCCCACGTGGTCGCGATCGACACCGGCATCAAGCGCTCGATCATTGAGAACCTCGTTGCCCGCGGAGTGAAGATCGAGCTGCATCCGTGCGACACGCCAGCAGAGAGCTTGCTGGCCCGCAAACCCGACATCTTCTTTCTCGCCAACGGGCCCGGCGACCCGGGCGCACTTGACCACGTCGTCGAGAACGTCCGCCAACTGATCGGCAAGAAGCCGGTCTTCGGAATCTGCCTCGGCCACCAGCTGCTCTGCCGCGCCGTCGGCCTGGAGACGTACAAGCTCCAGTTCGGCCACCGCGGCGCCAATCATCCGGTCAAGGATCTGGAGACGGGGAAGATCGACATCACTTCTCAGAACCACGGTTTCGCCGTTCAGACCCCGGATGGAACGGGCAAGGTGCTCGGCGACGAGCCGGTGCGCTGGGAGACAGACTTCGGCGCCGCCGAGCTCAGCCACGTGAACCTCTACGACCGCACGGTCGAGGGGCTGTTGCTCAAAGACGTCCCGGGCGCCACGGTCCAGTACCACCCGGAGGCAGGCCCTGGCCCGCACGACGCGCTCTACCTGTTCGACCGCTTTCTGGAGATGGCATAGATGCCGCGCCGCGAAGACATCCACAAGATCTGCATCCTCGGATCGGGGCCGATCATCATCGGTCAGGCCGCGGAGTTCGACTACTCGGGCGTTCAGGCCTGCCGCGTGCTGCAGGACGAAGGCTTCGAGGTTGTGCTGATCAACAGCAACCCGGCGACGATCATGACCGACCCGGAGTTCGCCACCAAGACCTACATCGAGCCGCTGACCACGCGTTCCGTGACCGCCGTGCTTGAGAAGGAACGCCCCGACGCGCTGCTCGCAACACTGGGCGGCGGCACCGCACTGAACCTCGCGCGTGACCTCACCGAGCAAGGCATCCTCGAGCGCCTCGGCATCGAGATGATCGGCGCCAACTACGAATCGATGCGCAAGGCCGAAGAGCGCGAGCTGTTCCGTGACGTGGTGCACGGCATCGGTCTGCGCTGCGCCGGTTCGGTCGTCGTGCACGATCCGAACGGAGATGGCCGTGTGCCCGACGAAGAGATCGACCGTGTCATCGCCGCGGTCGGGATTCCGGCGATCATCCGCCCCGGCTACACGATGGGCGGTTTCGGCGGGGGCATCGCGTACTCACGCGAGGAACTGAAGACCATGCTCGGGGCAGCACTTGCAGCCAGTCCGATCGGCGAGACGCTGGTCGAGCAGTCGCTGCTCGGCTGGGGCGAGTTCGAGCTTGAAGTCATGCGCGACAAGAACGACAACGTCGTGATCGTCGCGTCGATCGAGAACATCGACCCGATGGGCGTGCACACCGGCGACTCGGTGACCGTTGCGCCGCAGCAGAGCCTGACCGACGACAAGTACCAGGAGCTGCGCGACCAGGCGATCGCGATCATCCGCGCGATCGGTGTTGAAACCGGCGGATCGAACGTGCAGTTCGCCGTGAATCCGAAGAACGGCGACGTCGTCGTGATCGAGATGAACCCGCGGGTTTCGCGGTCATCGGCGCTCGCTTCGAAGGCCACGGGCTTTCCTATCGCCAAGATCGCCGCGCGCCTGGCCGTCGGCTACTCGCTCGAAGAGATTCGGAACGACATCACCGGCAAGACGGTCGCATCGTTCGAACCTGCGCTCGACTATGTGGTCGTCAAGTGGCCGCGCTTCGCCTTCGAGAAGTTCCCCGGCTCCGACGACGGCCTCACGAGCCAGATGAAGTCGGTCGGCGAGGCGATGTCGATCGCCCCGACCTTCAAGCAGGCATTCGAGAAGGCCTGGCGCTCGCGCGAGCTCGACAAGCCGCCGACGGTGGACAAGCCCAAGGAAGAGCTGCTCGAGTTGCTGAAGCGCCCGACGGCCGACCGTTACGAGGTGCTGTTCGAGGCGATCCGCAAGGGCGCGACGATCGAAGAGATCAACGAATCGAGCAACATTGACCCGTGGTACCTGCGTCAGTTCGTCGAGTTGGTTGCAGCGGGCTCCGCGATCGAACCCGGTCACCAGCGCGTCTTTCGAGCCGTCGACACCTGCGCCGCGGAATTCGAGGCCGGTACGCCGTACTTCTACTCGGGCTACGAGCAGCCGGGTCCGAACGGCCCTGAGCATGAGATCGAGCGCGGCGAGAACGCCAGCGTGATCATCCTCGGCTCCGGCCCCAACCGCATCGGCCAGGGCATCGAGTTCGACTACTGCTGCGTCCATGCGGCGATGACCGTCCGCGAGAGCGGCCGAGACGCGGTGATTGTCAACTGCAACCCCGAGACGGTCAGCACCGACTACGACATATCTGACCGCCTCTACTTCGAGCCGCTGACGCTCGAAGACGTGCTTGCGATCGTCGAAGTCGAGAAGCCCGAAGGCGTGATTGTCCAGTTCGGCGGCCAGACGCCGCTGAAGCTCGCGCAGGGTCTTGCCGATGCAGGCGTCCCGCTGCTCGGCACGGGTGTGGACGCAATCGACCACGCCGAGGACCGCGAGCGCTTCGGCGACCTGCTCGACCGCGCCGGCATCGCCTGCCCGCCGTACGGCATCGCCAAGAGCTCCGACGAAGCCCGTCTGATGGCCGAGAGCGTCGGCTTCCCGTTGCTGATCCGCCCGTCCTACGTGCTCGGCGGCCGGGCAATGATGATTTGTTACGACCGCGAACAGCTCGAGGACTATCTCGCGGTCGAGGCCGTCTCGCTCGGCCTCGACGTCGCTGCCGAGGATGGCGAGCGCGATCAGGTCCTGCTGATCGACCGCTTCCTCGAGGACGCGATCGAGATCGATGTCGACGCGCTCTGCGACGGCGAGATCGTCAAGGTCGGCGCCGTGATGCAGCACGTCGAAGAGGCCGGCGTGCACTCAGGCGACTCGGCCTGCGTGATCCCCGCCATGTCGATCGGCCCCGAGGCATACGAGACGATCCTGCGCCACACGCGCACGATCGCACTCGAACTCGGCGTGATCGGCCTGATCAACATCCAGTACGCCGTGGTCGGCGACGAGGTGTATGTCATCGAGGCCAACCCACGGGCGTCGCGCACCGTTCCGTTCGTCTCCAAGGCGACCGGCGTGTCGCTGGCGAAGATCGCCTGCCGCCTGATGCTCGGCGAGCGGCTGGTAGACATCGACGTGCCTGAAGGCGGCACCGACCACGTCAGCGTCAAGGAAGCGGTTCTGCCGTTCCAGCGCTTCCCCGGCGCCGACGCCGTGCT
The DNA here is from genome assembly GCA_051306435.1 of Solirubrobacterales bacterium. Taxonomy (GTDB): domain Bacteria; phylum Actinomycetota; class Thermoleophilia; order Solirubrobacterales; family JACPNS01; genus JACPNS01. The sequence continues at coordinate 44,095 of JBPPNF010000056.1, read as the reverse complement.
CGGGCCGGAGATGCGGTCGACGGGTGAGGTCATGGGAATTGCCGATGACTTCCCCACTGCTTTCGGAAAAGCCCAGGCCGCCGCCGGGGCAGCCCTGCCGGATGCCGGCACCGTCTTCATCACCGTGCACGACCGCGACAAGTCTGCAGCCACTCAATTCGCCGCGAGCCTGCACGACCTCGGCTTCAAGATCATCGCCACGGGGGGCACCGCCAGGTCGATCCGGCGGATGGGCATCCCCGTCGAGGCGATCAACAAGATCGGCGAAGGTTCGAACAACGTCGTCGAATGGATCGAGCGCGGAGACGTCCAGCTGGTCGTGAACACGCCCTCTGGTAGCGGCGCACGCGCCGACGGTTACGAGATCCGAATCGCGGCCACAGCTCGCGGGATTCCATGCATAACCACGATGACCGGCGCCAGCGCCGCCGCGCGTGCGATCGGCGCGATGCGTCTGCACGACGACGAAGTGCGCTCGCTGCAAGAGCTTCACGCCGCGCGCAGCCCCGAAGGGGCGACCGCTTGACCGCCCCTGCGCGGCCACAGGCTCCGTTCGGGCGTCGTTCGGTACTGGTCACGGCCCGTCGCACCGCTGGGCCTTACGTGGCGCTGACGGCGCTTGACCGCGGCGGGCCAGCGCCGCTGGCGGGCCAGTTCTACATGTTGATGACGCCTTCGCGGTGGGGCGGCGGGGTCGACGGCCGTCCGTACCTGCCGCGGGCGCTCTCATTCGCCCGTGCCGTGGCGGGCGATGACGGGATCGCCCTGGACTTCCTCTTTGAGGGCGTGGGACCGGGCACCGACCGCCTGAGCGAGGTTGGCGTGTCCGACGAAGTCCTGATCGCGGGTCCCTTCGGAAACGGCTTTGCGCTCGATGGCGAGCGCTGGCCGGTGCTGATCGCCGGCGGAATCGGGTTGGCTCCAATCGTCGCCTTCGACGATGAGCTGCGCGAGCTCGACGGGGTGCGCGCCACAACATTCGTGGGCATGCGCTCGAGTGAGCACGCGTCGGCAGGCGCACTCTACGACCTTTCACATCAGCTGGCCACCGAAGACGGATCGGCCGGCCACCCGGGCTACGTGACCGAGCTCGTCGCGCCGCACCTGGCCAAACGCCCGGACTCCACGGTCTACGCCTGCGGTCCACCGGCGATGCTTGAAGCTGTCCGCGCGCTCTGCGCCGAGCTCGACGTGCCGGCCCAGCTGGCGATGGAGTCGGGCATGGCCTGCGGTTTTGGCGCTTGTTACGGCTGTGTCGTCCCGACCCGGGATGGCTTCACCCGGCTCTGCGTCGACGGTCCGGTGGTCGCCGGCGACCAGCTCGATACGGCGATCATGTCAGGAGGGGCGCACTGATGGCCGTCGAGTTCTGCGGAATCGAGCTGGATCACCCGGTGATCAACGGATCGGGCACGTACGACGCGCTGGCTGCCCGCCGCGTTTTCGGCGATGCCTTCGAGCGCAACTTTCCGTTCGCCGCGTACGTGTCAAAGACAATCACGCTTGAGCCACGTGCCGGCAATCCGCCGCCGCGGCTCTGGGAGCTCGGGCAGGGGCTGATCAATTCGATCGGCCTCCCCAACAAGGGGCTCGTGCGGTTCGTCGACGAAGACCTGCCGCAGTACGCGACGCTGCCCGCGCCGCTGATCGTCTCGGTGATGGGCTTCGGCACCGATGAGCTGGTGTCCATCCTGGAAACGCTCGACCGCCGCGAAGAGATCGCGGCCTTTGAACTGAACTTCTCCTGTCCGAACGTCAAGACGGGCAACATCGTCGGCTCTGACCCGGTCGAGTGCGAGGCGATGATGAGTCAGCTCCGCCCGCACTCGGACAAGCCGATGATCGCCAAGCTCGCGCCGTCGACCTCGCGACCGGACCTCGTGGCGATGGCGGCCGAGAGCGTTGGCGCAGACGCTATTTCGCTGATCAACACGCTCCCGGGAATGGCGTTTGCGCCGGGTACCGGTCGCCCGTGGCTGGGCGCCGGCGGCGGCGGCATCTCCGGCCCCGCGATTCGGCCCGTGGCTCTCGGTCAGGTGGCCCGAGTGGCCACGAGCGTGCGTGTGCCTGTGATCGGCATGGGCGGGGTCGAGAGCGGGCGCGACGCGCAGGCGCTGCTCGATGCCGGCGCAACTCTTGTTGCCGTCGGAACAGAAAATTTCCGCGATCCGTCCGCCGGCAATCGAATCTCGGCGGAGCTCGCCGCGAGCGCCCTCGATGCTGAAACGCCGGTCTGAGAGCGCTCTTTGAGGCGCGCCCGATCAGTATCCGGGGGTCAAGCAACAGTGAACTCGCGTAAACCTCAACCTTAGGTCGAGGTGAATCAGCGAATTTCCTGTTGTAGACCGGTCGAAACCTGCCTATCATTCCCGCCATGCCGCAACCCGCCACCACGCCTTCGAAGTCAGAAATCGCCCCGTCAAAGGTCGCGACTGAGGCATTGGCAGAGACGCCGGACCGTTCGCCGTCTCAGCGTCTCGAGGCGCTCAAACTGGCAAACGCGGTGCGTACCGAACGGGCCACCTTGAAGCGTGACCTGAAGGCCGGACGCGTTCGGATCGAGACAGTTCTGTCGGACCCGCCGGAGTGCGTGCACTCAGCAAAGGTCGCCGACATCATGCTCGCCGTGCCGCGCTACGGACGAGTAAAGGTCACCAAGATCCTCCAGCGCTGCCGCATCTCACCGAGCAAGACGGTGATCGGTCTCTCCGAGCGTCAGCGCGGCGAACTGATCGACGCGCTCCGCCGTCCGTAGGCCCAGATGGCCAGGCCGGCCGTCTTTGTGATCACCGGACCGTCGGGTGTGGGCAAAGGCACCGTGATCCGCGCGCTGCGCGCCCGACATCCCGAACTTGGACTGTCCGTGTCTGCCACAACTCGCGCACCGCGCGAGGGCGAGGTTGACGGCGAGCACTACCACTTTCTCACGCCTGAGGAGTTCGACCGCCGCGTTTCGGCGGGGGACTTCGTGGAGCACGCCGCCTACAGCGGCAACCGGTACGGCACGCTTCGCAGCGAGCTCGAACGCAACGCCGAGCAGGGCGGGGTGGTGCTGGAGATCGAACTCCAGGGCGCTCGGCAGGTACGCGCGTCAATGCCCGAGGCCCGGCAGATCTTCATCACGCCGCCAACTCCCGAGACGCTGCGCGAACGACTCGTCGGCCGCGGCACGGACTCGCTCGAGGCGATCGAGCGCCGCCTGAAAGTCGCCGAGGAAGAGCTCGCCGCGCAGGGCGAGTTCGAGCACGTGGTGGTCAACGACACCGTCGACCACGCCGTCGACGAACTCGACCAGATCATCTCCGCCGCCTGACCCCGCGCAGCGGGAGCTTCGCGTTGGGCGGCGAACCCTCTACCATCAGACGTTCTGTCCAGATTTTGAAGGAGCCCCCGTGGTTGAACCGCGCGTAGACAAACTGCTTGAAAAGATCGACTCACAGTATGCGTCGGTGATCGTTGCCGCCAAGCGCGCACGTCAGATCAGCTCGTACTACCACGGACTCGGCGAAGGTCACTTCGGCGAGTACGTCCCGCCGATGGTCGACACCCGCTCGAAGAACTACTTGACGATCGCCCTCGAAGAGATCGAGGCCGACAAGCTCAAGTACCAGTACCGCTAGAGCGCATCTGGCCTTGCATCCGCGCGCTTTTCGTGCCGATGCGTCGATAATCACCCGATGGCCCGCATTCTTCTAGGAGTCAGCGGCGGAATCGCTGCCTACAAGACGCTTGAGTTCACGCGTCTTGCGATCAAGGCCGGGCACGTCGTGCGCGTCGTCCAGACGCCCGAAAGCCTGAACTTTGTCGGCAAGTCCTCATACGAGGGCATCACCGGCGCGCCGGTGCTCACGAGTCAGTTCGAGGCCGATCCGGCCGGCGGCGTCTTCCCCGATCAGGAGCGCCCCGAGCACGACCCGATCGCGCACCTCGCACTCGCCGTCAACTGCGATGTCTTCCTGGTCGCCCCGGCGAGCGCCAACACGATCGCCAAGATCACCATCGGCATGGCCGACAACATGGTCACGGCGCTCGCGCTCACCTGCCGCAAGCCGTTGATCGTCGCTCCGGCGATGAATGGCGAGATGTATCTCAGCGCAGCCACGCGCGAGAACATCGAAACTCTGCGCCGCCGCGGAACCACGGTCCTTGATCCGGGTACGGGCGAGCTGGCTTCGAAGGGTGAGTACGGCGTCGGCCGTCTGCCCGAACCACAGGAACTGCTGGACGCCGTCGAGCGCGCGATCTCCGGCGCTGCCGACTATGCGCCACGCTCGCTGGACGGACTCAGGCTGTTGATCAGCGCCGGCGGCACGCGCGAACCGATTGACGAGGTCCGCTTCGTCGGAAACCGCTCATCGGGAAAGATGGGATTTGCGATCGCCGACCAGGCGGCCGCGCGCGGGGCGGAGGTCACCGTTGTTGCGGCAAACGTCGCGCTCGCACGCAACCCAGCAGTCAACTATGTGAACGTTTCGACCGCCGCAGAGCTCGAAGCCGCGGTCCGCGAGCACTTCCCCGTCGCCGACGCGCTGATAATGGCCGCCGCCGTCGCCGACTTCACGCCGGTCGCGCCGAGCGAGGGCAAGATCAAGAAGGCCGGCCGCGAGGGGATCGAGATCGAACTGGTGGCGACAAGGGACGTGCTCAAGGGATTGAAGGACCTGCGCCGCGACGATCAGGTCGTGGTCGGTTTTGCGGCCGAGGCGGGCGAGGCTCTGCTTCCCGAGGCCCAGCGCAAGCTCGAATCGAAGGGCCTCGACATGATCGTCGCCAACGACATCGCCGATCCCACGATCGGATTCGAGGTCGACGCCAACCAGGTCACGCTGATCACTCCGGGCGGCCGGTCCGAGCATCCACCGCGCGGCACCAAGGCGCAGATCGCGGCCGTGATCCTCGATCGCGTCGAAGCCCTTCTGCGCCCGGCACCCTCCCAATCGGCGGCTCGCAGCTCCCGCCCGGTATAATTTCCCCCGCAGTCCTCCTTGATAACGGTGTTGCCCTGAGTTTCCGGGGATTTATGACTCGCCGCGTTTTTTGGAAGTGGGCCCAGTTGCCCACTTTTTTGTTGGGGTGGTCTGCCAGAGAGACCATCTGATGATTGACAAAATCCAAAAAGAGATCGAAGCGAACCTCGCCGCCGCCGAGCCGACAGTCGAGCTGCTGCTCTGCGAAATGAACGGCGGAACGATACGGATCTACATCGACCATCCGGATGGCGTGGATCTGAATCTCTGCGAGCGCGTCACCCGCGCATTGAGGGCGCTCCGCGAGGACTACGGCCTCGAAGTCTCTTCACCCGGACCGAAGCGTCCGCTCACAAAGCCAGACCACTTCCGCAAGTTTGTCGGTCGTCGCGCAAAAATCCGCACGCGCAGCGATCATGAAGGACGTAGGAACTTCACCGGCGAATTGATTGCCGCTGATGATTCTGGAGTGACAATCGGATCCGATGGAACGATCGTCACTCTGCCGTACGAAGACATCAGCAAATCGAATCTCGTCCCATAGCCAGCAACAACTAAATAGAGAAGGCACCACCAACACATGTCACAGGAAATCGTCGACGCAATCAAGCTGCTCGAGCGCGAAAAGGGAATCGACTCCGAGACCCTCATGACCGCGCTTGAAGACGCCCTGCTCTCCGCGTACAAGAAATCTCCGGGATCGGCCAAGTACGCCCGAGTCGAACTTGACCGCGAAAGCGGAGACTTCCTCGTGTACGAACTGCTCGTCCCCGAGGACCTCGAGGACGAACTGCTCGACGAGGTCTACGAGCAGGAGTCGACGATCGACCCGGAGACCGGTGAGCGTCGCATCATCGAAGAGCCCGACATCGCCCCGGAGAAGCTCGCCGAGCACAGCGACCAGATCCCCGAGCGCGACGTCACCCCCGAGAACTTCGGCCGCATCGCCGCCCAGACTGCCAAGCAGGTCGTCTACCAGCGCATTCGCGAGGCCGAACGCACGATCATGTACGACGAGTACCACGACCGCGTCGGCGAGCTGATCACCGGCATCGTGCAGCAGACCGACCACCGCTACACGCTGGTCCAGCTGCGCGAGCGCGTCGAGGCGCTGCTCCCGAAGAGCGAGCAGGTCCCGCGTGAGCGCTACGAGCACGGCGCCCGCATCAAGGCAGTGATCACCGATGTCTCCGCCGAGTCCAAGGGTCCGAGCATCGTCGTCAGCCGCCGCAACCCTGAGCTGATCCGCAAGTTGTTCGAACTGGAAGTCCCTGAGGTCGCGGACGGCCTCGTCGAGATTCAGAACGTCGCCCGTGAGCCCGGCTTCCGCAGCAAGATCGCCGTCGTCAGCCACGCTGACGGCGTTGACCCGGTGGGCGCCTGCGTCGGTCCGCGTGGATCGCGCGTGCGCATGGTCGTCTCTGAGCTGCGCGGCGAGAAGATCGACATCATTCCTTACAACGAAGAGCCCGCACGCTTCGTCGCCAAGGCGCTCGCGCCGGCACGCGTTCGCGAAGTGCTCGTCGACGACGAGAACCAGCAGGCGACCGTGATCGTCCCCGACGACCAGCTCTCGCTGGCGATCGGCCGTGAAGGTCAGAACGCACGCCTCGCGGCGCGCCTGACCGGTTGGCGCATCGACATCCGTTCCGAAAGCGACTTCGCCGTCGACGACGACGGAGGAAGCGGCGGCGAAGAGGGCGAGTCCGAGACCGCCGGCCGCTGTCACGCAATCCTCACCAACGGGCGCCTCTGCCCGAACGCCTCGCTGGCCGGATCGCGCTACTGCGGTCTGCCGGCCCACCAGGCGCTGCTCGACCAGGAGACCGACTACGTCGATCCCTCGATGGCCGACGCGATCGAGGCCGCAGACGAGGGCGAAGGCCCCGAGCCGGTGATCGAGTCTGACGTCGAGGCCGACGCCGACAACGAGACGCTCGAGGAGGTCGTCACCGAGGGCGAGCTGCCCGACGCGCCGATCGAAGAAGCAGCCGAGACCTTCGACCCCGAAGGCGGCACGTCAATCGAGCAAGAGGGCAGAGGCGGCGCCGACGCCGAAGAGGGCGAGATCGAAGTCGAGGCGATCGTCGAGGCGATCGAAGACGCTCCGCTAGCCAACGAGGCTGCCGAGGAAGCTGTTGACGCTGCCGAAGCTGCCGCTCCCGATGAATTCGCTGAAGACTCAGACACCCCAGAGGCCGAACTGCTTGACGACAGTGACGCACTCGCCGACTCCTCCGTGGCGACCGGTTCGCCCGAGGACACGGAGTAGGGGCGCGGTAACCAGATGGCGAAGGTTCGCGTACACGAATTGGCCAAGCAGGCCAACATCTCCTCCAAGGAGATGCTTGCCCTGTTGCAAAAGGCCGGCATTGACGTAAAGACGCCTTCGTCCGGCGTCAGCGACGAGGTAGCAGAGAAGGTGATGAAGGCAGTCCATCGTCCCGTGGGCGCACGCGCAGCCTCAGGTCGACCTCCAGTGCAGCGTCCAAACGGTGCCGGCGGGCAGTCACGCCCGCAGCAGCGCAGCTACTCGGCAGCCCCGGGTGATGCGCCGCCGCGTCGTGGCCCGAGCGGAACGCCGGGCGGGGCAAACCGCCCTGCCGGCGGTCGACCGGGCGGCGCACCCGCAGGCGGAGGCGCTGCCGGAGCCGGCGGCAAGATGCGCCGCGTCGTGATCGACTCACAGGCCGCCCGTCGCGGCCCCGGTGGACCCCCGCAGTCGCAGCCCGCGCGCAAACCGCGCGGCGGTCGGCGCCGTCGTCCAGTGTTCGAGGAGCCGGTCGAGAAGATCGAGGATCCCGCGGCAGAAGCCCTGAGCAAGATCGTCCGTATCGATTCCGGTGCGACGGTCAAGGAAGTCTCGGAGTCGCTCGGCGTTTCATCGGCCGAAGTCATCAAGAAGCTCATGGAGCTCGGCGAGATGGCATCGCTCACGCAGTCGCTCTCTGACGGGACGATCGCTGTCGTGGTCGAATCCTTTGAGCGCGAGCTCGACCTGCGCTCGGTCTCTGACGAGCCCGAAGAACCGACCGTCGCCGAGGATCAGGCGGCAGACCTGGTCGAGCGCCCGCCGGTCGTGACGATCATGGGTCACGTCGACCACGGTAAGACCTCGCTGCTCGATGCCGTGCGTGAGGCCGATGTCGTCGCCGGTGAGGCCGGTGGCATCACCCAGCACATCGGGGCCTACCAGGTGCACCGCGGCGACAAACTCATCACCTTCATCGACACCCCGGGCCACGAGGCGTTCACAGCCATGCGTGCGCGTGGTGCGAAGGTCACCGACGTGGCCGTCATCGTCGTCGCGGCAGACGACGGCGTGATGCCGCAGACCGAAGAGGCGATCGACCACGCGAAGGCCGCTGAAGTGCCGATCGTGATCGCGGTCAACAAGATTGACAAGGAAGGCGCAGATCCGACCAAGGTCCGCACCGAGCTTGCCGCCATGGGCTTCCAGCCCGAGGACTGGGGCGGAGAGACGATCTTCTGTGACGTCTCGGCCAAGAAGAAGGAAGGCCTGGAGAACCTCCTCGACATGCTGCTGCTGGTCGCAGAAGTCGAAGAGCTCAAGGGCAACCCGAACTCAGAGGCCTCCGGCACCGTCATCGAGTCCCAGCTCGATCCCGGACGTGGAGCCGTCGCCACACTGCTTCTGCAGCGCGGACGGTTGAAGATCGGCGACGCGATCGTCGCCGGCTCCACCTGGGGCCGCGTCCGCGCGATGAACGACTACAACGGTCACCGCATCGAACTTGCCGAACTCGGCGCTCCGGTCGAGGTGCTCGGCTTTGACGGCGTACCCGAGGCCGGAAACACTTTCCGCGTGGTCGAGTCCGACCGCGTCGCCCGCACCCAGGCCGCAGACCGCGCGCACCGCCTGAAGAATGAGGCGATCGCCCGCCGCGCGCGCCTGAAGGTCTCCTTCGAGGATGCCTTCGCGCGCGCTCAGGAGGGCGAGCTCAGCTCACTCAACCTGATTCTCAAGGGCGACGTCGCCGGTTCCGTCGGGGCGCTCGAGGACGAGATCGCGAAGCTTCCGCAGAGCGAGATCAAGGTCAACGTGATCCACCACGGAGTCGGCGGAATCAACGAGAGCGACATCATGCTCGCCTCGGCCTCCGACGCGATCGTGATCGGCTTCAACGTCCGGCCGGTCGGTGACTCACGTCTGATCGCAGACCGCGAAGGCGTCGAGATCCGCAGCTACACGATCATCTACAAGGCGATCGAGGAGCTCCGCGCAGCAATGAAAGGTCTGCTCGCGCCCGAAGAGGTCGAGCAGGCCGTCGGAACACTCACCGTTCGTCAGACTTTCAAAGCCTCCAAGATCGGCACGATCGCCGGTTGCCACGTCGACACCGGCAAGGTCACGCGTGGCGCGTCAGTGCGACTGGTGCGCGACGGCACGGTTGTCTACGAGGGCAGGATCAACACGCTCCGCCGCTTCGACGACGACGCCAAGGAAGTCACCGTGGGAATGGAGTGCGGTGTCGTGCTCGAGAACTACGCCGACGTGAAGGAAGAAGACGTGATCGAAGTCTTCGAGACCAAGAGCGTCGAGCGCGAGCTCGTCTGATCCGAGGATTTGATCTCACGTGAGTCAAGGAGAACGCATGCGCCGCGTGAACGAGGGCGTCCGGGAAGTCATCTCAAGCGCCCTCGCGGGCAGCGCACGCGACAAGCTGGCGGGTTTCGCGACGATCACCGACGTCCACACCTCGCCGGATCTGCACCACGCGACGGTGTATGTGAGCGTCTTCGGCTCGGCCAAAGAGACGGCTGCGACACTCGATGCACTCGAAGAACTGAGGATCGGCCTGCAGCGCGAGATCGCCGATCATCTTCGTATGAAGTACACGCCGATTTTGCAGTTTGAGAACGACGACAGTGTTGACCGTGCGACTCGTGTCAACGAACTGATCAATGAGGAAGCAGTGCGATTTGAGAATGGAACAGTTGATGAACGATCGTCCTGAGATCCTCGAGCGCTTGACGGCCGATGAAAAGTTCCTTCTGACGACCCACGAGAACCCCGACGGGGACGCCCTCGGGTCCCTCGTCGCGATGAACGGCATCCTTCAGGCGATCGGCAAGGACACGGTGATGTTCATGCGCGAGACGGAGTTCCCGCTCCCGTATGAGTACCGCTATCTGCTCGCAGAAGACGGCGCGATCCACTTCGAGCCGGGAGACCTCGCCGAGCGCACCGTCATATTTCTCGACTGCGGTTCGTTTGATCGCATGCGCGTCGACTTCCTGAAGGACGGCGGCAAGACTTTGATCAACATCGATCATCACCACGACAACACCGAGTTCGGCGAGCTGAACATGGTCGAGTCGAAGCGTTCGTCAACTGCCGAGATCGTCTACTCGATCGCCAAAGAACTGAAGATCCCGCTGACGCCCTTCCTGGCCGACGCGCTCTACGTCGGCCTGGTCACCGACACCGGTCGCTTCATGTACCAGAACACCGGCCCCGAGGCGCACGAGATGGCCGCCGATCTGCTGCGCAGCGGCGTCGATGTCCACGCCGCCTATACCCGCCTCTATGAGGATCAGCCCGCCGGCAAGGTCGTACTGCTCGGACGCGCGCTCAGCACGCTCAAGCGCTACGACGACGGCAGGCTCTCAATCGTCCACCTGACCAAGGCGGACTTCGACGAGACCGAGTCCGAAGAGACCTGGACCGAGGGCATCGTCGACTTCGCCCGCGCCATTGAAGGAACCGCAGTCGGCGCGATGTATCGCCAGCTCACCGGCGAAGGGCGCGAACACCTTGCGAAGATCTCGCTGCGCTCGTCCGACAATCGCGTGGACGTCTCGGTGATCGCGCGTTCATTCAACGGCGGCGGACACAAGCAGGCCGCAGGCGCGACGACGGAGAAATCGATCGAAGAGGCGACCGAACTGATCCGCGCAGGCATTCGCGAACAGCTCGGCGATCGTCAGGTCACCGCCGCCTGACCAGCGCGGAGCGCCCCTGTGTCACAGAACGGTTCGATCGAGTGCGGAATCGTGCTCGTCGACAAGCCTGCCGGCTTCACCTCGCACGACGTCGTGTTTGACATGCGGCGCAAGCTCTCGCGTGCTGCGGGCCACCGCGTGAAGATTGGTCACGCCGGCACGCTCGACCCCTTTGCGACGGGGCTGCTCGTGATCCTGGTCGGGCGGGCCACCCGGCTTCAGCGCTATCTGCAGCATCAACCCAAGACCTATCGCGCCACCGCACGCCTGGGCTGGCGCTCGGACAGCGGCGACAGCGACGGCCGGCTGACGCACACCGGAAAGGTGCCTGCCGATCCGGCGCTGCCCACCGGCGCGCTGATGCTGCCCGTGCCAAAGCTCTCGGCGATCAAGGTCGAAGGGGAGAGGCTCTACGCCAAGGCCCGTCGCGGAGACGATTTCGAGGCTCCAGTGCGAGAGATGACCGTCTATCGTGCCGAACGAATGGCCCTCGACGCTGAGACCGCAATCTTCGAGATCGACTGTGCCGGCGGTACGTACATCCGTAGCGTCGTGGGCACGCTCGAAGACGCTTACTGCTCTGAGCTTGAGCGAACCCGGGTCGGCGAACTCTCGCTGGACGATGCCGATCCAGAACTGATCCTCGATCCGCTGGAAGTGCTCTCCCACCTCGGACGCCTTGACCTGAGTCCGGAGGACGGTCAGGAACTGATCTTCGGACGTTCGCTGGCGGCATCCACGGGCAGCGAAGGCCAGCCACTTCGACTGGTCGTCGACGGTCGCCTGCTCGGTGTCGGTCGGATCGAATCCGGTCAACTCGTGCCAGAGACGATTCTCGCGGCGTCGATCGAGGAACTGGCCGCGCGATGAGCATCCAGACGCTCCGTCTTGAGGAAGTTGAACCGCGCCCGCGGCGTGTCGCGATCGGTGTCTTCGACGGCGTTCACCTGGGCCACCGCAAGGTGATCGAGGGTTCCCAGACCGTCCTGACGTTCGATCCGCACCCGCTCTACGTGCTGCGCCACGACGCGGCCCCGAAGATGCTCACGCCGCTGGTCCTGAAGGCCCGGCTGCTCGAGCAGATCGGCGTCGAAGAACTCGTGCTGATCGAGTTCAACAAGGACTTCGCCCAGATGTCGGCCGAGGACTTCGTGCGCAAGATCCTGATCGGGCAGCTCGGCGCAACGCACGTGTCCGTGGGCGAGAACTTCCGCTTCGGCGCAAGGGCGCAGGGCGATCCTGCCTATCTGGGGCAGTTCGACGAGTTCGAGACGAGTGTCGTGCCGCTGGTGGAAAGCGGGGGAGAGATCGTCTCGTCGAGCCAGATCCGTGGCCTGATCGCCGCCGGCGAGGTCGCTCGCGCAGACGATCTGCTGAGCTACCCCTTCACGATGATCGGTGAGATCATCCACGGCGACAAGCGCGGCCGTGAGCTTGGATTCCCGACCGCAAACCTTGCTCCGGACGAGCACGACTGCGTGCCCGGTCACGGCGTCTACGCGGCGCTCACCAATGGTGTGCCAAGTGCCGTGAACGTCGGAGTTCGCCCGACTTTTCAGACCGGCCGAGGCGTTCTGGTCGAATCGTTCCTGATCGACTGGAGCGGCGACCTCTACGGCCAGACGGCCGAGATCCAGTTCCTGCAGCGGCTGCGCGGCGAGAAGCGCTTCGAGGGCCGCGGGCCGCTGATCGAGCAGATGCAGCTTGACGTGGCGCAGGCAACTGAGATCTGCGCATCGCGGACTGCCTGAACGCCGCGCTCACGCTGAACTGCGCTGCAAAAGCCCTCTGGTATCCTCACCCCTTCAATGCCTGAGACAAAAGCACAAACAGCCGAAATCGTCGGCAAGTTCGGCAAGAGCGCGACAGACACCGGATCCACCGAGGTCCAGGTCGCGCTGCTCACCGAGCGCATCAATCACCTCACTGAGCACCTCCGCGACCACAAGAAGGACCACCACTCGCGTCGCGGTCTGCTCAAGCTGGTCGGTAAGCGTCGCCGCTTGCTCGACTACCACAAGTCCCGTGACCTCGAGGGTTACCGCAAGCTGATTGCGGACCTCGGGCTGCGTCGCTGAGTCATCGTGCCTGCCGGCAGATTGCCGGCTTCCACGTGGATTTGATTGATTGCCTGCGCCACCAGGCGTTGACTACCCGTGGCTGGTAGCCTGAAACCTCATAGCTGAAGCTATTCAGACGCAAAAGAACCGCCCCATCCGGGGGCGAAAGGAATAAAAACTTCATGAGTCGTTTTGATGAGCACCGCGTGGCGGTGCAGGTCGGGGACAACGAGATCTCGTTCACGACCGGAAAGCTGGCCAAGCAGGCCGGCGGCTCCGTGATTGTCCAGTCTGGTGACACCGTGGTCCTCGTGACCGCGACCGCCGGCGGAGATCGCGGAATGGACTTCCTCCCTTTGACAGTCGATGTTGAAGAGCGCATGTACGCCAAGGGCAAGATCCCTGGCTCCTTCTTCAAGCGCGAAGGCCGTTCAGGCGAGAAGGCAACCCTCGTTGCCCGCATGATCGACCGCCCGCTTCGTCCGCTCTTCCCGGACGGTTGGACACGTGACACCCAGGTCGTCGCAATGCCGCTGAGCGTTGACGAAGTCAACCCGTACGACATCCTCGCGATGAACGGTGCCTCCGCGGCGCTGATGATCAGCGACGTGCCGTACACCACACCGATCGGCGCCGTGCGCGTTGGTCTGATCGAAGGCAACTTCGTCGTCAACCCGGACGAGGACTCGCTTCTCCCCGAGGGTGAGAGCGAGCTCGACCTGGTCGTCGCCGGTACCTCTGAGGCCATCCTGATGGTTGAAGCCGGCGCCAACGAGGTCACTGAGCAGCAGGTGCTCGACGCCCTTGACATCGCGCACACCGAGATCAAGAAGATCTGCGCGCTGCAGGAAGAACTCCGCGCCGCGAAGGGCAAGGAGAAGATTGCCGACTTCGCGCCAGCAGCAGCCGACCCGGCTGTCTACTCGGCCGTTGAGGCCGCATTCACCGAGAAGATGACCGCAGCGGTCACCGTCCCGGAGAAGCTCGAGCGTTACGCCAAGATCGACGAGATCAAGGCCGAGATCAAGGAGCAGTTCCAGCCGGCAGAGGGCCTCGACGAGGACGCTGCCGCCAAATACGGCTCCGACGTCTCCGCCGCCGCGAAGGGCCTCGAAAAGGCAATCACGCGCAAGCTGATCGCCGTCGACAAGAAGCGCCCCGACGGTCGTGAGTCCACCGAAGTGCGCCCGATCGAGTGTGAAGCCGGAATCATCCCGCGCACACACGGTTCAGGCCTCTTCACCCGTGGCGAGACCCAGATCCTCTCGCTGGCGTCGCTGGGCACCACCCGAGAAGAGATGCGCCTGGACACGCTTGGTCTCGAGACCACGAAGCGCTACTTCCACCACTACAACTTCCCGCCGTTCTCGGTCGGTGAAGCTGGATTCATGCGCGGCCCGAAGCGTCGCGACATCGGTCACGGCGCACTCGCAGAGCGCGCCCTCGTCCCGGTGATCCCGAGCTCGGAAGAGTTCCCGTACACGATCCGTGTCGTCTCCGAGACGCTCGAGTCCAACGGCTCAAGCTCGATGGGTTCGGTCTGCGGCTCAACCATGAGCCTGATGGACGCTGGTGTGCCGATCAAGAAGCCGGTTTCCGGGATCGCGATGGGCCTGATCAAGGAAGGCGACGAGTACATCGTCCTCTCCGACATCGCGGGCGTTGAGGACCACCTCGGCGACATGGACTTCAAGGTCGCGGGTACTCCCGACGGAATCACCGCCCTGCAGATGGACATCAAGATCACGGGCGTCACGCTTGAGATCCTCCGCGACGCTCTGGCCCAGGCCAAGGAAGGTCGTGCGTTCATCCTCTCCAAGATGTTCGAGGCGATCGACCGTCCGCGCGAGGAAATGTCGGAGTTCGCCCCGCGCATCACCTCGATCAAGATCGACCAGGACAAGATCGGCGTCGTCATCGGCAAGGGTGGCGAGACCATCCGCGCGTTGTGCGAAGAGTTCGAGTCCGAGATCAACGTCGAAGACGACGGAACGATCCAGGTTTACAGCACCTCTGGTGCGCTGGGCGAGCGCCTGGTCGACCGCATCCGCTCGATGACGAAGGAAGTCGAGCTCGGAGACGAGTTCACCGGAACAGTCGTGAAGACGACAACGTTCGGTGCATTTGTGGAACTGACCAAGGGCACCGACGGCCTGCTGCACATCAGCAACGTCAAGCCCGGTGAGCGCGTCGAAACGGTCGAGGACGTCCTCGAGCGTGGACAGACCCTCGAAGTTCGCGTTGTCGAAGTCGACGCAGACCGCGGCCGCATCGGCCTTCGCCTTGCAGACGACCCGGCGATCGCCGGCAAGTCCAAGGAAGAGCTCGTCGGCATCGGCGCCGGTGGGGCTGGCGGCGGCGGAGGCGACCGTGGCGGTAGCCGCGGAGGCGACCGTGGCGGAAGCCGTGGAGGCGGCGACCGTGGTGGACGCGGCGGCGGAGACCGTGGCGGCAACGGCGGCCCGCGTGGCGAGCGTCGTCCGCGCGAGCGCTCACGCGACTAGTCGCAGCTCCAAGTACGAACCTGAGACGGGCCGCCACAAAGCGGCCCGTTTCGTTTAACCGCAAGTAAGCCAGAAAGTGCCCCAACATCCGTCCTGCCAGGGGTCGGCAGGACGTATGTTGGGGCAGAATGTCGCTAAGAACCGTCTGAGCCGTCGCGCCCCGCACCAAGTTCCATCGATGCACAATCTCACCACATCCCGTCTCACCCTGCGCCCCGCGCACGTCGAGGATCTCCCGCGGCTGCTCGAAATCATCCAAGCCCCAGGCGCCACAGAGTGGTGGGGCGACTACGAGGGACAGGAGGACGACGACGAGCTGCTCTCCGGCTACACGATCCTCCTCGAAGACGAGATCATCGGCTGGGTCGGCTACAAGGAGGAGACTGCGGTCAAGTTCCCGAGCGTCGCCCTCGACATCATGATTGACCCCGAGTACCACGGCAACAGCTACGGCCCCGAGGCTCTCCGCGCCGTGATCGACCATTTCATCGCCGCCGGCCACCACCGCTTCACAATCGATCCATCCGTCGAGAACGAAAGAGCTATCCGCACGTACGAAAAGACCGGCTTCAAACCGATCGGAATCGCACGGCAGTTCGAGGAGCTGACGCCAGGCAAAAAGTCCGACGGACTGCTTATGGACCTGATCGCCAGTGACCTCGAATAGGATTCGCGCATCTTGAGCGACTCCAATCACCAAATCACCACACTCGACAACGGCCTGCGCATCGTCACTGAGCGCTTTGAAAACGTCCGCTCGATCGCGCTTTCGATCATGGTCGGAGTCGGCTCGCGCAACGAAGAGCTCGACCAGGCCGGTCTTTCGCACTTTCTGGAGCACCTGCTTTTCAAGGGCACCGACAAGTATTCCTCGAACGCGATCGATGAGTTCTTCGACTCGATCGGCGCCGAGGTGAACGCTTCCACCAACAAGGAAGTCACCACCGTCTACGCCCGCTTTCTCGACCGCCACCTCGAGAACGCCTTCGACGTGATCTCCGAGATGGTCATGAAGTCGACCTTCCAGGACATCGACGCTGAGCGTCAGGTCGTGATCGAAGAGATCGCCATGTACGAGGACGAGCCGTCTGACATCGTCTTTGACCTGCTCGGTCGCCGCGTCTTCGGCGACACGCCGCTCGGGCGCCGCATCATCGGCACCGAAGAAGTCGTCGGCGGTGTTTCTGTAGAGCAGATCTCCGCCTACCGCGACAGTCAGTACGTGCCGGGGAACCTCGTGATCGCCGCGGCAGGTGCCGTGGACCACGACGAGATCGTCGCCCTCGCAAAATCGTTCGGGTTTGACCGCCCGGGCAGCGCACCGAAGTTTGAAGATGCGTCTGCACCGACCGCGCCGACCTTCGGCTTCTTCCAGAAAGAGACAGAACAGGTCAACGTGGCCCTCGGCGCGCCGAGCATCGCGCGCAGCGATGACCGTCGCTTCGCCTTCATGGTGCTGAACACGATTTTCGGGTCGAGCACCACGTCGCGCCTGTTCCAAGAAGTGCGCGAGAAGCGCGGCCTGGCGTACTCGGTCTACAGCTACAACCAGATGTACCGCGACACGGGCGAAGTCGGGCTGTACGTCGGCACGCGCCCGGACCGCATCGCCGAATCAATCGAAATCTTCTCCCGTGAGCTGCAGCACCTCTGCGACGAGCCCGCCACCGACGCCGAGTTCCTGCGCGCCAAGGAGAACCTCAAGGGCCGCACCGCGCTCTCGATGGAGTCTCCGATGGGACGGATGATGCAGCTCGGCGGATCAGTGCTCTTTGATGTACCGATCCTTTCCCTGGACGAGATCGAGGCGCGCATCGAGGCGGTCACGATGGACGATCTGCACACGATTGCCGCCGAGTTCTACGCTCCGACACGCTTCAACGTCGCCGCAGTCGGAGCCGATGAAGCGACGATTCGCAGTGCGCTTGAAGCGTTGAATCCCGATCTGGCAGCGGCACCGCTGGCCGCCTGACGCACACGTGATTCGCGTCGCAGTCTCCGGTGCCGCCGGCAGGATGGGTCAGACAGTCGTCGCCGCAGTCAGCGGTGCCGACGACATGGAGCTGACCGGTCAGGCCGATCCGTCGTTCGGCGTCGCGCTCGAGGAAGTTCTGGACGACGCCGACGTCGTCGTCGACTTCACCCGCCCCGACACCGCGCTCGAGAACGCACGAAAAATCATCGCCTCAGGCACCCATTGCGTCATCGGTACAACCGGCGCAGATTTCAGCCAGCTCGAAGGAGCCGGCACCGGCAAGCTCTTCTTTGCCCCGAACTTTGCGATCGGCGCTGTGATGCTGATGGAACTCTCAAAGACGGCAGCCAGGTTCATGCCCGAGTGCGAGATCATCGAGCTCCACCACCCGACCAAGCTCGACTCGCCCAGCGGCACCGCGATCCGCACCAAGAACCTGATCGAAGAGGCGGGAGGCCGAGTGCACGAACCGATCCATTCGATCCGCCTTCCCGGCGTGATCGCCAGCCAGGAAGTCGTCTTCGGCGAAACGGGTCAGACGCTCAGCATCCGCCACGAGACCTACTCCCGCGAGTCCTTCATGCCGGGCGTGCTGCTTGCCGTGCGCAAGGTCGGCGATCAGACCGACCCGATCACGGTCGGCCTCGAAAACCTCTTCTAGGACTACTTTCGCACCTTCAACGAGGCCTTCATGCCGCGTGCGCGATGGTCCGAGAGCGTGCACCACATCAGGTAGGTGCCGCGTCGAACGTTGAAGCGATCGACGGCGCGCTCGCCGGGCAGAACCGTGCCGAGGTTTCGCACGTTCGAGGTTCCGACGCGGCGTACGGCAAGGTCGTGCTCGTCCTCGCCGAAGTTGATGAATTCGAGTCGCAGGCGACTCGGCTCGACCCTGTTGCGCGAGAGCGAGATTCTGAACTCGGCGCCGGTCGCCTGCACCGCGCTGCGCGGCGTCGCCGCAGTGCCCGCATCCCCGGCGAGCGCGCCGCCGGCGACTCCAATCGCCAGAACGGACGCGACCACGAGAGACTTGACGAGCAGGTCCATCAGGCCAGGAGGCTCGGGATCGCAAAGCTGCGCACGCCCGGGATGATCTGCGCCGAGTCAAAGCCGAACCACTGATCGAGGATCGCGCCGTGGAGTGCGCGGTAGTCAAGGCTCGCGCGCATGTTCTCGTCCTCGTCGAGCTGGGCGAGGCCCGTCCACTCGCCGAGCAACTGGCGTTTGACGCGCGTGCCGATCAGCATCGCTGCGCCGGCCGCGCCGTGGTCGGTTCCTGCGGAGCCGTTCTCCTCGGGGCGCCGGCCGAACTCGCTCCACACTTCGACGAGCACGCGGTCCTGGAGGCTGCGGGCCTCGAGGTCGCGCTGGAAGGCCAGCAGCGTGTCCGCCGTCGTCTTGATGTTGCGCTCGAAGTCTTCACGCTGTGAGTCGTGGGTGTCATAGCCGCCGGTTCCGGGGACTGCGACGCACTTCAGCGGCAGGCCCAGGCCGATCATCGCCGCAAGCGCCTGCATGCGCTCTGGAAACTCGCCGCCGTCGGTGGGGTAGACGACTCCCGCCGGGGGGCGCACGCCGCTCGGCTGCTGATCTTCGTCGACCGCGAAGGGCAGGAGCTGCTGACGCAACTTCATCGACTGCGCGTTCGCCCCGGCAGCCTTGCGGATTGCCGTGTCCTTGGACTTGGAGTTTGAGACACCGAGGTCACTGAGTGAGTTGACCATTGTGTCGCCGAGCTCGCCCCATACGTTCTGATGCTCGAAGCGGTACGAGCTGGGCTGCGAGATCGCTGCGACGGGAGCCTTCAGCGGCGCCAGCGAGGGAGCAAGGCTGTAGTCGAGTGACAAGCCCTGCAGCGGGTTGTCCGGGTTTCCGACGACATCGAGGTAGCGACCGAGCCAGCCGGTCTGGAGCCTGGTGTCGATCGCTCCGACCTCCCAGTAGTGGCGCGAGGTGAAGTGCGACTGGTCGGGATGGTCGTAGCCGACGGACGGCGCGACGGCGAGCTTGTTCTCCTCGTGGAGGACGCGCAGACTGTCTGCGGCCGGAGCCCAGCGCAGGCGGGTGTCGTCGGCGAAGGCAGTGCCGCCATCGACCGGCAGCGCGAGAGTGGGGCGGAGCTTGCGGTAGATCGGGTCTTCGACCGGCGCGAGCATCGAGAGCGAGTCCGCGCCGCCGTCAAGGAACACGGAAACGAGAATCGGATCGGGCGGTCCGGCGGCGGCGTTGGCGATCGCCTCGCCGATACCGAGCGCGTCGAGGTGCATCGCGCCGTAGATGGTGAGGGTGAAGGCGCCGCTGCGCATCAGGAACTGGCGACGTGAGAGTCCCGTGCCTGCCGGGGCGGGCATGCTGGCTTCGATTGCGGGCAGGCCGTTTCCGGCCGTTGCCGCGGCGTTGCGCAGCAGCTGGGCGCGGTTGAATTCGTCGCAGGCGCTGTGGCGGTCAACGGCGTTCATGAGGTCTGCCTGTCCGGGCTCATCGCAAGGAGAGTCCGCATCGCGTTCTGCCTCATCACTCGATAGGGCTTCTGTTTCCATTTCGCGCTGTCGGCCTGCCGGCCGGCCTTCTTGGCGAAATCAAGCAGCACGCCGCGGGTCGGACCGCTGACGATCGGGTTGCCCCAGAAGTTCATGACGTTCTTGTAGGCCTGCTCGGGAGACTCATCTGCCGCCCAGTTGTCGACGAGATCGTCGTCGCCCGGGTCGAGCAGCGCCTCTTTGGTGGCTTCGCGCGCGATGTTCCAGCGTCCGCGGAAGCGACCGGTGTCGAGCCAGGCGTCGTCGTCCCAGCCGGCGACGTTCGGCGGGTAGAACAGCCGCTGCCCGGTCTGCTCAGAGAGCCAGGCCCAAGAGTCCGTGGTGATGCCGGCGCCCTGCGCGCGCAGCAGACCAGCGGTGAAGACGATCGGCGGCTTGATCATCCCCGGACCCTTGTAGAAGGCGGGGTGCATCAGGATCGCCTGGACGACGGGCTTGATCTTGAAACCGTTCTTGATGTACAGGCGCTTGAAGGCATTCAGGTTCTTGCCCTTCAGCGGCACCGGTACGAAGTAACTCCAGAGCTTCTGCACGAAGAACTCAGCGTGATCGGGGTGACGCAGGCAGAGGTTGCAGCTGTCCTGCCACGTGAAGTTCCCGGTCCTGCCAAAGATCGTTTTGGCATCGTTGTCGTGCCAGGCGTTGTCGAAGCGGAAGTTGGTCAGGCCCACGTCTTCTTTCCAGTCGCTGCGGAAGCCCGTGAGCGCACGCGCCTGTTCGCGGACGTCGTCCTCGGTGTATCTGGCGTCAGCACCAAGCGTGAAGAGCTCCATGAGCTCGCGGCCGTAGTTCTCGTTCGGCGCGTCCTTGCGGCTGTTGTCGCCGGACAGCCAGACGAGCATCGCCGGGTCCTGCGTGACGCTGTAGAGCATCGTGCGAAAGCGACCGAGCGAGTTGCGTCGCAGCATGTGGTTCTGCTGCATCATCAGCTTCTGGCTACCGACGCCGTTGTTGGAGGTGGCGAACCAGTCGTGCCAGATCAGCGTCATGCGCTCCTGCAGCGGGTTGTTGCTGCGCACCATCCGGTCGAGCCACCAGATGTGGTCGTGACCCCAGATGTCATCGGGCTTGAGCGGATCGTCGAGCTTGGGGGAGGGACCGATCAGCCTGGTCGCGCCCTTGTGGTTCACGAGGGCAGCGACGGATCGCTTCATTCCGAGCTTCTTGTAACGCTTCAGATCACCCGGGCGCGGCCCGAAACCGGCGCGCCACAGCAGTCGCTCGACCTCTTTCTGACCGAAACTGCCCGTGTAGACCGCGATCTTGACGTTCTTGGACCTGTTGGATTTCTTCTTTTTCCGGGCCAACTACGGAGGCTCCGTTGCCTGGTTGAGGGTGTGCCTGTCGCGGTGCGAGCGAGCTGCTCACCGTTCATTGAACCAACACAGGCGGATCCTGTGGGGTGCGTATCAATCATCGGTCCATTGCAGCATTGCTTGACCCATGGGTGGTGCCGGTGCGCTGCAGAATGCGACGCGTATGCTTGGGGCATGCCTGAATTTGGAACAGTCCTGACCGCTGTGGTCACCCCGTTCGACGCCAACGGCGCCGTGGACGAGGCTGCATTCGTGCGCATCCTCGAACACCTGGCAGCCACAGGCAGCGATGGGGCGGTCGTCTGCGGCACCACCGGCGAGTCTTCGACGCTCAGCGACGAGGAGCACCTCGCAGTGATTGAACTCGCCGTGAGCGAGCGGCCGGACGGCTTCACCATGATCGCCGGCACCGGCTCGAACGACACACATCACGCGACGACACTGACCTCGAAGGCCTCCGCACTCGGCGTTGACGGCATCCTCTCGGTCACGCCGTACTACAACCGACCGCCGCGTCGCGGGATCATCCGCCATTTCGAGGAGGTCGCCAAGTCGACCGATCTTCCGATCCTCGTCTACAACATCCCCGTTCGCACGGGAACCGACATGCCCAACGACCTGCTCGCCGAACTCGGCCAGATCGAGAACATCGTCGGCGTCAAGCAGTCCAATGACGACAACCTCGCGATGGTGGACGGCCTCCAGCTCTACGCCGGAAACGACGACGTCTTCGCCAAGGTCCTCGACCTCGGAGGCAGTGGCGGAATTCTCACCGCCAGTCACGTCGTGGGCGAGGAGTTCAGGCGTATGGTCAACGAGCCCGAGAACCGCGCGGCGATCCACGAGTCGCTGCAGCCGGTCTACGACGCGCTCGCGGTCGCACCGGCTGCCAGCTCAAACAAGGCCGCACTCAACTTGATGGGACTTCCCGGCGGGCACGTGCGCCTGCCGTACGTCGACTGCGACGAGTCCGAGACCGCGACGATCCGCGCGATGCTCGAAGAGCGCGGCCTCGTCGGGGTGGCAGCTTCATGAGCAGCAAACTGCGCGTACTCCCGCTCGGCGGCCTGGGCGAAATCGGCAAGAACATGACGGTGATCGAGCAGGACGGCAAGATCGTCGTGGTCGATACGGGCCTGATGTTTCCGACTGCGGACATGCTCGGCATTGACCTGGTGCTCCCCGACTTCGACTACCTGCGCGGTCGCGCCGACGACGTCGAGGCGATCGTCATCACTCACGGCCACGAAGATCACATCGGCGCACTGCCGTACGTGATCCGCGAACTCTTCCCCGAAGAGACGCCGCCGGTCTACGCCGCGCCGCTGACGGCCGAGATGGCCAGATCAAAGCTCGAAGAGCACAAGCTGCTCGACGCCGTCGAAGTGATCGAGCGCGATTGTCTTGAACCCTGGGATGCGGGGCCGTTCACGCTGGAACTGGTCCACGTCTCTCACTCGATCCCCGACGCCTGCGGCGTTGTCGTCGGCACCGACCATGGCTCGATCCTCCTGACCGGCGACTACAAGTTCGACCAGACCCCGGTTGACGGTCAGCCGACGGACATGTCTCGCCTTGCAGAACTCGGTGCCGAGGGCCTTTTGCTGCTCTGCGGCGATTCAACCAACGCAGACCGCGCGGGCATCGCCCCGAGCGAATCCTCGATCGGACCGCACCTCGAGGAAGCCTTCGCCAAGTGTGAGGGCCGGATTCTCGTCACAAGCTTCGCCTCGAACATCCACCGCGTCCAGCAGGTGATCGACGCCGCGACCGTTCACGACCGCAAGGTCGCGCTGGTCGGTCGCTCGATGCGTCGCAACTTTGCGATCGGTCGAAGGCTCGGTCACATCTACGCGCCCGACGGCATGGTGATCAAACCCAAGGAGATCGACGACTTCCCCGACGATGAAGTCTGTGTGATCTGCACCGGCAGTCAGGGCGAGCCGCTTTCGGCCCTGCGTCGCATGGCCAACAACGATCACGGCCAGATCACCTTGCATTCGGGCGACACGATCATGTTCTCGGCATCACCGGTGCCCGGAAACGAGCGCGCCGTCAACGAGACGATCGACCGCCTTTTCCACATCGGCGCAACCGTTGTGACGGCCAGGGACGCCCCGATTCACGCGTCCGGTCACGGCTACCGCGAAGAGCTGAAGATGATGATCAACCTGACCAAGCCCAAATACGTCATGCCGATCCATGGCGATTACCAGCGCCTGGTCCTGCACTCCCGTCTGGCCGAAGAGGTCGGGATCGACCCGGATGACATCTTCCGACTGGAAAACGGCCTGCCGCTCGAGATCGACGAGAACGGCGCCCGCATCGGCGACCGTGTCAAGAGCGGAATGATCTTTGTCGACGGCCTGGAGGTCGGCAACGTCGAAGACGTCGCACTCCGTGACCGCCGGATGCTCAGCAACGACGGTGTGTTCATCGTCGTCGCCACGGTTTCCGAACAGTCCGGTGAATCGGTGGGCGACCCGGAGGTGATCTTCCGCGGTGTGCCTTTCATGGACGCAGCAGACGACATGGTCGAGGATCTCAAGATCACCGTCGGCACCTCGATCGCAGACCTGGCCAAGAAGGTCAAGAACAGCGAAGGCGTCGCCGAGTCCGAGCTGCGCGACAAGCTTCACAACGACGTCGCCCGGTTCGTCTACGAGCGCACAAAGCGCCGCCCGATGGTGTTGCCCGTGATCGTGGAGGTCTAGGGCACTCTCCGTCGAACCAGTCGCCAAGACCCCATATGGCGACAAAAGTGAAGAAAAACACCAGCAAGCCGCGTGCGACGGCCAGAACGAAGTCAGCTCCGCGCAAGGGTGCGAGCACCCGTGCCACAAAGAAGTCGGCTGCGCGCCGGGCTCCGGGGCTGACTGACCAGCAGCGACTCGACGCGATCGGTCTCGGCCTGATGGCTGCCGCGGTCTTCTTCGCGTTCGTCTTCTACTTCGGCTGGCAGGGCGGCAAGCTCGGAAATGGCATCGCCACGGGCATGGAGTATCTGATCGGCCAGGGCGCGTACCTGGTGCCGCTCGGTCTTGCGGCCGCCGGATTCGTTGCGATCCTCCGTTCGGTTCTTCCCGAAGGCGCGATCCGTTGGCCCGCTGTGACGATGCTCTGCGCCGGGATTCTTCTGGCGCTCAGTGCGGGTCTTTTCGGCCTCGGTGCCTCCGTGCCGGCCAAGCACGTCGTTTTCGATCCCGACTGGTACAAGGGCCACGGCGGCCTGATCGGGGAAACGCTTTACTGGCCGATCGCCAAGCTGACCGGCTCGGCCGGGGCGAACGTCTCTGCGGCCGCGCTGGTCATCACCGGACTGCTGCAGATGACCGGCATCCCGATCGTCGAGATCGGCCGGCGACTGCTTGACGCCGTCGACCGTTTTCGCCACCCGGTTGCAAACACGCGCGCCGAGACGCCCGCAGCTCGCCAGATGAGCCAGGCCGCCAAGAAGCAGGCGCGCGACGTGCTTCCGCCTGAACCGGCAGGCGTTGAGCCGGTCGTGCGCGCGACGCACGTTGAGATGGCTCCCGTGCAGGAAGAGCTTCCGGAGATCGAGGACGAGCCGGCATTCAATGATCACGAAGTCGAGCTGATCGAGCCGGAGCTTGAGCCCGAGCCCGTCGTCGTTCCGGACACCGAGGTGCCGATCCGCGTCGGTCGCGCCGCCAACGTGACCGAATCAGAGGAAGTCTCCTACAAGATGCCGAGCGCCAAGCTGCTCGAGCGGTCGAAGGCCGCGCCCAAGGGCGACAACAAGGCTGCGCAGCAGAAGGTCGCGACGCAGCTCACCGAGGCACTCCGACACTTCGGGGTCGAGTCGACGCTGGTAGGCACCGTTGCGGGCCCACACGTCACGCGCTTTGAGTTACGTCTTGCGCCCGGTACGAAGATGTCAAAAGTCTCGGGTCTCAGGGACGACCTTGCCTACGCCCTAGCCAGCACTGACATCCGCATTCTTGCGCCGATCCCGGGCAAGCAGGCCGTTGGTGTCGAAGTTCCGAACATCAACCGCGCGATGGTGCGCCTGGGCGACGTCTACCAGCCGCTGCCGTCCGAGTGGTCGCCGGTTTCGGTCTGGCTCGGCAAAGACATCGGCGGCAAGGCGATCGGCACGGACATCGCGAAGATGCCACACCTTCTGGTAGCGGGCACGACCGGCGCCGGTAAGTCCGGCTGCATCAACACGCTGCTCTGCTCGATCCTCCTGGGATCCACGCCCAACGACGTCAAGCTCGTGCTGATCGACCCGAAGCAGGTCGAACTCAATCTCTACGAGCAGATCCCGCACCTCCTCACTCCGGTCGTGACCAGCCCGCGTATGGCGGCGAACGTCCTGAACAACCTCATCCGTGAGATGGAGCAGCGCTACACGCTGATGAGCGCGTACAAGTGCCGCAACCTGATCGAGCTCAACGACAAGCGCAGGAAGGAGGGGGAGAGCACTTTGCCCTACATCCTCTGCGTGATCGATGAGCTGGCGGACCTGATGATGGTCGCCCCCGGCGAGGTCGAAGACGCGATCATCCGTCTGGCGCAGAAGGCCCGCGCGATCGGGATCCACCTGCTGCTCGCAACACAGCGTCCGAGCGCAGACATCATCACCGGAATGATCAAGGCGAACGTTCCGTCGCGCATCGCCTTCGCGGTTTCATCGCAGACCGACTCCCGCGTGATCCTCGACCAGAACGGCGCGGAGTCGCTGCTCGGACAGGGCGACATGCTCTTCAGCCCGATCGGTTCATCGAAACTTCAGCGCATCCAGGGCGCCTACGTGACCGAGGAAGAGATCGTCAAGCTGACTGACTTCTGGCGCGCGCAGGGCGAACCCGAGTTCCACGAGGAGCTGCTCGAAGCGCCGGAAGCCGAAGAAGCTGAAGACCGCGACGGGCTTGACCCGGACACCGACGACCTTCTTGCCGAAGCGATTCGCACCGTCGTCGAGATGGGAACTGCCTCGACCTCAATGATCCAGCGCCGTCTACGCGTAGGTTACACGCGCGCGGGGCGCTTGATCGACATGATGGAACGCAGGCTCGTGATCAGCGGTTACGAGGGGTCAAAGGCCCGTCAGGTGTTGATCACCGAAGGCGATCTCCCGCGCGTTCTCGCGGCGCTGAGCGGCCAGCCGGAGCTGCCCGAGGCAAAGGAAGTTCTTCTGCAGACGACCGCCGAACACACGCTTGAGCAGCCGTCCATCGAGGGCGACTGAGGCCGTTCCGAACTTTTTGCCTCACTTCGCTTAGATTTTCCGCATGGGCGAGATCGGTGAAACGCTGCGCGAGCGCCGGATGGCGCTGAAGATCGACGTGCACGAGGTTGAAGAGGCGACGAAGATTCGAGCCAAGTACCTCCGCGCCCTCGAGAACGAGGAGTACGACCTGCTCCCGGGAGGTGCCTATGCCAAGAGCTTCCTGCGCACCTACGCCGAGTATCTCGGGATCGACCCGAGGCCGCTCGTCGACCAGTACCGCGCCCTCGATCAACACAACGAGGAAGAACCGATGGTTTACACGCCGTCGATGGTCAATCGACGTGCTTCGTATCGCCTCTGGCTGGTCGGGATGGTTCTGATCGTGGCTGTCGTCCTGCTGCTTTTCCTGGTCGGCGTGCTCGGCGGCTCCAACTAGCGCGACAAGTCCTAAGCTCCCGCCAATGGATCAGATCAGAGCCGGCATCGTCGTCACCGGAACCGAGGTTCTGACGGCGCGCATCGTTGACCGCAACGGTCCATGGCTCTCTGAGGAGCTTCGCCAGCTCGGCTTCGACGTCGTGCACATAACGATCTGCCGAGATCGTCCGGAAGACATCCGCGCCCAGCTCGAGTTCATGCACGAACAGGGTCTGGAGCTGATCTGCACGACCGGCGGGCTCGGACCGACGGCCGACGACCTGACAGCCTCGATCGTGGGTGAGTTCTGCGACCGAGAGATGTATCTCGACGAGCCCACGCTGAAGAAGATTCAGGAGATCATCGCCGGCTTCACGCTGCGGATGAACTGGGATCCTGAGGCACTTGAGGCCGGCTCGCGCAAGCAGGCCGTGGTGCCGCGCGAGGCCGACATTCTTGGCCCGGCCGGAACCGCTCCGGGGCTGATCGTGACTGCTCCCGAATGGAGTGACAAGCCGGCGGTGGTTGTGCTCCCCGGCCCACCGGGTGAGCTCCAGCCAATTTGGAAGGAAGCGATCACCACTGAAACCTTCAAGCGGTTGGTCGAGCGCACGGTTGTCTTCGAAGAACAGATGATCCGCATGATCGGTGTTCCCGAGAGCGACATCGCCAAGACCCTGCGCGACTTCGAAGAAGCCGAGGGCCTGGGCGACCTGGAGATCACCACGTGCCTGCGCAAGGGTGAGATGGAGATCCTGATCAGCCACAGGCCGGAGGACCACGCCAAACGCGAAGCACTGGTGAACGCGCTCAACGATCAGTACGCCGCCGCGATCTTCTCGAAGAGCTCCGAGACGGTGGATCAGCAGATCGTTCGGCTGCTCGACGGTCGCAAAATTGCGCTTGCTGAATCCTGCACCGGCGGTCTGCTTGCCCAGCGCCTGACGGCCCCTCCGGGCGCCTCGAAGTACTTCCAGGGCAGTGCGGTGACCTACTCCGACGAGGCGAAGGCCCAGGTGTTGTCGGTTCCGCAGGCCGAGCTTGACGAGTTCGGCGCGGTTTCGCCGGAGGTCGCCAAGTCGATGGCGGAGGGTGCACTCAAGGCCTTTGACGCCGACTTCGCCGTTGCGATCACAGGGATCGCCGGGCCTGATGGCGGCACGCCCGAGAAACCTGTTGGCACGGTTGAATTCCACGCCGCCAGCGCGGATGGCCGCCGCCGTGAACTGAGCTTTGTGTTGCCCGGCCGCAGGGCGGATGTGCAGGAGCGCTCGGCCACCGTCGCGCTCCACCTGCTGCGCTCGCTGATCGCCGACCCTGACTGATTTCTTGCACGAACGCCTGTTCGTGTTGTTCCGTCCGGGGCGATTGTCACAGTCTCTTCATTGAACTTTTCCGAAGTCTTGTGATTTCGGTCTTGACTCGTAACGCGCAACTCCGTTGAATGGAGCCAAGCGCCAAAACGACAGGAGAAAACAGTGGAGCGACTTGATTTGACCGACAAGCAGAAGGGTGCAGCCCTCGATGGCGCGCTGACGCAGATCGAGCGCCAGTTCGGCAAGGGCACGGTCATGCGCATGGGCGACGACGGCGCGCGTCAAAAGATCGCCGCCATTCCCACCGGCGTCCTCTCGCTTGACCTCGCCCTCGGCATCGGCGGCGTCCCGAAGGGCCGCATCGTCGAGATCTACGGTCCCGAGTCTTCCGGTAAGACCACGCTCGTCTACGAGATCATCGCCCAGGCCCAGAAGGCCGGCGGAACCTGCGCCTTCATCGACGCAGAGCACGCGATGGACCCTGAATACGCGGCTCGTATCGGCGTTGACATCGACAACCTCCTCGTCTCGCAGCCCGACTACGGCGAGCAGGCGCTCGAGATCGCGGACATGCTTGTCCGCTCAGGCGCCATGTCCGTCGTGGCGATCGACTCTGTCGCTGCGCTCACGCCGAAGACCGAGCTCGAAGGCGCCATGGGCGACCAGACGGTCGGCCTCCAGGCCCGCATGATGAGCCAGGCCATGCGCAAGATCGCCGGAAACCTGAACCGCACCGACACCACGTGCATCTTCATCAACCAGATCCGCGAGAAGATCGGCGTCATGTTCGGCTGCTTCCATTACGACGCCCGCGTCGTGCTGGCGGATGGCAGTACTGAGAAGATCGGCAAGATTGTCAACCAGAAGCTGCCGGTGGAGGTCATGTCAATGAACCCCGAGACCGGCGAGATTTCACCGAAAAAGATCGTCGAGTGGTACGACAACGGCGAGGCCGATGAGTGGCTTCAGTTTGAGGTCGAGGCTGGTGGCGGATCAGGCCGCAGGAAGTTCGCCTGCACCCCGAACCACGTGATTTTCACACCCGAAGGCGAGCGCCAGGCCTGGGAGATCGCGGAAGGCGAAGAGGTTCTCGTCGCCACCAGGCAGTACGCGCTGAGCGACGATCAGATGAAGCTGATTCTGGGGACGCTGATGGGGGACGGGTCGATGCGTCACGCCTCTGACCACAACGTCGCTCTGCGCCTCGCGCACGGCGAGAAGCAGCTCGACTATCTCGAATGGAAACAATCGATGCTGGCACCGTTCGCGAACAACATCGGCCCAACCGGCGCCGGGGCGGGTTTCGACACCATTCCGATGCGCCAGCTGGCGACCATCCGCGACGCTGTGTACGCCGGCGACGGACGGAAGCAGATCACCAAGGAACTGCTGCAGCAGATGGACGCGCGCTCGTTCGCCGCGTGGTACCTCGATGACGGCAACTTTGCCGGAAGCTTCAGAAAGTGGGGCCATGGCAAGGCCACCATCTGCGTCAAGGGCCTCTCGACGGAAGACCGCGAACTCGTGGCCGAGCGCTGCGAGGAGCTCGGGTTCGGTCGTCCCACGCTGAGCGGCCACAACCTGCTCTTCAGCGGCGAACGCACTGCGGCGTTTCAGGAGAAGATCGCTCCGTACGTACATCCCTCGATGGACTACAAGCTCCACCCGAAGCTGCGCGGCAGGTTCCAGTGGGACAAGCCTGCCGACGGTGACTTCCGAGCGGATCTCAAAAGCCGTACGTCGCTCAAGGCAGTCGGCATGAAGGTGGTCCGCAAGTACAGCAAGCCGCCGGCCAGGCCGGAGCACGACCGTCCGTCACGCAACCGGAAGTACGACCTCCAGATCGAGGGCAACCACACGTATCTCGTGGATCACGTCGTCGTGCACAACTCGCCGGAGACCCAGCCCGGTGGTCGCGCGCTGAAGTTCTTCAGTTCCCAGCGCCTCGACATCCGCCGCATCGAGTCCCTCAAGGAGGGCACCGAGGTCGTCGGCAACCGGGTGCGCGTCAAGGTCGTCAAGAACAAGGTCGCCCCGCCGTTCCGTCAAGCGGAGTTCGACATCGAGTTCGGTCAGGGCATCTCCTCAGAGGGCTGCCTCGTGGACCTCGGCATCGAGCACAACGTCCTGCAGAAGTCCGGCTCGTTCTTCTCCTACGGAGAGATCAAGTTGGGCCAGGGCCGCAACAACGTCAAGCAGTTCCTGCGCGACAACCAAGAACTCGCCAAGGAAGTCGAAGGCAAGGTCTTCGCCGAGCTTGGGCTGGACGCAACCGGCCGACCGCTGAGCATCAAGGTTGACGAAGAGACCGGTGAAGTGCTTGAGGCGGATGTTGAGCCTGAGGTTTCGGTCAGGGAGACTGCGGCGGCTTAGGCCCCGCAGTCGGCCTTCGGCCTCTAACCTGAGGCAATGCCGAAGTACCACGTAACCACCTTCGGGTGTCAGATGAACGAGCACGACTCGGAGCGCATGAAGGGCATGCTCCAGTCGCTCGGGTACGACGAGGCGCCCGAACAGGACGGGGCCGATCTGATCCTGTTCAACACCTGCTCGATCCGCGAGGCGGCAGACACCAGGTTCGCCGCGCATCTTGGTCACGCCAAGCGCATCAAGAACGAGAATCCGGGCACTGTGATCGGCGTTGGGGGTTGCTGGGCGCAGTCGGTCAAGGACGATGTCTTCAAGCAGTTTCCTTTCGTCGATGTCGCCTTCGGGCCGGGCCAGGTGCACAAACTTGCTGAGTTCCTCAACTCCGACTCGCTGACGGCCCAGGGCTACTTCGAGTTCGAAGGCTTCACCGGCGACCTGCCGATGCGGCGGGAGCGCGAGTTTCAGGGCTGGACCCAGATCTCCGTCGGTTGCCAGGAGGTCTGCTCGTACTGCATCGTTCCGTCCACGCGCGGGCGCGAAGTCAGTCGCGATCCCAACCAGCTGATCGCCGAGATCGCTGGTATGGCCGAGGACGGCGTGCGCGAAGTGACGCTGCTCGGCCAGAACGTCAACTCCTACGGTCGCTCTCTCCCCAAGGAGCAGCGCATCACCTTTGCCCAGCTGCTGCGTGAAGTTGACGCGATCGACGGCATTGAGCGCATCCGTTACACGTCGCCGCATCCGAAGGACATCAAGATCGATGTCATCGAGGCGCACGCGGAACTGCCGTCACTGTGCGAGCACATCCACCTGCCGCTGCAGTCGGGATCTTCTCGCGTGCTCAAGGCCATGCGCCGCACCTACACCCGCGAGCGCTTCCTGGACCGCGTGAAGCTGATCCGCGAACACGTCCCGGACATCTCGCTCTCGACCGACATCATCGTCGGATTCCCGGGGGAGACCGAAGAAGAGTTCGTGGAAACTCTGGAAGTCGTCGACGCGGTCGGCTTCGACTCCGCCTTCACCTTCATCTACTCGCCGCGACGCGGCACAGAAGCCGCCGAGTTCACCAACCAGATCGACCACGAGGTCAAGCGCGAGCGGATGCATCGCCTCGTGGATCTGGTTCAGGCGCACGCGCTTGAGCGCGCGCGGCGATTTGTCGGGCGCGACCTCGAAGTGATGGTCGAAGGCCGCTCCCGTAAGGATCCGTCCAAGGTGCGCGGCCGCACCCGTCACAACAAGGTCGTCAATTTCAGCGGACTCTCCGAGGCCGGCGAGACCACGACGGTCCGCATCGAGTCAGCGACATCGCAGACGTTGGCGGGCGAAGAGTCGTTGCTCGCCCGCGCGCTCGCCTGAGCGCCGTGCACGAACCTGGTGTTGTCGCGATCTTCGGTCCCACGGGGATCGGAAAGACCGCTGTCGCGATCGAGCTGGCCAAACTGCTTCGCGGGGGCGGGGAGGACCCGGTGGCCGTTTCCGTCGATTCGATGCAGGTGTATCGCGAGCTGCCGATCCTCACGGGCGCAGCCGACGCGGCCGAACGCGCTGAGCTGGAGCATCGCCTGATCGGAAATGTGTCCGTCGCTGACAGCTACGACGTCGCCACACACGCGAAGCTCGCCCACGCCGAGATCGACGCGCTGCGCGCCGAGGGCAGGCGGCCGATCGTCGTCGGGGGGACGGGGCTCTACCTGCGGGCAGCGCTGACGGAACTCGATCTGATGCCGAAGCCGCGCGAGGGAGTCCGCGAAAGGCTCGCGGTCGAACTCGACCAGGACGGCCTGGAGGCGCTGTACGCGCGGCTGGAGCGTGAAGCCCCGGATCTGGCAGCCGAGGTCGACCCGAACAACGCCCGCCGTGTGGTTCGCGCTCTTGAGACGCTCGAACAGGGGCTCAATCCCGCCGCGCGGGACGAGAACCGGCTCTGGACCGAAGGAACGCGTGTTCCCACAGACCTGTTTGCGTTGGTGATGGACCGTGCAGCGCTCAACGGGCGCATCGAACAGCGGGTCGATCAGATGGTTGAAGGCGGGGCAGCGGACGAGGTCCGCGGCGCCGAGCCGCTTGCCGGTCGCACAGCGCGCCAGGCGCTGGGATTCGAGGAGCTTCTCACAGGCGACATCGACCTGATGAAGACCAACACCCGCCGCTACGCAAAGCGCCAACTCACATGGCTGAACAAGCTCTCGGGGGCGACCCTGATCGACGTCACGGATCGCGCGCCCGAGGATGTCGCGACCGCGATCCTCGATCAGGTCACCAGGTAGACTCGCGCGCCGATGAGAGGCACCGGATGAAGTTTCAGAAATGGCAGGCGCTGGGCAACGATTACATGGTTGTCGAGCACGACGCAGCGTCATTCGAGCTGACGCCGAAGCGCATCGAGCACATCTGTCGGTACCACTTCGGGGCGGGCGCCGACGGCATGCTGCTGATCGAACCGACTGACGATCCGGAACTCGTCGCGAACGTGAAGATCTTCAATCCGGACGGTTCCGAAGCCGAGCTTTCCGGTAACGGCGTGCGCGAAGCAGTCATGTATCTGCGCCGTTCGGGCGCAACCGACAAGCACGAGTTCGCAGTCGGCACAGCCGCAGGCGTGATCCGCCCGAAGATCGTCTCGCAGACTGAGTGCGAAGTCGACATGGGCCGGGCAGCAACAACTTCAAAAGACTTCCCGGAGGCCCCGGGTGACGGCCGCGGCACGATCGAGGTCTACAACGTGATCAAGGAGTTCCAGCACGTCTCGATCGGCAACCCGCAGTGCGCGATCGAGATCGAGGGCTCACGCGAGGATCTGCTTTCCCTCGAACTTCCGAAGATCGGTCCTGCGCTGGAGAACGACTCGCGCTTCCCGAACCGTACAAACGTCTCCTTCTGGCAGAAGACCGGCGACTCCACAATCGTTGCGCGCATCTTTGAGCGCGGCGTCGGGGAGACACTCTCATCGGGCACCGGAGCCACGGGCGCGGCCGTCGCAGCGCACCTGCGCGGAATGCCGGCACCGATCACGGTCGAACTCGACGGTGGCGAGCTTCTCGTCGGCATTGACGACGACCTCAACATCACACTCACCGGGTGGGCCGTGCCCGTCTTTGACGGCGAACTGACCACCGAATTCATCGCAGAACTGGAGCAGCTCTGAAGCCATGAAGCCGAGCAGGAGACTTGAACAGATCCCGCCGTACCTCTTTGCTGAACTCGAGCGCAAGATCGCCGACAAGAAGGCAGCCGGCATCGACGTGATCTCCCTCGGAATCGGTGACCCCGACATGCCGACTCCGCCGAACGTCGTGGCCGCGATGCAGCAGGCAGTCGCAGACCCCGGCACGCACCAGTACCCGTCGAACCGCGGTCGCGACGACTTCCGCCAGGCCGTCGCCGACTTCTACATGCGCCGCTTCGGTGTGGAGCTCGATCCCGCGACCGAAGTGATGCCCGGCATCGGTGCCAAGGAGACGATCTTCAACCTGAACCTCGCGTTTCTGGACCCCGGTGACGTCGCTCTGGCCTCAGACCCGGGCTATCCGGTGTACACGGCCGGCCCGATCCTCGTCGGCGCTGAGCCCTTTCTGCTCCCGCTGCTTCCCGAGCGCGACTTCACGCCAGACCTCACTGCAATCCCTGGGGACAAGCTCGAGAAGGCAAAGCTCCTCTTCATCAACTACCCGAACAACCCGACCGGCGCGACGGTGCCGGACGGCTTCTTCGCAGAAGTGGTCGAGTTCGCCAGGGCCAACGACATCCTCGTCGTCCATGACGCCTCCTACACCGAGACCGCATACGACGGCTACCGCCCGCCGAGCTTCCTCGAGACGCCCGGGGCGAAGGACATCGGAATCGAGGTCTTTTCGCTCTCCAAGGGCTTCAACATGACCGGTTGGCGCGCCGCCGCGATCGTCGGCAACGCCGAGGCGATCGCCTCGTACTGGCGCCTGAAGACCAACATCGACTCCGGAAACTTCGAGGCTGTGCAGGTTGCCGCGATCGAGGCGCTCAGCCAGAGCACCGAAGCCTCCGTGAACTCGATGAACGAGATCTACGCGCGCCGCCGCGACCTCGTCTGTGACGCGCTCGCCGAAATCGGCGTCGACGTCAAGCGCCCGAAGGCCACGATCTACATCTGGGCTCCGGTGCCGGACGGCTTTGAGAGCGCCGCCGCCTACTGCGAGCACGTGCTTGAAGAGTCCGCCGTCGTGATCTCGCCCGGTGGCGCCTATGGCGCAAGCGGCGAAGGCTTCTTCCGGATCTCGCTCACGACGCCTGACGAGCGGCTGAGTGAAGCCGTTGAGCGGCTTCGTGGCACGCTGGCCAAGTAGACGCGTCCGCGCGCTGCGCGGGTAGGCTTGGCGGTAGTGCAGGAACGCCGAGAGTCTCGATACGGGGAAGGAATTGTCAACCCACGCGCAAAGCAGCGTGCGTTGTGCATCGCCTCTGCTCCCACCGGACCAGACCTCGCCGAGCTGCGCGAACTGCTGCGAACGGCCGGAGTGGCCGTGGCCGGCGAGATGACTCAGCGCCGCGAAGTACCGGATCCCAACAGCTACTTCGGGAGCGGCAAGATCGAGGAGCTGAAAGCGCTCGTCAAGGAGTCCAACGCCAACGTGATTGCCTGCGATGACGAGTTGGTACCGCGTCAGGCCCGCAACCTCGAGGCAGAAGTCGGCATCTCGGTCGTGGACCGCACCGAGATCATCCTCGACATCTTCGCCGGGCATGCCAAGAGCGCCGAAGGCAAGCTCCAGGTTGAGCTCGCCCAGCTGGAGTACAACCTTTCGCGCATGCGCGGACTCTGGACCCACCTCGAGCGCCTGGGCGCCGGAATCGGAACCAGAGGACCGGGTGAGTCTCAGATCGAGACCGACCGCCGCCTGGCGCGCGACCGCATCACCGCGCTGCGCAGGAAGCTCGATCTGGTCAAGTCCTCGCGCGAGACCCGGCGCCGCGAGCGAGAGCGCAAGAGCATCGGCACGGTGGCTCTCGCCGGCTACACGAACGCCGGCAAGTCGAGTCTCCTGAACAAGCTCACCGGGTCAGAGGTGACCGTCCGCGACCGCCTGTTCGAGACGCTCGATCCGACCACGCGCACGCTCGAAGTCGACGGCCGGACGGTTCTGTTGACCGACACCGTCGGATTCATCCGCAAGCTTCCCCACCAGGTCGTCGATGCATTCGCCGCGACGCTTGAAGAGGCGCTTTCGGCCGAGCTCGTCCTGCACGTGGTCGACGCATCGATGGAAGAGGAAGACCTCAAAGAAATGATTCAGGCTGTGGACGACGTGCTCGTCGAGACCGGCGTGATCGAGCAGGATTCGCACCTGGTTCTGAACAAGATTGATCTGGTCGACGATCAGCGCAAGCAGGAGCTTGTCCACCGCTTCCCGGAAGCGTCGCTGGTGTCTGCCGTGACGGGCGAAGGTCTTGACGCGCTGCGCGAAAGGATCGCCACGAAGCTCGCCGCTCGGCTGGTTCCGGTGGATCTGCTTGTGCCCTACACCGACGGCGACATCCTTGACACCCTGCACCAGCAGGCGGCAGATCTGCACCGCGAGGACCGCGGCGACGGCGTGCGCGTGGTCGCAAAGCTCCCGGCACCGCTGGCCGCGCGCCTCGAGCGCTTTCGCTCTCCCGCGACCGTCTGAGTAGTCTGCGCGCACTTTGCAGCTGCGATTCAAAAAACTGCGCGACGAGGCGATCCTCCCGACGCAGGCGCACGCGGGCGACGCCGGTAGCGATCTTTACGCAGTAGAGGGTGCCCTTCTTGCGCC
Source organism: Solirubrobacterales bacterium (assembly GCA_051306435.1). Taxonomy (GTDB): domain Bacteria; phylum Actinomycetota; class Thermoleophilia; order Solirubrobacterales; family JACPNS01; genus JACPNS01. The sequence goes on along the minus strand of JBPPNF010000056.1, from coordinate 7,692 downwards.
GGGCGCAAGAGCCAAGGTGCCAACCGGGGTGGCCGTCGCAATCCCGCACGGGCATGCCGGACTGATCCTCCCGCGTTCGGGCCTCGCACACAAGCACGGGATCACCCTGACCAACACGCCCGGGCTGATCGACTCCGGTTACCGTGGCGAGCTGCAGGTGCTGATGCTCAACACCGATCGCGCAGAGGCCTACGAGGTGACGGCCGGCGAGCGGATCGCGCAGCTCGTGATCATCGCGTTCGCGGCCCCCGAGTGGGTCGAGGTCGACGAGTTCGACGAGACGACGCGCGGCGTCGGCGGGTTCGGCTCCTCAGGCTCGTGATTCGGGAGCGCGCCTCGCGGCTGCGCGAATCATGTACGGCGCAACGAGAGTGGTGAGGATCGCCATGCCGACGACGACGGCGAAGATGTCCGCATCAATCGCTCCGTTGGAGTAGCCGAGACCAGCGACGATCACGCCGACTTCGCCGCGCGGGATCATTCCCACGCTGACGATCGAGCGATCGCGCTTGGAGAGCGATGCGGCACCGATCCAGGAGCCGATGTACTTCGTCAGCACAGCGACGACGGTGATCGCGAGCAGCAACAAGAGGTTTGTGGCGTCGAACAGCCGCTCGACATCGAGTTGAGCGCCGATCACCGCGAAGAAGAAGGGTGCGAAGAACGCGTAGAGCGGAGCGATTTCGGATTCGATCGAATTCTGATCCTTGGTCTCGGCGACGATCATTCCGGCGAGGAACGCGCCGATCACTGCCGCGAGGCCAATCTCTGCTGCAAGCACGGCGAGACCGAGGCAGATGAGGACCGCCGGCATCAGTGGGGAGTCGGCGAAGCGCGGCGCTTCGAGAACCGCCGGGCGCTTGCTCAGGAGCTTGGAACCGCCGAGTCCGAACAGCAGAAGAAAGGCGACCGAAAGCACCAGAAGTAGTCCAACATCGCCAACACTGATCCCGCCTTCGCTCGCCATCCCGGTCGCAATTGCCAGAATCATCAAGGCGAGCACGTCGTCAATCACCGCGGCGCCCAGGATCGTTCGACCGGCCGCTCCGGCTTGCAGGTCGAGTTCGACGAGAATCGCCGAAGTGATTCCAACGCTCGTGGCAGCAAGCGCGGCGCCGATGAACACGGCGGTCGAAGTTGACGCACCCAGCGCGAAAGCACCGCCGATGCCGGCGGCAACCGGAATCACGACACCGAAGATCCCGACCAGCGTCGCGGGCTTTCCGACTGAGCGGATGTCGCCGAGCTTGGTCTCGAGTCCGACCCAGAAGAGCAGGAAGATGACGCCGAGCTCGGCGAAAACGTCGATCGTCGTGTCGAGATCAATCAGACCAAGGACTGACGGACCGACGATCGTTCCGGCGAGGATCTCGCCGATCACCACCGGCTGATGGATCCGCCGGCAGATCTCTTCGCCGATCTTCGCGGCGAGCAACAGAATGAACAGCGCGAGCAGCGCGCTCGAAACGTCGTCTGAAGCCGAAGCGAGCGGGATCGTCATCGGTGAGCGAGCCTCGCGAGTCCGGAGCGGCCGGCGGCCGCGCGAACGGCGCTTTCATGGGCGAGATCCTCGAGGCCGTCCTCGAGTGGTTCAAGCTCGGAGACGCCGAGGGCGAGCTTGGTCAGGTGATCGGCGAACCAGGCGTTCTTCGGCAGGAGCGGTCCGTGGAGATAGGTGCCGAACACGTTGTTCACGTGGGCGCCCTCGTGTCCGTCCTTGCCGTTGTTGCCGTGGCCCTTCAAAACCTTGCCGAGCGGCTCGCAACCAGGCCCGAGATAGGTGCGACCGCCGTGGTTCTCAAAACCGGCGAGCACGCGCGGAGATCCGTCGACCTCGAACTCAATCATCACGTTCCCGATCAAGCGCTCGCCGGGCTCACGAACGGTGCGCAGGTCGACTATTCCGAGACCTTCAACTTTCTGGTCTTCAAGTTCGTAGTACTCGCCGAGCAGCTGGTAGCCGCCGCAGACCGCGAGGATGACCTTGCCGTCGTGGGCCGCCGACGCCAGCGCTGCGCGCTTGGTTTCAAGCATGTCGCCGGCGATCTGCACCTGGTCTGAGTCCTGGCCGCCGCCGATGTAGAAAAAGTCGTGCGCCGCCGGGTCGACATGCTCACCGGCCTCTGAAGCCGTCAGTTCGAATCCGATCCCGCGCGCCTCGCAGCGGTGCTGGAGCAGCAGCATGTTGCCGCGGTCGGCGTAGATGTTCATGCGCGAGGGGTAGAGCGCGCAGATGCGCAGGGTTGCGGAGCCGGTCACGACTTCCCCCAGTAGCTCGGCGCGTCACCGCGCTTGGCGATCGCGGTGCGGAGTTCGATCAAAGCTGTGTAAGTCGGGAGCGCGAAGATCGGGGTTGCCGAGCGGACCGACTCATTCACCGCGGCGTCGAATGACTTTTCGACCGCGCGCTCGACAACCAGGCGATTGCGGTCGATACCCGCGTATGCAAGACGCAGCGCCATCTCTTCGGCGCGTGTGCCGGAGCACGTGATCTGGCGGACCTTTCCGGTGAGCATCTCGAAGTCAGCGTCCCAGATCCATGAGACATCACGGCCGTCGGCGATCTTGTCGTTGAGCGCGATCCAGAGGTCGAACGGGGGAGCCTCTTCCGCAATCGTTCGCAGGACCTCATTCGCGCCTGTCGGATTCTTGATCAACATCAGAGCGACTGAGTGACCGGCGATCTCCAGCGTTTCCACGCGACCGAATACGGCGCGTGCGGCGGCGAGGCCACCGGAGATCGCACCTGCGCTCAGGTCCAGCGCATGCGCTGCGGCCGTTGCAGCAACGGCGTTGTAGACGTTGTAGAGGCCAGGGATCGGCAGCTCGCAGTCGATCGGGCCATCGGGTGTGGAGATCGTGATCTCGCTGCCGTCCATGCCGTGAGTCGTGATCTTCGTAGCCGCAATCTGCGGCTCGGGACGTGCGAAGTCGCCGTTCGGACAGCGGTAGATGCCCAGGTGAGCGAGCTGCACGGCGTCGTACTCCAAAGGCGCGCCGCAGACGCGGCAGAACTTCGAGTCGGCGGCGTGCCGCGGGACCGGTTCGGCGTGCGAGGTGTCGGTCAGTCCGAAATACAAAGTGTTGTCGCGCCCGGCACCGAGTCCGGCGAGAAGCGGATCGTCAGCGTTCAGCACCACTCGGGTGGAAGCGGGAAGTGCGTCAATCATCCGGGCCCACGAGTCGGCGAGTGTTTCGAGCTCGCCGTAACGGTCAAGTTGGTCACGGAAAAGGTTGGCAAGCACCAGAACGGCTGGTTGGATCTGGTCAACGATCCGCGCAGTCCAAGCCTCGTCGACCTCGAAGAGTCCGATCTCGCCTTGAACCTCGCCGTGCCTGGTGGCGTCCAGCAATGCAGTCGCCACGCCTCCTGCCATGTTCGCGCCTGCGCGGTTGTGAACCACGGGTATGCGGGATCGACTGAGCACGCTCGCCAGCAAAGAAGCGGTGGTCGTCTTTCCATTGGTTGCTGAAATCACTACGGCCCCACGGGGAAGCTCGCGCGAAAGGCGCGCGATCGCGTCGTCCTGCAGGCGCAGCAAGACTTTGCCGGGCAGCGACGTCCCGCCACCGCGACCGCTCAACCGACTTGCAGCGCCGACACCCTTGGCGACGCCGAGTTTGACCTTGGAGACCGATTCCATGAGCCGCTGATTATCGCGGCTTGCCCCGGCGTCCTTTGTCAGGCAGGTGTGCTTGCGGGGCGGCTTGCGACTTCTACGGCGAAGTTCGCGGCCCACTCGCCGCGTTCAGCCCCCCGCAGCGAAGCATCCGGTTCGAGCTTTTCGATCCGCGCGACGTCGACCAACTGGTCGCCGAGCAGTCGTTCGCCGTACATCTCTTCCGGGTTCTCGGGATCAAGCGTGAGCAGTACGTCGTCCTGGACCGCGTGCCAGCGTTCGTTCGTCAGCGGCTCACTCGCCACCATTGCGACGCCTTGGCGGGTCACCCAGTGCAATTCAAAGATGCCGAGCTTGTAGGCGTAGAGCTTGATTCCGTCGCTGAAGACGAAGTTCAGGCCAGAGAAGGTGTGGTCGGCAACGAGCGCTGAGACCGTCGCTCGGATTGATCGCACGGGATCGATCGGATCAAAGTCGTTCATAAGTCGTATGAAGAAGCACTCAGAATCGGTCTGACCGACCGGCTCACCCATCCCAGGGCGGAGCATGTTGCGAAAGCCGAGGATCGTTCCGTTGTGGGCGAAGCTGTACGGGCCGAACTCGAAGGGGTGGGTGTTCTCGGCGCTGAGGCCGCCGAGGGTTGCGCGGCGAACGTGCGCGTTGAAGATGCGGCCGCGCATTGCCGTGGCAGCCTCGAACCGGCTGTCTGAAAATGCGGCACTGGGAAATCGTTCAGAGAGTGGTGCGGCGCCGGCCACCTCGGGGTACGCGCACACGCCCCAACCCGAATCGTGGCTTTCGGACAAGCGGATCATCGGATTGGTCGACTCGACCAATTCATGTCGGATCGAAATTGGATCCGACGCAACCGCTCCAAACACGCGACACATGGTCAGCCCAGAGTACAGATGTTCGCGTATGATCGCCGAACAGCAGGTGTCTGGGGCGCCGAGAAATCCGAGGGAGTTTTGAGCATGTCAGCAGCGGCGGCCAATGGAGCAGTCCCTGAAGTCGACGTCCTGATCATCGGCGCCGGTCTTTCCGGAATCGGGATGGGCGCGCACCTTGCGATTGAGTGTCCGGGGACGACTTTTCAAATCGTTGAAGGCCGAGAAAACATCGGCGGCACCTGGGACCTCTTTCGCTACCCGGGCGTGCGTTCGGACTCCGACATGTTCACGTTCGGCTTCCGGTTCAAACCGTGGCTCGGCGAGAAGACGCTGGCCGACGGTGAGTCGATCCGCAACTACATCAAAGAGACCGCAGACGAGTACAAGGTGCGTGAGATGATCCTCTTCAGCACGAAGGTGAAAGCTGCCGACTGGTCCGACGACTCGGCGCGCTGGCTCGTCACGCTCGAAAACAGCGCGACCGGCGAGCAGTCCCAGATCAACGCACGCATCCTTCATTCGGCCGCGGGCTACTACCAGTACGAAGCGGGATACACGCCCGAGTTCCCGGGATCCGCGGACTTCGAGGGCCAGATTGTCCACCCGCAGCATTGGCCCGAAGACTTCGACTACGCCGGGAAGAAGGTCGTCGTGATCGGAAGTGGCGCTACCGCCGTCACGTTGGTTCCCGCAATGAGCGACGAGGCCGAGCACGTGACGATGCTCCAGCGCACACCGACCTACATCGTGACCCTGCCGGCCGTGGATCCGATTGCACGTTGGCTGCGACGCAAACTCCCCGAGAAGCTCGCCTACAAAGTCGTTCGCTGGAAGAACGTCTTTCAGTTCATGGCGACTTACCAGCTGAGCAAGCTTGCCCCGGGCCAGGTCAACAAGCTGATCCGGTGGATGGCCGCGCGCCAGCTTCCGGAAGGCTTCGATGTCGACAAGCACTTCAATCCGCCATATGGACCGTGGGACCAGCGCCTCTGCGCCGTGCCTGACGGCGACCTCTTCAGAGCGATCAGAGACGGTGACGTATCAGTCGAGACCGACACGATCGAGACGTTCACTCCCAGCGGGATCAAGCTGAGGTCCGGCACGGAGCTCCAGGCCGATGTGATCATCAGCGCCACAGGGCTCGAACTGATGGACAGTTTCGGCGGCATCGAGATGAAGCTCAACGGCGACCCGCTGATCCTCAAGGACACGTTCGCCTACAAGGGCGTGGGGCTCAGCGGAGTGCCGAACTTCACGTACACGTTCGGCTACACCAATGCGTCCTGGACGCTGAAGGCCGACCTCGTCTCCGAGTACCTCTGCCGAGTGATCAATCACATGAAGGAAGGTGGTTACACCAGCTTCACCCCGATCGCGCCGGCGCAGTTCAAATCCGAGGAGCCGTTCATCGATCTCACCTCGGGGTACGTCACCCGAAAGATCGCGGAGTGGCCAAGGCAGGGCGACGCCGTCCCGTGGAAGGTCTACCAGAACTATCCGCGCGACGTGAAGCTGTTCCGTAAGTCCGACGTCGCTGACGGCGTGATGCGGTTCGATCGACTGCAGCCCGCGACGACTCAGGAAGCAGACCCGGCAGCCGTTACGGCGTGACCCCACCGGGACGTCGATTTCGACCGTGTCCTAATGTGGTTTTCATGGCACTACAGCGGCGCACTTTGGGATCTGGCGGCCCCGACGTTTCGGCGATCGGGCTTGGCTGTATGGGAATGTCTGCCTTCTATGGCTCGACCGACGAGGCTGAATCGATTGCGACTTTGCAACATGCGATTGACGTCGGCGTGACCTTTTTCGACACGGCAGAGATGTACGGGCCGTACCTCAATGAGGAACTGCTCGGTAAGGCCCTCGCGGGCAGACGTGAAGAGGTTCAGATCGCGACAAAGTTCGGCATTTACCACGCGGACGGAAAGAGGAGCGTCTCGGGAAGGCCGGAAGCCGTACGTCGATCAATCGAAGGGTCGCTCTCGCGACTCGGGACCGATCACATCGATCTCTACTACCAGCACCGCATCGATCCGGACACACCGATTGAAGAGACGGTGGGCGCGCTCGCGGAACTCGTCCAGGAAGGCAAGATTCTGAACATCGGACTGAGTGAAGCCGCGCCGGACACGATCCGCCGCGCGCACGCGGTGCATCCGATCGCGGCGATCCAGACCGAGTACTCGCTCTGGTCACGCGATCCAGAGGCCGAGATCATCCCGACTGTTCGAGAACTCGGAATCGGATTCGTTCCCTACTCACCGCTCGGCCGGGGCTTCCTCGCCGGTCGCTTCGACTCGCGCGAGGCAATCGAGCCCGGCGACTTCCGGTCGAACAACCCACGGTTCAGCGAGGACAATTTCGACGCCAACCTCGTCCTCGTCGAGAAGATCCGCGAGCTTGGCGCCGAGAAGGATGCGACTCCGGCGCAGCTGGCGCTGGCCTGGGTTCTCGCCCAGGGCGACGACATCGTCCCGATCCCCGGAACCAAGCGGCGCGAGTATCTCGATCAGAACGTCGGGGCGGCCGAGATCACACTCTCTGCCGATGATCTGGCGCGCATTGATGCAGAGCTGCCAGACGCGGCCGGCTCGCGCTACGACGAAGCCGGAATGCGATCGCTGAACATCTAGGCGGCGAACCCAACACCTCCCGAACGCGATCCATCGGGGACCGGTCGCCGAGCGCGCTGTGTGGACGGCGGAGTGATAGAAAGGAGCTGCAGTTCAGTTCCCGAATACGCCAGTTGTTCACCATCCAGGAGGAAAAATGACATCACATCCAGAGAGGGTCACCGGCTGGTGGCTCTTTGCAGCGATCCTGCTCACTGTCGCCGGAATCATCAACCTGATTTACGGCATCGCTGCCATCGGCAACTCCAAGTACTTCGGCAGCGACGTGACGCTGATCGCATCCGATCTCAACACCTACGGATGGCTGATTGTGGGCGGGGCTGGGTTTCTCATGTCCAGCTACACGTAGCTTCTGCGCCGGGCCGCAGTCACAGTCGGACCGGCGCCACCGCTCCGTCGCGGCAATGACGCGATTGACTGCCTGGCGCGGTTTCATTGGAGGGCTAAGGCTTGACGAGCGCTTCAGGGGTGAGGTCGGCGATCGCGGCGTAACCGTCGACTGCCATCAGTAGATCCGTTTCGGCCAGCAGCGAACGGAGTACGTGA
>JBPPNF010000055.1:0-15699 GCA_051306435.1 Solirubrobacterales bacterium | reverse complement strand
GTCAAGGCTCCGGGCTTCGGCGACCGCCGCAAGCGCATGCTCGAAGACATCGCAATCCTCACGGGCGGCGAAGTCATCAGCGAAGAACTGGGTCTCAAGCTCGAGAACACCGAGGTCGGCCAGCTCGGTCGTGCCCGCCGCGTTGTGATCGCCAAGGACAACACCACGATCATCGACGGTTCCGGTGACGCTGCCGCGATCAAGGGCCGCGTTGCCCAGATCAAGAGCGAGATCGAGAACACCGACAGTGACTTCGACCGTGAGAAGCTGCAGGAGCGTCTGGCGAAGCTCGCCGGAGGCGTCGCAGTCGTCAAGGTCGGCGCTGCAACCGAGACCGAGGTCAAGGAGAAGAAGCACCGCGTCGAGGACGCACTCCAGGCCACGCGCGCTGCACTCGAAGAGGGCATCGTCGCCGGTGGTGGCGTTGCACTGCTCGAGGCTCAGTCGGCCATCAAGACCGACGACATCGAAGACCTCGACGAGCGCACCGGTGCGCAGATCATTCACCGCGCACTCGAAGAGCCGCTGCGTCAGATCGCTTACAACGCCGGGCTCGAGAGCTCCGTCGTCGTGAACGACGTGCGCAAGGCAAAGGCCGGCAACGGCCTCAACGCTGCGACCGGCGAGATCGTTGACCTCGTCGCCGCCGGCGTGATCGACCCCGCGATGGTCACCCGCTCAACGCTGCAGAACGCAGCCTCGATCGGCAAGAACATCCTCACCACCGAGGCAATCGTCGCCGAACTCCCTGAAGACGGAGCGATGGCCGGCATGCCGGGCGGTATGGGTGGAATGGACATGGGGATGTAATTCCCCGTACCGATCCACCCGGATCAGTTCGAGACAGCCCCCGGTGCCAACTGGTGCCGGGGGCGCTCTCCTCGCATGAAACGCCGTGATCAACGCCGCAGGCGTTCGCAGAGTGAGTGCGAACAGCGACTTGTACGGAACTCAGGGGTTTTGACCAGCATGCGCCGACAGATTGCTCGCCTCTCGCTCGTCGCGACACTTGCTGCTGCCTGCACGCTCTGCGCCTCTGCCTGGGCGAACGCTGCGACAGCAAGGTTCGACACGAGCTACCAGAACGGCGGCACGGTGCAGCTGCCGCACGTGAGCAGCATTTTCGGGCAAGTGGTGCAGACCTGTGAGATCAGCGGCGACCGGCTGAACGTGGCGGGTCGGTTCGGACCGAACTCTCCCGGACTGCCGACGATGTGGCGGCGCGACCAGTCGCTCATGACGACGGCGGTGAAGATCCGTCCGCGCCAGCCGATGACGCTCGGCATCGCCGACGTGACCTGGCAGAAGCAACGCATCCCGACGGGACAGATCGTGCTCGGTCAGGACTTCGATGTCGAGGGCGGCTTCGCATACGTGACGCGCTCCCAGCGCACTGCGTTGCGGACCAAGCTGATGGTCTTCCGCATTCTCCCGAACGGACGCCGCGCCGCCAAATTCGGCCACAACGGTTACACGTCGGTGACGATCCCCGGCCTGACCAGCCTGCGCCCGGTCGGGTTTCGCGTGATCGCCCTTCCCGGTGGCAGGGTGTTCGTGCTTGCCCAGACGGCGAAATCTCAGATTCTGCTCCGCTTCACAAGCACCGGCAAGCCCGACGGCAAGTGGGGGGAGAAGGGCGTCGTGACGCTCGCAGGGCCCGCGCGCCACAGCGCAGTGGCGCCTGACGCACTGGCGTCGGCGACGGCGCTGCCAGACGGCGGTCTTCTACTCAGCGCCAGTGGCCTCCCCGGTCAGACGAGCGGCGGCGACCTCGGGTTGATCAAACTCTCCTCCAGCGGCAAGGTCGACACGAGCTGGGCGACAAACGGCTTCTGGAAGCCGCCCGCGGCGAGCGCGCCGCAGAGCACGCTGCCGGCTTACGACGTGCTCGGAAGGACGATCCTCACTTCGATCCGCAAGGGCGGCGACTACGCCGTGCTCTACGCCGACGCGCGCAGCAGTGAAACTGGCACGGCCTCAGACCTGAAGCTCGCCTACGTCGACAGCAAGAGCGGCGTGACCACACTCTTCAACGAGAAGGCCGGCGAGTACTCAGACGACGGTGACGGCGGCTTCCCCGACTCCGAGCCCTGGACGCTCGGCGAGACCAGCGCCGGCACGGCCTTCGCCCAGGCGCGCACCAGATACAGCAACCCCGGATTCAGCAACGGACAGGCCGGCCGCTTCTCGGTGGACGCCAACCAGCCGATCACGGATCTCTCGATCAGCGTGAAGGAATTCACCGCCGACGCGTTTGCCGTCGATCCGAAGTCAACGTTTCTCTACTTCTGCGGCTCGCTCGGATCGACCTCGGCCCGGGCGACGATTCCGGTCAACCGCCAGCAGCGCAAGACCATCGCGATCCGTCGCGTAAAGCTCTAACGCGCCGGCAGAACATCCGGCATCGGCAGCGGGTCAACGCCCAGTGCCGAAAGGTCGCCGGTGCCGCGATGGCTGAGGATCGAGTCCTGCAGCAGCGCGACCTGGTCCCACGTGGCAAGCGCCGCCTGGCCGAAGCGGCGCTCCTGCCGGTCGAGCATCCGGCGTGACACACCCGTCGGCAGGTGCAGCAACGGCTTCTGCGCGCCGAAGTGGCGCATGACGATCTTCAGTATCTGGTCCTGATTCAGCGTGTCCGGGCCCGCGAGCGCAATCGGAGCGCCGGGGGTGGCGATGTCCCGCAAAAGCGTCGCGGTGACCGCGTCGGCGGCGTCCTCGGACCAGATCGGCTGGAAGGCGGCCTTGCCGCTGCCGATCACCGGCATCACCGGCAGCCTGGCCAGCTCCGACATCAGCTTGATCCACGGATCGTCCGGCGCGTAGATGATTCCCGCTTCGAAGATCACCGATTCGAGCTCCGCCCCCTTCACGGCCTCGGCGGCAAGCGCCTGCATGCGGACAAAGCGGCTGCCAGAGCTCTGAGAGGCGCTGAACGAGCTGACGTAGACAAAGCGGCGGGTGCCGGCGCGCTTGGCCGCGTTGAGCAGGCGCAGCGTCGCCACGCCGTTGAGCTCCTCGATCGTCCCGCGCGGCTGATCGCGCGTGGTCGCGGCAAGATGGATCACCGTGTCGACGCCGCGCAGCGCGCGGTCAAGGCCGTCGGTGTCGGCGAGATTGCCCAGGGCGATCTGCACCTGCACCCGGTTGGGGCCCAGTCTGCGCGGCTCGCGCACGAAGCAGCGCACCTGCTCGCCGGCGCCCAGCAACCGCTGAAGCAGCGGCTTGCCGAGGGTCCCTGTTGCTCCAGTCATGAGGATCATCCAACGGGAGAATATGGATTGACGGTGAAGGACTGTCTAAAATGGCAACTCAAGCTTTTCAGACCCCTGTTGTAAGGAGCAAATTTGGCTTACGTAATTGCTGAACCGTGTATCGACACCAAAGACAACTCCTGCGTCGAGGTGTGTCCGGTTGACTGCATCCACCCGTCTCCCGACGAGCCTGGATACGAAGAAGCAACTCAGCTGTACATCAATCCGGACGAGTGCATCGACTGCGACGCATGCGTCGAGGCCTGCCCGGTTGACGCCTGCTTCGCCGAAGACCAACTCCCCGAGGAGTGGAAGAAATACGCGGGTCTGAACGTGGAGTACTTCGCCGCCTAGTTTTTCCCGATCGACCTCGTTCGATCAACTTCCGTATCTGAACAAAAAAGAGCCCCGGCGTCCTGCCGGGGCTCTTTTTGTACGGGTCCTCTTGGGGAGAGGGATCCTGCTTTGGGGAGGATGCCGATCGCTTCTTGGGGGGAGTTGATCGGCAAATGCCGTCGCGGGCCGAGACCGCGGCGGCGGGGGTCAGCTTGGGACGACTTAGAAGTCGAGCGCCTTCTCGACCTGGGTCTGGACGTCCTTCAGGCGCGTCTCGACCTCGTCGGAGAATGACGCGAGGCGATCTTCGAAGTCCTTGCGCTGCTTGGTGATCGTGGTCTCGATCTCCTTGCGCTGCGTGTTGTAGGTCTTCTCGATCTCCTTGCGCTGCTTGCGGAGCTCACGCTCTGCACGGGTGCGCTGCTTCTTCAGATCGCGCTCGACCTTGTTGGAGAAGGTCTTGCCACGCTTCTCGAACTTGGTGAGCTTCTTCTCGATCGAATCGACGGAGCTGTACTTGTCGACGAAGTCGACGACACCGTCGCGAACCTCGAGGACGATTCCCACCGGGACGAGGGCAGCCTTCTCGGCGTACGTCTCGATGGCTGACTTGGCCTCTGCCTCGGTCTTCTTGGCAGTGGTCTTTGCTGACGTAGCCGTGGCCTTGGCCTGGGTACGTGCACTGGTGGGCCTGGTGGTCTTACGCGCGGTCGTCTTGCGAGCGGCCGGCTTCTTTGCGGTGGTGGCAGCCATTAGCGCCGTCCCTCCATAAGTTTGTTAGAAGTAACAATGGACAAACTATATACGCAGTCCTCGGCGGATTGGTTACACGCCGTGCGGAAAAAACTTCGAGTTTGCGGATTCAGGCTCCGAGCGCGTCGATCAGGAACTTCGCGCGGGCCTCGTCGCGGCCGGCGGCGACCGGCTTGTAGGGCGCGAGGTTGAGCGGGGCGATCAGTTCGGCGTCGTCGCCGAAGATCACGGTGGCACCGGCTTCGCGGGCGATCAGCTGGGCCGCGGCGGCGTCGATCGAGCGGCAGGGGCGCAGAGAAAGCATTCCGTCGTAGCGCGCTGCGGCGACCTGGCAGAGCGTCAGCGCGATCGAACCGATCGAGCGGATGCGCTGGACTCTGCCGTCGAAGGCTCCGAGCAGTCCCGGCGTCAGGAACACAGGCTTGGTCGACTCGAGGCCGACCACTTCAAGTTCGTTGCCGGCCTCTGAGGGATCGAGCCGCCGGCCGTCCACGGTCGCGCCGCCGCCCTTGATCGCGATCCATTCCTCGCCGGCGCCGAAGTCGTAGACGTAGCCGTAGACAACGTCGGCCATCGTCTCGCCGGTCGCAACCGCAACAGAGAGGCTCCAGGACTGCGCCACGCGCTTGGCATTCAACGACCCGTCGATCGGATCGACGACGACCTTGACGGCCTTGGATCCGAAGTCGACCTCGCCGCGCTCCTCGGAGATCGCGTAGAAGTCGGCGCCGGACTCCGAAAGAGCCTCAAGCTCGGCGAACACGGCGTCCTCGGCGACCTCGTCGACGATCAACGTGAAGTCGCCGCCCGCGCCCTGGCCGCTACCGACCTTGCGGTCCTCGTAGGTCGGGTACTTCAGGAACTCGCGCTTGATCGTCTCGACCATGCGACGACACGAAGACGTCCAGTCGGTCGTGAGTGCCAGTTGGTTTTTTTCGCTCAGGGACGCCGGAGAAGTTTCAGCACTGTCCATGAGCGCACCGTATCCTAGAGATCGTGAGTGAATCGCCCGAGCTGACCACACTGCCGCGACCTGAACAGGTTCTCGAAGGTCTCAACGACCAACAGAAAGCCGCAGTCACGCACCTCGGCGGTCCGCTGCTGATCGTCGCCGGCGCAGGATCCGGTAAGACGCGCACGCTGACGCGCCGCTTCGAGTGGCTGGTCGCGCAGGGCGTGCCTGCTGATCGCATCCTGGCGCTGACCTACACCAACGACGCCGCCGCGGAGCTGGCAGAGCGGATCGAGCAGGCGCTGGGCGAGCTGCCCGAAGAGATCCACGCCACCACCTTTCACTCCTTGTGCATGGAGATCCTGCGCGACGAATCCGGCGCCGCCGGCCTGAACCCCTTCTTCACCACCGCCACCGCGCCCGACCGCGTCGCGCTGATGCTCGGCAGGATCAACGAGCTGACCTTCGACCAGATCTCACTGCGCGGCAACCCGGCGGCGGCGCTCGGAGACCTGATGTCGGTGATCGACCGGCTGAAAGAAGAGTGCATCTCGCCCGATGAACTCGCCGAGTACGCGAAGGCCGCTCTCGCGGACGCCGTCGAAGAGGCCGACCGCGAGAAGGCGCTGCTGCTCGCAGAGCAGGCGCGGCTCTATGCCGCGCACGACAAGTTCCTCCACGAGGCCGCGGCGCTCGACTTCGGCGGCATGCAGTTCGAGTTCTACAAACTGCTGGCCGGCAATGAGCCGGTGCGGGCGCGCATCGCCCGCCGCTACGACCACGTGCTGGTCGACGAGTTACAGGACACCTCCTACGTGCAGTTGGAGATCCTCAAGTTGCTGACCCAGGATCACCGCAACCTCGCGGCAGTCGGTGACGACGACCAGTCGATCTACCGCTTCCGTGGCGCCTCCCCGCGCAGCATCCTCGACTTCCAGCGGCGCTTCGGCGCGGCAACGCGCATCGAGCTCGAACTCAACTACAGATCTGCCCCGCCGATCATCGACGCCGCGCGCGCGATCGTGCGGATGATCCCTGACGACCGCCGCGTCGCCAAGAACCTCACTGCGGCAGTCGACAAACCGGGCGAGGTGCTCTTCTGGCACGCCGAGTCGGAGGTTGCCGAGGCGCAGGCGATCGTCACAGAGATCGAGCGGCTGATCGCCGACGCCGACGTGCAGCCGCGCGACATCTGTGTGCTGGCGCACAAGCGCACCCACGTCCGCGTGCTGGCCGATCGCCTGGGCGCGCACGACATCCCGTTCACGCTCAGCACGAAGGACTTCTTCCAGCGCTCCGAGATCCGCGTGCCGCTCTCATGGTTGAAGGTGCTCGCCAATCCCACCCTGAACGAAGACGCCTGGCGCATGCTCACGGCGCACCCGATCAACCTCGACAGCGCCGACTACGCCGGGCTGATGAAGTGGATGAAGCGCGACAAGCAGCCGCATGTGGTCGAGGCGATGCGCGGCGCCGCGCGCTCGAAGCAGTTCTCGCCCGAGACGCTCGACAAGATCCGCCAGTTCATCACCACCTTCGACACGCTGAACGCCAACTTCAACGAGCTGGGGCCGGGCGAGTTCACGATCCGCCTTATCAATGAGATCGCGATCAAGGGTTCGGTGCTGCTCGAGAGCGGCAAGGACGCGCCCGACCGGCTGGCGAACCTCTCCAAGTTCCAGCGCCTCGCCGAGGACTACGAAAGCCGCAGTCCGCAGGCCAACGCACGCGACTTCGCCAACTACATCACCGGGATGGCCGAGGCCGGGTTCGACGAGTCGAGCGAGTCCGCCGAGCGCGATCCCAACGCCGTCCGGCTGATGACCGCACACGGTTCAAAGGGCCTTGAGTTCGAGTACGTCTTCGTGCCGGGGATGGTCAGCGGCCGCTGGCCGGGTTCGGCGCGCGGCAACAAGGCAGTTCCGCCCGCGCTGCTGCGCGACCCGATGCCGCCGCTGCCGGGCAGGAACCCCGACCGCGAGGCGCACATCGAGGAGACCCGGCGCCTGGCCCACGTGGCGATGACCCGCGCGCGCACCCAGCTGGTGCTGAGCTGGTTCGACACCGACGCGCGCGGCCACAAGGTCAGCGACTTCTACTCCGAGGCGATGCTCGCGGTCGACGGCAAGGAGCAGGTGTTCCCCGAGCGCGACTTCGAGACCGCCGATTTCGTCCACGCCGAGATGGAAACCCTGCGCGGAGATCTGATGGGCTCGATCGCCCAGGCCGGAGCGGAGCTGGGCGAGATGCGCCTCGACGCGCACGCCGGCACTCCGGAAGATTTCGCCCGCTTCGCCGAGCTGCTGAAGCTCAGCGCGCTGATCCACCGCCTGCGCCACGGCCAGACGATCGCCGACGCCCTGCCGGAGGTCAACGACATGCTCACCGGGCAGATGTCGCCCGCGCAGCGCGCGGCCTACGAGGCCTCTGAACTTGACGACCGCCTGCGCATCAGCGAAGAGCGCGTCGAGGAACTCGGCCGCACGATCGGCGCGATCACCCCGCAGCTGACCAACTTCCTGCCCACGATCGGCAACCGCCTGCGCCTCTCGGCGTCTGCGATCGGCAGCTACCAGCGCTGCCCCAAGCAGTACGAGTACGAGAACGTGATGAAGATCCCGACGCCGGACCAGTCGCACCTGCGCCTCGGCATCACCGTTCACAACGTGCTCGAGCGCTTCCACAAGGACCTCGAAGAACCGCTCGAGCCCGAAGATGCGCGCAAGCGGATCGAGGCATTGCTTGACCAGGCAGTCGTGACCGGCGGCTGGGGCCGCACCGACGACGATCGCCAACTGCTTGAGCGCGCCCGCACGATGCTCGCCCGCTATGCCGACAGCGAGTTCGCCCGCCCCGAGGGCCCGGTGCGCACCGAAGTCAACTTCTCACTGAAGCTCCCGCCCACCGAGCTGATGCAGCAGACCCCGGTCGGCGGCAAGATCCTCGACGGCATCCAGATCAACGGAAAGATCGACCGCATCGAGACGCTCGCCGACGGCACTCAGCGCGTCGTCGACTACAAGACCGGCAACGACAAGAAGGGCGCCGTCGCGCTGCGCAACCAGGTCGCCAAGGAGATCCAGCTCGCGATCTACAAGTATGCGGGCGCCGAAGAACTCGGGATCGACGCGCGGGGGCTTGTCTACTACTTCCTTGAGAACGCCCAGCCGGTGATCGAGGCCGAGGCGACCGAGGAACACGTCGCCGAAGTCCGCGCCCAGATCAACGAGGTCGCCGACAAGATCATCTCGCTCGACTTCACTCCGGACCCGGAAGTCTTCAAGTGCCGCAGCTGCGCCTTCCGGCACGTCTGCCCGGCTCAGGAGACCTAACTGCCCTCTTGCTGCCGGAGGTAGCGCTGGATCTCTTTGGCGATCGCGTCGCCTGAAGGGATCGGGTTGGTTGACTCATCATCGGCGTCGGCGTCGGCGTTCTCTTCGAGCGTCTTGACGTAGCCGGAGATCTCCTCGTCCTGCGCGACTGCCGCGGAGACCTGCTCCTTGAAGCGGTCGGCTGCGGCCTCAAGCTCGGCGGCGTCGACCAGTGCGCCGGTGACGCCTTCAAACGCACGCACGAGCGCCAGCGCGGCCGGCGGATTGGGCGTGGCCGCGACGTAGTGCGGCACCGACGCCCAGAGGCTGACCGTGGTGAGGCCGGCCTTGGCGCAGGCAAGCTGGAGCACCCCGGTGATTCCGGTCGGTCCCTCGTAGTTCGCGGGGCGAAATCCGAGGCCGTCTGTCAGCGCGACATCGGGCGAGATCGCGCTGATCGCGGCGCTGCGCGTGTGCGGCACGTCGGCCAGCAACGAGCCGAGCATCACGAGCGTGGTGACGTCGCACTCCTGTGCCACGTGCACGATCGCGTCGCAGAAGGTCTGCCAGTGCATCGAGGGCTCTTCGCCTTCGAGCAGCAGCACTCCGCCTTCAAGACCGGCGACCGCTGTTTCGTAGAACGCGTTGCGCGGCCATTCGACGAAGCGCAGATCGCCGTCGATCACGCTGATCTGAGGGCGGTGCGACTGGAAGTCGAAGAAGTGCTCGGGGTCGATCTCGGCGATCTTGCGACGTTCGCCGGTCTGACCGAGATAACTGACGGCGGCGCTCGCAGCGTTTCCGGCGTCGTTCCAACCCTGGAAACTGACGACCAGGATGGGTCCTCGCGGGATGTCCCCGTCGGACCAGACGATGCTTTCGGCGGCGCCCTCTCTCATTGACCCCCAACGCTACCCGGTCTGACCTGAAACGGCAATCGGTCACAGACATTTTCTGAGCCTGCGGGGCATAGACTGGCGCGGTGACGACGATTGCCGATCTCAAGCCCGACACCGAAGTCGACGGCGTCTACGCCTGCACGAAGAAGCAGAAACTGACCTCGCGCAGCGGCGCGCCGTACCTCTCGGTCGAGCTGCGCGACGCAAGCGGAAAGATCGGCGCGCGCGCGTTCCGCGAGGCAAGCTTTCTCGATTCGCAGTTCGACCGCGGCGACATCGTCCGCGTGGCCGGTCGCGTGGAGTCGTTCCAGGATCAGCACCAGATCAACCTGCGTTCGATCAAGCGAGCCGCACCCGGCGAGTCCGGCGCCCCGTCCGACTTTCTGCCCAGCGCCTACCGCGACGTCGACGAGCTCGAGGGATTCTTCGAACACCTGATCAGCGAGGTCCACAATTCGGGCTACGCCCAGCTGCTCACAGCCGTTCTGGCTGATCGCGAGCTGCGCGACGCACTGCGCACCGCGCCCTGCACGATCGGCGGCCACCACGCGTACCTCGGCGGCCTGCTCGAGCACACTGTCGCGGTTGCGACGCTCGCCAAGGAAACCTGGGACCTGCACCGCAGGCTCGACGGCGACCTGCTGATCACCGCTGCGTTGCTGCATGACATCGGCAAAACGCGCGAGTTCGTCTACGGCGCCGAGATCACCCTGAGCGAAGAGGGTCGACTGCTGGGGCACATGGAACTGGGCGTGGAGATCATCCGCAAGTTCGCCACGAAGGCGCCCGAACTCGATCGCTCACGAGAACTGAAGCTCTTGAACTGCGTGCTCTCACATCACGGCGTCCCCGGGGGCGGCCGCGACTTCGCGAGCGCAGAGGCGCTGGCGCTTTACCGAATCAATGCACTGGATGCAGGAGTCAAGGGGTATTTGGAATGAGCAGTGTTCTGATCACCGGAGCAGGGCGCGGGATTGGCCGCGCAACGGCGCTTCGGCTGGCCGATGACGGTTGGGATGTCTACGCGGGCGTGCGCAAGCCCGAAGACGGCGCGGCGCTGATCGCGACGCTCGGCGAGAGTGCGACGGGTTCGATCACGCCGCTGACGCTGGACGTGACCGACGACGCTTCGATCGCGGCTGCGTCCGAGCAGCTTCCGGCGCAGCTCGACGGCGTCGTCAACAATGCCGGGATCGTCATCGACGGACCCGTGGAGTCGCTCACGCGCGAGCGGCTGGCCGAGCAGTTTGACGTGAACGTGAACGGAGCAGTCGCAGTCACCCGCGCCGTCCTGCCGCAGATCCGCGCCGCGCGCGGGCGGGTGGTTTTCATCTCCTCGGTGAGCGGCCGGATCTCAACGCCCTGGACCGGCGCCTACAACTCGTCGAAGTTTGCGCTCGAAGGCATCGCCGACGCGCTGCGGATCGAACTGCGACCGTGGAAGATCGGCGTGTCGCTGGTCGAGCCGGCCAACACTCAGACCGACATGTGGGGCGGAGCCGAAGCGATGTTCGACGCCGGCGTCGAAGCTCTCACGCCGGAAGAACACGGCCTCTACAAAGGCCACATGAAGGGCATGCGCCGCACGCTCGGCCTGATGTACAAGACCGCGTCGCCGGTCGAGGGCGTCGTGTCTACGATCGAGAAGGCGCTCACCGCGCGCCGCCCGCGCGCCCGCTACGTGGTCGGCGTCCCGGCAAAAGTGCAGGTGATTTCGTCCGGCCTCACGCCGCGCCCGGTCCTGGACTTCGTCCTGGCCAGAGCCACAGGCGTGCCGCGTAAAGCCTGACCCCGAGCCACTTCGCTCACCTCTGGTGGGCGAAGCTGGTGGTTCATGGAGAACCGCTTGTCCATGGGGGATTTTTCGCTCACCTCTGGTGAGCAGCACAGTCCCCGATACCTGAGCCTCTTTTTCGCTGCCGGTTCCCTCGCCCACCAGAGGTGAGCGAAAAGATGGGGATCAGGTGGGTTCGGTTGAGGGTGGCGGGGGTGAGACGGCGCGGCGGGCCATGCGGAAGGCGACGTAGAGGGCGAAGCACACGAAGAGCAGCTGCAGCGCCCGCTGGGGGATCTCGTTGGCGACGTACGCCGCGAGCACCGTCGCCGGTAGCGACACCACCCCGATCCAAACACCCTCGCGCACAGCGACGTTGCCGTACCTGTTCTGCCGGTAGCTGCCGACCAGCGCAACCGGCACGATCGCCAGCAGCGAGGTTGCGTTGGCCTCGGCCTGGGTCATGCCGAACAGGAACACGAGCGACGGGACGAAGATCACCCCGCCGCCCACGCCGAACAGACCGCTCACCGTGCCGGCCAGAAACCCGACCAGGATGACTTCAAGGATCTCCATCACTTCACCAGGTACAGCACGACGATCACCAGCAGCAGCGCGGCGAACATTCCGCTCAGCGCGCGGTCAGAGATCCGCTGCTGGATCCACGTGCCGAAGAGCACCCCGGCGACGGCCGGGATCCCGATCAGCAATCCCTTCTCGACATCAACGCTGCCGAAGATCCCGTAACTGATCACCGCGTACGCCGCGATGATCACGATCGCCAGCAGCGAGGTGCCGGTCGCCTTCTTCTCGTTGAAGCCGCGCCAGAGCACCAGCAGC
Organism: Solirubrobacterales bacterium; assembly: GCA_051306435.1. Classification (GTDB taxonomy): domain Bacteria; phylum Actinomycetota; class Thermoleophilia; order Solirubrobacterales; family JACPNS01; genus JACPNS01. Next base: position 3,583 of record JBPPNF010000055.1, on the reverse strand, counting down.
GGCACCATCACGGTGCCGCCGCCCACGCCGAACAATGCGCTGAACACACCGGCCGCGAGGCCGATGATCGTCAACCGGCCGGCGTCGCGGCGCGACGGGGACCAGCTGGACAGCTCGCTCTGATCGGCGCCGGCCATTGGTCAGCGATACTAACCCGATGTCTGGAGGCAGCGAAACCACGACCGATCCGCCAGCGGCGCTCGACGCCTGGCTCGCCGCTGCCCACGAGCGCCCCAAAGAGTGCGCTCTCTTCCTTGACGTCGACGGCACGCTCGCGCCTGTCGTCGAACGCACCGACGATGCGCGCGTCCCGACTGACGTCAGCCGCATCCTCGGCCACCTCTCTGCGCGCCTCGGGATGGTCGCCTGCGTTTCCGGTCGCGCAGCCGCTGACGCCAAGCGTCTTGTCGGCGTTGGCGGGATCGTCTATGCCGGCGCGCACGGCGCAGAACTGCTCGACCCTGCCACCGGCGAAATCGAGCGCGCGCCCGAGCTCGAGGCCTGGAAGAAGCCGGTCCAGGACTTCGTCGCCACGCTCGACCGTGCCGAGATGCGCCGGGTCGGCGTGCGGCTCGAAGACAAGAAATTCATTCAGGCGCTGCACTGGCGCGGCGCGGAGCTCGAAGAAGAGGCCGAAGAATTGGTGCACGACGCAGAGGCCGGAGCGAGCGAACTCGGTTTCGAGATACACCACGGCCGCAAGGTCCTCGAGATCCGCCCGCCGATCCACTTCAACAAGGGCGTCGTCGTCGACAGGCTCGTGCGGCAGTCGGGCCTGCAGTACGCCGCGTACATCGGTGACGACAACACGGACGTCGACGCCTTTGAGGCGCTGCTCGAACTGCGAGCCCACGGCGACATCGAGGTCGCGCTCTGCATCGGCGTGGCGTCTGAAGAGGCGCCCGCGCAACTCGTCGCCCGCGCCGACGCGATGGTCGAAGGTCCGCCAGGCGTCAGCCGCCTGCTGCAAGAGATCTAGGCCGCGACGCCTTGCGTTACTGCGACTACCTCCACTCCAGCGTGTTGATGATCGGTTCGAGTGCGCTCGCCCTGGGCCTGATCAGTATCGAATCACTCACGCGGTATGGAAGCCCGACGCTGTTCGTCGTCAGCGGTTCCTGGCTCGTGATCTCGGTCGTGACGGGCCTGTGGCTGGGCAGCGGACCGTCGGTCCAGGAATCCCTCCGTCTGCTTCTGTCCAAGTCTCGTCCCGAGCGGATTTTCCCGAGGATCGAGCCACCCGCGGTGCTGCTCTCGCGGCTCTGGCCGGTGCTCGCGATCACGCTTGTCTCGGCGATCAGCTCGTACTGGTTTCCGCAGCTCGCCGTGGCGTCGGCCGGCTACGGCCTGATCTGGGCGCTCGCCTGGCGGCGCCAGTCTGATGCAGTGCTGGCGATCGAGGAACGCGACGCCGTGCACTTCTGGATCGTGCGCAGCTCGCCGTTCAAGCCGCCAAAGCTTGTACGCGTCCCGGCGATGTGATCGGGGGTTAGTCTTCAGCGCCCATGCCGCACCGCGAACCCGTAGACGCAAACGTCTGGCTGATCCTGCCGACGTACAACGAGGCCGAGAACATCGGCCCGATCGTCGCTGCCGTGGTGCAGCGCCTGGGCGAGGTCGCGCGCGAGCACACGGTTCTGATCGTCGATGACAACTCACCCGACGGCACCGGCGATGCGGCCGACGTGCTGGCCAGGAACTACCCCAGCGTGCAGGTTCTCCACCGCGAGGGCAAGGGCGGGCTGGGGCGCGCGTATCTGGCCGGCTTCGACGTCGCGCTCAAGGGCGGCGCCGACCTCGTACTCGAAATGGACGCAGACTTCTCGCACGACCCGCGCGACGTCCCGCGCCTCGTGCGCGCCGCGTACTCCGAGTGCGATCTTGCGATCGGTTCGCGCTATGTGCCCGGCGGCGGCGTGCGCGACTGGACCCACCTGCGCAAAGCGATCAGTCGCGGCGGCGGAATCTATGCACGCAAGCTGCTCGGCGTGGACGTCCAGGACCTGACCGGCGGTTTCAAGTGCTTTCGCCGCGAGACGCTCGAGACGATTGACCTCGACAAGGTGATCAGCAATGGCTACGGGTTCCAGATCGAGCTGACCTACCGCGCCATCAGGGCCGGCAAAACGGTCCAGGAGGTGCCGATCTTCTTCACTGAACGCCGCGCCGGGGAGTCGAAGATGAGTCCCCAGATCGCGATCGAAGCCGCCTTGAAGGTGCCGGGTCTGAAGCGTCGCGTGGACGCTGAATTTGCCGCCAAGGACCCGTCACAGGGTCGCTATACTTTATGAAGTATTAGAGAACGACTCAGGAGAAGAGCGAAAAACATGGCCGACATCACCACAGTCACAGACGACAACTTCCAGTCCGAGGTGGTCGAGAACGACAAGCCCGTGCTCGTCGACTTCTGGGCACCCTGGTGCGGTCCGTGCCGCATGGTCGCCCCGGTACTCGAAGAGATCGCCAAGGAACGTGGCGACGACCTGCAGATCGTCAAGCTGAACATCGACGAGAACCCGCAGACGGCCGCGAGGTTCCAGGTCATGTCGATCCCGACACTGATCCTCTTCAAGGACGGCGACGTCGCCCACAAGGTGATCGGTGCGCTGCCCAAGCGTCGCCTCGACGCCGAGATTGGGCCGGTTCTGGCGTAGTCTTCACCCCATGCCAGTAGTTACTATCAAGCTCTTTGAAGGCCGCACCCGCGAGCAAAAAGACGAAATCGCCAAGCAGGTGACGCAGACTCTGATCAGCGTCGCCGGCGCCTCAGAGGACCACTGTTGGGTGGTCTTCGAGGACATGAAGAAGAGCGACTTCGCAATCGCGGGCCAGCTTCAAGACGAAGTCTGAGTCCCAGGGCTCGCTAGAACCCGGTCGACCCGCCCGGCGAACCACCTGCCGGCGGTGTCGTCTGCGTTCCGCCTGTGCCGGCCGTCGGCGGGGTGACCGCGCCTGTGCCGGCCGTCGGAGAAGTCGATGTGCCGGTCGCGCCGCCACCTGCGGTGGCGCCGGTGGACGGACGCGCCGAGCCACTGGGCACGAAGACGTAGCTGCCGTCCTGCAGGCGGTAGACCTGGCCGACGGCAGTGCCCTGCCCTCCGCCGGTTGCGCCGCCAGAGGGCTGACCGGGGATTGGCGTGCCCTGACCGGAAGGACCGGCCACAAGACCGACAACGCCGGCCGACGAGAGCGCGGCAAGAAGCAGCCCGACCGCGAGCACCAGCGAGAGGTCGAAGAGGTTGACGAGGCCTTCGAGCGGGTCGCCGACGCGGTCGATGCGGCGTCCGGAGATGCTGCCGGGTGTCGGCGTGACCTTCAAGGTCTACTCGCCCGCTGAATCCCCGCCGGATGAGTCCGGCGTCGGTGCGTCAGGCTGCGGCGCTTCCGGGGCGCGTGCCGCAGGCGGAATCGTCGTGGACGGCGGCGGAGGCGGCGGGAATGCCGGGGTCGCAGGTGCCTTCGGAGTCTTCTTTTTGAGGCCGAACTTCTTCTTCGGTGCCTCTGGGGCAGGCGGCGGGTAGGCCGGCGGCGCAGCGGCAGGCGGGGCGGGCGCAGCTACGGGCGCCGGAGCGGCGGCCGGGGC
>JBPPNF010000054.1:0-8459 GCA_051306435.1 Solirubrobacterales bacterium | reverse complement strand
TCGCATCCGTGTTGACGAAGCTCGAGGACGTCCGCGCCGCGTTCGGCAAGGACGTATCGCTTGCCGACGTGATCGTTCTGGCCGGCAACGTCGGCGTCGAGCAGGCAGCTCAGGCTGCCGGCGTCGGCGTGGCAGTTCCGTTCACTCCGGGCCGCGTCGACGCGCTGCTCGAAGAGACGGATGTCGACTCGTTTGAGGCCTTGGAGCCGTCCGCCGACGGCTTTCGCAACTGGAGCACACCGGACCACCCGCTGCCGGCCGAGTACCTGCTGATCGACAAGGCGAATCTGCTCACGCTCACCGCGCCTGAGATGACCGTGCTTGTCGGCGGCCTTCGCGTGCTCGGAGCAAATCAGGGTGGATCATCACTCGGTGTGTTCACCGACACTCCCGGGAGCCTGACGAACGACTTCTTCGTCAACCTGCTTGATCTGGGCACGACGTGGGCGCCGACTTCGCCGTCGGCGGACACGTTCAAGTCGAGCGACGGCAAGTGGACCGGTAGCCGCGTCGACCTGGTGTTCGGCTCAAACTCTGAGCTGCGCGCACTCGCCGAGGTCTACGCTGGCGATGACGCGCGTGAGAAGTTTGTTCACGACTTTGCCGCTGCCTGGGCGAAGGTCATGGACGCTGATCGCTTTGATGTCAAGTAGGCGTCGGGCGAACTCCGTGGACACTTGAAGAGGCTTGCTACCCGGCGATCAGGCCCGTCAGATACATGACGGCAACTCCTGCGACGAAGCCCCCGGCAACGGCAGGGGAACGCCAACCGTCTGTTGTTTTGCGACTGATGAACGAACTCACTTCGTAGACGACCTGTGCGGCAGCGCCCGCCGCGATGGCGAAGAAAAAGGTTGCCAAAAAGCTCGACGTGAAGTACCCGCCGATCCAGGTTCCGAGCACTGCAGGCAGACCTGCGACAGCGGCGAGCATGGCCAATCGCTTGAGGCTGGGCCGCGAACCACGATCCTCCGCAATTGGCACCGCGATTCCCAATCCTTCGGTGATGTTGTGAACCGTAAAACCTACGATCAGAAGTGAGCTGAACGCGAGTTCGCCGATCGCGAAGGCCGCGCCAATCGCCAGGCCCTCACCAAAGTTGTGGAATCCGATTCCAACTGCGATCGCGAGTGCCAGCGTGAACCCACTTGTGTGGGTCATGAAACTGGTTGGCCCTGTGTCCGTCGAACCCGGCTCTGCGCCAGTCGCTCTGGCCCTGCGCGTCAGCCATCCCGACAGCGCACCGACGCCGATGAAGCTGAGTGAGACGCCGACGACGATCAGGCCGATTCCGCCGAACGACCCCGGCAGCAGTGACTGTTGTTCGAACGCCTCAAAGAGGGCGTCTACGGCCAAGAATGTGAGTAGGCCTGCAGTCAGTGCCATGAAGCCAGAAAGTGCCGTGTCGCCGAGCTTTCGCAGGACCGGTAGCCACATCAGTCCCAACGCCACGGGGAGGAGGCCGACCAACAATCCGATCAGCCCAAAGCCGAGGATGCTCGAGCCGTTTGGCCGAACAGCTTCCACCGCGGCGGTGATGGTGGATGTGGTCTGGACACCGCTGCTGCTGGTTATTCCGATTGTGTACGGCTCGCCCTCGTTCCATGCGAATGGGATGGTGATCGAACGACGATCGAATCGGTCGAGAACCGGGCCGCCGGAGACGGAGAAATTCGCGACACCGTCATCGACCGTCACCACCGCGATCTCGATTGGATCTGGCTGCGGGTTGGTGACCCGAACGACGATCTTCCGATCCTCGAAAAGAACTCGCGACACGCTCAGTTCGTCGGTTGGAGGCGGGTTGGATCCGATCAAGCCGAAGACGCGCGAATCGAGCGCACTGAAAGTTCCAAGCGCGATCGCGAGAAGGATCAATGGAATCAGCGCGAGCGCCCATGTTCGCCCTCGTGACCGAGTCTTTGTGCTCTTCATCGGCCCGTCGTATTCATCGGCCTGACCTGCCCGGCTCTCCATGGTCAGTCGTCCGACACTTCGAAGAACCCGGTCCAGCCCAGCTCAACGAATTCTGTCTGGTGAGCATGAAACATAAACATGCCCGGGTTCGTGAAGTCAATCTCGATCACACCTCGTTCGCCCTGAATCTGCGCCACGTTGTCGGTGTGCCGCCACGCATTCTCGGGCCGACCGTTCTCCTGGTACCGGAAGAACTCTCCGTGAAGATGGAAGGAGTTGACGGCGTCGAACTCGGTCATGTTCGAGAGGTAGATGCGCACCGTCTGCGATCGCTTCACCTTGATCGGATACTTGGCGTAAAAGAAGGCGATGCCGTTCACCGTGTAGAAATTGTTCTCCGCATCCTTGTCGGTGTCATATCCGTTCATCACCATGACAAGTTCCTGTGCCGGTTTTCGAGGTTTCTTGGGATCGATGATCAGCGTTCCGTAGAGCCCGCGCTGAATGTGTTCGCGAAGCGGCGGAACGTGGCAGTGGTAGGGGTGGACTCCAGCGGGCCTGGCCTCAAACTCGTACTTGAAGTCACCGCCCGGCGGAACTACCTCGAAGACTCCGTCCATCTTGGCGGGATGGATCCCGTGGAAGTGGATCGTGTGCGGATGCTCGGTCGCGTTGACGAAATTGACGGAGAGAATGTCCCCCTCGGTCACGCGCAGAATCGGACCGGGGACGGTGCCGTTGTAGGTCCAGGCTTCGAACTTGACGCCTTTGATTATTTCGATCTCTCGCTGCTGGGCAACGAGATCGAACGATTGCTTGCGCCCCGGTTTGTACCGCTTCGCCGGCGGGGGATAGAGAAGCCTGTCAAGCGCTCCAGGATCGGCCGACACAGGTGCCCCGGCACCGTGAACGCCATGCGCTGAAAGCGACTGGGGGTCGAGTTTCGAGCTGCTGGCGGGCGCAGAAGCGTGATGCGGCTCAGCGCTGGCCAGATCGACGCCGAGCAGGTTGGCCACCGGGATCGCGCACAGCAATTTTCCGCCCCGGCTGATTGCCTTTCGGCGTGAGACGCGCTTCTGGCTCACGAGGCTGACTCGCGATCGACGTTCGTTCGTGGCATGGGTTCAAGTTACACCATTACTCATCGAAAGTTGAGTCTGTCCTAAATCTTTTCTGTCGGCGCTACATGTCGGTTGAATCGCTCGCCGCGGTTCTTAGCTACGGCGGCGGCGAGAATGCCAAGGATGGAATTGATCCGTTTTCAGTGACACCCTTGATTGCGAGTTCTCACCCAGCAACGAACTCTGGTTGATTGATCATTTCAAACTCCTCCGGCGACAGATTCCCGAGCGTCGAATGGAGCCTCTTGCGGTTGTAGAACACCTCGATGTAGTCGAAGATCGCGCGCCGTGCTTCTTCCTTGGTCGGCCAGCTCCGGCGGTGGATCAGATCCTTCTTGAGCGTCGCGAAGAACGACTCTGCAGCTGAGTTGTCGTAGGCGCAGCCTTTGGCTCCCATCGAGGTGTTGATGCCGGCTTCCTTGCAGCTGGCCGTGAAGAGCAGTGCGACATATTGCGACCCCCTGTCGCTGTGATGAATCAAACCCTCCTCTGGACGACGGCGAGAAAGTCCCATCTCCAGAGCGTCGACAACCAGCTGCGCGCTCATCGAGGAATCCATCGCCCAGCCGACGACGCGGCGTGAGTAGACGTCCATCACCGATGCGAGATAGAGCCAGCCTTCCCAGGTTCGGATGTAGGTCATGTCGGCGACCCAGAGCTCGTTGGGCGCCGCTGCGAAGAAGTCCCGCTTGACGAGATCCGGCGCTGTGCGGATGCCGGGGACCGAGATCGTCGTCCTGCCTCTGCGCTTCTTGAAGAGGCCTGTGAGGCCCGCTTCGCGCATCAGCCGAGCAACGCGCTTGACGCTCACGTGTTCGCCCTGGCGGGCGAGCATCGCGTTCACGCGCGGAGCGCCGTAGGTGCTGCGGCTTTCTTCGTGGATGACTTCGATCAGCGCCGTCAAATGAACGTCGCGCCTGGCGTGATCTGAAAGCGGGCGGGTCGACCAGGCGTAGAAGCCGCCACGACTGACGCCAAGGATCCGGCACATTCGCGAGACATTGAAGCGGGCCTGGTTTGCGGCGATGAACTCGAAGCAGCTCACCGCGTCTCGCTTTCTTGTGCGAACCAGACCGCCGCTTTTTTTAGGATCTCGCGCTCTTCTTTCAAGATCCGGTTCTCGCGCTTTAACTGCGCGAGCTCTTTGCGCTCATCGGTCGTCAGGCCGTCTTTCTCGCCCTTGTCGATGGCGCTCTGACTGACCCAGCGGTGAAGCGTCGACTCGGCCATTCCGAGATCCTTCGCCGCTCTGCCGATCGACATCTCGGGAGACTTGGCGAGCGCGATCGCCTCGTCCTTGAACTCTTGTGAATACCTGCGGTATGTGGACATCCAAACCCTTTCATGAGGATTTCAAATCCTCCTTGGTTTGGTGTCATCGAAAGTGGATCAATTCCAGGATGCACTGGAACTACAAGCTCCTTAGACTGACGGTGAATCCAATATGACGGGAACGGATTTACACCACTTCACGCTACGCGGCCGGGACCAGCCCGGCCGATCCCTTGGATCGCGGCTGAGGCAGGAGATGAAGTGCAGGTGAGAATGTACGGTGCATTCAGTTTTCCGTACGCCGCACAAAAACGAAAGTGTTCGGTACAATTACTATGTGCCTGACCCGAACAACTTTTCAGCGCCACGTCGCGGTCGCCCAGCGCGGAGCGAGGTCTATGAACGCCTGAGAGTGCAGATCACCGAGCTTCGCGAGCGCATGGGCGGGCTCCCTTCGCCAGCCGAAGCAGAGGGAATCTGGCGTGGGATCTGGCTGGAAGAGGCGCACCATTCAACTGCCATAGAAGGCAACACACTCGTACTCAAACAAGTTGAACTGCTGCTTTCAGAGGGCCGCGCGGTCGGAAACAAAGAGCTCGCCGAATACATGGAGGTCAGGGGTTACGCAGATGCTGCCAACTGGGTGTACGGGCAGGCGCTTGAATCCTCGGATTGGTCAAACGACGGACTCGTCACCCTGACGGAACTGCGCCAGATCCACCAACTTGCGCTTCGACCGGCGTGGGATGTTGCGCCACATCCAAATGCAACCGAATCCGAGCGCCCCGGTTCATTTCGTGAGCACGACATTCAGGCGTTTCCGGGGGGAATGCGGCCGCCGCCGTGGCCTGAGGTCCCTGCGCTGATCAGTGATTGGCTGGCAGAAGTTCACGATCTCGGTCATGGGGAGCCATTTGCCGAACCGGAAACACTCGCGAGGTTGCACGCAAGATTTGAACAGATTCACCCATTTCTTGACGGCAATGGTCGAACGGGTCGCCTTGTTCTCAATCTGATGCTCGTTCGACTCGGCTATCCGCCGGCAATCATCTACAAGGGAGAGCGCGCGAGATACCTCGCAGCCATTCGACGCGCAGACAATGGCGATTACGGGCCGCTCGGCGAGTTTCTCGCACGGGCAGTCCTGGACAACCTTCACAAGTTTGTTGTGCCCGCAGTGGCAGGACCGGCAAGGCTGGTACCTCTACCGGCGCTTGCAACGGACTTGCTGAGTGCGAATGCGCTCCGCGTCGCCGCGGCACGCGGACGCTTGAAGGCATCCAAGGCCGCAGATGGCACTTGGCGAAGCTCGCGGGTTTGGGTCGACGAATACGCGGCGACGCGCTACAAACGCGTTTGACGCCACAGCGCGGGTCGTGACGTTTTAGATTTGCTTCGCGTTGACCGAAGCGAGCCATCTCGATGACTCGATGGCGTGGGGCACTCGGATTTGTTGTCGGGCGTCATGTGAATGGGAATGGCCAGGGTTCACATTGATGCGCACGAGAATGTGATCTCAATGAGAATCGACTCTGCGTCGCGCGCTACCGCCTCAACTGCGTTCGCAACTGTTCTACGAGTCGTACCGAGGCCTCAATTTCGACTCGCCGAATCGACACGCTTTCTACGTTGATTCCGAAGGGCATATCGAGCGTGCGGCAGAAGGCGATCAGCTCGGAAGCGATCGCCAGCGCCTGTTGATACGAAGCTTCAAGTGGATCGGCGGAGTGCGCGAGATCGTTTTCGATCCACCGCGGCACATCGACACCGAGCCAGCGGAGAAAATTCAGAGTCTTCATTGATCCGCAGGCCGAAAATGTGAAGACGAGCGGCACCGGTGATGTCCCTCTCGCCTGACACTCGTAGTGGTAGTCGGAAACGAGATTCTTCGCTGCGTTGACGTCGTATACGACCTGAGTCACGAAGAACCGGCACCCTGCGTCCTGCTTGGCAAGCAGGCGCAGGTGCTCGTCGTCGCGCCGGCTATGACGCTCAGGTATTGCTACGCCACCGAGCAGCATGGACGGATTGGCCTCGCGGCGCAACGCCTGCGCATCGGCGAGTGACGTTCGACCCGCTTTGGCGCTCGAGGGTGCTCCGACGAGAACCGTCATCAACCGTGCCGGGTCCTGAGCCGACAGCCACATGCGAAGCTCAGCGGGGGCGTATTTGCTGACTGCGCGATAAACGATCACAGGCGTCGGCCAAGCCCCGAGGTGGTCGGCGAGGTAGTCAGCCGGGTCGATAGTCGGCATGAACGGAAACGGACGTTCTGCCGGATTTCGCTCGCTCTCATCGTCGATGTCGTAGAGAATCACGCCATCCAGATCCATCGGTCGAAGACGCGCGATCGTCGCATCGGCGATCTCTTGCGCGCGTTCGCGATCTGTCGCGAGGGTCGGCGGCGTGAGCGCAAAAAGAAGTAATTCGCCCTGACCGGTCTCGATTCGGCGGATTAGATTCATCGGCGAGACGGTACCGGAGGCGGGTTGCGCGACCCAGGAACGAACGTGATTGAGGACTCGTCCGCGTGACGCCCGACAGGTGTCGGCGGTCATCGAACTGAGAATTCGCAATGGCCATCAGTATGAGAATGAATTGGCCATGGTGGTTAGAAAACCTGGGGGCTGGGTCGCCCTAAAGTGTACGGTGCTATTAGTTTTCTGTACGGCGCACAAACTTGAAAGTGTTCGGTACAATTACATGGTGCCTAACCCGAACAACATTCGAAAACCGCGGCGCGGCCGCCCAGCGCGGGGGGAGGTCTATGAGCGCCTGCGTGTTCAGATCACAGAGCTGCGCGAACGCATGGGCGGACTCCCGTCACCGGTTGAATCAGAGGGAATCTGGCGCGGAATCTGGCTGGAAGAAGCCCACCATTCGACTGCGATCGAGGGAAACACACTCGTCCTCAAACAAGTTGAGCTGTTGCTTTCGGAGGGTCGCGCAGTCGGAAACAAGGAACTCGCCGAGTACATGGAGGTCAGGGGATACGCCGATGCTGCCAACTGGGTGTACGGACAGGCGCTTGAATCCTCCGACTGGTCAAACGAGCACCTCATCGCTTTGACCGAACTCCGCCAAATTCACCAGCTTGCCCTCCGACCTGTATGGGATGTGGCGCCACATCCGAATTCGACCAAAGCAGAGCGTCCTGGCAATTTCCGTGAACATGACATCCAGCCGTTTCCGGGAGGCATGCAGCCTCCGCCGTGGCCCGGTGTGCCCGTGCTGGTCCACGACTGGCTGGCGGAGGCCCAGGACCTGGGAGGTGGGGAACCATTCACCGAGCCCGAAACGCTCGCGAGATTGCACGCAAGGTTTGAACAAATTCATCCGTTTCTTGACGGCAACGGCCGCACTGGACGGCTTGTTCTGAATTTGCTGCTCGTTCGGCTGGGCTACCCGCCGGCAATCATCTACAAGGGCGAACGCACGCGGTACCTCGCGGCACTTCGACGCGCCGACACTGGAGACTTTGGCCCGCTTGGCGAGTTCATTGCGCGGGCTGTATTGGACAATTTGCACAAGTTTGTCGTGCCCGCGGTAGCGGGACCAGCGCGGTTGGTGCCTCTTCCAGCGCTCGCTACCGATTTGCTGAGCGCAAACGCACTTCGTGTCGCCGCAACTCGCGGACGGCTCAAGGCATCCAAAGCTTCCGACGGAACATGGCGAAGCTCTCGAGTTTGGGTCGACGAATATGTTGCAACGCGCTACAGGCGCGATTGATCTGACGCCGTTTCCCGGGGGCCGTGTGTATTCCCGTCCTGACGACTGATCTGGTCCATCCACGTGATGCCCGACAGCGGCTGGCCGACGCTCCCCGCAACCTTTGACTCAATGCACGATAATTGACGTTATGTCAACTACCTATGAAAGACGCCCCTTTTGGCAACCGCCTCTCATGCGTGTCGGATGCCACTGAGACGAGAGGCAAATGTCACGAAGCCGAGAACTGCAAATGTCGCGAAGATGCGACAAGTCGACTTTTGGCGCGGACTTCCGCGGAAAGGTCGGTCATCCGCTGCACAAACCGTCCACCGTGCTCGCCGATCGTGCATACGACCACGACAAGTACCGGATACAGCTTGAAGCGCGAGGCGTCGGTCACCTCATTGCCCGGCGCAGCACCGACAACGGTTCTGGTCT
>JBPPNF010000053.1:0-63633 GCA_051306435.1 Solirubrobacterales bacterium | reverse complement strand
CCTGCTCGTGATCCAGCACCATCCGTATCGCACGCTCCCGCACCTCCGGTGCGAATTTGTTCGTTGTCTTGCTCATAACGGCTCCTTCTACTCAAGAGTTGGAGCCTCCGGCAATCCCGGGGCGGTTCAGTGCTCAATAAATTCTACGCTGTTTTCGCCGGCTAAATACCAAACCAATTCTCCCAGTGCGCTGAATATTCGTGCTCGTGCTTGAGACCGACTAAGTCTGGCGAGAGGGTTTTTGAGTTCAAGTAGAGCGCCGAATACTTCTGTACTGTCTCCTTTCCGCGAACCTATTACCCGCGTTATGCCTCGATTACCCAGAAGACGAGCGAAAATTGCTCGCATCAAGTCATCCAAATTGTCTGCGCTTGTACTAAACAAATTAACACTCTTATTAATAATTCTCCTGATCAAGATCGCCACTATTGTCCGTTAAAACAAGCTATTTTGCGCAATCCACCCCATCCCCTCGCATTCAAGCCCACGCTTTTGAAACCCAGAGTGAAACCCTGGGCTTTCCATGCGCAGACTTGCTCGCGGCATGCGAGGCCTAACCATCTGAAATTTCAAGAAAAATTTGGTAGCGGAGGAGGGACTCGAACCCCCGACACGCGGATTATGATTCCGCTGCTCTAACCAACTGAGCTACCCCGCCGAGTTCCGGGCAAGGGTAACAATGGTGCAGTTCCGCCATGAGAGTCGGCACTTGACCAACTCCGCTGATGTGTGTACATTGTACGTACACGATCGAAGGGGCTTGATTGGGTTCACTGAAGACAAATCGAATTGCCGCGCGGATATCTCCCGAGGACGATCTGACGATTCGTCAGGCCGCCGCTCAGAACTCGATGTCGGTCTCCGACTATCTCGTCGAGTCAGCCGTGATCCGAGCCCAGACCGAACTGGCCGATCATCTTCATGTCGTCCTCGGTGCCGACACGTGGGACGCCTTCACCGCCGCGCTTGACGAGCCGCCGGTGGTGAACGAGAAGCTCGTTCGTGCGATCGCCCGGGCGAAGTCGCGCGCGGCGTAGTTCGTAGATGGATTTCCCGCTGCCCGAACAGCTGACGGGCGATCACGACGTCGAGCCGTTCGACTGCGAGAACGCTTCACTGAACATCTGGCTCAAGAACACCGCGTTGACATCCGCTTCCGCCGGCAACGCAAGGAGCTACGTGGTTGTTGATGCAGGGACGCCCCGCGTCATCGCGTACACATGCCTGGCGGCAGGTTCGGTCGCCCGCGAGCGTGCGCCTGGAAAACTCTCGCGAAACTCGCCAGATCCGATACCGGCGATCGTCATCGGACGCCTTGCGGTCGATCGGGGCTATCAGGAGGAGGGGCTCGGGGGACTGCTGCTGATCGATGCACTCACGCGTGCTGCTCACGCGGCGGACCTGGTGCGTGCTCGCGCCGTCACCGTCAATCCAATCGACGAGTCTGCACATCGCTTTTACGAACACCATGGCTTCAAGGAGCTGTCCGGAGCGACAGACACGCTTTTCCTGATGATGCATGAATTTCGACTTTCGCTCGGGATTGAGGCGTCGAAGTGAGGTTGATGTCGGTGCCAAACGTCTCTGAGGGCGTCGATGAGGTGGCCATTGCGGCGATCGGGAGCGCCTTCGCGCCGGCACGCCTGCTCGATGTGCACAGCGACCCAGACCATCATCGCTCGGTTTTCACGCTTGTGTCCGAACAGGGCGAACTGGCTCGCGCGCTCGCGAACGGCGCATCTGCGGTGCATGAACGTGTGGACGTTTCGGAACACGATGGGATCCACCCGCACGTCGGCGCAATCGATGTCGTACCAGTCGTGTATCTCTCACCCGACCATCGCGGCGCCGCATGCGCCGAGGCTCTCACCGCCGCCGATCTGATCGCCCGGCGCACGGACACGCCCGTCTTCCTCTACGGCGAACTCGCCGGCGGCCGCGAACGGGCAGAGCTTCGCGCCGGCGGCATCAAGGGCCTCGCCGAGCGCATCGCTTCGGGTGAGCACCGTCCCGATTTCGGACCGCGGGAGCTTCATCCGTCGGCCGGAGCGACCTTGGTCTCTGCGCGTCCGCCGCTCGTCGCCTTCAACGTCGATCTCGCCGACGGCGAGTCGCTTGCGACCGCGAAGGCGATCGCCGCCGAGCTAAGGGAGTCAGGCGGGGGGCTGCCCGGCGTCCGCGCGATAGGACTCTGGCTCGACGCCCGCGGCCGCGCCCAGGTCTCCTGCAACGTCCAGGACCCGTTCAACGTCGCGCTCGCCGAGGTTGTGGCGTTCGTCCGCGAGCGCGCCGCCATCGAGAACGCCGAGCTGATCGGCCTCGCGCCGAAGACGGCGTTTGACGGTTTCCCCGACGATGTTGAGATCCCCGGCTTCGACCCGGAAGAGCGATTTCTCGAACACGTCGTCGGAGGCTTCGAGCGAAGTTGAGCGATTTGTTGCCCCAACCTACGTCCTGCCGACCCTCGGCAAGACGTAGGTTGGGGCAGGATCTGGCTCAGGCATCACGCATGCGTTGCGTTGTGGCTCGTGGGGCCTCGAGAAAATCGTCGCGACGGGCGAAAACACTCAACTAAGCTGACCACCCGTGGCACAGACAAAAAAGAAGCGTCAGACAAAGCACCGCGGCACCCAGGCGGGATCGATCGAGTCCCGGGGCCGCACGAGCCGTCCCGCCTCGCGCGCCCAGGCGCGCCAGCAGGCAGCGCAGCGCTCGCAGCGCAACCGCGTTGACAAGGCCACACGCGAGCCCACATGGCGCGGCGCGTTCATCCGCGCCGGCGTTGCGGCTGCCGTGTTCCTGGTGGTCCTTCTCTTCATGCAGCAGGCACCGCTCGGCGCCGTCTTCGTGGCGCTCGTGATGTTCGGTCTTTACGTGCCGATGGGCTACTACACCGATCGATTCCTCTACGAGCGCCGTCAACGCAAGGACGCAGAAGCCGCCGCCGCTGCGGCCGCAGACAAAAAAGCGAAGTAGCGCCGCCACGTGAAGGTCGCCTACCTCACCGTCGGGCCGGTCGCCGAGAACACCTTTCTCGTCATCAACGACGAGGCCGACAACGCCGCGCTCCTGATTGACCCCGGCGACGAACCGGCCAACATCGCCAAGGCGATCGAGGAGACGGGCGCCGATATCAAGGCGATCCTCCTGACCCACACCCACTTCGACCACGTCGGCGCGGTCAAGCCGATGGTCGATGAACTCGGCGTGGAAGTATGGGTCCCGGAGCTCGAGCGCCACATCCTCGCCGACATCAACGGTTTCATGCGCTTCCCGGGCGTCGGTCCGTTCGAGAGCTACGAAGCCGAGCACACCGTCAAGGGCGGCGAACACCTCGAGCTCGCCGGCTTTGACATCGACGTCTACTTCACGCCGGGTCACTCGCCCGGCCACGTCAGTTACTCGGTCCGCGACCAGTTCGCGCTGTTTTCCGGCGACGTGCTCTTCCAGGGCTCGATCGGTCGCACCGACCTGCCGGGCGGAGACCACCAGACCTTGCTGGACTCGATCGCGATGCTGATGGAGAAGCTTCCTCCCGGCACGGCAGTATTCCCCGGTCACATGGGCGTGACCACGCTCGAGACCGAGGCCGCGAGCAACCCCTTCCTCTCCGGCGCAGCAGCGGGCTGATCCAGATGGCCGAGAAACTCCAGGCCCCGCGCGGGACCTTCGACGTACTGCCGGATTCCGCAGCGCTGCGCGAGAGGCTGATCGATCAGATCGCCTCGCCACTGTTCGTCCGGTCTGGCTACGGGCGGATCGACACGCCGATCTTCGAGGACACCGCGCTGTTCGCCCGTGGCGTCGGTCAGTCGACCGACATCGTCAGCAAGGAGATGTACACGTTCACGGATCAGGGCGAGCGCTCGATCACGCTGCGCCCGGAGGGCACTGCGCCGGTCTGCCGCGCGTATGTCGAGCACGGCATGCACAAGCTTCCCCAGCCGGTGAAGCTCTGGTACGAAGGCCCGTTCTTCCGACAGGAAGCACCGCAGGCCGGTCGCTTCCGCCAGTTCTTCCAGATCGGCGCGGAGGCGCTGGGCAGCGACGACCCGGTGCTCGATGCCGAATCGATCGCGCTCGCCGCGCGACTGCTTGAGCGCGCCGGGGTCACGAGCGCGCGCCTGCGGATCGGCACGCTCGGCTCCGGGCCGGAGCGCGCCGCATACTCCGAGACCCTGAAGACCTACTTGCGCGAGCACGAGAGCATGCTCTCAGAAGACGTCGCTGCGCGGATCGAGCTGAACCCGCTGCGCGCGTTCGACGCAAAGCACGAGGGCACGCAGGCCGTGATGGCCGACGCCCCGCGCCTGCTCGAGAGCATCTCCGCAGAGGACCGCGCGCACTTTGACGATGTCCTCGCGCTGCTCGACGCTGCGGGCGTCACATACGAGGTCGACACGACACTCGTTCGCGGGCTCGACTACTACACGCGCACTCTTTTTGAGTTCACCTCCGACAAGCTCGGTGCGCAGTCGGGCGTCGGCGGGGGCGGTCGCTACGACGGCCTGGTCGAGATGCTCGGCGGCCCGGCGACCCCCGGAATCGGCTGGGCGGCAGGGATCGAACGCATTCTCGCGGCCGCCGAAGCCGAGGTCCCGCAGCCGGACAGCCCGGCGGCGTACATCGCGCTCGACGCCGGCGCTGACCGCGCCGCAGCGTTCGCACTGCTGCTGAAGCTGCGCGAAGTGCACGGCCTGTCGGCGCAGATCGAACTCGCCGGACGCTCGATGAAGGGGCAGCTCAAAGCTGCCTCGCGCGTGGGCGCAAAATCGCTCGTCATCTTCGGAGGTGAGCGCGGCCAATACGATGCGGCCGTGAAGCGCATGGACACGGGGGAGCAGATCGAACTGGACGGACTGACGGCTGGCGACTACCACGACCGCATCGCAGAGCGCGTGCTGGCCGGGGCTGGAAAATGAACGACCGCCACGAAGTCCTGGGCGTCCCGCGCAAGAACGCCTACCGCGACACCTGGGCGACCGGCGCCATCGAGCAGCCGATCGGCAAGGAGATTCAGGTCAGCGGCTGGGCGCACCGCCGCCGCGACCACGGCGGACTTGTCTTCATCGACCTGCGCGACCGCAGCGGGATCATTCAGATCGTCTTTCACCCCGAGCTTGCCGCCGCCGCACACGAAGCCGCCGGCACGCTGCGCGCCGAGGACGTCATCACGGTCAGGGGCAAGCTGATCAAGCGCGACGAAGCCGTCGTCAACCCGGCGCTGCCGACCGGTCACCTGGAGCTCCAGGCGGCATCGATCGAGATTCTCGCCCGCTCAGAGACTCCGCCGTTCCCGGTCGACGAGGACGGCCACGTCGACGAATCTCTGCGCCTGAAGTACCGCTACCTCGACCTTCGTCGCGGCACGATCACCCCCAACCTGAAGCTTCGCCACCGCGTGACCCAGACGATCCGCCGCGTGCTCGACGAGCACGACTTCCTCGAAGTTGAGACGCCCAACCTGACGCGCCCGACGCCCGAGGGCGCCCGCGACTACCTCGTTCCGAGCCGCGTGAAGCCCGGCGGCTGGTACGCGTTGCCGCAGTCTCCGCAGCTCTACAAGCAGTTGCTGATGATGGGCGGTCTTGAACGCTACTTCCAGATCGCCCGTTGCTTTCGCGACGAGGACCTGCGCGCCGACCGTCAGCCTGAATTCACCCAGCTCGACCTCGAGATGTCATTCGTCGAGGAGGAAGACGTCATCGCGATCACCGAAACGGTTCTGAAGAAAGTGCTGGCAGATGCGGGCATCTTCGTCGAGGCTCCGTTCGAGCGCATGTGTTACGACGAGGCGATGGAACGCTTCGGCAAGGACGCGCCTGACCTTCGTTACGGCCTCGAGATCAAGAACCTCGATCAAGTGTTCGCCGCAAGCGAGTTCAAGGTCTTCAACTCCGTCCTCACCGGAGGCGGCACCGTCCGCGCGATCAACGCAGGCAGGCGCGAGCTCTCACGAACTGATCTCGACGAACTGACCGAGTTCGTCAAGGGCCACCGCGCCGGCGGACTTGTCTGGGCTTTCGTCGAGGAGGACGGTGGTTGGCGCTCGCCGATCGCCAAGTTCCTGTCGGCCGAAGAGATCACGGCCGCAACGGCAGCGATGGGCGCCGAAGTGGGCGACGTGATCCTCGCGGTCGCGGACGCCAAGAAGAACACCGCCGCCGGCGCGCTGGGCGCACTGCGCGAGCGCCTCGCCCGCGATTTCAATCTGATCCCGTTCGGGGAGCACCGCCTGGTCTGGATCACCGAGTTCCCGATGCTCGAGTTCGACGACGACGCGCAGGCGTGGACGCCGCTCCATCACCCGTTCACCGCGCCTGAAGGTGACCTCGACGATCCGGAGAACCTCGGCTCGCGCGCCTACGACATCGTGATGGACGGCTGGGAGATCGGCGGCGGATCAATCCGTATCAACACCGTCGAGGTGCAGGAGAAGGTTCTCGAGATCATCGGAATCGATCGCGCGGAGGCAGAGCAGCGCTTTGGGTTCCTGCTCGAAGCGTTGAAGTACGGGGCGCCGCCGCACGGCGGTCTCGCGATCGGACTCGACCGACTCGTGGCGCTTCTGGCGGGCGCCGATTCGATCCGCGACGCGATCGCCTTCCCCAAGAGCCAGACCGGCGCGGACCCGTTGACCGGCGCGCCGGCCGGCGTGGACGAGCAGCAGATCCGCGATCTGCACATCGTCTCAACGGCACCAAAACCCGACTCCGACAACGTCTGACATGAACGCGCTGTTTCGGCGCCGCAAGCTGCCGAGCACCGGCAAGATCGTCCTGCGCGTCGGCGAGCCCGTCTACGACGACTGGCCGATCGTCGGCGACTTCGAACAGCTGGACATCGCGATGGCCTTCTGCCAGCAGCTCCGCGAATCGGGGTTCGCTGCGGAAATCACGAGTGACTGGCCGCTTGATCAGTGGGGCGGGGGCGATATCGCGCTGCGTACTCACCCCGAAGAGGACCAGTTCGCCGCGCGTGAATTGATCGAGTTCGAGGACGACTGAGCTGCAAGGACTAAAGGCTTGGGCGGTTTCTGTCGATCCGGCATCTGAAGACTCCGCCTTCGTCTGAAAGAAGTTGAAGCAGCTCATGCGCGACATCCAAATTTCACGTCCCGTTCTGATCGCCCTCGTTGGCGCAATTCTCGTGGGCGGTTTTCTGCTTTTCCAAGCGAGCGGCTCCGAAGACGAAGTGCCGCCACCGGTGAACGCCGCGGCGACCTCAGCGACCGGCGCCACCGCTACCGGCGCTACAAAGGCGACCGGCGCGACCGGCGCGACCGGTTCGGCCGAGCGCAAAATCAGCACGGCCGAGGAACGCCGCAAGAAGCTGATCGCCAAGGCAGAAGCCGCTGGAATGCCGCTGACGATCTACGAGCCACTCAGCGAGGGCAAGATCGTGGTGATCTTCTTCTGGGAGAAGCAGGGCAAGGACGACGAACGCACCAACGACTCCGTCAACAAGGTGAAGAGCGAGTACGGCAAGCGCATGGTCGTCGTTCGCGAAGATATCTCGAACAAGTCCAAGTACGACGGCATCGCTCAGGCGGCCGACGTCACTCAGACACCCGGACTCGTGATGCTTTACAAGAAGAAGGCCGACTCCTGGCAGGGCTACATCGACGCGACTGCGTTGTACTCCCACATCAAGCGCCTGGCCGGCAGTAGCTGAAACCCGTTCGAATACTCTCGCTTCAAGCGAGATGTTTGATCCATTTTCACCTTTCGAGGACCACGTTTCCTCACCGCGCGGGCGTAACGCCTTGCCCGATGATGCCGCGCTCGGCGCCGCCGGGGGCTCGGCCTGCGGCGACATGCTGACGATCGGCGTAACCGTCGAGGCGGGCGTCGTGACGGCCGTCGGGTTCGAAGCAGAGGGTTGCGCCGCGCTCAGCGCCGCCGGGAGCGCCGTTGTGGAACTCGCAACCGGAGCTGGATTGCTTGTCGTCGCCCGCATCGGCCGGGACGAAGTCGACGCAGCGCTCGGCGGACTCTCAGCTGAACGCGCCCATGTCGCGGTGCTCGCCGAGGAGGCTCTGCATCGCGCGCTCGGCGCGGTCATCGCGGTCAACGACGATCAGTTGCTTCAGCCAGCGGACGATCGGGTGTTGGTCGCGCTCAGCGGCGGGGTCGACAGTGCCGTTGCGGCGCAGTTGTTGAGCGATCAGGGTCGCGAGGCCGTAGGCGTGACCCTCCAGCTCTGGGATGACCCCGCGACAGACGGAACTGCGAGCTGTTGTTCGCCGCAGGCCGTCACGCTGGCTCGTCGCCTGGCCCACGAGCTGGACATGCCGCACTTCACTGTTGACCTGCGAAAT
The DNA here is from genome assembly GCA_051306435.1 of Solirubrobacterales bacterium. Taxonomy (GTDB): domain Bacteria; phylum Actinomycetota; class Thermoleophilia; order Solirubrobacterales; family JACPNS01; genus JACPNS01. The sequence goes on along the minus strand of JBPPNF010000053.1, from coordinate 55,313 downwards.
CCGTTCCGGAAGGGCGTGGTCGACCCGTATTTGGCCGCGTTCGACGACGGCCTTACGCCCAATCCCTGTGTCGGTTGCAACGGACACGTCCGCTTCGACGCCTTGGATGATCTGCGCACGCGCCTCGGCGCGAATACGCTCGCGACCGGGCACTACGCGCGGATCGAGCGTGACGAGCACGGCCCGCTGCTTTCCGCCGCTGCAGACGAAAACAAGGATCAGATATACATGCTCGCCGCGGTCGAACCGCGGCTGCTCGATCACCTCGAGTTTCCACTTGGGGCGTTGATCAAGCCTCAGGTGCGTGAGCTCGCGCGCGCTGCTGGACTCGCGGTTGCTGAAAAACCAGAGAGCCAGGACCTCTGCTTTCTGGCCGGCATCGGACGCGACGGATTCATCGAACGCCACGGCGGTCGCGGAGAGGAGCCGGGCCCGATCCGTGATGCGCAGGGTCACGAGCTTGGCCGCCATCGCGGGGCTTACAAGTACACCGTCGGCCAGCGCCGCGGGCTGGGAGTCGCCGCGCCGCGACCGCTCTACGTGCTCGACGTCGACGCCTCCTCAAACGTGGTGACCGTTGGTCCGATCGAGCAACTGCAGACGAACGCCGTGCGGCTGATCGGAGTGCGATTGCTGCGCGACGCGCGAGAGGTCGACAGCGTGAAACTGCGCTACCGCAACCGCCCTGTTGCATGCCGCATCGCCAGTGAGGCAGTCGCGGGCCGGCATCGCGAAATTTACGTTGAGCTTGAAAGACCGGTGGACGGCGCAGCGCCGGGGCAGATCGCCAGTCTGATGCGCGGGGATGCCGTCGTCGGCTGGGCGACGATTGCACGTAAAGCGCCGACGGCAGATGCCAAACTACCGGCCGATGAACTCCGACGAGATCCGCGAGACATACCTGTCGTTCTTTGAGCAGGAGGGGCACTTGCGAGTGCCCTCCGCTTCGCTGGTTCCCGCCGAAATGGATGCTTCGGTGCTGCTCACCACTGCCGGTATGCAGCCATTCAAGCCGTACTTCCGCGGCCAGGAGACTCCGCCGCGCACGCGACTGACCAGCGTTCAGAAATGCTTTCGCACGACAGACATGGACGAGGTGGGCAAGACCGCCCGGCACCTGACGATGTTCGAGATGCTCGGCAACTTCAGCTTTGGCGATTACTTCAAGGAGGAGGCGATCGACTTCGGCTACCGCCTGGCGATTGACGGATTCGGGTTCAAGCCCGAACAGGTATGGATGACCGTCTTTGGCGGCGACGAAGAACTCGGCCTTGGCGCGGACGAAGACGCCATCGGCTACTGGCAGGCGCACGGAGTGCCGGATTCGCAGATTGTTCGCCTCGGTCGCTCGGACAACTTCTGGCAGGCCGGTCCCGTCGGCCCGTGCGGCCCGTGCAGTGAGCTCTACCTTGATCGCGGCCTCGATTTCGGTGGTCCAGACGACCTTCCCGGCGACGACTCCGAGCGCTTCCTGGAGTTCTGGAATCTCGTCTTCATGCAGTACGAGCTGGACGAAGGCAACAAGGTTTCCGAGCTACCGGCCAAGAACATCGACACCGGCATGGGACTCGAACGCATGGCGGCGATCCTTCAGAACAAGCCATCCGTCTACGAGACAGACAACTTCTGGCCGCTGATTGAACTGTGCCAGGAGCTCTCCGGCAAGACATACCTCGAGGATCCCGCAGATACTCGCGCGATGCGCGTGCTCGCCAACCACTCGCGATCGATGGCCTTTCTGATCGCCGACGGCGTCGTCCCGTCAAACGAGGACCGCGGCTACGTGCTGCGCCGCATCATGCGCCGCGCCATTCAGCAGGGCCGCGCGCTTGGTCTTGAGCGTTCGCTCGTGCCATTTGCGGACCGCGTGATCGAAGTGATGGGCGGCCCGTACCCAGAGCTGCACACGCAGAAGGACGCGATCCTCCAATGGGCCAGGGCGGAGGAGGAAGGATTTGGCCGCACGTTGGCGCAGGGAACCGATCTCTTGAACCAGCTGATCGCAGATGCGAAGAAGTCCCAGACATCCTGGATCGATGCCGCAGATGCCTTTCAGCTGCATGACACTTTTGGATTTCCTTATGACATGACCAAGGAGTTGCTCGGCCTCGAAGGCCTGTCGGTTGACGACGAGGGCTTCGAGGAACTGATGGATCAGCAGCGTGACCGCGCGCGCTCGGGCTCGAAGGCCGACGTTGACTCGGGCGGGCACGAAGCGATCCAGAAGTTTGCGCGCGAGGCCGGTCGCCAGACCGAGTTCGTCGGCTACGCCGATCTTGAACACTCGACAAGCGTGATCTCGGCAGAGCCGCGACCGGGCAGCGACGACGAGGAGATCCTCGTGAAACTCGCCGAAAGCGTCTTCTACGCCGAAGGCGGAGGCCAGGTGTCCGACCACGGGTCCCTCAGCGCCGATGGCGCGTCGGCCGATGTCGTCGACGTGTTCCGAGTTGGTGACGACCAGGTCGTCGCAGTAAAGATGACCGAGGGGCAGTTCGTCGCGGGCCAGCAGGTCACTGCGAAGGTCGACAAGAACGCGCGCTTCGCGACCGCTACGCATCACACCGCCACGCACCTTTTGCACGCTGCGCTGCGCGAACGTCTCGGCACTCACGTTCGCCAGGCAGGTTCCGCCGTGCGGCCGGACAAGTTGCGATTCGACTTCACCCATGGCGCCCCGATGTCGGCCGAGGATGTCGCTGCCGTCGAAGAACGTGTCAACGGGTGGATCGCCGAAAATCACGATGTCCATGCCGTCGTGACCACGAAGGCCGCCGCCGAGGACCTTGGCGCGATGGCGCTGTTCGGGGAGAAGTACGGCGACCAGGTGCGCATGGTCGAAGTTGGCGACGGCGTTGTCGCGGTTTCGCGCGAACTCTGCGGCGGCACCCATGTGCAGTCGACCGGCGAGATCGGTGTATTCACGATTGCTGTGGAGACGTCAAGCGCGGCGAACGTTCGTCGCATCGAGGCGCTCGCGGGTCCCGCTGCCGCCGATCAGCTGCGCAAACGCGAACGCGAACTCAAGGCGATCGCCGATCAGCTCCGCACGCGGCCAGATCTGGCCCTCGGCGCGGTGATTGATCGCGAAGCAAAGCTCAAAGATCTTCAGAAGGCGAAATCCGCAGGCGCTGGCGTGAGCGAGGAATTGATCAACGAGCTCGGAGGGCAGGCCGCACAGATCGGTGGGCTGAACGTTCTGGTCGCTCCGCTCGATGGCGACGCGATCGGCGCCGACGCGGTCAAGGACCTTCGTTCCCTGAGTGAACGCCTGCGCGACAAGTTCTCTGCGGATGTCGTTGTGCTCGGGGCATCGATCGAAGGCCGCGTGCAGGTTGTTGCGATCGCGCAGCCGTCCGCGGTCGAGGCAGGGGTGAAAGCCGGAGCGCTCGCCAAGCTCGCTGCGGAGACCCTCGGCGGCGGCGGCGGCGGCAAGGACAACCTCGCCCAGGCCGGAGGCAAAGACGCCGCGAAGCTCCCAGAGGCGCTCGACGCCGTGCGCGCAGCGATCGCTGCAGCAGCGGGATAGCTGCGAATGCGCGTACTCGCGCTCGACCACGGAAGCGCGCGCTGCGGTTGCGCGATAAGCGACCCGAGCGGGACACTGGTGCGACCGATCGGCGCGATCAAGCAACCGGACTCAAAGGATGGCCGCGCGCAGCTCGTGGCACTGATCGCGGAGCTCGAGGCCGAACTCATTCTGATCGGGCTACCGCGTCTGCAGAGCGGGGAAGAGGGCGAGCAAGCTGCATCCGTGCGCTCCTTCGCCGGTAGGCTCGCTGCTGAAATCGACGTACCGGTCGAGTTTTATGACGAGCGCTTCACGACCAGGCTCGCGCAGGCGAGCCTTGCTGCTGGGGCGACCTCGGACGAGGATTCGCTGGCCGCAGCGCACCTGCTTGAGGAATATCTCGAGATGAACCGATCCGCGAAAGATCCAAGTTGAGCCGAGACAGTCGATCAGAGGAAGAGCGCGAGCGCGCGAGGCTGGAGCGACAGCGAAAGCGCGCCGCCGAGCGCGACGAGCCGTTGCCGTTGCCCCCGCTGCCTCCAGGCGCTGATTCGGTAGAGCCAGAGCCCCCTCAGCCACCGCCCGAGTGGGACGGCCAGTTCGAATCGCAACAGTTCGACCCCGTTTCCGCGCTGATCGAGGATCATCCTCAGCATTTAGCAGACCACTTTGAGCCGCCTCCTCCGCCGCCGCAACGCGTCTCGCATGCTCACATGGCGCGCAATATCTTCATCTTCGTTCTGCTCGCGATCGTGATCGTCGGCGGCTGGTTCGTGCTGAGCGTCTTCCAGCCGTTCTCGGGTGACGGCAAGGGAACCGGCATGATCCCGGTCACGATTCCCAAGGGCAGCGAAGTCCCCGCCATCGGCGACCTGCTTGCCGCCAAAAAAGTGATCTCCAGCGCGCGCAGCTTCGGCTGGCGCGCAAAGTGGTCGGGGAAGACCGAGGAGTTCAAGGCCGGACGATATGTATTTGGCCAGGGAATGAGTTACGGCGCGGCAATAGATTTGCTTGCCAAGGGCCCCAACGCGGGCAGCACGACCATCTCGATACCCGAGGGACGCTCCCGATGGGAGACCGACCAACTCGTAGCGGGTCTGGGACTGAATGGCGACTACATGGCTGCCACCAAATCGAGTCTCCTGATCAATCTGCGGCGGTACGGCGCGCCCGCTGGGACGAGGAGTCTCGAAGGATTTCTTTTCCCGGCGACCTACGAGCTCCCCCAGGCCTCTAACGTGAACAAGCTCGTCCCGCAGCAGGTCACGGCATTCAAACGCAACATCGCTTCAGTGAACATGCGGTACGCCAAGAAGAAAAACCTCTCGGTCTTCGATGTCGTGACGATTGCCTCGCTGATCGATCGCGAGGTATCTGTTGCGCGCGAGCGCAAAGTGGTCGCCGCCGTGATCTACAACCGACTGAAGGCCGGCATTCCACTCGGCATCGACGCCACCAGCCGCTTTGAGACGCGCAACTGGACCGAGCCACTCACCAACTCCGTGCTTCAGAAAGACACGCCGTACAACACCCGCATGAACCAGGGCCTACCTCCGGGCCCGATCGGGAGTCCCGGGCTCGCCGCGATGAAGGCCGCCGCGCGGCCAGCCTCAACCGATTATCTCTACTACGTGGCCAACCCCTGCAAGCCCGGCAGACACACGTTCACCAAGACTTTTGAAGAGTTTCAGGCCGCGGCAGATCGCTACAACGCGGCGCGCGAAAAGGCCGGAGGCGAGCAGCCAAGTGGCTGTTGAGGTCGCGACACCGATGCGGTTCGGCGTCACCGGTTATCCGGTTGCCCACAGCCGCTCACCGCAGATGCATGAGGCTGCATACGCCGAACTCGGCCTCGACGCTGAGTACCAGCTTCTTCCGATTCCGCCCGAACTGTTCGACGAGACCGTTCGCGCCCTGCCAGGTTCCGGTTTTGTCGGGATCAACGTCACGATCCCGCACAAGCATGCCGCGGCAGCGCTCGCTGACGAAGTTTCACCTGAGGTCGAAGCAACTGGAGCTGCCAACACGCTGACCTTCGAGAGTGGCAGGATCCACGCAGCCAACACCGACGCGACGGGTTTGATTGACGCGATTGATCGCCCGGTGGCCGGGCTTCAGGTCCTCGTGCTCGGCGCCGGCGGGACCGCCAGATCGGCTGCGTGGGCACTGCAGGATGCCGGGGCCGACGTATCCGTTCACAATCGCACGAGCGCGCGTGCCGCCAAGCTCGCAGACGATCTGAACGTGGCGGTCGCGTTCGACACCGTTGGGGGAGCGGGATTTGGACTGATTGTCAACGCCACCGCCGTAGGGATGGACGCCGGCAGCGACGAAGACGCAGCCCTCACTGCGCTGGGTCTCGATCTGGCCAGGATCTCGTCTGAAACTACGATCGTCGACTTTGTCTATCGCGAGGGCGGTAGCCCGCTCACCACGGCCGCGCGAGCGCATGGCCTCACGGTCGTGGACGGCAACGAACTGCTCGTTCGTCAAGGCGCCCTGAGTTTTGCGATCTGGTTCGATCGCCCAGCGCCGTTGCAGGCGATGCGCGCGGCTTTGACCACGGGTTCAAGCCGCTAGGGCCTGGACTCCATCAAGTAAAAGCCCGGTTCAGCCGATATTTCAGTCGATGTTGGCCATTCGGTCGACCCCTCAAGTTCGCGAACTGAAAAGAGAACATGGATCCGCAGGCGCTCAGAGCCTGATGGAAAGTCATGGCTGACGATCCAAACATCCCACGGATTGGGCAGTCCGCACAACAGAAACCGGCTCAAGCTCCGCAGCAGCAGCCGGGTGTGCGGCAGATGACCCCGCAGCAACAGGCCGGCCAGGTCGAGAACATGGCCGCCGCGCGTAGCGCTGCCGCTGCCCAGCAACCTCAGCGGCCGGCTGATGGCAACACCGGCGTGCCCGGTCTCTTCGCTCCGACCCTGAAACAGGCAGGTAGAACACCGCCGACGGTGCTCGACGCGCTCGTGCGCCTGGGATTCGTCGGCTCGCTGCACCTGGAATCGGCCGTGGCCAAGGCCCAGGCGCAGGGGATCACGCCCGAGCAGGTCCTGATGGCCGACAGCGTCGTCAGCACCGACCAGATCGCACGCGCGACGGCAGAAAAGTTCGGCATCAACTACATCGATCTCGCCACCTTCGAGATCGATATGGCCGTTGCGACGTTGATCAGCGCGGAGAAGGCAAAGGCATACGAGGCGCTGCCAGTACGCCAGTACGAAGACGGTTCAGTGCTGATCGCGATGGCGAACCCCGCGAACGTCCTCGCGCTCGACGATCTCAAGCTGATCCTGCGAAAGGAGCTTCGCCCCGCAGTAGCGGCTCCAGATGACCTCGCGGGCGCATTCACGAGACTTTCCAACCTCGACGACGCCGTCACGCAGGCGTTCGACGACGACGATGACGAGCCAGAGGCCGTAACCCACGACGTCAAGGAGTCCGCAAACGACGCGCCGGTCGTAAAGCTGATCAACTCGATCCTCGTGCAAGCGGTCACCGTCGGTGCATCGGACCTCCATTTTGAGCCCGAGGGCCGCGAGATGCGCGTTCGATTCCGCGTGGACGGTGTGCTTCAGCGAGCAACGACCGTCCCGCGCAAGATGGTCAGCGGCATGACCAGCCGCCTGAAGATCATGGCCGACATGAACATCGCCGAAAAGCGCGTACCGCAAGACGGACGCATCGCCCTGCGCGTCGGCCAGGTCGCTGTCGACTTGCGCGTCGTCACGCTGCCGAGCGTCTTCGGCGAAAAGGTCGTCATCCGTATCCTCGACAAATCCTCGACGCAGCTCACCTTCGACGACCTGGGCATGACCGGCAAAGCGGGAGAGCGCTTCAAAACGGGATTCATGAGCCCCTACGGCGCGGTTCTGGTGACCGGTCCGACCGGTTCCGGTAAGACGACATCGCTCTATGCCGCGGTGAACCAGCTCAACACCATCGAGCGCTCGATCCTGACGATTGAAGACCCCGTGGAATATCAGCTTCAGGGCATTTCGCAGGTCAACGTCAACAACAAAGCCGGATTGACCTTCGCAGCCGGCCTGAGGGCCGCGCTTCGCTCGGATCCCGACATCATCATGGTCGGAGAAATCCGCGACTCTGAGACGGCAAATATCGCCATTGAAGCGGCGCTGACCGGTCACCTCGTGCTCTCGACCCTGCACACAAACTCCGCTGCGACAACGGTGACACGGCTGACAGAAATGGGGGTTGAGCCCTTCCTCACGGCGACTTCGCTCGAGGTCGTCGTGAATCAGCGGTTGGCTCGCCGAGTCTGTACGCAGTGCGCGACGCCCGTGACCTTGAGCGCCGAGCAGTTGCGCGCCAGCGGATTCGCGGCCGAGAAGGACGTCCAGGTGATGCAGGCAGTCGGTTGTCCGCGCTGCTCAAACGGCTACAAGGGCCGTGTTGGTCTTTACGAAGTACTCCCGGTCAGCGACGCGATCACCTCGATGATCCTCGAACGGGCCAACAGCCAGGAGATCGAGGATCAGGCAATCGATGAGGGGATGGACACGTTGCGAATGGCGGGCCTGAACAAAATTATTGAGGGAGCAACGACCGTCGAGGAGGTGTCGCGTGTCACCGGTGTCCTGTGATCCCACGCAAGGGCGATTTCGGCTGGTTTCGCGGCTAAGGGGAATGCCTGCTCCTGCCGACAACGAACCGAAGACTGTTTCCTTCAAGCTGCGCATCGGGCGCGAGACCAGAGGGAGCCGCTGCGACCGCCGGATCTCCGCCCGGCCCGAAGCGTCCATCACGAAGATCGCGGACGAACCATTCAACGGCGCGGTTGCGCCCAGAACCGGATAACCATGGAAGCACACGAAGAAGCTCTGGATTTCGCCGACATCATCACCAAGATGGTCGAACGCGGTGCCTCCGACCTCCACATCACGGCCGGCGCCCCGCCGACCTTGCGCGAGAAGGGCACGCTTACTCCGTTGGAGGGCTACTCGCCGCTCACGCCCAATCAGACGCAGCTGATCATCTACGGCATCCTGAGCAACGACCAGCGTCAGCGCCTCGAGGAAAACCTTCAGCTCGACTTTGCCTACTCGGTGCCGGGCCTGGCGCGTTTCCGCATCAACTGTTTTCTCCAGCGCAACGCGCTGAGCGCCGCATTCCGCCTGATTCCAAGCGACATCAAGTCGATTGAAGACCTTGGACTGCCGCCGGTAATTCACGATTTCACGCACAAACCACGCGGTCTGGTGCTCGTGACCGGTCCTACGGGATCAGGAAAGTCGACGTCGCTCGCGGCAGTGATCAATGAGATCAACATGACGCGCTCCGACCACATCTTGACGATCGAAGACCCGATCGAGTTCCTCCACAGGCACAAGAAGTGCATCGTCAACCAGCGTGAGATCGGTACGGACGCGCCGAGTTTTGCACTCGGTCTACGCGCTGCGCTGCGTCAGGACCCTGACGTGATCCTCGTCGGCGAAATGCGAGACCTCGAGACAATTTCTACGGCGCTCACCGCAGCAGAGACCGGCCACCTGGTCTTCGGCACGCTTCACACCCAGGACGCTGCCTCGACGATCGACCGTGTCATCGACGTTTTTCCTGCGGACCAGCAGTCTCAGATTCGTGTCCAGTTGTCGATGGCGCTGCAAGGCGTTGTCACGCAGCAGCTGCTTCCGCGCGCGGACGGCACCGGTCGTGTCTGCGTCTGCGAGGTGATGCTCCCGACCCCGGCGATTCGCAACCTCATCCGTGAAGGCAAGACGCACCAGATCTACTCGGTGCTCCAGACCGGTGGCGCGCACGGCATGCAGACAATGGACTCCGCGCTCGCGGATCTGGTGCGCAGGGGCGTGATCACCCAGTCGCTGGCCGAGACGCGCTCGTCAACTCCCAACGAGCTCCGCCGACTGCTGGGCGGAGTTGGCTCAGACGGTCGATCCGTGCAGGCAGTTTCTTAGGGCTGGAAGGGTTCACAGATGGGCGCATACGCATATAAGGCAATCGACCCGCACGGCGGGAACTCAGTTGAAGGCGAGATCGAAGCCGAGAACACGCTCGGCGCCTCAGAACACCTGCGCGGCAAGGGCCTGATCGTCCTTACGATCAGCGAGCAGAAGAACACCGATATCGGCGACCTCTTCGGACGCTTCAAGAAGGTCAAGACGGGCTCGATGGTCGTCTTCACGCGCCAGCTCTCGACGATGATTGACTCGGGCATGCCGCTTCTTCGCGCGCTATACATCCTCGAAGAACAGACCGACGACGAGCTGCTGAAGGAACACGTGGCTGGCGTCCGCGACGCGATTGAATCCGGTTCATCGTTCGGCGATGCGCTGGAGGAATACCCGGACACTTTCAATGAGCTCTATATCGCAATGGTCCGCGCGGGTGAGTCCGGAGGAATCCTCGAGGAGACCCTGCAACGAGTTGCCCTACAGCTTGAAAAGGACGCATCACTGCGCAGGCAGGTCAAGTCGGCGATGATGTACCCGGCTTTCATCACGGCCTTCGCATTCGTCGTGTTGATCGCACTGCTGACCTTTCTCGTGCCGGTCTTCGCCGGCATCTTCGCGGACCTCGGAGGCGACTTGCCGCCGATCACAAAGGTGACTGTGGCCGCGTCTGACGCGATCAAGAAGTATTGGTACATCCTGATTTTTGGCCCGCCGCTCTTCTGGTACAGCTTCAACCGCTGGAGGGCGACGGAGCGCGGAAAGGCGCAGTGGCACAAGATTCTGCTGCGAATCCCGTTCAAGATCGGCACGATCATCCACAAGGTGGCGCTGGCGCGCTGGTCGCGCTCATTCGCTTCGCTGACTGCTGCGGGCGTGCCGATTCTCGAGTGCATCGATGTCGCCGGACGCACGGCCGGCAACAACGAGCTCACCCAGGCGATGACGTCGGTCACTCATTCGGTCGAGACAGGCGGATCGATTTCCGACCCACTCAAAGCATCTCCAGTCTTTCCCTCGATGGTCGGGCACATGATCGCCTCGGGCGAGGAGACTGGTGCTCTGGACCAGATGCTCAGCAAAGTCGCTGACTTCTATGAGGACGAAGTCGATGCCGCGGTCAAGGCGCTGACATCAATCCTTGAGCCGGTGATGATCGTCTTCGTCGGTGGCATCGTCGGCTTCATCGTGATCGCGATGTATATGCCGATGTTCAAGGTCTACGACAAGATTCAATAGCCCCTTTTCTCGGCGGATGCGGACGCGCCACTGGCGAGTCTGCAATCTGTCAAACATATGTCCATCAGGCCGCGCACCTAGGTCAAGGAGCCGGGGGTCCGCGCCGATAACCATCGCGACAGGACAGCGCCCAGGTTCGGGGAATGTGGATTTGCTCCACGTCAACGAATCCCAAATGCGGGCAATTCCGTAAAGAAAACAGGAGCAAATCATTATGTTCACAAAGATGCGTAATCGCGTGGAGAGCGAAGAGGGATTCACTCTGATCGAACTCCTCGTCGTGATTCTGATCATCGGCATTCTTGCCGCGATCGCCATTCCTTCTTTCCTCAACCAGCGTGAGAAGGGTCAGGATGCATGTGCGAAGTCGATGGCCCGCACGATGCAGACTGCGATGGAGACATACTTCGTCGACAACAACACGTACACCGGTGGATCGCCGGCGGCGCTCACCACGATCGAGAGCCAGGTCACGAACGGCCAGTGTGGTACCAACACGACGGTGGCGACCGGTGGTGACACCGCTAGTGGTAGCGCTTGCGGCGGAAACCCAAGTACCGGCTACTGCGTGCTCGCCACGTCAGCAGCTGGCACGACGACACCTGGCACCGGCCGCCCCTTCATGATCAATCGATCAGCTGCGGGCGCAATCACACGCACTTGCGGCTCGGGCGCTGGAGGCAGCGGCGATTCGGGCAACGGCGGCGCGTGTGCCAACGGCACCTGGTAGATAGATCCGACTCATTTGAGTCAGCATTGCGGGCGGGCCTTCGGGCCCGCCCTTTTTTTATGCCGATCGGATGTTTGTCCATGGGTTCAGCACCTTAGGTTCAATACTCAGCGTCGCTCTGCCGACAAATACTCATGGTCCATAACTCGAAAGTCGCTTCGCCGACCGCGCGCTCCGGCGAGCAGGGCTTCACGCTGATCGAACTCCTCGTCGTAATTCTGATCATCGGCATACTCGCCGGGATCGCGATCCCGTCCTTCCTGAACCAAAGAACCAAGGGGCAGGATGCCTGCGCCAAGGTGATGGTCCGGACGATGCAAACTGCGATGGCCGCGTACTACCTGGATCACAACGCGTTCTCAGGGGGGACGGTTGCGGCGCTGCAGGTCTATGAACCGGCGATAACGCCGACCAAGTGTGGTCCGTCGGAGACGCTCGGCGCGGGCGCTCCAAACTCTCCGGGAACGGCGGCGTGCTCGGGCACTGACCCGGGTGCCGGCGGCGGATACTGCATTTCCGCATCCTCGCCCAGTGGCAACGTCTTCGCGATCAATATGCAACCCGACGGAGTGACCGAGCGCGCGTGCAGCATGCCGGAGGTGGGCGCCTGCCCGCTCTCGGGAAGTTGGTAGCCGGCCGAGGGCCGGGTCCGCGACGACCGAAGCCGCAGGTACTAATACCCGCCAGATGGGTTCAGCTCCCTCAGACATCCTCCTCGCGGCGGTCCTTTTTGTTTTCGGACTCCCGATTGGAAGCTTCCTTACGGTCGTGGCCTACCGGCTGCCCAGGGGAGAGACGCCGTGGAGTCCTTCGCGCTCGTACTGCCCCAGTTGCAATACGCAGATCGCAGCGCGCGACAACATCCCGGTGCTGGGATGGCTTTTGCTGCGCGGACGCTGCCGTAGCTGCGGCGCGAGTATCTCCTGGATGTATCCGGCGCTTGAGCTTGCGACCGCGCTGCTGCTCGCCGCCGTAGGGCTCAAGTTCGGTTGGTCGATCGAGCTGTTGCCGGCGGCGCTGCTCGTGGTGACCCTCACAGTGGTGACCGCGACCGATATCGAGACGCAACTGATCCCGAACGCGATCCTTTTCGTTTCAGGTTGCTCAGGGGTGGTGGCAATGGCGTTGGCGTATCCCGACGAATGGCTGACCTGGGTGCTCGCGGCAGTGATCTCCTTCGTCGCGATGCTTGTCGTCGCTCTGGCCTATCCGCGGGGGATGGGATTCGGCGACGTCAAGTACGCGGCCGTGCTCGGCCTCTATCTGGGCCGCGCCGTTGTTCCGGCGATGTTCATCGCGTTCCTGGTCGGGACGATCATCGGGCTGGGCGTGATCGCGCAAAAAGGAGTTGCGGCCGGTCGAAAGACGAAGATTCCCTTTGGTCCGTTCATGTCGCTGGGTGCCGCAATTGCGATCTTCGTCGGAGACGACATCGTCGAGTGGTACCTCGACACATTCACTCGCGGATCGTAAGACCCGCACGCCGCCCGCGAGGCTCGAACTCAGCCAGTGGTCGGGAGGTCGCGGAAGGTGTTCTGGCCGATACCGACGCCGGTGACGCCTCGGAACGAGTTGAGCGCTGCCTCGTCGAAGTTGATCGTCGGCTGCTGACCGCTCGACTGACCGATCAACACGCCGCCGTCCCCTTCGATCATAATGGCGCCCTGGACAATGGCGTTTCCGCTCAGGTGTACGACGTCCGGTGCATCAAAGGGCGCTACGTTGTTGGCGGCGTAAATAAGACCGTTATAGATCATGTTGGCCCCGAGTTCGAGTTTGCCGTTCGCGATGATCAACGCACCCGGCTCAGCGTGGGAATTCGCAGTTTCGTTGCTGAAAGAACAGGTGGCGAACACTGCCAACTCGATGAACACCACTTTTCCCGCCGCGGATGGCGGGCAGGTCGTGAAGTATGTGCCGGCCGAACGCGCCGATGAGCGCAGCATTTCGAGCTCGTCAGGCGTGATCAACTGCGCGTCGGGGTAGTTGTCGGACACGAGGTTCGGACTGATCTGACCCTTGTTGCTGCTGTAGCCGAGGCAGGGGTCGTTCGCAGAACCGGGGTTCGGCGAGTCGCAGCGCACCTGAATCGGAGCCGCTCCGCCCACACCGCTGAGGCCTCCTGGCGGGCACTGACCGGGCACATTCCAGCAGCCGTTCTCATCGACGATGACCTTGTTGCCTTTGTTGGTGGTGCTGAATTTGCCGGCGGTCACGACGCTCCGAGGCACCTCAACGCTCGATTCAACGAGCTTCGCCTGGGCGAGGAGCGTGCGCTTGCGTACGCAGCCGGACAGATTGCCCGACGGTCCGGTCGCGCCCGAAGATGCGCAGCCCGCCGTTTTGATGAATGCCTGCGCCACGACCCAAAGTGTGCTGTCTGGGGTGCCGTTGGCGTTGCCGCCGGCGTCCCAGGTGCACGGCGCCGCGCAGCCTGTGGTCGAGCCAAGGTTCATGCTTGCGAGTTGAAAATCGTCCTTGAGCGCGCCGACGTTGTCGCGCACCATGACCTTCCATTCCACGACGTTCTGCGCTGCAAGAGTGGTCGAGAAGGTGGCCGCGACCGTTGCTGGGTCGGGGCAGCCGGTGTTTGCATTGGCCTGAGTGCACTCGACCGGCATCGCGCTGGCCGAGCTTGATGGCCAGCCGCGGGAAAGCGCCTGCAACTGATCGTTCAGCGTTTCTTCAGCTATCGAATACGCCGTCTGGGTCGATCGGTCGTTGCGCAACGCCGTGTTATTTCGCTGGTTGAGCGCCATGAGGGCGAGCCCCGCGAGCATCATTGCGCTCAGGATCGAGACCGCCATGATCGAGAGAAATCCGCGTTCATCGCCCAACCGGGCGCGCGCGCGGCGCGCCAAGCGCAATGCGGGATCAAAGAACATCGATCGAGACCTCCATCGAATCGCTCAGCAGTCCCGGGTCGGTGACCACCAGTCTGAATGTGTGTGGATCGCCCGACACGGTGTTGCTGACTGTCGTGTTGTAGTTGTAGATGCGCTTGTCCGTAGTGGTTGAAACCTTCACACCATCGACATACCAGTCGTACTTGAGCGTGTCGAGATCGGGGTCGGTGGATGTCGATGCATTGAGTACGACTCCGCCGCCAGGACTGTTCGAATACGAGAAAGCCGCGTTCGGTGTCCGGTTCACATTGCGAAGGAAGAAGCTCGTGGAAAGATCAGCGCCGACTCTTCGCGCTGATACCGGCGCAGTTCCGCCGGACGGCCCGGTTGCACCGTTTTCGTCGCTCACGTAGAACTGGATGCGCACGTTGTTGATGCTGGCGAGGACGTTCGGATCGGCGTAGTTGCGCGTGCGGTTGACGTCGTTGTTGTAAACGAATACTGGTTGCGCGGCGGTGTTGACGATGTGGTCGGCGAGTCGGACGGTCTGTTGATACTTCGTGGCGTCGTGGTTGCCGCCGAACACCGGTCCAGTCTGGTCCTGATGCGGCGCGGGGCATGCCGTGTCGGGGAGCATCGATTCGGCCCAGTTGTTCGCAGTGCCGCCGGGGTCGATGCCCGTCCACCATTGAACCTGCTTGTAGAGAATCTGATTGGTCGGTTCTGTGCGGTCGACGCAATAGCGCACGCGCTGAAGATTCCAGATATTCGCCGGATTGCCCGTCGCAGTCGGAGAGGCGGGGTAGCGGTATTTGAAAATGATGTCGTTCGCTTCGCCGCGACTGATGACGCGCTGCTCTGCATTCGGACTCGGGGCGAGTGCATTGGCGCTGCGAATCTCACGCGACATCGATTCCATCATCGCGCGGATTGAGTCACGAGTGTTCGCCACCGCTTCGTCGCCACGAACGAAGTTTGTGAAGGAGAAGAGCGCGGCGATCAACGTACCCATGACCACGCTCATCAGCAGGCTCGCGACGAGGAGTTCAATCAGGGTGTGGCCCCGCGCATCACGCAGTCGCTTGGCGACTCGATTGATCATGGGGCTTGATTTGAGTAGTCGGATTCAAGTAGCTCCGAATCAACCGCGGTGACCCGATACATATTGGAGCTGGGACTACCGACGTCGGTGAAACTGCACGTCGCCCCGACGTTCGGGCTGTCGCAGTTGGCAAGGTCGTTGACGTCAAAGAATGAGTCAGCGCCCTCGGGAATCGTTCCTGCGAAGAGAATTCGGTCAGTTATCGGGTTGACTGCACCGCCGTTGTTGCGGTAGATACGGAAGCCGATCACCGAGTCATTCGGGTCGCTCGGGATCGTCCAGGTGAGCGAGTTGTCTCCTCCGCTTCGACTGCCGGAGATAGTGGGTGCGTCGGGCCGCTGGTTCGGGCTCAGGTTCGATGGATCGACCACTGGGAGCACGCTGATCGCGCCTTCGCGGTCGGCGTTCGATGGCGCCGGCGCCGTGTCAACGGCGCGGACGGCGTAATAACACGGGCCAGTCGCGGTGCATCCGGGCGAGCCGCTCGAGGGCGAAAAATCGGTGCAGCGTCGCTCGGTGACGAAGTTGTACGTCGACGCGACCGTCTGCGCCGCTGTCGGGCATACGAGGGTCGCGTTCGGCAGTGTCGGGGATCCGTCAGCGGGCGGCGATGCAGACTTGTACACACGGTAACCCTTGACGTCGCTTTCGGAGTTTGAGGTCCACGAGATGTCGACGACGCCGGGGAGGACTGCGCCTGAACTGGCCTTTAGATTTCCAGGCGCAAACGCCGTACAGCGGTTGACCTTTTGGGACAGCGATTGGACTGTGCCCGAGCGGTTCTCGTCGTTGTAGAAACGCGCGCCGATGTCATACGTTCCGTCATAGACATACCGCGGGCTGGTGCTGGGCCGACAGAGCCCGGAATTCGGCGATCCTGCCGCGGTCAGCTGGACAGTGCCGATCGGCCATTTGAAGCTCCAGTCGTAGGCATTACCCCAGCAGGTCGAAGTGTCGGCAGGGCAGCGTTCGAGCACGTTGTTGTTGACCAGGGACGCCATCGCAACGGGCAGGTTCACGGCCCGCACGTCGTAACGGGGATCGACCGCCGTCTGACTGACGATCGGCGTCGCGTAGCCGGACTGGATCGCGATCGATTGCACCGAAGGCAGATTCGCGAGACCGCTCACGGGTATCGCCGCCACCGTGCGGAACGGGCCTCCGCTCTCGGGCGTGACCGTCACCTGGAGGCGGAACGAGTCGGTCGGGTTGGGGTCGGTCACTGCGCCTGAGCTGGCGCCGGCACAATGCTTCGAGGTCTGAACGCCGTATCCGTCCCGCGGATTGTCAATCGTGCACATGGACACCGCGATCGTGAAAGTTTTGTTTCCGCGCTGAACCGTCCACGGCGCGCCGCCGGTGGTCGAGTCCAAAAGGTCGGGCGCTCCGGCCTCGATCGTGCCCTGCACGTTGCCGGAATCCAGGTCTGATGCGTTCGCGGCCTTCGCGGTCTCAAGTACCTGCCGCGCGATGTTCGAGGAAACGACTCGTGAGGAGGTGCGCTCGGTGTCGCGAGCTGCCGACGCGGTCAGCTCCACGAGCGAAAGCAGTCCGAACATCAGAATCGAGATCGTGACGAGGATCTCGACCAACGTGAAGCCATCGGCTTTACGCGCTTGCTCGCTCAGTTTCGGAGTGTGCGGGCTATTTGCGATTCGGACTAGCTGCATGTACTTCTCTGTTCCAAGTAGGTGCACCGCGCGTCGACCGGCGAGCGGCATCCTCAATACACATCGGCAGCGCAACGCTGCCAGTCAAGTGCAATACGGAATCGGCGACGAAAATTGCCACTCCGTTCTGGACGTTCGTCCTAGGTTCTCGATCGCGTCCAGAGGATTTTCTTGCTGCAGTTTCGATCGTGGGTAAAGCTCCGCGCCCCGACCGCCGATAGGGCAGTTGTCCGAGACGGAAGTCGGACAAGCCTCCCGCGCGGCTCCGCCGCAACAACTCGACGCCCGACACTCCGCAGCTATGCAGCTCAAACTTTCAAAACGCTCCGAAGACCAGGAAGCGCAGGCGCCAGTCGCCAAGTCGAAGCAGGTGAACATCGACGCGCTCAATGCCCGTGGCAAGACCGAGGAACTCGTGGGCCTTGATGTGAGCGCCTCGATGCTCGCCGCCGCGCGGGTCGTGGACGGTCGCATAAAGATGGCATCGGTCACGTCGCTCGATCAGGGCGCGATGGTCGACGGTGAAGTCAATGACGCCGACGCGTTCGGCGCGGCGATAGCCGAGTTTTTCGACGCCAACGGTATGCCGCGCAAGGTCCGGATGGGCGTCGCCAATCACCGCGTGGTCATCCGCACCATTCAGGTTCCCGCGATTTCTGACCGCAAGGAGCTCGACGCGGCGATTCGCTTTCAGGCCGCTGATCAGATTCCGATGCCGCTCAACGAGGCGGTCCTCGATTACTCAGTGGTGCGGCAACTTCCCCAGACCGAGGCGGGCGAGCAGCCCAAACTCGAGGTCCTTCTCGTCGCGGCGAGCCGCGGCCTGATTGACGGCTACGTAGAGGCAGCACGAAAGGGGGGCGTAAAGCTGTCGGGCATCGATCTGTCGGCCTTTTCGCTCATTCGCACGCTGTACCCCGGCGCGTCTGCCGCCGCCGAAACAATCGCCTACCTGCACTACGGCGACGTGATCAACGTGACGATCGCGACCGGCCAGCACTGCAAATTCACTCGCTCGACGCCCGACGGGCACTCGGCTCTGGTCGAGCGGCTTGCAACGCGGCTCAATCTCACGACCGACCACTCGACGATGTGGCTCGACCACGTCGGCGTGATTGCTCCACTCGAGTCGATTCAGGGCGAGCCCGACATTGTCACCGCCGCGCGCGACGAACTTGTGGCAACCGCAGAGCACCTCAGCCGAGACGTGACTGCCGCAGTTGACTTCCACGTCGGCCAGGATCCGACCTCGCGCATCTCACGCGTACTGCTCGCTGGCCCGGGGTCATCGATCCCGGGAATGGCCGAAACCATCGCTGCGCGCACCGGTCTGGCCGTAGAGATCCCCGCCCCTCTGGGCGCACTCGATGATTCGAGCCTCACTGACTCTGGGATCGACAGGCGCAAATTGACACTTGCCGCCGGTCTTGCGATGGAACAGGCGGTGGCAACATGAAGGCCATAAACCTCCTCCCACCCGAACTGCGCTCGCGCGCGCCGGGCGATGGCGATCCACGCATTGCGTTCGGAATCGTCGGCGGTCTCGCAGTGGTGCTCCTGTTCGTCGTCGCCTCGATCTTCTTTTCGAACAAGGTCACGACCCTCAACGACGAGACTGCGGCGCTCAACCAGCAGGCCGAGAAGCATGAGCTGGCCGCGGCGCCTGTGCGGAATTTCAATGACTTTGCCTCGGCGGCTCGCAGTCGTACGCTGCTCGTCGGAGGCCTCGCGGCAACGCGCTTCCCATGGGATCGCGCGATGTACAACCTCAGCAAGTCGGTTCCCTCCGACGTGACTCTCGAGTCCATGAAGGCCGTCAGCGTTGACGCCCCGACCACCGACGCCGAGGTCACCGGGACGACTGTCCCGACCCTCGAGCTGTCCGGATGCACCTCGGGATGGATTGGATACTCGCGGTTGACCGTGTGGTTGAAGACGATGCCTGGGGTCCAGGATGTCGTGTCCACCCAGAGCTCTGTCGAAGGTTTGGTTTCCAAGCCGACGGACGAGAACACTCGCCGCACATACAACTGCGGACCGGCTCCGCTCAAGTTCGTCTCAAAGGTCTTCTTCGTTCAACGCAAGTCCGATCTTGTGGGGCTGCCGAAAGTTGCAGCTCCCGCTGCCGGCGGTGGAGCCTCCGGCGCGACGGGCGCAAGTAGCACTACCGGCGCACCTGCCGCCGCCACGACAGGAGCGCAGTAACGATGGGTATGACAGAGCGCGACAAGAAGGTTCTGGCAATCGTCGGCGTGATCGTGCTGCTCGGGGGATTTTGGTTCCTCGTGATTGGCAAGAAGCGCACGGAAGTTGCTGAGGCCCAAACGGGGCGCGACGCTGCGCAGCAACGCCTCACTGCGGCGATTGCGAATGAGCAGGCCGGCAAGAGCGCCAAGAAGGCGTATCCAGTTTCTTACTCGCGCGTCCTGCGAATGGGCAAAGCGATTCCCGTTGACGCCGACTTCGCGAGCCTTCTGGTCCAGATCAATGACGTCTCAGACGACGCCAAGGTGAACTTTGTAAGCCTCTCAGTGGCTGACGCGGCAGCAGCACCCGCCGGTGCTGGGGGCGGCGCGACCGCTGGTACCACCGCGGCAGGCGCGACCACCTGCGACGCAGGCACGGGTGCCACTGGCGCCACTGGAGCGAGCGCACCAGCCGGCCCTTCACCCGCGCAGAGTGCTGTGGGGAGCCAGGTCAACAACGCGAACGCCGGAGCTGCGGCAGGAAGCGCAGATGCAGCGCGAGCTGCCGGTGCCAAGGCGGAGGACTGTGCGGCGGCGCCAACGTTGACCGATATCGCGGCCCTGTCCGCCGGACTGCGCAAGAAGGCCTACAACTTCACGTTCACAGGGAACTTCTTCAATCTGAATGAAGTGTTCGAGGGACTGCTCAAGATGGTCAAGGTGCAGAACGGTCGTGTGAAGGTCACGGGCCGGCTGCTCGACATCAGCACGATGGACATCAAGATCAAGTCGTTCCCGACGCTCGAAGCGACGGTGGTGATGACCGGATATGTCCTACCCACCGGCTCGACGGTCACTGCTGGCAGCTCAGAAACTACTCCGATCATGTCCACGGTGCCGCCTCCCGCCGCGACCGTCACGGGAGGTAACTAGCCATGGCTGGCGGCATGAAAAACGACAAGAATGGCCAGAGCTTCGACGTGCTCAAGCGCCGCGCCGATGACATCGTGCAGGACATGAAGGCACGCAATCTGTTGCTCCCTGCGGGTCTCATGCTGGTCGCCATTGTCGCCGCACTGATCGTGCTGCCAAAATCCGCCAGCCCGCCACCTCCGGCGAGCGGCCTCACTTCGGCGGCTCAGACGCAGACGATCAAGGGCAGCGAGATCGCAAAGCTTCGAATGATCAGCCAGACCACGATCGACTCGACGGTCGTGCTTGACTCACCGACCGACCCGTTCGACGGCAATGAGCCATACGAATGCACGCAGATCGGAAGCGGGTCGCCAAAAACGTTCCGCTGCGTCTCAGGCGATCTCGAGTTGACGGTGCAGTGCCCAGAATCTGACGAGACGACCGAGGGGATCTGCAAGGGCGACGGCGCAAGTGCTCCGACCGGCGGCGCAAGTGCTCCGACCGGCGGCTCAAATGGCTCCACAGCCCCAACCGGCGGCGGCAACACGCCTGCGGAGGAGAAGCCCGCATCTTCGAGCGACTACGTGATCAGCGTCTCTGTCGACGGGAAGACGATGACCAAGGTGATCGTCGGAGATGAGCTGCCAAGCAGCAAGGAACCGCTCGCGGTCTACGGCGGAACCAACGCGAAACACGAGGAGGCGCTGTTCATCGCCTCGGACGGAGTGACCGTGACTGGCGTCAAAGTCGACGCGACCTCCGGAGGCTTCTCGCTGCGCAAGGGTCAGACCGCCACGCTCACCGACGTCAACGGGGCGCAGCACAAGATGACCTTGAAGAGCATTTCCAAGGTCTCCGGCTGATGCCCAAGACCGGGAACCTTCGGGTGCGCGGTCGGCGTCGCAGAGGCCCAGACGCGGCGCGCCCAGCGCAGCGGTTTGAACCGGCGACGTTCGCATGGGTTGAACCGCTCGCGGACGTCGATCCAGTCGTCGTCGAGCGCGAGATCATCACTGAGCGAAACGTCGATCGTCCGGTCTACGTCGATCGCATGGTCGAGGTTGAAAAGCTCGTTGAAGTCGAGAAGATCATCGAAGTCGCACGACCGGTCGAGAAGATCGTCGAGCGCGAGGTCTTCATCGATCGCCCCTTTGAAGTCGAGAAGATCGTCGAGGTCGAAGTCGAGAAGATCGTCGAGAAGCCGGTGATTGTCGAAAAGGAAGTCTTCGTCGACAAGGAAGTCGTGGTCGAGAAGGAAGTTTTTGTTGATCGTCCCGTTCCGGCGGTGGCAGCGGCAGTCACGACAGCGGACGCCGCGACGAAAGTCAAGAAGAAGTCCCAGCAGAAGCTGCCAAAGGCGATCATCGTCGGCCGCGGCCCCTCGCTCGCGACCAGGATCGGCCGCGTCATGCCCCAGCGGATGCCGGTCCTGGCGGGCGCGGCATCACTGCTGGCTGTGATCTCAGCGATGGCGCTGATGTCGCCATCGGGCGACAACGCCAGCGCCGAGCGCGGCAAATCGGTAGCTCGCGCAAACGGCGGGGCGACAATTGTGCCGACTTTGAAGATTGACGGCGCTGAGGGCAACATGCGCGGCAAAAGTCGCGACCCATTTGCAGCCGAGTCCTATCGAGCGCCGGAGCCGACATCGGCGACGGCTGCGGCGGTAGCGACGAAGAAGGCGACAGCGAAGGCGAAAGCGGTGCAAGCCGCAGCAGCCACGCGCGCCGGAGCGCCCGCGGCGGTCGCGACCTCGATGTACACCGCAAAGCTCACCACGTATTCGTCGTACACGCCCTGGACGAAGGCACGCAAGCGCGCCGGCGGCTGGATCGACTTCGACTCCAAGCCGACCGTCAAGGTCCTTTCGGTGGGCAAGAGCTCTGCCGTGTTGTTCGTCGTCACCGACGTGGAGGTGATCAAGGAGAAGAGCGCGCACAGCTCCTACAACAAGCCGATCCGCCAGGTCAAACTCGCCAAGGGCGGCGTCGTTCGCTTTGCCGACTATCGCGACATCCAGGGTGACGACGTCACCTACACGATTCGCTACGACGGCAGCGAAAAGATCAAGCTCGCAGCAGTGGCCAAGTAGTTGCGCGACAGGCCCGAGGGCCTGTTCGTGATCTAGGCTTGGGCCCATGCAGCTTCGTTTCACCACCGCCGGCGAGTCGCACGGTCCCGGCCTGATCGCCGTGATTGAAGGGGTTCCGGCCGGCATCGAACTCACTCCCGAAGACCTGAACCTCGACCTCGCCCGTCGCCAGCTCGGTTACGGTCGCGGCGGCCGCATGAAGATCGAGAAGGACGCGGCTGTGGTCGTCTCGGGCATTCGCCACGGCAGGACGCTCGGCACGCCGATCGCGCTCTCGATCCCCAACAAGGACTACGCCAACTGGGAAGACCGCATGAATCCGTGGCCGGTAGAAGCGGATGTCGCCGCGGTGCACCTGCCGCGTCCGGGTCACGCAGACCTGCCGGGGGTGCAGAAGTTCGGACACGACGACGTGCGCAACGTGCTCGAGCGCGCCAGCGCTCGTGAGACCACGGCTCGCGTCGCGGTCGGTGCCGTCGCCCGCGCGATTCTGCGCGACCTCGGCGTCACGATCCGCAGTCACGTCACGCGCATCGGCGAGGTCGACGCGCCGGCCTCGGAGCGCCCGCGCCAGATCGAAGACTTTGAAGGCATCGACGATTCACCTGTTCGCTGCCTCGACAAAGAGACCGAGCGCCTGATGATCCGCCACATCGACGTTCAGCGCAAGGCCAACGAAACGCTTGGCGGAATCTTCGAGGTGCTCGTTTTCGGGCTCGTTCCGGGCATCGGCTCGTACTCCAGCTGGGACGGCCGCATCGAGGGGCGCCTCGCGCAGGCCTTCTGCTCGATCCAGGCGATCAAGGGAGTCGGTTTCGGTGACGGATTCAAACTGACCGGTATCCCCGGCTCGCAGGCGCACGACGAGATCTTCCCCGGCGGCGAAGGCCCGACCGAGGCGTTCGGATTCCACCGCACCACCAACCACGCCGGCGGCATCGAGGGTGGCATGACCAACGGCGAAACCGTGACGGTCAAGGGTGCTATGAAGCCGCTGCCCACTCTCACCAAGCCTCTGCGCAGCGTTGACATCACAACCGGTGAAGAGACGGCCGCATTGAAGGAGCGCACGGACTCATGCACCGTGCCGGCAGCCGGCGTTGTCGGCGAGGCGATGGCGGCACTGGTCTTCGCGAACGCATACCTCGAGAAGTTCGGCGGCGACAACATCGCCGACACGAAGCTCGCACTGTCCGCGTATCAGGACAGAATTGCGGGCGAAGTGTTTTTTGCAGCCCCGGAGAGTCACTAGATCCATGGCCCGTCATCTCGTCTTGACCGGCTTCATGGGCGCCGGCAAGTCGAGCTCGGCGACCAGACTGGCCAAAGCCCTTGGCCGGGAGTCCGTCGACGCCGACGCCCTGATTGAGGAGCGGGTCGGCATGCCGATTCCGAGCTACTTCGACAGGCACGGCGAATCCGCGTTCCGCGAGCTCGAAGAAGCCGTTGTCCTGGAGCTGCTTGCACGGGAGACTCCGCAGGTGATCGCGCTCGGCGGCGGCGCGCTGGGGTCGAAGAAGACGCGCCGCGCGCTGAAGAAACACCTGACCGTCTACCTCGAGGTCTCTGCCGACGACGCCTGGGCGCGGGTGCGCAGATCAAAGCGCCCGCTGGCCCGCGACGAAGACGCCTTCCGCGCTCTCTACGCCAAGCGCGCTCCGGTTTACGAGGACTGCGCCGATGCGATCGTCGCCAACTCCGGCTCGAGCACGATGCGCGAGTCCCTGCCGCTGCTGCGCGAGCTGCTCGCGCGCGCGGCCGGAGCGCGGATGATCTGGGCGTCGGGCAAGACCTGGGGCTACCCGTCCGTCTTCGATCCCGGGGTGCTCGAGCGCGGCGACCTCTGGCTCGCCCGGCGCGATGCCGTGACCGTGACCGACGAGCACATCGCGAAGCTCTACCCGTGGCTCGATGAGGGAATTGTCGTTCCGGCCGGAGAGACCTCGAAGACCCTTGAGCAGGTCGAATCGGTCTGCTCTGCGCTGGCCGCGCTGGAGTTCGCGCGCGGTCGCCAGATAGCCGCCGTCGGCGGCGGCGTGGTCGGTGACCTCGCGGGATTCTGCGCTGCGATCTACCAACGGGGCACTCCGTTTGTCCAGGTACCGACGAGCCTTGTGGCCCAGGTCGACTCTGCCTACGGCGGCAAGACCGGGGTGGACCTGCCTGCGGCGAAGAACTACGCGGGCGCCTACCACCAGCCCGACGGCGTGCTGGTCGACACGAACGCCCTGGCCGGCCTGCCCAGGCCGGAGCTCGTGGCCGGCTGGGCGGAAGTGATCAAGACTGCGCTGATCTCCGGCGGTCGCCTCTGGCAGAGGGTCTCGGCCGGCGTCGACTTCAAAGAGCCGATCGATCCCTGGATCGTCTTTGAGTGCGCGCGCACGAAGCTGCGGGTGGTCGCAGCCGACGAGCGCGACCAGAACGTGCGCCAGATCCTCAACCTCGGGCACACGATCGGTCACGCGATCGAAACCGTCGCCGGTTACGGCGCCCTTCGTCACGGCGAGGCGGTGAGCATCGGCATGGCCGGCGCCATGAGGCTCTCTGGCAACGACTCGCTGCGCGAAGAAGTGATCGAGGTGTGCAAGCAGGCCGGACTGCCGGTGAAGGCGAAGGGACTGCCGCTCGATACGGTGCTCGACGTGATCAGGCTCGACAAAAAACGCGTCGGCGCAAGCGTGCCGTTCGTGCTCATAAAGGAACCGGGTGACGTCACGCCGGGTCATTCGGTGTTGGCGGCAGACCTCGAGGCCGCAGTCAAGGAGCTCCTGCGATGAGACATCGGATTGAAGTGCTGCACGGAGTGAACCTGAACATGCTCGGCGCCCGCCCGGCCGAGCACTACGGCACCCTTACGCTCGACGAGCTGGAGTTCAAGCTCGACGGCTTCGCAGAGGAGTTCGGGCTCGAGATCTCGACCTTTCAGACCAACAGCGAGACCGAGTTCGTCGAGCGGCTGCACCGTGCCCGCGAGATGGACGACGGGCTGATTCTCAATCCCGGAGCCTGGACGCACTACAGCTGGGCGATCCGCGACGCGCTCGAGATCTCCGGGCTCCCGGCTGTCGAAGTCCACCTTTCCGACGTTTCGGCGCGCGAAGAGTGGCGCCAGCTCTCCGTGATCCGCGAGCTCTGCTTTGCGACGATCTCCGGCAAGGGCGTGGACGGCTACAGAGAGGCGCTGGAGGTACTCGCCGCGCGCCTCGAGCAGGACGGCGGCGCGTGAGCGCCGAGCCGCCCCGGATCAGGCGACTGCGGGCCGCTCTGCTCGATCGGGAGTTGGATGCGCTGCTGGTGACCAACCTCAACAACGTCCGCTATCTCTCCGGCTTCAGCGGGACCAACGGCACGCTCGTCGTCGACGCGCAGCGCGCGATCCTGCTGACCGACTTCCGCTACACCGTGCAGGCCGCTGAGCAGGCCGAGTATTTCGACGTCGTCGACGGCGGATCAGAACCGCGCGCTCGGCTGGTTGAGGCGCTCAACTCGGTGGAGCGTGTCGGTTTCGACGACGCGGACATGCGCGTGAAGTCGCACGAAGCACTTGCCGCGGCATTGCCCGAGTCCGTCGAGCTGATCGCCGCATCCGGTGTCGTCGAAGACATTCGCGCCGTCAAGGACGATCACGAGATCGATGCGATCGCCCGCGCGGCGATGATCGCCGACTCAATCTACGTGGCGCTGGCCGAAGAGGGGCTGACCGGCCGCACCGAGCGCGATGTCGCCTGGCGGATCGAGGAGTTGGCGCGAGAGGGGGGAGCGGGTGGGCTCTCGTTCCCGTCGATCGTCGCGGCCGGAGCTCACGGCGCCCTGCCGCATGCAGAGCCTCGTGACATCGCCATCAAGTCCGGTCAGCTTGTCGTGCTCGACCTTGGGGTGATCCACGACGGATACTGCTCGGACTGCACACGGACCTTTGCGACCGGGCCGCTTGCGGACTCCGCCCGCGCTGCCTATGAGCTCGTGCTCGACGCGCAGCAGAAGGCACTTGCGGCGGTGCTGGTCGGCGCAGACTGCAGGGCCGTCGACGCGGTTGCGCGTGATGTGATCAGCGCAGACGGTCTGGGAGACAAGTTCGGACACAGCCTCGGTCACGGGGTCGGCATCGAGGTTCACGAACTGCCGACACTCTCCAGCAGATCCGACGGCACGCTCGCAGCCGGAAACGTCGTGACCGTCGAGCCGGGCGTGTATGTCGAGGGTGAGTTCGGGGTGCGCATCGAAGACCTCGTGGTCGTCTCCGACGACGGGCCGCGCGTGCTGACACCGTTCACCAAGGAACTCGTGACAGTCGGCTGACGCTTACACGAAACGATGTAGGGTTTTGGGCCACCCCACCCACCAGGAGTAGAAGAACTTGAGCAAGAACACGCGTTGGGCGCTGGCACTGGTCGGCGCTGTGATCGTTATCGTCGCGGCCGTCGTGATCGGCACCGGTGACGACGACACCAAAGCCGTCCAGGAACCCTCCGAACAGGTCACGCCGGCGACGGACCCCAGTGGTGCCACGAGCGCACCCGGGCCGACCGACCAGAACGGCGCGACAGGTACTGGAAACGGCGGCGGCTCTGGCACCGGCGACAGCGGCAACAGCGGCGGCGCAGGTCCTGATGATTCCGATCAGGACAGCGGCGGCGCAAGTCCGAGCGACGTCGGCGCGGATTCGAGCGGCGGCGCCAAAGCCCAGACCGGAGTGGTCTCGCCGATTTTTTCCACCAGCAAGGTCCGCACCGTCAGCGTGGACAAGGGCGAGACGGTGACAATCCGCGGCGTCTCTGAGTCTGACGGCGAAATGCACGTTCATGGCTACGACAAAACCGTCACCCTGAAGTCGGGCAGGATTGCGCGCGTCAAGTTCAAGGCAAACATCGATGGCGAGTTCCCGATCGAGTTCCATCTCGACTCCGGTGGCCACGCCGACGTCGGGACGCTCCGGGTCAATCCGTGAACCTGACGGTCGTGCCGCTGGCCCACGGGCTCGGCGTTCGCTCTGATCTGCCGCTCCCGGGCTGGCTCTTCGCCTGGGGCGCGGCGCTGGTCCTGGCTGTCTCGTTCTTCGCGCTCGCGGCCCTCTGGACCGAACCGAAGCTGGAGATGGCGCGGCTGCGCGCGCTGCTGACGGTGCCGCGATTTGTGGAGCCGGTCTGCGGCGCGTTCGGCGTCGCGGTCTTTGTCGCGCTCATCTACTTCGGGTACGCCGGAAACCAGGACGCCGACCAGAACGTGGTTCCGACCTTCATCTACGTCTTCTTCTGGACGATGCTCCCGCTGATATCGGCGGTTTTCGGAAACATCTTCACGGCCTTCAATCCGTGGCGCGCCGTTGGTCTTCTCGTCGTCTGGCTGAGGTCGCGGCGCGCTCCGGGGCACCGGCACGCCCCGCCACGTTTTGACTACCCCGACAAGCTCGGGCGCTGGCCGGCGGCGATCGGGCTTGCGATGTTCGGCTGGCTCGAGCTGGTGGGCGGCGAGGACGGCCGCAAGCCGTCGGTGCTCGTGACCCTCGCGCTGATCTACGCGGCATTTCAGTTCGCGGGGATGGCGCTGTTCGGCGCGAAGCGCTGGCTCGACCGCGGCGACGCGTTCGGCGTATACCTGGACTTCTTCGGTCGGATCTCCCCGCTCACGGTCGACAAGGGGCGGCTCTGCGCGCGGGTCCCGCTCTCGGGGCTGACCGACATCGCACCGCTTGCGGGCACCGTGGCATTTGTCGCGACCTCGATCGGTATCACGGTCTTCGACGGGGCGGCGCGCGGCGGACTTTGGGAATCGATCGCCGGCACTGATCCGAGCTCGCTGATCGCCACGCTCGGGCTGATCGCGTCGATCCTGCTTGTTGTCGGCTTCTACCGGCTCGGCGTCGCCGGAATGGAGTCGAGTCACATTGAGAAGACGCCGCGCGAACTCTCGATGATGTTCGCGCCGTCGCTCGTTCCGATCGCGCTCGGCTATCTGCTCGCGCACTACTTCTCTTTCATGATTTTCGTCGGCCAGGCGCTGCCGCACGTGATCGCGCATCCGATGGGCAACTCCGGCGCTCCGCCAGTCGACTACTTCGTGTCGGGCAAGGTCATATGGTGGGTGCAGGTGCTTGCGCTGTTGGGCGGCCATGTTGCCGGACTGATCGTTGCGCACGACAAGGCGATCGCCGTCTGGGGCAAGGCTCGCGCCGCTGCGCAGTCCCAGATGTGGATGCTCGTCGTGATGGTCGGTTTCACCTGTCTCGGCCTCTGGCTACTTTCACAATCACCCTGATGAGTCTTCCGCTGATCGACATCCCGCTCGCCCACACCGGTCACTGGCTTGCCAACCTGCTGTATCTGTTGCCGGTCGTGATCCTCGGCGGCGGCATTCTCTGGCAGCGTCGCAACGACAAGCGCGCGCGTGATGCGGGGGAGACGGTTGACGACGCCGACGTGCCGTTCACCGATGAATAGGCGCCGTCCTGACCCTCTAGCCTTCAAGGCATGATTTCAACCAACCAGTTCAAGAGCGGCAACCACATCGATGTGGACGGCACCGTTTTCAAGATCGTCGAGTTTCAGCACGTGAAGCCGGGCAAGGGTGGCGCGTTCGTGCGCACCAAGCTGCGCCGCGTGAGCGACGGAAACGTGATCGACAAGACCTTTCGCGCCGGCGAGAAGTTCCGCGCTGTGCGCACCGAGGTGAAGAAGCTGCAGTTCCTCTACAGCGACGGCCAGGACGCCCACTTCATGGACAACGAGAGCTTCGACCAGCTGTCGGCTCCGTTCGAAACACTCGCCCAACCGCTCGGCTTCGTCAAGCCCAACTCCGAGATCGAGGCGCTCTACATAGACGGCGACTTCTCCGACATCCAGCTGCCCGCATCCGTGGTGCTCGAGATCACCGAGACGGAGCCCGGCGTGCGCGGCGACACCGTCAGTGGCGGTGGCAACAAGCCCGCCACACTCGAAACCGGCAAGACTGTGAACGTGCCACTTTTCCTCAACACCGGTGACGTCGTCAAGGTCGACACGCGCAGCGGTGACTACATGTCACGCAGCTAGTCCTTGAAACGTTCCGATCAGCGCAAGCAGGCGGTTTTCGCGCTCTATCAGCACGATCTGACCGGCCGCGCGCTCGAAGACGTCTTCGAGCACGACACGTCAGAGTTCGCCCGCTCGCTCGCCGTCGAGACGCTCGATGAGCGTGATTCGATCGACGCGACACTCGAGCGATTCGTCAAGCAGGGCTGGACGCTCTCGCGCGTCGCCCCACTCGAACGCAACATCATGCGCGTGGCTGTCCACGAGCTGAACGCAGGGGACGTTCCGCGCGAGGTCGTGATGGACGAGGCAGTGGAGCTCGCGAAGCGCTACTGCTCTGCCGACGCACCGAAGTTCGTGAACGGTATTCTCGGTTCAATCTTGCGCGAGCTGCCCGCAGCTCCCGCATCGGCGCCGCAGAGCAATGACTGAACGCGATCCCAAAACCCAGGAAACACTCGATGAACTTGACGGCCTGATCGTTGAACTCAAAGAGAAGGTCTCAACCTTGCGTGAGGGCGAATTCGACGCCGGCGCACTTGAAACGCGCCTGCGCGAGCTGACCGACCTGGCCAGCCGCGCGGCATCGACACTGGAGTCGGTCTCGCGGTGACCGCCGCCCCGGCGTTTCCCGACGCCAAATGTCTGTCGGTCGACGCCTACCTCGAGCAGATCGACTTCGAGGCGGTGCCGCAGATCGACCGGCTCGTCGAGGCGATGCGCTACTCGTTGCTCGCAGGCGGCAAGCGCGTCCGCCCAGTTCTTGCACTGAGCACCGCGCACGCGCTCGGTCACGATCCGTCTGTCGTCATGCCGTATGCGGCCGCGCTCGAGCTGATCCACACCTACTCATTGATCCACGACGATCTTCCCGCGATGGACGACGACGACCTGCGGCGCGGAAAGCCGACCTGCCATGTCGCCTACGGCGAAAACGTCGCAATCCTCGCCGGCGACGCCCTGTTTGCGGAAGCGCTGCGCCTGATCACCGCAAATCAGGCCGGCGATCCGATGCACGTGGTCGGCGCGATGGACGAGTTGCTCTCCGCGATCGGGGCGGCTGGAATGGTCGGCGGTCAGTTCATCGACGTCGATCAGGAGGTCGAGGGGGCGGAAGAACTCAAGCTGATGCACGCGCTGAAGACCGGCCGACTGATCCGCGCCTCAGTACGCGGCGCTGCGATCGTGCTCGGAACTCCCACCAGTCAGGTCGAACAGCTCGGCAGGTTCGCCGGCGAACTAGGGGTGCTTTTTCAGATCATCGACGATATTCTCGATGTCACCGGCTCGGACGCTGAACTTGGCAAACCACAAGGGAGCGACGAGCGGCACGGCAAGGCGACATACGTCAGCGCGTTCGGTCTCGACCGGGCGCGAAGGCTGGCCGACGAGAGCTATGCCCGTGTGCGCGAGCTGCTCGAGTCGATCGACTTCCGCGGCGACGCCGGTGACTTGCAGGCGGTAAGCGCCTACATCTACGGTCGAGACAGGTAGAAGCCATCTCCAAGAACGACAAAGAACTGAGCTCAGGTCCGCTGCTTCCCGGTATTGCCGGGCCCGATGACCTGACCGGTCTCGGCGACGATCAGCTTCAGCAGATCGCCCAGGAGGTCCGCGATGAGTTGATCGACACGGTCGGCGAGATCGGCGGCCACTTCGGCGCGAACCTCGGCGTCTGCGAGCTCTCTGTCGTGTTGCATTCTCTGCTCGACTCCCCGAAGGACAAGATCCTCTGGGATGTCGGCCATCAGTCCTACCCGCACAAGATGCTCACCGGGCGTCGCGAGGACCTGTCGACGATCCGCAAGTACGGTGGGCTTGCACCGTTCTGTGCGACCTTCGAGTCAGAACACGACATCATGGGCGCGGGGCACGCGTCCACTTCAATTTCGTACGCCGTCGGCCTGAAAGAGGCGATGCGCCTCGGTCACGGCGAGGACGGCAAGGTCGTGGCGGTGATCGGGGACGGATCGATGACCGGCGGAGTCGCGTTTGAGGCGATCCACAACGCCGGCGGACTCGGCACTCCGATCGTCGTGATCCTGAACGACAACGGCATGAGCATTTCGCCGAACGTCGGCGCGTTGTCGCGGTACTTCAATCGCGTGCGGATGAACCCAAAGCTCTACAAGGCCCGGGACAAAGCCGAGGGTGGACTGACGAAACTCCCGGCCGGGATCGGTGCAGCATTTGAACGCTTCGGCCCCGCATTCAAGGAGTCGGTCAAAGCCTTCTGGGCTCCAGGACTTTTTTGGGAAGAACTCGACTTTGCGTACATCGGCGTGGTCGACGGCCACGACGTTGGCGAACTGCGCAGCGCTGTGCGGGAAGCGCTCGACGCCGACCGCCCGGTCGTTGTGCACATCGCGACCGTCAAGGGCAAGGGTTTCACGCCTGCCGAAGACGGCGGACTCGAGGGCATGGAGCAGTGGCACGCGGTCAAGCCGATGGGCATCACCGACCGCAAGCCATCTCCGGCGGGCATCAGCGGTGGCGCACCGAGCAGGCCCACGCCGCCGCAGTACACGAAGGTTTTTGGCGAGGCAATCGTTGCTGAGGCCCGTCGCGATCCGCGCGTGGTGGGGATCACCGCCGCGATGAACTCCGGCACTGGTCTTTCGATCATGCAGAAGGAGCTGCCTGACCACTACTTTGACGTCGGCATCGCTGAGCAACACGCTGTGCTCTTTGCTGCCGGTCTTTCACTTCAGGGCGCAAAGCCGGTCGCCGCCATCTACTCAACGTTTTTGCAGCGCGGCTACGACCAGATCGTCCACGACGTCTGCCTCCAGAAGCTCAACGTCGTCTTCGCGATGGATCGGGCCGGACTGGTCGGCGACGACGGTCCGACGCATCACGGCGCATTTGACATCGCCTACTTCCGGCCGCTGCCGAACATCGTGATGATGGCTCCGCGCGACGAGGCGGCGCTTGTGGACATGCTGCACACCGCCCTCGTGTACGACGACGGTCCGGTCGCGGTTCGCTATCCGCGCGGAGAGGGCGTCGGCGTTCCGCTGCCGACCACTCCGACGGCGATCGACATCGGCGTCGGCGAAGTGCTCACCCGCGGAGACGGGTCGGTCGCGCTGCTCGGCTACGGCACCGGGGTCGGCCTCGCGCTGGGCGCGGCGCAGCTCCTGGCCGAGGCCGGAATCTCGGCGACAGTGGCGGACGCTCGTTTTACAAAGCCTCTGGACACCGAACTGATCAATGAGCTGGCCGCCGAGCATTCGCTGCTCGTCACGCTCGAAGAAGGAGTGCTCTCGGGCGGCTTTGGCGCCGGCGTGCTTGAGCATCTGGCCGACAACGGCCTTCCCGTGCAGCTCCTGCGCGTCGGCCTGCCGGACCGCTACGTCACTCACGGCGCGCCCGCGCTGCTGCACGAAGAAGTCGGCTTCACGCCCGAGGCCGTCGCCAAGCGCATCAGCGACCGACTCTCTGCGCAGGCCCCGGTCGACGCTTCCTGACTAGTCGAGGACCTCAATCTTGATGCCGGCTTTGGGCAGGCGCTCGAGCAGGGCGTCGCCCATCGCGGCGACCGGTGTTAGCTGGCCGGAGCGTTCCGGCGTGACATCCAGCGCCAGGGCGAGGCCGCTTTCGGCGAGCATCTTTGACGTCTCGCCGTAGCCGGCGTCGCCGCCGGAGACTGCGGTGCGCACAGTCTTGCCGCCGCCGGTTCCGACGAACTCCACGCGGAACCAGCTCTTGGCGCGCTTCTTTGCGCTCGGCCCCGTTCCAGGGGGGATCAACTTCATCAGGCCCTTGCGAACGGGCGGGATCTGCGCGAGAACGAAAATCGCTGCGACCCCCGCGGTCCCCGCGAAGACGGTCGGCAGATGCTTCGCCGCGTAATTGTGCCCGTACTTGAAGTCCGGCCCGTAACGGTCGACCGCAGCGGCAGAGCGTTCGGCGATGAACTGATCGATCGTCGGCAGCGGGGCAGTCCACATGCCCATTGACTTGTCGCGGCGCAACCGCGGCTTGACGGTGCCGACCTTGCGACCCTCCGGCCGCGGCTCGGCCTTGCGTCGTGCGCGCACGGCGTCGATCGTCTGCTTCGCGTGGCTCATGCCGTACAGCGCCGAGTAGAAGGTTCCGCCAGAGATCATCCCGGAGGCGCGGACACGGCTCTCGACAGCGATCGGCACATCCTCGGGGAGCTGCAACACCGTGAAGTAGGCCCCGAGGTCATGTGGGATCGAGTCGAATCCGCAGCAGTGGACGATCTTCGCGCCGGATGCCTTGGCGACGGCGTCGTACTTCAGGTACATCTCGTCGACGAAGCCGGGCTCGCCGGACAGATCGAGGTAGTCGGTTCCGTTCACGGCGCAGGCCTTGACCATGGGTTCGCCGTAGAGGGCGTACGGGCCCACGGTGCTGATCAGAACGCGGGTGCTGAGCGCAAGCTCGTCCAGCGAGGTCGCGTCTTCTGCATCGGCCGCGAGCAACGGGAGCTCCGCGAACTCGGGTCTGCTCGCGACGAGTTCGTCGCGAAGCCCCTTCAGCTTGTCGGGATTTCGACCGGCCAGAGCCCACCTGAGGTCGGCCGGAGCGTTCTCGGCGAGGTATTCCGCTGTGAGTTCACCAACGAACCCGGTAGCGCCGTACAAAACTATGTCGAAGTCCCGTGGTTCCATTGGCTGGCCATCCTATTTGACGCAGAGCAAATTGGGTACCGCAATGACTTTGTGCAAGTGTGAGCAATCTCACACACTCGTCACACAGTGGTGCGTATCTTTGTCTGCAGATACGGAAGTCGCCTCCAAGTTCGACCGGACACGATTTCTTACCGGGTTCAGTTCACTCCCCCTGATTCGGACTGACCCAGAGACACAGCAGTATCCTCCCCAGAGACAGGCCCCGCCCAACGCGGGGTCTTTCTCTTTAAGCGGTCCCACTTTCGCTCACCTCTGGTGGGCGAGATCGATCGAGCGTAGAAAATGGCTTGTTCATGCGGTTTTTGCCGCCCACCTCTGGTGAGCGAAGAATCTTTCTGCGTCAAGGGGGGTAAAAGTGTCCGGCTCAAACCCTTAAAGGATTGATGGGGTGTAAACCAAGACCAGGTCGCAACAGCTTTGTCGCGAACAAGAGCTACCACTCAACCGCGCGAGCGATCGGCAATCTGCAGCCGTTCAAGACTGCGGCACAGAAGGCTGAGTTGCTCGACCGGTTTGGTAATCACCTGAGCCACGAGCCGGTGCTCAATCCCTGGGGCAAGCCTTATCTGAAGCTGAACGACGAAGTGAAGACGCTTGCGTTCAACCCGATGAACAACCATCTGCACAACATCTCGCATCAGCTCAGCAACGACGGCATCACGAAGCTGATGTCCCGCGTGATGGCAAAGCAGGCGGCGTCATTCAACAAGCAGTCCGGTTGGCGAGGAAGTGTCTTTTCGCCGTTTCATGCGAAGCCATTTGAAGAATCCTTGGATCCCACGCAGATCAAGGACATGATCGCCTATGTCGAGCTCAATGACCCGATTCAACAATTCGAGACACCGTTCGCCAGCTACCAGGTGATCGCCGGAAATCTCAAGTGCGATTGGTACGACCCGGAGTTTGTACTTGGCGTCTTCGGTGGGATGGACGGTTACTGCGAGTACATGAATCGGCGCGGGCCGGCGATCGTTCGTCGGAAGCTCATTGAATCGGGGATCAGTCCTCGCCGCTATCCGTTCAAGGGGATTTGATCCCTGCTCCCGTGCGACCGCTTGCGATCGCCCACGATCGCCCACCAGAGGTGAGCGAAGTTGAACCGCATGAACAAGCCATTTCTGTCGCTCCAGATTCATCGCCCACCAGAGGTGAGCGAAGAAACGTGAGGTGGGGTGGGTTCGGATCTAGGATTGGTGCCATGGGGGAGCGACGGGTTCGGGTGGATGTTCTGTTGGTGGATCGGGGGGTTTTTGACTCTCGTGCCAAAGCTTCTGCCGCGATTTTGGCGGGAGACGTGCAGCTGAAGAACGGCGGGCGTCGGATCAACAAGCCGGGGCAGACGATCCCCGACGACATCGAACTGATCGTCGCCGAGCGCGATCGTTACGTCAGTCGTGGCGGGATCAAGCTCGAGAACGCTCTCGGCGCATTCCCGGAGATCGACCCGGCGGGTCGCTTCGCGCTCGACGCCGGGGCGAGCACCGGTGGGTTCACCGACTGCCTGTTGCAGCGCGGGGCAGAGCACGTGATCGCCATCGATGTCGCCTACGGCGAGCTGCACTGGAAACTGCGCGAGGACGATCGGGTGACGGTGATCGAACGGATGAACATTCGCGAGCTCATGCGTGACGATCTTGAATACGCGCCTGACCTGCTCGTCGCCGACCTCTCGTTCATCGCACTCGAGAAGGTGCTCCCGGCCCTCAAAGCAGTGGCAGCCGATCACTTCGATTTTCTTGCCCTGGTCAAGCCGCAGTTCGAAGTGGGGAGAGGAAACGTCGGTAAGGGCGGGGTGGTGCGCGATCGTCAAACCCGGATCGACGCGATCGAGGCCGCGGCCCGGTCGGCCGCGGCGATCGGATTCTCGGTGCTCGGCGCGTGCTCATCGGGCCTGCCCGGCCCCGCCGGAAACCTCGAAGCCTTCCTCTGGCTCGCCGAGCCCAGCCGGCCCGGTCTCGCAGATCTGCGTGCGGCCGCTGAGGGCGTGGAGCCGCACCAGCGATAATCACCACAGGCCATGCGCGCAGCAGTCATCACCCACCACTTTCCCAACGACAACGTCGAGCCGGCGCTCGAACGCCTACGCGCGATCGCTGACGAAGTCGGCTGTGAGCTGATCTACGACACACCTGAGCCTGAGCAGTCGCACGACGGGGTGGAGTACCTCGTGAACCCGGAGCTCGCGGCGGCAGAGCCGGACGTGGCGATCGTCCTCGGTGGTGATGGATCGATCCTGCGATCGCTGCGCACATTCGCCGGAACAAAGACCCCCACCTTCGGTTTCAACTTCGGCACGATCGGATTTCTCACGACGGCCGAACGCGAGGCTCTGCCCGAGGGCCTGAAGCTCGCGCTTTCGGGTGCATTCGAAACCCTTGAACTCCCAGCGCTGCGCCTCAAGTACGGCGATATCGACGTGCTCGGTGTGAACGACGTGTCATTCCACCGGGCGCGCAATGCCCGTGTGGCCGAGGTCGCGTACGGGCTCGCGGGCGAGCCGGTCGGTCGCGTGCGTTGCGACGGTGTGGTCGCCGCGACGCCGGCGGGCTCGACCGGGTACAACCTCGCCAACAACGGCCCGATTCTCGCCTGGGGCGTGGAGGGTTACGTGGTCAGTTTCATCGCGCCGCACACCTTGACTGCACGCGCGCTTGTCGCCGCGCCGGGCGACGTCCTGGGCGTGACGAATTCGGGCCGCCGGGACGAACTTGAGATCCTTGTCGACGGCCTGATGGTCGGCACGCTCCCCGTCGGCGAATGCGCGGAAGTCTCCTTCGAGGACAACGCCACGCTGCTCGCGCAGCTGCCCGGATCGAACTTCTACCACCGCTTCCGCGACAAGTTCGGCAAGCTCGCAAGCTGACACGAACAAGTGTTCGTCCGACGCGGTCTGTAAAAAGTTCGCATGCTTGTTGAACTGCGCATAGAAAATCTTCTGCTGATCGAGCGGGCTGAGCTCTCTCTCGACCGCGGGATGAACGTGATCACCGGCGAGACCGGCGCCGGCAAGACGATGCTCGCCCACGCGATCGACCTCTTGCTCGGCGGCAGATCGAAGCGTGGAATCGTGCGGCCCGGGGCCGGAGAGGCGTATGTGGAGGGCCTCTTCGAGCTGCCGAAGGGGTTGCTCGACGCTCCCGAGTTCGCCGACCTGCGCGAGCGCCTCGCGGATCCCGGCGCCTCCGAAATCGCGGTCGGTCGGCGCGTCACTCCCGAGGGTCGCACGCGCGCATACATCGAGGGTCGATCGGCAACCGCAGCGGACCTGCAACTGCTCGGAGGGGCGCTGGTCGCGTTTTACGGGCAGCACGAACATCGCAAACTCACGCTCGCCGGTGCGCAGCTCGCTGTGCTCGATGCCTTCGCGCGCGGCATCTCCGGCAGCAAGCACGCCGTTCGGCTGGCCGAACTGTCGGCGCTCCACGCCGAGGCATCCGAGCTCACCGGCAGACTCGCCGAGCTCGAGCTTGTAGATGGCAGGCGCGAGCGCGAACTCGGCCTGATCGAATTCGAACTGGCTGAGATCGAAGAGCTTTCGCCGGAGGTCGCCGAAGAGGCCGACCTCTCGGCAGAGCGCGACCGACTGCGGTCAGTCGATGAACTCCGATTGGCAGGGGAGGGCGCACTCGCTGCGCTCGAAGACGAGGATGCTGGGGTGCCGGGGGGGACCGGCGCCTCGACTCTCCTTGCCGGCGCGGTCACTCAGCTCCAGGGCCCGTTCGGCGCGGACCCGGAACTCGACTCTCTCGCCCATCGCGCAGCCGCGGTCGCGCTGGAGCTTGAGGACGTCGCGGCCGATCTGCGCGCGTATTGCGGTGGCCTCGCAGCGGATCCGGAGCGCCTTGCTTTCCTCAATGATCGCCTCGACGGATACGAGCGGCTCAAACGCAAGCACGGCGGATCGGTCGAACTGGTTCTGCAGCACGCCGAGCGCTGCCGAGAGGATCGCGACAGGCTCTCCGGCGCGGGCGATCAGATCGAAGCTGCCGCCGAACGGCTCGCGAATGTGCGCGCACGGCAGAAATCGCTCGCGAGTGAAGTCTCAAGGGCGCGCACGAAGGCTGCCCCCGAGCTCGCCGCTTCAGTACGCGAGCGGCTCGCGCTGCTGGCGCTCGAAAGCGCGTCATTCGAAGTCGAGATCGCCGCGCTCGAGGGCGAGATCCGCCCGACCGGCGCCGACGTCATCGAGTTCATGATCGCCCCCAACCCCGGCATCGCCCCGGCACCGCTGCGCGAGACCGCCTCTGGCGGAGAGCTCTCGCGAGTGATGCTCGCCCTGCTCACCGCAGGACA
Source organism: Solirubrobacterales bacterium (assembly GCA_051306435.1). Classification (GTDB taxonomy): domain Bacteria; phylum Actinomycetota; class Thermoleophilia; order Solirubrobacterales; family JACPNS01; genus JACPNS01. The sequence continues at coordinate 17,125 of JBPPNF010000053.1, read as the reverse complement.
CGCCCCCGTCGACCAGACCTTCGTCTTCGACGAGATCGACGCCGGCATCGGCGGACACACCGCCCGCGCCGTCGGCGAGCAGCTCCGTGCGCTGGGTCGCGGTCGCCAGGTCATCTGCATCACGCACCTCCCGCAGGTCGCCGCGGCGGCAGATCGCCACTTCCAGATCGAGAAGTCTGCAAACGGCGGCGAAGCGCGCACCGCTGTGCTTCAGCTCTCCGACAAGGGAGTCGTGGGCGAGCTGTGCCGCATGCTCGGCGCGGACGCCGACGACACCGGCGCCCGAAAGCACGCAAGAGAGCTGTTGGCCGCCGCCTAAGCCCATTTCGCCGCCAGCGGCGGTGATCTAAAGTCCCTCGAATGGAGCGGAATCTGGCCGGAACGGCGCGGGAGGAACTCACGGCCACGTCGCGGTCGACGGTCGTCAACGGCGTAGTCCGTCCGGGCCGCCGCACGAAGCTGCTCACCAAGACTCTCAAGCCCGGTCAGATCGCCCTGATCGACCACAAGGACATCGACCGGGTCTCCGGCGAAGAGCTTGTGCGTAAAGGCGTCAGTTGCGTGATCAATGTCGCCGAGTCTTCGACCGGCGACTACCCGAACACCGGCCCCTCGATCATCGCCGCCGCGGGCGTACACCTTGTCGATGCGGTCGAGAGCGACCTGTTCGACCAGCTGGCAGACGGCGATCAGATCACGGTGCGCGGCGGGCTGATCCTGCGCGAGGGCACCGTCGTCGGGCGCGGCGAGGTCCAGTCCAACGAGGTCATCGCTGAAAAGTACGAGCAGGCCAAGCGCGAGGTGGGTCGCGCGCTCGAGCGCTTCGCCGAGAACACGATCAACCACATCCGCCAGGAGAGCGAGCTGCTCTCCGGGAAGATCGACCTCCCGGAGCTCGACACAGTCCTACGCGACCGCGACGTCCTCGTGGTCGTGCGCGGCGTCGACCACCAGCGGGACCTCAAAGCCCTGCGCAGCTACATCCGTGACGAGAAGCCGATCCTGATCGGCGTCGACGGCGGCGGTGATGCGCTCGTCGAAGAGGGCCACAAGCCCGACATGATCGTCGGTGACATGGACTCGGCCGCCGACTCGGTCCTGAGGTGCGGCGCGGAACTGATCGTCCACGCCTACACCGACGGCGGGGCGCCCGGAAGTGAGCGGCTTGAACAGCTCGGCGTGCCGTACAAGACCGTTGCCGCGACTGGCACCAGTGAAGACATCGCGATGCTGATGGCCGCCGAGGAAGGCGCCCGCCTGATCGTCACCGTCGGCGCGCACTTCAACCTTGTCGAGTTCCTCGACAAGAACCGCAAGGGCATGGCATCGACCTTCCTCACGCGTGTGCGGATCGGCGAGATCCTGATCGACGCCAAGGGTGTGAGCCGCCTCTACAGGCCCCGGCCGAGCAATCGTGCGCTCAGCGCTGTGCTCGTCGCCGGTGCCTTCGCGCTGATCGTCGCCGTGCTCGTCTCGCCCTCGCTCAGCGACCTCGTGGACCTGATCTGGCTGAAGTTCAAAGTGACCTTCGGAATCGGCTGATCGCTCTGCCTCTCAAACTGCATCTGATTGGATTGCACGCCGCATGATCGACTTTCGATATCACGCCATGTCATTGGCTGCCGTTTTCGTCGCGCTGGCCCTTGGCCTCCTGCTCGGCGTGACCCTCGGCGACACCGGCCTGGTCAACGACGTGCGCGGCAACCTCGAGGATTCTCTGAAGAAGGACCTCACCGAGTCGCGCCAGGAATCGGGCGATCGTAAGGAAGAGATTGAGCGACAGAACCAGTTCATCGGAACGGCCTACCCGCAGCTCGTGAGCGGTCGCATGTCCGGCGAGCGAGTCGCGACGATCGGCTCAGCCACCGTCGCCCAGAGCACGCTCAAATCCGTCACCCGCGCCGTCGAGCCGGCCGGCGCAGAGGTTCAGTACATCGCGCAGCTGCTCGCAAAGCCGCAGTACGCAAAGATCGCCAGCGCGCTCGAGCTCAACGATCTGATCGAAGACAAAGCGCCCACGGCCGCCGAGTCCGAGCAACTCGGCCGCGCCGTCGGTCGCCGCCTGGCGCGTGGACGGGACACCGGCGTCATGCGCCGACTTGTGTTCAGCCGGCTCTCCGGAAGTCTCATCCGCGCGCGCCTCTTCGCCTACGCGCGTCAAGAGGCGACCGACGCCGACACGGCAGAAGGAAAGGTCTTCGACGGATTCGAGCGCGGGGTCGTGGCCGGGCTCTCGCAGCAGGCAACTCGCGTGGCCGGCGTCGAGAACACGACGACCGAGCCGAGCAACATCAAGTGGTACAACTCGCTCGGCCTCTCGACGGTCGACGACATCCAGTCCTTCGCCGGCTACTACGCGCTCGTCTCGATCTTCAACGGCGCCAAGGGTGACTACGGCTCCAAGGACACCGCAGACTCGATCGTCCCTGAAGTCGGTCCGTAGGCATTGATTTCGCGATGCACGTGATTCCGCTGCTGGTCGCGTTCGTCGTCGCGCTGCTCGGGGCACCGGTGTTGCTGCGCGGCCTCCAGGAGGCCGGCTTTGTGCGAACCAACTACGCCGGTCGCGAAGTGCCGGTGCCGTCGGGCATCCTGATCCCGCTCGCGGCGTTCGTCGCGCTCGGCGTTTCGGCACCGCTCGACCGACTGCTCGACGACGAAATTCTCGGCGGCGCGGGTCTTGCCGGCGTGATGATCTACATCATCGGCGTCTGCCTGCTGGGGGCGATCGACGACCTGCTCGGCACGCCGGTGATCGAGGGCGGCCTTGGTCGTCAGGACCCGCGGGGCGTACGTGGCCACGCCAAAGCGACTTTCAGCGGCGGATTCTCGACCGGCGCAGTCAAGGCAGTCGGATCACTGGGCCTCGCGGCATTCGCAATGGGCCTGATCGTTCCCGGCGACCTCGAGTATCTGCTGGCGATCGCACTCGTGGTCGTCACGACCAACCTCTTCAACCTGCTCGACCTGCGGCCGGGCCGCGCGCTGAAGGTCTTCTTTGTCGTCGCAGCCGGACTCTGCATCGGGACCTGGACGCTGGAGCCGATCTGGATCACCGGTGTCTTCCTGGGCTCGCTTCCGGTACTTCTGTACTACGACCTCGGTGAGCAGGGCATGCTCGGCGACACCGGCTCAAACGCCATCGGAGCGATCGCGGGCGTATGGATGGTGCTGACGCTCAGCACGACGGCCCAACTGATTGCGCTCGCGGTCGTCGTATTGATCACGCTGTATGGGGAATTCAGATCTATCTCCCAATTGATCGATCGGACGCCCGTGTTACGGTTCATCGACCACTTGGGAAGACGCTTCAGAGGGGCCCGGATTGCCAAATCAGACTCGTGACACACGCTTCATTTTCATTACTGGAGGCGTTGTCTCTTCACTCGGCAAGGGCATCGCTGCCGCCGCGATCGGCCGTCTCCTGGTGTCACGCGGGCTGAGCGTCCAGATCCAGAAGTTCGATCCGTACATCAACGTGGACCCGGGCACGATGAGTCCGTTCCAACACGGCGAGGTCTTCGTCACCGAAGACGGCGCCGAGACCGACCTCGACCTCGGTCACTACGAGCGCTTCACGGGCGCAAACACTTCACGCGGCAGCAACGTCACCACGGGCGCGATCTACAACCAGGTCATCCGCAAGGAGCGCCGCGGCGACTACCTCGGCGGCACCGTGCAGGTCATCCCGCACATCACCGACGAGATCAAGGCCCGCATCGACCTGATCGCCGAGAGTGAAGACGTCGACGTCGTGATCACAGAGATCGGCGGCACCGTCGGCGACATCGAAAGCCTTCCATTCCTTGAGTCGATACGTCAGTTCCAGCAGGACCGCGGCCGCGACAACTGCATCTTCATCCACCTCACGCTTGTGCCCTACATCGCGCACGCCGACGAGCTGAAGACCAAGCCCACCCAGCACTCCGTGAACGAGCTTCGCCGGATCGGTATTCAGCCGGACATGCTGATCTGCCGCTCCGAAGAGCCGCTTCCGCAAGAGATGCGCGACAAGATCGCCCTCTTCACCAGCGTGGCCAAGAGCTCCGTGATCAGCGGTGAGAACGTCAAGGACATCTACGAGGTCCCGCTCGTCTACCGCGCCCAGGGCGTCGACGACTCGATCCTCGCGCACTTCGGCATCGAAGCCGGTCCGCCGAACCTCACCGAGTGGGAGACGCTCGTCGAAGACGCGCGCGAAGCCCAGGAAGCCGAGCCGGTGCGCATTGCGCTGGTCGGCAAGTACATGGGGCTGCAGGACGCCTACCTCTCGGTCTCAGAAGCGCTGCGCCACGGAGCGATCCATCACGGCCGCAAGATGGAAGTCGTCTGGATGAACTCCGAGAAGCTCTCCCACGAAGAGATCGAGGCCCAGTTGCAGAGCTGCCACGGCGTGCTGATCCCGGGTGGCTTCGGCATCCGCGGGGTCGAGGGCAAAATCCACGCCGCCCGCGTCGCGCGCGAGCAGGGCATTCCGTTCCTCGGAATTTGCCTTGGAATGCAGGTCGCAGTCGTCGAGTTCGCCCGACACGCCGCCGGTTTTGAAGGCGCCAACTCAACTGAATTTGACCCCGAGACGCCCTACCCGGTCGTCGACCTCCTGCCCGACCAGAAGGAAGTCGCAGACATGGGCGGCACGATGCGCCTTGGCGCAGACCCCGTGAAGCTCCACGAGGGCACACGCGCGCGCGAGGTCTACGGCGAGGCCGTGATCTACGAGCGCCACCGCCACCGCTTCGAGGTCAACAACCACCTGCGCAAGCGCCTCGAGGCGCAGGGGCTGGTCTTCAGCGGCACCTCGCCCGACGAGCGCCTCGTCGAGGTCATCGAAGTTCCCGAGCACCCGTTCTTTGTCGCCTCTCAGTACCACCCAGAGTTCAAGTCCCGCCCGCTGCGTCCGCAGCCGCTGTTCAGGGACTTCGTCGGGGCCGCCGTCGCGCACTCTCCGTCGCGCACTCCCGAGGAAGCTGCCGAAATCCTCTCTCGCGAAGTCGACACCGGCGAGATTGAGGCCGTCGACACCGACGGCTCGAACATCGCCGCTTCCGGCGGCGTCTGACCGGCCGCGACGAGGGGTTGACGATGCTCTGCCTCCGGCGCGGAACGGTGGTGTCGATCGAACGCCCCGCCGCCGGTCCGCGCGGGATCGAGCGCATGGTCGTTGAGATCGACGGGGCCGAGCGCACCGCCTTCGCTGACGTGGGCATGGTTGGTGGAAGCCTCGTCGGCGACGACGTGGTCGTCAACACCGAAGCCCTGGATCTCGAGCTCGGTTCGGGCGGGAGCGATGTTGTCGTTGTGAATCTCACCCGAGGGCTCGACGGCGCGGCCGACGCCGCACGCCACGTGATGAAGCTCAACTACACGCCGCTGCAAAGCGGGGTGGACCCGGTCGAGCCCGAAGAACTGAGCGTTCCGCTAGGCAGACCCGTGGGCGTGTTTCAGCTTCACGGCCAGCTCGCGCCGGCCGTGTGGGCGGCGGCGCAGGAGCGTCCGGGTGTGAAGATCGGCTACGTCCAGTCCGGCGGTGGCGCGCTGCCGGGCGCTCTCTCGACGACGGTTTCCGAGCTTCGCACGCGCGGCCTTCTTGTCGACCACATCACCGCGGCGCCGGCATACGGCGGCGAGGCTGAGGCGATGTCGACCGCCGGCGCGCTCCACGCCGGCCTCACCGATCGCGGCTGGGAATGCGCGATCGTTGGTCCGGGGCCGGGAATCATCGGGTCCGGCACAGCACTGGGACACGGCGGAATGATCGCGCTCGACAGCGCCCACGCGGCGCTCGCTCTGGGCTGCCCGACGGTGCTCATCGCACGCGCATCAAACGGCGACTCGCGGGCGCGCCATCAAGGGATCTCCCACCACACGCGATCGGTCCTCGACCTCCTTCTTGCTCCGGTCACTGTCGGTCTGGGGCCGGGGGCGACGGTTCCGTCAGAGCTGGAGGGCCATCGCTGGGTCTGCGCGGAACCCGATCTCGCCGCCTACGCCGAGTCCGGGCTTCCGCGCCGCACCATGGGCCGCGACATCGACGACGACAGGCTTTTCTTCGAGCAGGCGCTCGCCGGCGGAATCGCCCTCGCACGGTCAGTTTCGTAACGGCCGTCCGCTACTTCAGGCCGTTCTAGAGTGTTCGAACCTACGAGTTCGCGAACTTCTTCTCGTTTTGACCTACCCATTTGAGCGCAACACATCCACGCTGCGTGCGGCCATGCTGGTGCTGGCGGCAGTTGTCGTGCTGCTCCTTCTGGCGGACCGCGCGAGCGCGGTCACCTACGAGGTTGACAGCGCTGGCGACAGCCTCGCACTGAACACCTGCGCCCTTGCGCCGGGCGATTGTTCTCTACGCGGCGCAATCGACAAGGCTAACTCCGACACGACGGCCGACACGCTGGTCTTCGCTGTGGCAAGCGTCACGATCGACTCTCCGCTACCGGCGATCACGGAGAAGCTCACGGTGAACGGTGCGGGTACCACCAAGGTCGTCGGCAGCATCACCTACGGCACCAACTGCCTTTCGACTGACTACGCATTCGACACCACCGCCGCGCAGGTCGCGTTGCTCAGACTTCCGATCCACCTCGTCTGCGGGCGCCCGATCAAATCGCCCCTCGCCGCCCCGACACTCCGGATCGGCCCGCGCCGCTCGGACAACACGGTCTCGTTCAACGGAACCGGGGGCGGCGCGAACGTGGACATCTACCGCGCCGATTCTCCGGCCGGCGCAGGCGAAGCGCTCAGCTATTTCCCGTCGGTCGTCGTCGTCGATCCCGGTGGCGTCTACTCGTCGCCAATTGCGGTGCTCCCGCCGACCAGCGAGCAGTTCGTCGCCGCGGCGACAGACGCGAGCGGAGTGAGCTCCAGCTACTCGGCCCCCGCATCGGCACCGGCGGACCTCACGTCACCGGCGCTGAACAACGCCGTCGCCAACACCAACAACAGCGTTCGACTGGACTTCAACGAATCGATCAGCGGCAGTCTCACCGGCGTGCTCGCGGCCTTCTCTCTCAGGATGGGGGCGGCCAACCGCCAGATCACGAGCGTTGACGTCTCGGGCAACTCGGTATATGTCGGTAGCGCCGCCACGCCCTGGAGCACCGGCGAGGCCGGAACGGTCGGGCTGACAGGCAGCGGCCGCGTCACTGACATCACCGGCAACGAGGTTCTCGGCGAGCCGAGCAAGCTCGTATACGCCGGACCGGGCGAGATCAACGGTCCGATCGTCTCGCGCTATCGCGCCAACCCGACGAAGTTCTGCCAGCTCAAGACCTCAAAGTGCCGTCGTGGCCAGACCTACCTCTACATCACCCTGAACAAGCCGGCGCGTGTGATCTTCAACGTATACCGCGCCAAGGGCCGCAAGTTCGTCGTGAAGTACGTCCGCAGGCTTCCTGCCGGCACGAGCAAGACAAGGCTCTTCGGAACGATCAACGGGCGCACGCTTCCCGCGACATCTCTGATCGTCAACGCCGTGGCCGAAGACGCCGCGCGCAACCTCAGCCCCGGGGTCGACACGCCGTTCAAGGTCGTCACCCGCAAGTCCCAGCTCTAGGACTCGCGCAACCGCTGTTGCGCGCGATCGCTGCGCGCAAGGACAATCAACCGCGCCCGGCAATCAATCTGCTGATGGCACCCCCGGTTGCACAACAACAGCGCCTCGTCGCGCCGCGCTTCGAGGATCTCCTGCTTGAGTTCCTGCAGTACCTCGAGTTCGAGGCGCGCTCGGCAGAGAACACCTTGATCGCCTACAGGACCGACCTGATGCAGTTCGGCGCCTATCTGGCCTCAGTCGGTCAGGATCCGCTCACCGTCACCCAGGCGCAGATCGTCGAGTATCTCGAGACATTGGCGGCCGGTGGTGAGATCGCCGGCACGACGCTCCACCGCAAGCTTTCATCGATGCGATCGTTCTACGTGCATCTGCGACGCGAGGGCGTCATCGAAAGCGACCCGACCGCTGACGTCAAGGCGCCCGCCCAGGCCAAGAAGCTTCCTACTGTGCTCAGCCGCGCTGAGGTCTCACACCTGATCGGTCAGGTCAAGGGATCCGACCCGATCGCCACGCGCGATCGCGCGATGCTTGAGCTGATGTACGCGTCGGGCCTGCGCGTCAGCGAACTGGTCAACCTTGAAGTTTCGGACATCGATTTCGACGACGGCATCCTGCGCACGCGCGGCAAGGGCAACAAGGAGCGCATCGTGCCCGTCGGCCGCCAGGCGCTGCTTTCAATCCGTATCTACCTGCGTTCCGGGCGTCGCGCGCTGACCAGGGACCGTCCGCAGCGCTACCTCTTCGTGAACTTCCGTGGCGGGCAACTGACCAGGCAGGGGCTCTACAAGATCGTCCGCAAGTACGCCTCGGCGGCGGGACTGGCCGATCGCATGAGCCCGCACACGTTGCGTCACACCTTCGCCACGCACCTGCTCAGCGGTGGTTGCGACCTGCGTTCGGTGCAGGAGATGCTCGGCCACGCCGACGTCTCGACCACACAGACCTACACGCACCTCTCGACCGAGCGACTAAAGGACGTCTACTTCGACGCCCACCCACGCGCGGTCCTGCACGAGCTGCGCTAGTTCTTCTGGCAGGTGGGGCAGTAGTAGGTCCCGCGGCCGGCGCAGCGGATCTTTTTGATCGGCGTGTCGCACTCGGGGCAGGGGAGACCTTCGCGCCGATGCACGAGGAACTGGTCCTGGAAGCTGCCTTTGACGCCGTAGGCGTCGCGGAAGTCGTCGATCGACGCGCCCTTGGCGTCGATGCCGGCGCTGAGCGCGTCCTGGACGGTTTCGGTGAGCAGTTCGGCCTGCGACCTCGTAATGCGCGCGGCACGTCGCTGAGGGGCCACACGGGCGCGGAAGAGGGCCTCGTCGGCGTAGATGTTGCCCACTCCTGCGACGACGCGCTGATCGAGCAGAACGGCCTTTATCGGCGTCTTGCGACCGCGTGTGTGTGAGTGGAGACAGGGGCCGTCGAACGATTCGTCAAACGGCTCCGGGCCGAGCCGAGCCGCGAGAAACGCGTCAAGCGCCGCGCGGGTCGGGATCAGTTCGGCGGTTCCGAACCGGCGCGGATCAGTGAACGCGAGACTTCCCTTCGACTTGCCACGCGGCGAGCTGAGCCAGAGCTGACCGCGCAGATGCGAGTCAGGCACTGGCTCGCCTTCAGGGATGAAAAGCAGGTTCCCTGTCATCCGCAGATGCATCACCAGCGCGGAGTCGTCGTCGAGCTCGGCGACGAAGTACTTGCCGCGGCGACCGAGCCGGACGAGCTTGCGACCGGTGAGCGCTTTCTCGAACGCCTTCACGCTCGCGGGCGAGACCCACCGCGCATCGGTCACCTCGACCTGCTCAATCACGTTGCCTTCGGCTACCGGCGCCAGCTGGCGCCGGATCGTCTCCACCTCGGGAAGTTCAGGCAACGTTCAAAGCTTCACGAATGCGCGGATTGCGCAGCGCCAGAACAAGATCCTCAAAGCCACCGATCAGCTCGTCCCCGACGAACACCTGGGGCATCGTCATGCGGCCCGAGCGCTTGGCCAGCTCGACCTGAGCGTCAATGTCGCCGGTCAGATCGACGTACTCGTACTCAACGCCATTCTGTTCGAGCAGCATCTGCGCGCGGCGGCAGAAACTGCAGCTGTCCTTCGAATAGAGCGTGGCGTTCATGAGACGCCAAATTGTAGGTTCCAGGGCGGACCCGGCGGCCGCATCCACCGCATGCGCGATCATCTCCTGAAGATGTCCCAGACGCTCAAAACTGAGGCGATCGTGCTGCGCAAGATGCGTTACGGCGAGGCCGACAGCATCCTGCACCTCTACACGCGGGAGTTCGGCCGGATCGGTGCGATCGCCAAGGGCGTGCGCCGCTCGAAGAGCCGCTTCGGCGGGCGACTCGAGCCGTTCTTCCGGCTCGAACTCGTACTGCATGAAGGTCGCGGCGACCTGATGACGGTCACCAGCGCATCGACTGTGGACCCCCACGCAGACCTGCGCACGCGCGCGGATTCGATTGACGCCGCCGCAAAGCTCGGCGATTTCGTCCTACGCCTGCTCGATGAGCGCGAACAGAATCTTCCGGCCTACAACCTCGTGGCCAACATGCTCGCGTTGCTCAACACCGATCCACGCGCCGCGCAGCGCGAGACCGGACTCGCCTTCCGCGCGAAAATGTTGCTGGCGTCAGGGTTCTCACCAGAGCTCGACGCCTGCGTGCACTGCGGGGCGACCGAAGAGTTGGTCGCCTTCTCGCCCGCATCTGGCGGGATCGTCTGCCGCGACTGCAGGGAGGCCGGCGACTTCGACTTCGACGAGCGCGCCCACGCCTTCTACCGCGGCGCGATCAAGGCTCCGCTCGCGCAGGCACCAGATGCCGAGCCAGAGTCGCAGCGCCAGGTCGACAAAGCGATCACCGAGACGCTCGCGCACCACGCGAATGTGCGGATTCGTTCGCTTGCCTAGTTGAGGGCGTCGGCGGGGAGGACCGCCAGGCCATTCGAAACCAGGTCTCGGACATCGCAGGTGACAAGTTGCCATCGCATTGTCTGGCTTGCTGCGACGTACGCCGCGTCGTAAACCGAGATCTCATGGCTTGCAGCGATTCGCGATGCAGTGGCGATCAGCTCTGGGTCAGACTGCACAATGCGGCCTACGCAGGAGACTTCGATCTGATCGATCAAGCGAATTGCCGCCGGCTGATCGTGCCACTTTGCGATCGCGGTGTTGGCGACTTCGTATCGCGTGAGATCGAGCGCGGCGGTTCTGAAGCCACCTTCTGCGGCGCGTGCGATCAGCGCAGCCGAATCCAGATGCGTGCTCTCAGATGAGTCCACGGCGCTCAGCCAGACGCTCGCGTCAACCAGCAGCGTGGTCAATGCTGGGGCGGCCTTGTTTGACGAGTTCGACGACGTTGCCGCCACGTGGCTCGGCCATTGCGAGAATGGTTCGCAAGGCAGCCCGAGAGGCTTGTTCGCGGGAGTCGAGGTCTCCCTCGATGAGGTCTTGCAGATAGCCGCTCCGTGTAGTCCCCAGGCAGTTCACCTGCTCATCTGTCCTTGCGAGTAGTTCGTCTGGAATGCTGATCATGACTTTGGCCATGCCGATAGTATATACCGGTATTGCCTTATCCGCAAGAGTGATCTGGCTGTCAGAATCAACCCCATGGACGCGGCTCAGCAACCACTGAACACAACCACTCCCGAGGCCGATTTCCGCTCCCGTATTGAGGCTCGCGAAGACGTGATCCTCCAGCCGTTGGCAGTCCGCTCGTATCCCGCCGCGCGCAAGGCTCCAGAGCCCGACTCGCCACTGCGCACCCCGTTCCAGCGCGACCGCGACCGCATCGTCCATTCCAAGGCCTTCCGGCGCCTGAAATACAAGACGCAGGTCTTCATCGCGCCCGAGGGCGACCACTTCCGCACGCGCCTTACGCACACGCTCGAGACCTGCGGGATCGCCCGCACCGTCGCCCGCGCGCTTGAGCTCAATGAAGATCTCAGCGAGGCGATCGGACTCGGGCACGACCTGGGTCACCCGCCCTTCGGACACATCGGGGAAGACGTCCTCTCCAAATGCCTGCAGGAACGCTTCGGTCGCGAATTCCACCACAACGAGCACTCGTTGCGCACGGTGGATTTTCTCGAGCGCGACGGCCAGGGCCTGAACCTCACCGAGCCCGTCCGCGACGGCATCCTCAATCACACCGGCCCGACCAAGCCGCTCTCGCAAGAGGGGCGGATCGTCAGGATCGTCGACCGCATCGCCTACATCAACCACGACATCGACGACGCGCTGCGCGCGGGGATTCTGACCACCACCGACCTGCCCCGGAAAGAGATCGACCTGCTCGGCCAGACGCCCTCCGAGCGGATCGACACGCTCGTGAAAGATCTCGTCGCGACCTCGGCAGCCGCGGGCGACATCTCCCAGTCGGACGAGATCGGCGGCGCGATGCTGCGCCTGCGCCGCTTCATGTTTCAGAACGTCTACCTCGGTCCGCAGGTGCGCGCCGAGGCCGACCGAGTCACAAATCTCATCAAGGGCCTCTTCGCCTACTACGTCGAGAACCCTGAAGAGATCCCCGACGGCGTATCCGACGAACTCTCCACGCGCGTGACCGACTGGATCGCCGGCATGACTGATCGCTACGCCTTCCGCACGTTTGAAGCGCTGAACTCACCGCGCACGGCCCGCTGATGCCACGGATCAGCGACTCATCCAAGGAGAAGGTCCGCGAGGCCGTCGACATCGTCGATCTGATCAACCACTACACGGATCTGCGCCGCAACGGCTCGCAGTACATGGGCCGCTGTCCGTTTCATGAGGACAACTCGCCGAGCTTCTCGGTCAACCCACACGAGAAGGTCTACCACTGCTTCGGCTGCGGGGTGGGGGGCGATGTCTTCAAGTTCGTGCAGGAGAAAGAAGGGCTCGATTTCGCCGCGTCGATCGAGTATCTGGCCGATCAGTTCAACGTCGAGATCGAGTACGAGGAGCTCGATCCCCGCGCTGCCGAACGCCAGAAGCAGCGCGAGCGACTGTTCGAACTGCTTGAACGCGCGACCAAGTTCTACGAGCGCACGCTCGCCGATGCTCCTGAGGCCGCGGCAGCGCGCGAGTACCTGGCGAAACGTGGTTTCAGCTCAGAGGTGATGGCGAAGTTTCGCGTCGGCTACTCGCCCAAAGCCTGGGACAAGCTTTTCGTGCCGGCGCTGCGCCTTGGCTTCACCGAACAGGAGCTGCTCGACGCAGGCCTTGTGCAACGCAACGACCGTGGCCAGATCTTCGACCGCTTCCGCGGGCGGATCATGTTCCCGCTGGCAGACAAGAAGGGGATCGTGCGAGGCTTTGGCGCGCGCGGAATGCGCGACAGCGACAAGCCGAAGTACCTCAACTCGGCCGAGGGCCCGGCCTACCACAAGGGCAGTCAGATTTTCGGCATCGACCACGCTCGCAGGCCCGCGGCATCAAAGAAGCGGGTGATCGCGGTCGAGGGCTACGCCGACGTCCTCGCGCTGCACGACGCGGGGTTCGAGGAGTCAGTTGCGGTGATGGGCACGGCGATGACCGAGCAACAGGCCGCCGAACTCTCGCGCATGGCCCAGCGCGTCTACCTGGCGCTCGACGCCGATGAATCCGGCCGGCGCGCCGCGCTACGGGCGGCCGAAGTGCTCGGCGCGCACAAGGACACCGAGACGCTGGTGATCCAGATCCCGCAGGGCATGGACCCGGACGAGCTGATCAGGACCGGCGGGCCGGAAGCGTTTGAAGAGGCGATTGCTCGCGCCGCGACAGTCGCGGAGTTCGCAGTGGCGCAGGTCTTCGCCGAGGGCGACCTCTCCAGCGCCCGTGAGCGCGAGCACGTGCTCGATGAGCTGGTGCCGGTGTTCGACGCGATGGCAAGCGGCCCGGTCAAGGAAGAGCAGCTGCGGGTTGCTGCCGATCGACTGGGAATATCTGATGCCGTTCTGCGCGAATCGTTGCGAGAGCGCGCCAAGAATGCTCCGAAACCGCGCCCGGACGCCACCGAGGAGCCGCCACCGCCACGCAAGCCGGTCCAGAATGATCCGCGCGAGCATTCCGAGCGTATCTTCCTCGCGCAATGCCTCTCAAACACCCCAAAAGGACGGGCGTACTTCGAAAAATTGCAGGATGCGGACCTTTCGACACCCTTGATGCGCGAACTGCGCGATCACCTCAAGAAGAACGCCGAAAATCCGCTTGCGAAGCTGTCGGAGCTAAAGCCAGAGCTGCAGCGTGCCGTTACAGAAGTAGCGATGCTTTCCGAGAGGGAACACGCCTCTGCAGAAGTGATCCAGCTTGGCTTTTTGCAACTTGAAAAGGCCGGTCTCGACCGAAAAATAGCCGGAGCACCCGGGGACCAAAAGGCCGAAATCGAACTTCGAAGGCAAGAAGTGATACGCAAGATTGGTGAGCTGAGCGCAGAGTTTGCGTGAGCCCGAGGGGGGAATCCCCACCTCATACCCGACACATCAGTGATTCGGGAAATCGGATCGATCGCGCCCCCGCAGATGATTCGACAAACAGCAGAACAGTCACCGGCCGGAGAGCCCGCCACTGAGGAGTCGATCCCTCCAGCGCTCAGCGTACTGCCTGCGTTTGACAACAAGCTCGACCTCACGCCGGGCGAGTCCCGCGAGGCGATCGACACGGTGCACCTGTACCTGAAGGCGATCGGCGAGCGCAAGCTGCTCTCAGCCGAAGACGAGGTCCGTCTGGCCAAGCGCATCGAGCGCGCAGACAACGAGGCCAAGAACATCATGATCGAGGCCAACCTGCGCCTGGTCGTGAGCATCGCCAAGCGCTACAACGACCGTGGGGTCTCGTTGCTTGACCTGATCCAGGAGGGCAACGTCGGCCTGATGCGCGCAGTCGAGAAGTTCGACTGGCGCCGCGGCTACAAGTTTTCAACCTACGCGGCGTGGTGGATCCGTCAGGGCGTCACCCGCGCGATCGCCGATCAGGCGCGCACGATCCGCATCCCCGTACACCTTCTGCAGAACGTCAACAAGGTCGCAGCCGTGCGCCGCCGGCTCGTTCAGGAGCTCGGCCGCGAGCCGGCCGTGGAAGAGGTCGCCAAGGAAGTCGACATGGAGGTCGCCGATGTGAAAAAGCTCATGGAGCTTTCCGCCGACGCGATTTCACTGGAAACTCCGATCGGCAGCGACGACGGCGCATCGACGATCGGCGACATGGTCGAGGACGACTCCGAGCAGGCGCCCGAAGAGATCGTCGCCGAACGACTGCTTTCAGAAGACATTGATGTTGTCCTTGGCCAGCTCGGCGACCGCGAACGCCGCGTGATCGAGTTGCGCTACGGAATCAGCGGCGACGAGCCGCTCACCCTGGTGGAGATCGGAAAGTTCATCGGGGTCACCCGCGAACGCGTCCGCCAGATTGAGATCGCAGCGATCGAGAAGCTGCGTCGTGGTGGCGAGACTGAGCGTCTTCGCCGGCAGTACGGCTGAGTCAGGATTCGCATTCGCCACCCGAGTCGTTTGCGCCCGGAAACGTTTCACCTGGCGTTCGACCTTGCTTTTCGAGCCGACGGGCGAATTGCTCCAGGCACTCGTCGGGACCAGCTGCAACCAGACTTGAACTCCCCGGGTTGGACTCGAACCAACGACATTTCGGTTAACAGCCGAACGCTCTACCAGCTGAGCTACCGGGGAATGCGGTGAGAAAGATACCAGTGCGGTTCAGGCGACTCTGGTCGCCGTGAACGCGATGATTTCGTCAGCTGCTGCCTGCGCAGCGTCGTGGGTATCGGCCCAGTCGGCCAGGGCTTTGACCCGCACGCCGTAACTCGGATCGGCCAACAATTTTTCGACCGCCGCGCCGATCGTTGCGCTGCTGATGAATCGATTCGGAACCGAGACGCCCACCTTGGCCCAGCGAACGCGTGCGGCATTCTCGTACTGGTCTCCGCTGGCGGGGCAGACCACAACCGCCGCGCCCGCGGTCAGTGCGCGCATGATCGTGCCGTGGCCGCCGTGACAGAGCACGACGTCTGCTGCTGGGAACATCTGGCTGTAAGGCGCCCAGTCGACCACTGTGGTGTTCTGGCCAGGGTTCAAGGGCGTCGCGGGCTCGCGGCCATTCTTCGCGGCGAGGACGCGCACCGGCAGGTCGCGAAGGCCCTCGACAGCCGAGCTGAGCATCGTGTGGTCGAGGTCCTGGGCGGTGCTCGGCGCGACAATCACGAGCGGCTCGTCGCCGGGCGGAATCTCGATCGGCTCTGACGGCGGCTCCCACATCACCGGCCCGATCACCTTGACGTTCTCGGGCCACTTGCGCTCGGGTTCGAGCTGCGGGTAGGTCCCGACGAGAACGAGGTTCTCCGAGAGCGCGCCGTGCACCCTCTCCAGTGCGGGTAGCCCCACGGCCGCGCGCGTCTCGTTCAGCTCAACCCGCCCGTACTCAAGCCCCTTTCGCTCAAGCCGGTGCATCCACCTGAATATCGCTTTGGAAAGCTTCGTCTCGGCGGGCGACCAACCCGATCCGAACGGAACCGACTCCGGGCCGGTCGCGTGCCAGAAGTGGGGGACCGACGTGATCAACGGCACATCGCAGAGCTCGGCGGTCAGCGCGCTGGCGAGCGTGAGGACGTCGCCGACGATCACATCCGGCTTCCACTCGCGCACGACTTCGCTCAGCTGCTGGGTGGCCAGCGCGGCCGCCTCATGCAGATCCGGCACCGCCTCGCCATCGGCGACATCAAACTTCGGCGCCTTGAGGAATTCGGCCCCGGCATTGACGATGTGCTCCTCCCAGCGAAACCACGTGTGCACGCCCACGTCGCAGCCGGCCGCCACCAAGTTGGTGGCGATCGCGATCATCGGAAATGCGTGGCCCGGCTCGCCGATCGTGACGAGCAGGATGCGTGGGGGGCGGCTCACGCCAGTGAAGCTAGAGAACGCCGGCTTGCTCGGCGGCCGCAGCGACCGTGCCGAGGATCTCTTTGCGCCCTTCGTGGTCTGCGGCCATCGGAACGACCATGAAGTTGTCGGTGCCGATCTCGTCGTAGGCGGCAAGGCGATCGGCGATGCGGTCCTTCGTGCCGACGAGCGACACGAGGTCGATCAGTTCGGTCGGGACCGCTGCGGCAGCGTCTTTGTACTTCTTGTCGAGGTAGAGGTCCTGGATCTTCGTGGCGTCTTCTTCGAAGCCGTACGAGGTGACGAGCGTGTTGTAGAAGTTCTTGCCGCGCGCGCCCATGCCGCCGACATACAGAGCGATCAGCGGGCGGATGCGGTCGCGCAGCTCGTCGATGTCGCCGTCGCCAACTGCTGTGAAGACCGACGGAGAAATCTCGATGTCGTCGATCGTCCTGCCTACGCGCTCGGCACCTTCCTTCAGGTTGGTGTTCAAGTAGTCGGCGTGCTCGGGGCCGTACAGGTACGGCAGCCAGCCGTCACAAAGCTCGCCCGCGAGCGCGGTGTTCTTCGGGCCGATCGCTGCGAGGTAGATCGGGATGCGCTCCTGGATCGGTTTGGTCATCAGCTTCAAAGGCTTGCCCAGGCCGTCGGGCAGCGGCAGTTTGTAGATCTCGCCGTCGAACTCGACGTACTCGCGCGCGAACATCTTGCGCAGGATCTCGATGTACTCG
>JBPPNF010000052.1:0-158148 GCA_051306435.1 Solirubrobacterales bacterium | reverse complement strand
GACCGGAGGCGGCACGGTCGGCGGGCCGGGCACAGGCAACTCCGGCAGATAGCGCGGGTCGCCCGCCTGTGGTCCAAAGGGATCGTCGGTCACGGGGCATATTGTGGCCGCAGAACCGGTTGCCCATGCTGATCGCCGCAAAAGAATCCTTCATCGACGCCAACTCCCAATGGATCAGTGCGCTCGCGATCATCGTCGTGGCGCTGATCACGGCGTGGCTCGTCGACAAGTTCCTCCAACGCAGCGCAATGCGCGTCCCGCGCGTGCGCGACAGCGAGCCGCTCTCGAAGTCGGCGATCACGCGGCTGCGGCTGGTGCGAAGGTTGATCGTGCTGTCGATCGCCCTGGTCGGAATCTTCCTCGCACTGGCGCAGATCGATGCGCTGGAGCCGCTCGGCACGGCGCTGCTGGCGTCCAGCGCCGTGATCGGCGTGGCCGTCGGCCTCGCATCGCGCGCGGTGCTCGCCAACGCGGTCTCGGGGATGATGCTGGCGACCGTGCAACCGTTCCGCATCGGCGATGTGATCGAGTGGCAGGAGAATCGCGGCCGCGTCGAGGACATCACGCTCACCTACACGTTCGTGCGCCTGCCCTCCGGCCACCGGCTCGTGATCCCCAACGAGGCGATCGCGACGACCCCGCTCGAGAACTACACGATCGCCGGCGCTGTTGTCGATGCCGACGCCGCGATTCAGGTCGCGCCGGCGCAGGCGACTCCGGCGATCAAACTGCTGCGCGAGAAGCTCGACGACGCCACCGTGTCGCTCGGCGACTGCGAGGTCGACCGCTTCGAGATTCTCGTTTCCTTCAGCACGACTGCCGGTCACGAGGCCACCCAGCGCTTTGCCACGCGAGAGCAGGTAGTCGCGATTTTGAGCGACGCGGGTATGCTGGAAGCGTCTTCTCAGGGCGCCTGAGCACCGCATCGAACGCGGAGAGCGGTGTGTTCCAAACCCTGTGACCCGCCGCAGGGCAGCGGCGCTTTTCAGCGAACTGTCGTATACGAAGACGTAGAACCACCCCCAGCATGACCGCAAGAGAAAGACGCAAGCGCCGCACCCGGCGCGGCACGGCCCATCGCCCCTTGGCGATCGGCTTCGTCGTGCTCGTGACGCTGAGCATGATCGCCGGCTTTTCGGCGATCGGATACGTGATCGCTCTGGCCAACGGAGCACCGCCGCTGGGCAAGCCCGTCAACCGTGGACTGACCTCGGCCGTGTACGCGGCCAACGGGCAGCTGCTCGGCTACATCCAGGCCGACGAGATCAGCACGCCGGTCGCCTGGAAACGCCTGCCGCAGAACTGCAAGGACGCGACGATCGCAATTGAGGACGAGCGCTTCTACAAGCACGGCGGGGTCGACTACACCGCGATCGTGCGCGCCGCCGTGAAGAACACCAGCAGCGGCAAGACCGTTCAAGGTGGATCGACGATCACCATGCAGCTCGTGCGCAACCTCTACATCTCGGCGCCCAAGCGTGACTTCAAGCGCAAGATCCGCGAGGCCAAGCTCGCAAGCGAACTCGAGCAGCAGCGCAGCAAGCGATGGATCCTTGGTCAGTATCTGAACACCGCTCCGTACGGAACGGTCGGCGGCCAGTCGGCGATGGGTCTTCAGGCTGCGGGCCAGACGTTCTTCGCCAGGAACGCCAAGGACCTGAGCCTCTCCGAATGCGCGATGCTCGCCGGACTGCCGCAGGCTCCGACTGACTACAACCCCTTCCTCAACCCGAAGGCCGCGCTCGAGCGCCGCGCCGAGGTGCTCGGTAAGATGGCCGAGCTCGGCTACATCACAAAGCAGGAGGCCGACGAGGCCGCAGCGGGCTCGCTGCGCCTGCACCGCGGAACGCGCTACACGAAGATCCGCGAGCCCTACTTCTTTGACTACGTCAAGCAGCAGCTGATCGACAAGTACGGAATCAACACCGTGCGCAAGGGCGGCCTGAAGATCCACACAACGATCGACCCGCGGCTGCAGAACGCCGCGCGCGAGGCGATCAGGTCCACGCTTCCCACGCCGGGCGATCCGTCCAGCGCGATCGTCGCAACCGACCCGCGCAACGGCTACGTGCGCGCGATGGCCAGCAGCGGCGGTTACGGGCAGAGTCAGTTCAACCTCGCCGCGCAGGGTTCGCGCCAGCCGGGATCGGCCTTCAAGACGATGGTGTTGCTCACGGCGATCCGCCAGGGCATCGACCCGGTGAGCACGACCTACAACTCGCACCCGATCGACATCAAGACTTCTCCGTGGGGACCGATCAAGGTCGCGACCTACTCCAACTCCTACAGCGGCGACCAGAACCTCGTGCGCGCCACTGTCGCGTCCGACAACTCTGTCTACATCCAGCTCGACATGGACGTCGGCCCGAACAACGTCAAGCGCACCGCCCGCATGATGGGCATCCGCTCCAAGCTCAACGGCTACCCGGCCGAGGGACTCGGCGGACTTGAGAACGGCGTCTCGCCGCTCGAGATGAGCCACGCCTACGCGACGCTCGCGGCCGGCGGGATCCGCTCCAAACAGCTGGTCATCTCGAAGGTCGACTTCCCCGGAACGAAGGACGACTCCGAGTACAAGGTGCAGCGCAAGCGCGTCTTCACCGATGGCGAGGCCTACGAGGTCACGAAGATCCTCGAACAGAACGTTTCCGGCGGAACGGCAACCGGCGTACGCGGCGGCGGATTCACCTGCCCTGCCGCGGGTAAGACCGGCACGACCGACAATCACCGCGACGCCTGGCTTGTCGGCTACACGCCGACGCTGGCCACCGCGGCCTGGATGGGCTATCCGAACGCCCAGCGTTCGATGTACAACGTCGAAGGCGTCGGTGAGGTCGCCGGTGGAACGCTGCCGACCGACATCTGGACCAAGTTCATGAAGGCTGCGATCGGCAACCGCTGCAAGGACTTCCCAGAGCCCAAGACGCCGTTCGTCTCGAGCCCCTTCTCCGGCAAGTACGCCCAGCTCGGCAAGGCAGAGGGCTCGGAGTACGAGAAGGACGCGGACAAGAAGAAAAAGAAGAAGACCTACACCGAGGGCAACAAGGCCCCCGCAGACAACCCCGGCGGCAAAGACGGCGGAGGCAACGACACCCCGCAGCAGACGCCCGCACAGCCCGAGACCCAGGCTCCCGCAGCGCCCGGCGGCGCAGCGCCCGACCAGTGACCGATCGCCCGGCCGGCCGCTCGCGCTGGGCAACTGCCGCGCTTGCGGCGCTGATCATCGTCTTCCTCTGGCTCGCCGCAGCACCGGCCGTGGTCGGATCCAAGGTCGTGCTCGCGACGGCGGGAGGATCCCCCGACTGGCTGCTCGGAGTCTTCAAGGTCTTCGGCGCTGAGTCGCTCGCCGGCAGCAGCGCCGGCTGGACCTACTACCTCCCGCTGATGCTCTCCGCGCTGCTCTGGGCGATCGTCGTCCGGCTCGCGCCGATGCTCCGGGCGAGTTGGCTGTTGTGGTCGGTGATCGGCCTGCACGTGGTCTTCCTGCTCGGGCCACCGCTGCTCTCGCAGGACGTCTTCAGCTACATCGCCTACGCCAGACTGGGAGTCGAGCACGGCCTGAACCCGTACGCCTTCAGGCCTTTCGACATACCCGGGGATCCCGTCTTCGGCTTTGCGGGATCAAAGGACGCCGTCGACGTCTACGGGCCCTACTTCACGCTCTTCACGTATCCGCTGGCATGGGTCGGAGTGCCGGCGGCGTTCTGGACCCTGAAGGTGATCGCGACAGCGGCGAGCGTCGGGCTGGTTCTGCTCGTCAGGTCGATCGCCGAGCGCGTCGGTGCGGATTCAGCCCGCGCGATCGCAATCGTCGGACTCTCTCCCGCGACGCTCGTGCACGTGGTCGGTGGCGGTCACAACGAAGCGCTCACCATGCTGATCGTCTTCGGCGGAATCGCCTTCGCGCTCTCACGCGAGGACGGCACGCGGGAGGCGGGCGGCGGCTTCATCAGCGCCCTTGCGATCGGTGTGAAGGCGTCGGCAGCGGTGCCGCTGGTGTTCATGCTCGCGGCCGCACGGCGCAAGCTCGCGATGTTCCTGGCGATCGTCGGCGCCGCGGCGTTGACAGCCCTGACCGGCGTGATCGCCTTCGGCGGCGACGCGCTCAACAGCCTCAATCTGATCTCCTCGAACCAGGACCGGTCGAGCCGCTGGTCAATCCCCCACCGGACCGTCGACGGACTCGACGCGTTGATCGGCGTGGACCGCGGAGCGGCGACCGACGTGGTGCGGTTGGTCTTCGTGCTGCTGCTCGCAGCGGTCGTCGCGTACCTGATCTGGCGCAGCTACAAGCAGCCGGACACGTGGCTGGCGAACGCCGGCTGGGCGACCTTGGGCCTGTTGCTGGCGTCGGCCTGGCTGGTGCCGTGGTACCTCTTGTGGCTGCTGCCGTTCGCGGCGCTGGGCCGGTGCAGAAACCTTCAGATCGCCACGGTTCTGCTTGCCGCATACACCCTGGTGATAGCAATACCGTTCTAGTTGATGACGGAAGCAGATCGCATACGCAGCCTCGTTTCAAGGTTCGGCGGGAGGTCAGATCGGATCGTCGTTCCCAGCGGGGATGACGCCGCCGTGGCGAGTCCGGCGGGAGCGGTTCTGGTCACGTCGATCGACGCCGTCGTGCAGGGTGTGCACTTTCAACTTCCGCTCTGGCCGCTGAAGGCGGTCGGGCACAAGGCCGTTGCCGCAGCGCTGTCCGACCTGGCCGCGATGGGCGCAAGTCCGGGCGAGATCTATGTCGCGGCCGGCCTGCCCAGGTCGATGGACGAAGGACAGTTCGATGCGCTCTGCGACGGAATCGCCGCAGCGGCCGACGCGAGCGGCGCGGTCGTGGCGGGCGGCGACCTGTCCTCCGCGGGTGAGCTCTGGCTCAGCGTCACGGTGGTCGGCTACGGAGCTGACGAAGACGCGATCGTCACCCGTGGCGGAGCGCGCACCGCCGACGTCGTGGTCGTTACCGGCGCCCTCGGGGGTGCGCGCCACGCGCTCGACATGATTTCCAGCGGGGTCGCTTCGGGCGCAACTGACCCGCGACTTGCCAAGCAGTTCGCGCCGACGCCGCAGTTCGCCGCCGGCGCCGCGCTCGCTGCGAATGGGGCGAGCGCGATGATCGACATCTCCGACGGACTCGCGCGCGACGCCGGTCACATCGCAGCGGCCAGCGGCGTTGAGCTGACGATCGAACTTGCATCGATCCCCTTGGCTGCGGGAATCACGGACACGTCATTCGCCGCCACGAGCGGCGAGGAGTATGAACTGCTTGCGACGGTTCCGCGGGCAGATCTTGAGCGTGCGATGAAAGCAGTCGCCGAGACAGGCACCACGCTCACCATGATCGGCCGGGTGACCGAGGGCAGCGGGGCGCGGCTACTTGACGCGGCTGGCGCGCGCGTCGAACTCCGGGGTTTCGATCATTTCGACTGAGTAGATCAGCGCACGGCGAAAACGAGCGCGCTCGTCGGCCAACTTGTTGATCCGCACGAGCAGGGCCTCTGCCACGCGGGGGGCGTCGACCACGTAGCGATCGGCATCAATATGGGTTTGGGGCATGCTGAGTAGCAATCTTCCGACTTCTCTCTCGGAGGCTCTGGGGGGTGTGAATTCGAGGTGTGGCAGTTCGGACTATGGATTTGGGGGAGAGCTGCAATCAAGTTGTCGGTAGCTGACGAGGTGATCAACATCCGACACTTGTCGATCCTTCGCTCAACTATCAGAAGGATTCTGCCGCCGGACGGCGTTGGCTGTTCTTCGGCTCACGCGGCGCCGACCAGTAAAGGTGGATCAGCGAGGTCGCGATCGCCGCCGCGACGGCGCAACCCGCAGCGAGCGTGAGCGGACCGACGAATCCGCCGGCTTCAAGCAGCACCGCGTAACGCAGTGAGCCCGCGAAAGAGATGCCGAACGCGGCGGGGAAATAGGCGATCGCGCCGATCAGCGGGAGCAGCCCGAGCAGCGCGAAGCCGACGACCTGACGCCTCCGCGCGCCGCTGGTCAGCAGCAGCAGAACGATCAGGTGCAGCAGCAGAATGAGAAATCCAGCCGCGATCGGGTTGACGACAAAGACCGCAAGGCCCGTGAAAACGATCCACAGCGCGAATCCGGCTTCACCGCCCTTGGGCGTCGCCTGCCGTGCCGAGGCCGCAGCGACGAGCAGACCGAGAATCGCCATCACACCCACGAACAGCCCGATCGCCGTTGCGCCGGCACCCGTGACTGCGCTCGGATCCGGGGCGAGAGGCGGGGCGTCGAGCACGCCGCTCAGCCCGACCCCACGCAAGAGGAAACCGAGCAGCAGCAGCCAGACGGTTGCGAGCGCCGGAGCCAGCAGACCGCGCTGGCTGACCTGACGCCAGCGCCGCGCCCGCGCCCACGCGTCGATCGAGGCCACGATCAGCGGGAAGAACAGTGCTCCGATCAGCAGCACGATCGCCCACTGCGGGATCAGCTTGCCGCCGACTTCGAGTGGCGCGGCCGCAGGCGGCGCGGCCTGGAACGAGCTGTCAAACGTGGTCAGCGTGCGCAGGGCTGTCTGCCCGACATCGGCGACCTGACCGGAAACTTCTTCGCCCGGCGGTCGAAGCGGCTCGCCGCCCGGGCTGACCGAGGCACCGTTGAGCTCGTGGCCGGCGAACGTCGCCTGCTCACCGAGTGCCAGCGGGAAGCCCATGCGAACGAGCTGTCCCGCGATCGAGTGGGAATCGTTCGAGCCGCCGATCTCGATGCTCGTGATGCGTCCGAGTGTGTGCACGAAGCGTTGATCGGGCAGCTCGCGCGAGTCGTTGTGCGTGAGCAGCGGCGCGCCGAGTTTGCGCGAGCCGACGTTGCGGATCACGATGATCGCGTCGAACGGACCGCGGAGCGTCTGGACAAGTTGGTCGGCGCCGAGTCCGCCGTCAACCCCGCCACTGACTGAGGCCATCACGAGCGTGTGATCGAACGCGCGACCTTCGAGCACTCGCGCAAGCTCCAGCAGAATTCCCGTCTCGAGCGCGCCGCTGCGCGCGAGCTTGCCCGGCGCACCGTCGCGCGAGGCGATCACCAGCAGGCGGCGGTCCGACGG
Organism: Solirubrobacterales bacterium; assembly: GCA_051306435.1. Classification (GTDB taxonomy): domain Bacteria; phylum Actinomycetota; class Thermoleophilia; order Solirubrobacterales; family JACPNS01; genus JACPNS01. Next base: position 151,088 of record JBPPNF010000052.1, on the reverse strand, counting down.
ACCAGGGCGCGTCCCGACGACGTTGGTGAGCCTGCGGCTGCCGTTCAGCGTCGTCGCGTCGAACGAGCTGATCGCGCCGGAGAACCCGACGGCTTCGAGTCGCGCTTCGACGAGATCACCGAGGCTCCCGTCCTGAGTCGATCCGGACTTCCGCACGCCGTAGTTCTCGATCGCCTGATTGGCGAAGACTTCTGCGCGGGCCGCGGAGAAGCCCGGCGGGGAGAGTTCAGGCTCGACCGATCCCGCCGGCTGCTGCAACGAGAAGGCAAGAACAATCAACGCGAACAGGGCCGGAGCGAAAGCGGCACGGTAAAGCCTCGGCGCAAGCAGTCCCTCGGGCACGGGCCAAGTCTAAGTTGACGGCGTGTTGGTCTGGCGTTACGGCAATAGTTTTCCCGCGCCGCAACCTCTAGAGTCACCTGCGTGGAGACCCCTGCTGCAGCGACAATCCTGCTGGTCGATGACGAAGCTCCGATCCAGCGCATGCTCGAGTTCCCGCTGAAGAGGGACGGCTACAACGTCGTTCTCGCCGGCGACGGAGAAGAAGCGCTCGAGAAGTTCCGCGCAGGCAAATTTGACCTGGTCGTGCTCGACATCATGATGCCGAAGCTCGACGGCCTCGAGGTCTGCAAAGAGATCCGCGCCGAGAGCAACGTTCCGATCGTGATGCTCACCGCGCGTGCCGACGAAGTCGACAAGGTGATCGGTCTCGAACTCGGCGCCGACGACTACATGACCAAACCGTTCAGCCTGCGTGAGTTCCGCTCGCGCGTGAAGGCCGCGCTGCGCCGCGCCGGCATGAGCGCGGACGGCGACTCAAAGCCCGCCGACCGCACGATCGAAGCCCGCAACGTCGTGATCGATCCCGGTCGCCGGGTCGTCACCGTCGACGGCGAGGCGATCACACTCACTTTCATGGAGTTCGAGATCCTCATGGCTCTCGCTTCGGAGCCAGGTCGCGTGCTCACGCGTGAAGCCCTGCTCGAGCGCGTCTGGGGAGACAGCGCTTACCGCGACATTCGCACGGTGGATGTCCACATCCGCCACCTACGCGAGAAGATCGAACCCGATCCGAGCAACCCGGAGTACATCCTCACGGTGCGCAACGTCGGCTATCGCTTCCGCGACAACTAGCCGCGCAGCCGCGCACAAAGGGCAACCCTGCCGATGAACGATCGCCGCTTCAGATGGGGCATCCGCGAGAAGCTCACGCTTCTGTTCTTCGCCGTGACCCTGATCGCTGTCACGGTCAACTTCCTGATCGTCGTGCCGCGCCTTGAGCTGCGCCTGCGCAACGACCGCGTCGACGACATGCGCGAGACGGCCGAGCGCGTGCACCCTCAGGTCAGTCAGATCTACACCGAATACGACCCCAACCTCGTCACGCCGGCGCCGATCGGCGGAGCGTGGTCGCAGTTCCTTCCCCCGATCTCCGCGTCTGTGGGCGATCGCGTGGCAGTACTTCGGCCGGTGACCGTCCAGACGCCGATCGGTCCGATCGATCGCTTCCAGGTCGTCTACGACCCGACTGGCGAGACCCAGACCACGGGCGAGGCGACGCTCGAGGATCCGATCGCCCAACGCGCCGTCGAGACGAAGGAGAAGGCCTGGGGCATTCTTGATTTCGGCACGGGCCCGCACGCTGCCGCGGCCGATCCGCTGATCGCGCCTGACGGAACCGTCGCGGGAGTCGCGGTCTACTCAACCTCGCTCTCGGGAGTGACCGCGACGGTCCAGCAGATCGCCAGCCGCCAGTTGATCTCTGCCGTGATCGCACTGAGCATCGCCCTGCTCGCCGGGCTGATGGCGTCGAGCTACATGGCCCGGCGGCTGCGGCGGCTGGAGGTCGCTGCGCGCGAAGTCGCGGGTGGCAACTTCACCGAGCCGCTCGTCGTCGACTCCGAAGATGAGATCGGCGAGGTGACCCGCGCCTTCAACGTGATGCAGGACCGGCTCGGTCGCGCCGACCGCGCACGCAAGGCCTTCATCGCCAACGCCAGCCACGAACTGCGCACGCCGCTCTTCTCACTCGGCGGCTACGTCGAACTGATGCGCGAGGAAGAGCTCGACGAAGAGACTCAGCGCGAGTTTCTCGATCAGATGCACGCCCAGATCAAACGCATGACGAGGCTCGCAACTGACCTGCTGGATCTTTCGAAGATCGACACAGGGTCGCTGGCGATCCAGCCCGAGCACGTCAACCTGAACACGCTCGCACGCTCGATCGCACGCGAGTTCAACCTGCGCGCCGAGCAGCAGGACAGCGAGATCGACATCGAGGTCGCCAACGACGTCGAGGCGATCTGCGATCCCGACCGGGTCGCGCAGATCGCGCGGATCCTTGTGGACAACGCGCTCAACCACAACCCGCCGGGAACAGACGTGACGATCGACGCGGTCGCCGACGACAGCGGCGTGGCGCTGAAGGTGAGCGACACCGGCACCGGTATTCCGAAGGAAGACATCGGTCGGATCTTCGACCGCTTTCACACCGGCAACAAGACCGGTGGCACCGGCCTCGGGCTGTCGATCGCGCGCGAGCTCGCGCAGGCTATGCAGGGGTCGCTGAGCGTCGAGACGAGCGACAAGGGCACGATCTTCACGCTGCGCCTGCCGGCCGGCGTGAAAATCATCCAACCAAGCTGAACTCCGGCATTCGCGGCTGCCGGTAGGCTTGGCTGATGTCCTCCGAGAATGGTGCCGACTCCGCGCTGATTGATGCGCCTCTGGTGCTGGTCTCGAACCGCGGCCCGGTCACCTACGACCTCGACGACAACGGCCGGCGCTTCGAAAAGCGTGGCACCGGCGGCCTCGTCACCGCGCTGACGGGACTCGTAAATCATCGCAGCGACACGCTGTGGGTTGCGTCGGCGATGACCGAGGAAGACGCCGCCGTCAGCGCCGAGCACGGGCACAGCGCCTTCGCCGTACGGCCCAACGCCGACACCGAGTACCGCGTCCGCCTGGTGCACAGCGACCCGCTCGCCTACGACCGTTTCTACAACGTGATCGCCAACCCGATGCTGTGGTTCATTCAGCACTACCTCTGGGACCTCTCAAACGCGCCGGACATCCGTCGGCAGGAGGTCGACGCGTTCGACCTGGGCTACCGCGTGGTGAACGAGGACCTCGCCCGCGCTGTGCTTGAGGAGATCGAGGGCGCCGAGTCGCCGGTCGTGATGGTCCACGACTACCACCTCTACACGATGCCCGGCGTGATCCGCGCCGCGCGCCCGGACGTCTTTCTCCACCACTTCATCCACATCCCGTGGACCCAGCCCGATGCCTGGCGCGTTCTGCCCAACCGGATCCGCAACGAGATCTTCCGCGGCCTGCTGGCCAACGACATCGTCGGCTTCCACACGCATTCCTACAAACGCAATTTCCTGCTCTGTTGTCGCGAACTGCTCCCCGAGGCCGAGGTCGACGAAGCCAACGGCCGCGTGATCCTCGAGGGTCACGAGACCTGGGTGCGCGCCTACCCATTGCCGATCGACGCCGAGGCATTCATGCTCAGCGCGCAGAAGCCCGGCGTCCATGAGTTTGAGCGTGAGATCCTGCGCCGGCGCCGCGATCACCTGATCCTGCGCGTCGACCGCGCCGACCTCTCGAAGAACGTGCTGCGCGGATTCACCGCGTTCGATCTCTTCCTCGATCAGCACCCCGAGTTCGTCGAGAAGGTCACGTTCATCGCACACCTGATGCCGTCCCGTACCGACGTCCCCGAGTACGCGGAGTACCTCGAGAAGATCGAGGCGCTCGTCGCCGTCGTCAATCACCGCCACGGCACCCCCGACTGGATGCCGATCGACCTGCGCATGCGCGACGACGTCAACGAGGCGATCGCCGAGTACAAGCACTACGACCTCTTGATCGTCAACCCGATGTTCGACGGCATGAACCTCGTGGCCAAAGAAGGGCCGCTGATCAACGAGCGCCACGGCGTCTCGATCCTGTCCGAGAACACCGGCGCCCATGAAGAGCTCGGCGAGTTCGCGATCTCCGTCAATCCCTTCGACATCCAGGAGCAGGCCGACGCGATCCACCGCGCACTCTCGATGTCGATGGCCGAGCGCTCAAAGCGCGCCGAGGGCCTGAAGGCCCGCGTCACCGAGCGCAACCCCGGCGACTGGATCAACGACCAGCTCGCTGACATTTCGCGTCGCCGCGAGTTGCGCACTGTCGACACCTAACCGACCCTGATCCTCAGCGGTCTCGAAGCGGTCGGGGAAACCGTCAGGTCACTCGACTTCAACGCAACCGCACGGAAGCGCAGAGTTCCATGGCCGACCCGCGTGAAGCGGTGGCTGAACCTGAAGCGACCGTCGCGGCCAGTGCGCACCACGGCGACCGTGCGCCAGCTCCGGCCACTCCTGACCTTGATCGCGACGCTTGCTCCGTGGCGGGCGCGTTCGCTCGGGATGCGACCGGTCAGGCGCATCCTGCCGAAGGCTCGTACACGCTTGCGCGATGCGCGCAATGCGATTCGCGAGCGGACCATCAGTCTGCCGGTCAGCCGGGCGGCCGTCTCTGCGTGGCTGAGAGTCCAGCGGCGGCTCCCCGTGGCGTGAATCAACAGCTCATATCGGCCGTCGGCGTCGGTGTGGATCCTGCGGACAAGCTGGCGGCGGGCGGCCGCACCGGACTTCAGCACGGCCGTCACCTCGGCGCCGGCGATCGGCTCGCCGGCGTTCGACCAGAGCGTGCCCGTCAGGCGAACACGCCGTCCGTAGGTCGCCCTCAAGCTGGTCGATCCGTCCGGCACAAACCGCGCGGCGGACTGCCCGGTCACGCTCGATCCGCTCACTTTCATGCTGCGCGGTCCGAGCACGGTCAGGCCGTTGCCGGCTGCGTCGTGGACGCGAACGCGCAGAGTGTGGTCGCCGTTGGTGAGCGTGCCCCGCAGGAGCGCGAGCTCGACCTGTTGGCGCGGTGGACACGGTCTGCGGTAGAGGTAGTCGTTTGCCTCGCCGGCCTGCCCCACGCGCTGGCAGCGTCCGCCGTTCGAGCTCGGGACAACAGAGACGATCTCGTTGCCGTCGACTTCGATCGTCGCGCGGGCGATGCCAGTCATCTCGTCCGTGGCGATGAACGAGAGAGTGCCGAAGCTCGCACCGGTGGTCGCGAGCGTGCCGCTCGGGGTGCCTGCGCTCGGCTGCTCGTTGTCTTCGAGCGTGAAGGCCGCCGACGCGATCTTCAGTTCGCCGAAGTCTGGCACCGAGGTCGTGTGCGTGCAGAGCTCGCCGACGTACCCACCGCAGACCATCGTGAAGAACCAGCCGCGCGAATCCTCTGGGATCTGCAGCGCGGTTCGCGTCAGCTGTCCGGTGATGCTCGTGCAACCGGTGTAGAACGCGCAGTAGTCGACTCGCCGAGCATCGTCTGAGTTGTCCTCGGCATCAGATGTGCGCATCAGCATCGTCACGCCCCAGCCCTCCCCACTGATCCTGCCCTCGCGCTTGATCGTGTAGCCACGAATCGGGGCCGCACCCGAGTCGAAGCCCCACCCGATGCGCGCCGTGTTTGACTGTTGGTACGGGCCGCGCATTCCGGCGGCGAGCGGCCCACCGTCGGCGCACCGGTTCTCGGCCCAGCCATAGGAGGTTCCGCCAGTTGCGAACCAGCCGTCGGCCGGCGCAGGCGCGCCGCTCGGCGTCTTGCACGAGTAGACGACGTATTCATTGGCGCTCGCGGTGGACGCGCAGACAAGTGCGGCCAACAGCGCCGCGATCAGTGTGGTTTTCATCGGGGTCTCTCCTCTAAAGCCCAAACTCGCGCTCAGCGGCAGGGGCTGGTCTGGGCGCAGGCCTCGCCGGCGCCGGGTCAGGTGTTGGTGCTGGAGCGACCGGGAGCGGTCGCTTCGTCGGCGATGGATTCGTCTGCCTCCTCCGCTCGGGCCTGCTTCGCGCATGCTTTCTGGGTTCGCGAGTACGCGGGCGTCCGGCCGATTCGGGGGTCGGCGTCCGTTGCGTGGCGGATTCGGTCACGGGAGCGACAGGCTGCGACGCAGAACTACCGGCGCCGCCCTGAGGAATCCCGATCGCGGCCACGATTGCGAGCAGCGCCGCCACGGCCAGGGCGACGTTGCCCCAGCGGATGCGGTGGTCGAACTCGGTTGCCGAGGGCGTCTGGCTGCGAACCTGGGAGTTGGCGGAATTAACGTCCATCAACTCTTTAAGGGTTTGAGCGGCTAACGTTTACCCCCCTGCGCGCGATTTAATTTTTCTTGCGCCGCGCAGACGCAATTTCGACACCCCGCTATCCAAAGAAGCTTTCTCAAAGATGCCTAACTCGTACGAACTGGTCGTGCTGCTCGACGCCGATGCGCCGACCGACACCCGCACAAAGATCATCACCGACGCCGAAACCCTGCTCAAGCAGCACGGCGAGGTCAAGGCAACCAAGGCCTGGGGCGTGCGCCAGCTGCCGTACCTGATCGACCACCACGAACAGGCCGACTACAGCCTCTTCCGCTTCGAGACCGAGCCGGCGACGATCGCCACGCTTGACCGCGCCTTCAAGCTGACCGAAGGCGTTCTGCGCTTTCGCATCTTCGAGACCGAGACCGAGGGCGACCTGCCCGAGGCCCCGCCGCTCTTCAAGAAGGAAGAGCGTGGCTACGAGCGTCCTCCGCGTGAGGCCCGGGCAACTGCCGAGCTCGACGAGTCACCTGCCGCAGACGCCGAGGCCGCTCCAGCCGAAGCCGAAGCTGAAGCCGAGGCACCCGCCGAAGCCGCCGCCGAGCCTGCAGCCGAGGCACTCGCAGAAGCAGCACCCGCTGAAGCTCCTGCCGAAGCTCCGGCCGAGTAGTCCGCTTCAGCTCCGCAGACGTGCCGGCGCTTCCGTCCGGTGAGTTTGTAACGCTTAAAGGAAGCAAGTCACGGCTCCGTAAATTGTTCGCCGTGTTTGCGTAAATAGTGGCCCCGTTCGCCCCACAGGCACGCGGATAGCGGCTACAAATGGTCATCGCAATGAATGACCGGGCTCTAACCGGTCCGGCACCCTCAAGAAAGCACGAAAGGAAATATCTCATGGCCCAGAACATCAACCGCGTGATCGTCACCGGCAACCTCACGGCCGATCCCGTCATCAACGCCCTTCCTTCAGGCACGACCGTCTGTGATCTGCGGATCGCCGTCAACGGTCGCCGCAAGGACAACGAGTCCGGTCAGTGGGTCGACAAGCCCAACTACTTCAACGTCAAAGTCTGGGGTGCGCAGGGCGACAACGTCGCCAAGTTCCTCAGCCGCGGGCGCCCCGTCGCGATCGACGGCCGCCTCGACTGGCGCGAGTGGACCGACAAGGAAGGCAACAAGCGTCAGGGCGTCGATATAATCGCCGACACCGTCCAGTTCCTTGGAGGCCGCGATGACGCGTCTTCCGGTGGGAACAGCGGTGGTTATGCGTCTTCTGGCAATGCCGGCAACTCCGGCGGAGCCGACCAGTCTGACTTCCAGCCTGTTGGCGCAGGTGCCTCTGGTGGTGCAAGCGCACCGTCCGAGGACGACATTCCGTTCTAGAGACCTGATCTGAAGAAGGTCGGTCTCTCTTGCGGGAGACCAACTTTTTCATTGACGCCAGGCGCAGGCCACTGCCGCGCCCGGCGTCAAATCTTCAGCCAGACCAAAGGATCAGAACCAGAATGCCCAAGCCCAAGCCACGCACCTCGACGTCGTCTGCCAAGCGTGACAAGCGCGACCCCCGCGGCGGTCGCCGTAAGTCGTGCTCGCTCTGCCAGAGCAAGATCGACAAGGTCGACTACAAGGACGTCGAAACGCTCCGTCGCTTCGTCAGCGAGCGCGGCAAGCTCAAGGGCCGTGGAAACACCGGCAGCTGCCGTCGTCACCAGACCCAGATCGCCCGCGCCGTCAAGCGCGCCCGCGAGATCGCTCTGCTGCCGTACGTCGCCGAAGGTCGTCCGGGAGCGAAGGGCTGATGGCACAGGCAATTCTTCTGCAGGACGTCGAGAGCCTCGGCGAGAAGGGTGACGTCGTAGACGTCGCTCCGGGCTACCTGCGTAACTTCCTCGCCCCCCGTCAGTTGGCGGCGACCGCAAACCGTAAGTCGATCGAGCAGGCACGGCGCCTGATGCAGGAGGCCGAACAGGCCGCCGTCGAACGCGCAGAGAAGGCCGGCGACATCGCCGCTCTGCTCAGCAAGACCGTGCTCACGATCGAAGAAGAGGCCGGCCCCGAGGGTCGCCTGTTCGGTTCGGTCACCCAGAAGGAGATCGTCGAAGCGATCAAGGACGCACGCGGTGTGCGCCTCGAGCGCAAGGACGTGCACATCTCGGAGCCGATCCGCGAAGTGGGCACGTACACGATCACGGTTGACGTTCACGACGGCGTGACTGCCGACGTGAAGACGATCGTCACCTCAAAGGAATAAGCGGTATGGCCGCAGTGATGCGGCTTGGCTGATCCCGGCACGCAGCCGGCGACCGGCAACGGCCTGATCGGGGCTGCTGCTGCGCCGCCCCACGACGAAGGGGCCGAAGCGTCGGTCCTCGGCGCGATCATGCTCGCCGACCGCTGGCTCGACACGATCACGGTCGACGTCCACCTCGGTCCCCACGACTTCTATCGCCCGCGCAACCGCGTGATCTTCCAGGCGATGCTCGAGCTCAACTCCGACAGCGAGGCGATCGACACGCTGACCGTCTCGGCGCGCCTGGCCGAAACCGGCAAGCTCGAAGAGGCTGGCGGCAAAGACTACATCGAGACGCTCGTCACGCGAATTCCGTCGCTCGGCAACACTAAGCAGTACGGCCAGATCGTCAAAGAGAACTCACTTCTGCGCGGCCTTGTGCGCGCCAGCCAGGAGATCCAGGAGTCGGTCACCACCCGCGACGGCGACCCGCGCGAACTGCTCGAACGCGCGCAGCAGCGCGTCTTCGAGGTCGCCCAGGACAGCCAGTCCGGCGAACTCGTGCAGCTTTCAGAAATCCTGCACGAAGAGATCAACGCCCTCGAGCAGCAGTCACTGCACGGCAACGCCGTCACCGGCACACCCACGGGCTTCCGCGAGGTCGACGAACTGACCGGCGGCCTGCAGCCCGGCAACCTGATCATCGTCGCCGCGCGTCCCTCGATGGGCAAGTCTGCTCTGGTCACAAACATCGCCGAGAACGCCGCGCTGAAGGGCTACCCCGTCGCGATCTTCTCGCTCGAAATGTCCAAGACCGAACTCTCGCAGCGCTTCCTCGCCTCGCAGGCCAAGCTCAGCGGCGACGCCATGCGCAAGGGCCAGATCAAGAAGACCGACTGGCCGAAGGTGCTCGAAGCCGCCCAGGCCTTCGACGACGCCCCGCTCTGGATCGACGACTCCTCAGACATCAACATCATCGAGCTGCGCGCCAAGGCCCGCAGACTGCACGGCAAGTTCCTCGGCCAGGAGAACCAGGGCGGCAAGTCCGGCCTCGGCCTGATCATCGTCGACTACCTCCAGCTGCTGCGCGCCAACGACGGCCGCGACAGCCGCGTCGAGCAGGTCGCCCAGATGAGCCGAGGCCTGAAGATTCTCGCCCGTGAGCTTGAGGTCCCGGTGATCGCCGTCTCCCAGCTCTCACGCGCCGTGGAAAGCCGCCAGCCGCCGCGTCCGCAGCTGTCGGATCTTCGTGAATGTGTCACGGGTGACACGCTGGTCAAGCTCGCAGATGGCTCACAGGCTTCAATCGAATCGCTCGAGGGGGAAACGGCCGAAGTCGTCGCGTTCGACGAGCAGTCGATGTCCTTCGTGACAGCCCGCTGCGATGCAGTCTGGTGCGTCGGCGAGCGCGCAACCGTTCGCCTTGGCCTTTCTGGTGGGCGCGAGATCACCGCGACCCCCGACCACACCGTCCTGACCGAGTCGGGATGGCAGAAGATCGGCTCGCTCGAAGTCGGCATGAGTCAGGTCAGATGTGAATCGCCAGTCGGAGCGAAGATCGCGGTCGGAGCTTCCGACCGCGTGGACAACTCGATCAGGTGTGAGTTGTCCACGGTCGAGTCGATCGAGGAAGCTGGAGTTGCCACGGTGTACGACCTCACGATCCCCGGCCCCGCCAACTGGATCGCAAACGACGGCATCGTCACTCACAACTCGGGCCAGATCGAGCAGGACGCAGACGTCGTCGCCTTCATCTACCGCGAGGAGTACTACCTGCGCGAAGACAGCGAACGCCCGGGCATCGCGGACATCATCTTCGCCAAGCACCGCAACGGTCCGGTGGGCGACGTCGAGCTCACCTTCCTTCACCACTACCCGAAGTTCACCAACAAGCCCAAGGGCTACGACGACGGTGGCGGCAATCCCGACCGCACCCCGGCGGCACGCGTCAGCGACGGCTACGACGAAGAAGTTGAGTTCTAGGCATGGCCCGCTTTGTCTGCCCGCACTGCCACGGCGCCACCTGGGTGCTCGGAATCGACGGTGAAGCCAAGCCGTGTGTCTGCCGCGAAGAGACCTTGCGCCGCGCGCGAACGCGCGGACTGATCACCACGATCCCGCGTCGCTTCGCCGGCATCGGACTCTCCGACGACGGTCGTCAGATCACGAGCTCCGGCCGGCCATTGAACTTCCCGCCCGACGTCTCGCGCGCCGTGCTCAAGTACGTCCGCACGATCGACGATCAGCTTGCCGCCGGCAAGGGCCTCTGGTTCACCGGCGACACCGGAACGGGCAAGACCACGCTCGCAATGCTCGTCAGCAAGGAAGCCCTGCGCGCCGGCCACTCGGTGGCGATCTACTCGGTGCCGCGCCTGCTGGCAGAGATCCGCAACACCTTCGACTCAGACTCCGACTCCTCGTACGCGCAGCTCTTCAAGAAGCTGACGGCGGTCGACCTGCTGCACCTCGACGATCTCGGCGCCGAGCAACAGACGGAGTGGGTGCTTGAGCAGCTCTACGCGATCGTCAACGAGCGTTACGAAGAAGGCAGAGCAATCACGATCACGACCAACCTGCTGGGCCAGGAACTCTCCGACCAGATCGGCGAGCGAACGGTCTCGCGCCTGATCGAGATCTGCGGTGACCCGCTGCCGCTGTTCGGCACGGACAAGCGGGTTGACCCGTTTGACTCGGTGGCCGATGAACCGACGGCCAGCCGGCTCAGGGCAGATCCGACGCGCTGATCCGCCTTGGTGTATGGTTGGTGTATGAGCACCACCCGCACCAACATTGAGCTCGACGACGAGGCTGTCGCGACGATCATGAAGCGCTATGGGTTGAAGACCAAGCGCGAGGCCGTGGAGATGGCCCTGCAGCATCTCGCAGGACATCCGATGTCGCGCGAGGAGGCGCTCGCCATGCAGGGATCAAACATCTTGGACGAAGATCCCACTGAGGAGATGGAGAAATCTTGGCGCTGACGCTTGTCGACACTTCGGTCTGGGTGGATTACTTCCGCTACTCCGGACCTCCGAAGTCCCATCGATTGGCGGAGCTGATTGCGACCGATGAGTCGGTTGCCGTCACCGAACCGGTCGCAATGGAACTCCTTGCCGGTGTCAGGGATCCCGATCGCCGAGGCAAGCTGCGAAAGTTGCTCGTCAGATTCGATCACCTTGCATTCGAATCGACGATCGATTTCGCTGAGGCGGCGAGCATCTATCGCCAATGCCGAGCCTCCGGTTTTACGCCGCAGAACCACGTTGACTGCATGATTGCCGCCGTCGCGATGCGCAACGACGTTCAAGTGCTCGCCAACGACGTCGACTTCGAGCGGATTGCTCATGTCACCGGCCTGAAGCTCGCGCTCAACTGAGACCGACGAGCTTCTCCCAGCGTTCCAGGTCGTACCCCGGTGCGGCGTTCCGGATCGCCGCGTCCCTCAGTTTCGGCCGATCTCCGCCCTGCCTACACTCAAACCGTGCCAACCACAGTCATAGTCGGCGCCCAGTGGGGCGATGAAGGCAAGGGCAAGGTCACGGACCTCCTCGCCGAGCGTGCGGAAGTCACCGTGCGCTTTCAGGGCGGCAACAACGCCGGCCACACGATCATCCACGGCGAGAACGTCTTCAAGCTCAACCTGATCCCGTCGGGCATCCTGCACCCGGGCAACACCTGCATCATCGGTAACGGTGTCGTGCTCGACCCGGGCGTACTGATCGGCGAGCTCGACGACCTGCACAAGCGCGGCGTTGACACGACTTCTCTGCGCATCAGCGCGAATGCCCACATCATCATGCCGTACCACCTGCTGCTCGATCACGAGGGTGAGGCCAAGCTCGGCGAGTTGAAGATCGGCACGACCAAGCGCGGCATCGGCCCGTGTTACGCCGACAAGGCCGACCGCCTCGGCATCCGCGTGCAGGACCTGCTCGACGAGAAGATTCTGCGCAAGAAGATCGTCACCGCGCTCGAGCCCAAGCGGCAGCAGTTGCGCCCGTGGGCCAAGGACCCTTCACTTGACCTGCACACGATGGTCGAGGAGTTCGCGAACTTCGGTCACCGCCTCGAGCCGCACATCGCCGAGACCTCGCTGATCGTGCACAACGAGATCAAGGCCGGCAAGGAAGTCGTCTTCGAGGGCGCGCAGGGCGCGCTGCTCGACATCGACCACGGCACCTATCCGTTCGTCACATCCTCCAACCCGATCGCGGGAGCTGCCTGTGTTGGCGCCGGCATCGGTCCGACCCTGATCGACGACGTCTGGGGAATCGCCAAGGCCTACACGACACGCGTCGGCAGCGGTCCCTTCCCCTCAGAAATTGAGGGCGTGGTCGCAGACAGGATCCGCGAAGTCGGGGCCGAGTTTGGTACCACGACCGGCCGTGCCCGTCGCATCGGCTGGCTGGACCTTGTGGCGCTGAAGTACGCGACGCGCCTGAACGGACTGACCGGACTTTGTGTGACCAAGCTCGACGTGCTTTCGGGCATCGGGACGTTACGCGTCGCGACCACGTACAGCAACAACGAAGGTGCGGTTTTCGACGAGTTCCCATACCACCAGAGCGTGCTGCACCACTCGAAGGCCGAGTACGTCGATCTTCCCGGGTGGGACGAGGACATCTCTGGTGCGCGCTCGCTTGAGGATCTGCCCGAGAACTGCCGCACTTACCTGAACTTCATCAGCGAGTTTCTCGACGTGCCGATCGTGCTCATGGGCGTCGGCCCCGAGCGCACGCAGATCATCCTCTCCGGCGACCGCGCCGCAGACTTCGCGCGAAGCTAGCGCGCGAAGCTACTTGTCGTCGTCGGGCACCGGGTTCTCGAACCCGGGCGGCGGCGTGTATGGCGTCGACGTTCCGTCGGGCGTGGGCGGAGCCGGTGGTGGAGGCGGGGCCGGTGCCTGAGGCGCGGGCGGCTGAGCGGCGGGTTCCTGCGGGAACGGCGGTGTGTATCCGTAGGTCGGCTGGCCTGCTGGTGCGACTGGTGCCGGCGGAACCGCGATCCCCGGATTGCTGACCTCGTGGGCGAGCACCACGCGCGAGTTGACGATCTTGTCGTGGAGTGCCTGATTCTTCTGATCCCAGAGCGGCCAGAGGTAGTTCAGGATCGTCGGGATGTACAGGAGGATCAGAGCGATCCAGCCGAAGAGAACGCCGATCACGAGCGACTGGCGGACAAACGCGTAGCCTGGGGTGATCGACTCGCCGTTCTCTCTGACCACGCGTATGCCGGTGACCTTCTTGCCGACCGTCTGACCGTTCCATGCGGTCATCGTCCACATGTAGTAGATCGCGGTGATGACGAATACGAACAGGACTGCGCCGCCCTCGATCGCGAAGTCCTCCCCTGTGCCAGTCTCCGCGGTCCCTGCTGTGCCGCTGGCGAACAGTTCGCTGAGGAAGATCGCCGGGATGCCGATCAGCAGGCTGTCGATGATGTAAGCGCCGGCGCGGCGCCACCAGCCGGAAAGCTCCCAGGCGGGTGCGTTCAGTTCGTTCGACGGAGCAGCAAAGAACGCGTCATTCATTGCGGGCGATGGTACGCGTAAGTCCGGGGGAACCTCGTGCCACCGGGCGCGCGCGGACTACTGCGTCGGAGGTTGAGCCTGCAGCGGGTTCTGCTGCGCCGTCTGGGCGACGGGAGGCATGATCTGTTCCGTGGGTTGCTGGGGTGCTGCGGCCGTCACGGCAGCGGGAGCTTGCGCTCCGCTGCTCGCAAAGTCGGCCGGGTATCCCCCTGGGAAGGCGGTGGGTGCCGCTGCAACGGCCTGGATCGGCTGCTGCGGCATGACTGCGTCCTGGTATCCGACAGCGGCGACCTGCTGCTGCGGGATCTGCGCGTAGGCCTCTGCTGCCGGTGCGGCAGGCGCGGCTTCGCCCGGGACGGGCTCGGGCTTGCCGTACTTGATGCCGAAGAAGGTCTTCCGCTTGCCCGACGCTTGCGGTGCCTTGGGTCCGCCGTACTTGATTCCGAAGAACGACTTCTGCGCAGACGGCTGCTTGGGGGCCTTCTGCTTCTTGTTCCTGCCCCGCTTCTTGGCGTGGGCGGCAGCCTCGGCGCTCTGGATCACCTGCGCCCGCGGCTGCTGCGGCTGCTCGATGTAGGGCTGCGCCGGCTGCGCGGTTTCGGTCGGAAGATCCTGGGCGTACGGGACGGGCGGCACGGCGAATGCGTCCGGCTGCGGAACTGGCGCAGCTGCGGGCGCGGGGGCCTGGGCCGGCTCAGGGGCCTGCGCCTGGAGCGGCGCGGGTGCTGCCCCTTCGGGCTTGCCGTACTTGATTCCGAAGAACGACTTGGGCTTGCCTGCGGCGGGTGCTGCCGGGGCAGCCGGTTGCGTGGCGGGCATCGCTGCGGCTGGCGCCGCTTCGGGCTTGCCGTACTTGATCCCGAAGAAGGTCTTCTGCTTGCCGGCGGGCTGCATGGTGTTCTCACCCGGCTGGGCGTAGCCACCGTCTGTGGGCGGTGCGATCGGAGCAGCCGGCTGCGCCACGACTGCGGGAGCGGCCGCGTGCTCCGGGGCTGCAGGCTGAGCCGAGGCCGCAGCTACAGCAGCCGCGACCGGGTCGACGTAGCCGGCCGGAGCCTCTGCGAATGCCGGCGGCGGGGGCATCTCGGCGTCCTGAAGGAGCTGTTCGGCCTGCGGAGCATCGTCGGCCTGCTTCTTGCCCAGACCAAAGGATCCACGCTTCGCTTTCTTGCCCTTGCCCTTCGCGGACGGCGCGTCCAGCGGCTTCTTGCCACCTTTGCCGCCGTCTGCGACGACGAGACCGCCGACGACCATGCCCTCCATCCCTGGAGGCGCGACGCTTTTGGTGCGGTCGGTCGCCGGAAGGTCGGCGTCGTCATATCCGCTGGCGGCGTCGAGGTCCTGGTAGTACTTCTGACCGCCGTCCTGCGCAGGCGCGGCCTCCTGCTCAGGCGGGGGGGCCTGAGTCGGGTCGCTACGAACGAACACCTCCTGTTCGTCCTCGCCGACAGCGGCGTCCGTGTTGGACAGCGCCATCGCCGGGTCGATCACTTCGGCTTCATTCGAAACCTCGGCGTAGGGGTTGACGATCTGCTGGATCTCGCCCGGGTCGTGCTCGGGTTCATCGGTGAATCCAGACGCCGGGTCAAGCACGTCGGCTTCCTCGGAAACCTCGGCGTAAGGGTTGGCGATCTCTTCGCCTGCGAGCGGCGGGGCAGACTCGGTCGGTTGCGAGAAGAGCAGTTCGCGGTCACTGGCCGGCTGTCCCTCCTGCGCGTCCGGGACGGCCGCAATCGGCTCGGCTCCGGGCACGTCCATCTCGAAGACCGGCTGCTCCAGCTCAAAGGATGGCTCGGGTGGGGCGATCGGCTCCATGGAGAAGGACTCGGTTTCAACCGGCTCGGTGGCCATCGGCTCTGGCGCGGCCAGCGGCTCGGGAGAAGCCAACGGCTCTGCGGCCACGGGTTCAACTTCAAGCGGTGCAACCTCAAGCGGTTCTACGGCCAGTGGCTCGGGAGAAGCCAACGGCTCAGGAGCGGCAAGCGGCTCGGCAGCGCGCGGCTCGATCACCTGCGGCGTTGCCGACTGCTCGTCTGCGAAGTCGTCGATCGAGAACATGTCGCCGTTGTCGGCAGGTGCGGCGAGCGGCGCCGGCGCGGCAAGATTCTGCACCTCAGGCTCAGGTTCGATCAACTCGTCGACCGAGAACATGTCGCCGCCGGCGTCGCCCTGCGGCGTCGGGAGCGGGTCCATCGCGAGTTCGGTCAAAGGCTGCGGTTCGGCCGGGGGTGGGAGCTCAATCTCGTTGCTGGGGTCGCCGTAGTCGAGGCCCACGTCTGCAAGGCCACCGGAGGATGCGTCCTGCGGCAGCTCGACGACGGCTTCGTCTCCGCCCACTCCGAACATGTCCTCGGGGTACTGCCCGCCGGTCGGGATGTGGATTGCAGGCTCGTCAGGATTCTGCGGCCGGGCTCCGGGCGTGGAGGCACCAATCGGCGCGAGACCGGGTTCTTCTGAAAGGTTTTCTGAGCTTGCCTCGGGGGCGTTGACCGGGTCTTGCGGAGACTCGGACGGAAACTGGCCGTCTGACATTGGTCCACCTCGACGATTGTTGTACTCCGCCTGTATCGGCAGCTACGCGCGGAACTTCAATCAAAACGAAAATTCAGGAGGTGGTGTCTGCAGCGTCCGTTGCACGCACTTCGCGTGCCGGAGCGCCCATCACGAGCACTCCAGGGGCCACATCCCGCGTCACAAGCGCTCCTGCGGCCACAAACGACTCTTCCCCGATCTCGATGCCAGGAAGGATCACAGCGGCCGCACCGACGCGGCAGCCGCGGCGGAAAATCGGGCCCTTGTTGCTGTGATCGGGGCCGTGGCGTCCCATCGTGTTGTCGTTCGTGGTGACGACCGCGGGGGCGATGAAGACGTCGTCCTCGACGATCATGTGCGCCGTCACGTACGCACCGGTCTGGATCTTGACGCCGCTTCCGACGACCGTGTCGTTCTCCACGACGACGTTTGCGCCCACAATCGAGCGCTCACCGATCGTCGCGCGCTCACGAACGATCGCGTGGTCACCGATGATCACGCCGTCTGCGAGTTCCGCGCCGGCGAATACAACAGCGTTGGCGCAGACTGCGACGCCGGCTCCCAGGACAGCCGGGGCCGCGTCGCCAGCGGCCGTGGAGGTCTTGCCCAGGACGGCGGGCTTTCCGACAACTGCGCCGTCCTGAAGGATGCAGCCTTCACCGATCACGGTCCCGGGATGGATCACAACTCCCTCGCCGATCTGGACGTCGGCGGAAACCATCAGACGTCGGCGCGCCCGCGCGCGCGGGAGGAATCCAAAGAGTGCTGCAGTTCTTCCAGCACGCGCACGGTCCTCAGCCCTGAGCGGGCATCCGTACGCGGGGTGGCACCGGTCTGGATGCACTCGACGAAGTGACGGCAGACGATTCGCAGCGGCTCTTCGTTGGAGATCTGTGGCATCGTTATGTCGCCTGATCGCGCGAGGTACTCGCCGTAGGACTCGTAGTTCTCGTCGAAGCCCTTGTCGTAGATGGTGAGCTTGCCCTCGATGCTCATGTCGTCGAAGGTCGCCATGCGCTTCGATCCGACCACCGTGACACGGCGTTCCTTGTGCGGGTCGAGCCAGGAGAGGTGAATGTGCGCGGCGACTCCGGTCGGGAACCGCATGTAGCCGAAGACGACGTCCTCGACGCCCTCGTTCATGTAGGACTCACCGTGGGCGTAGATCTCGTCGGGCTCCTGATCGATCAGCGCGAGTGCGACCGAGACGTCGTGCGGGCCGAGGCTCCAGAGCGCGTTCTCGTCGGTGCGCAGCTTGCCGAGGTTCAGGCGCGTGGAGTAGACGTAGCGGACGTCGCCGAGCTCGCCGTCCTCGATCAACGACCGCAGCTTGATGACGGCCGGGTGGTATTCGAGGAGGTGGTCGACCATCACGATGCGGTCGCTGGCCGCCGCGGCACCTGCGACTGCCTCGGCTTCGGCGAGCGTCGCACCGATCGGCTTCTCAATGAATACGTGTTTGCCGGCATCGATCGCGCGGATCGCGAGTTCGGCGTGGGCCGGCACGGGCGTGGCGATCACGACCGCGTCGAGTGTGTCGTCGTCGAGCAGGTCCGAGAAATCGCTGGTCAGCTTTGCCGACGGGTGCGCCGAGCGCTGGCGATCGAGCGCTCCCTGGTCGCCGTCACACAGCCAGGCCACTTCGGCGCCCTCCAGCCCGGCGAAGTTGCGCGCGAGGTTCGGACCCCAGTAGCCCAGGCCAAGAACTCCGATTGATACTGCGTCGCTCACGCGTCAGAGCCTGACGACCTTCGCGGACTCCACGTCGAGCCCACGTGTGACGCCACGAAAGTCGAGCACCAGCTTGGCGCCCGCGACGACCTCGGCGTAGTCCACTGCGGAGTGGGCGGTGACGATCAGAGCGAGATCCGCCCGGGCGAGGATCTCATCCAGCGGCTCCGAGGAGAGGCCGAAGGACGGGAGCTGCTCGACGTGCGCGTCGTGATAGCTGAGCGTCGCGCCGAGGGCGGCGAGCTGCTCCATGATTTCCAGCGCGGGCGACTCGCGCAGGTCGCCGACGTCGGGCTTGTAGGAGACCCCGAGCACGGCGATCTCAGCGTTCGAGGTGGCGACGCCGGCCTTGTTCAGCGTCTCCATCGCGCGCTCGGTCGCGAAGCGCGGCATGTTCGTGTTGGTGCGACCGGCGAGTTCGACGAACTCGGCCGAGACGCCGTACTCGCGCGCCTTCCACGAGAGGTAGAACGGGTCGACGGGAAGACAGTGACCGCCAAGGCCGGGGCCGGGCTTGAAGCTTGCGAATCCGTAGGGCTTGGTCGCGGCGGCTTCGACGACTTCCCAGATGTCGATCCCCATGCGGTCGGAGATCACGGCCATCTCGTTGACCAGCGCGATGTTCACGGCGCGATAGATGTTCTCGAGCAGCTTGGTCATCTCGGCGACCTCGGGCCCGGAGACCTCGACGACGGTGTCGCAGACGAGCGAGTAGAAGTCCTTGGCGCGGGCTGCGGCCTCGGGGCCGTCGCCGCCGACGACCTTGGGCGTTGTGCGCAGCGTGAAGTCGGTGCGACCGGGGTCGATGCGCTCGGGCGAGAAGGCGACGAAGAAGTCGGCGCCGGCCTTCAGGCCGGACTCTTCAAGCATCGGCACGAGGCGCTCACGCGTGGTGCCGGGATAGGTCGTTGATTCGAGCACGACCAGCTGGCCCTCGCGCAGCACACGCGAGAGCGCGGTCGCCGATGAGACCAGCGCGCCGAGGTCAGGCTCGCGATTGGGCGTCAGCGGGGTCGGCACGGCGATCACGACGGCGTCCACCGCCGAGAGTTCTGAGTAGTCGCTCGTCCAGGTGAAGGCGTCGTCGTTCTCGGCGATCAGGTTGCCGGGCACGTCCTCGATGTAAGAGCGTCCGGCGTTCAGCTCGGTCAGCTTGGACTGGTCGACGTCGACGCCGACGACCCGTAGGCCGGCCTCGGCAAAGGCGACGGCGAGCGGCAGCCCGACGTAGCCGAGACCGATCACGCCGACTGCCTGGAAGCGGTGTCCGCCGGATTCAGTCATCACGCTGACTTTACCCCCGCGGTTGTCTCGCTTTGCGCGAAGTGGGCCTCCAGGGCTGCAACCACCGCTGCGCCCGCGCCACCGGCGTTGTAGAGCCTCGGAGCGTCGCCGAGGGGAGGCGAGAGGAGCGCCTTGGCTGCGAGGTCGGCGTCGAGGTCGACGACGGTGTTCCAGCCGCCGTCGAGCGTCTCAATCCATTCGGTGTTCGGGCGCAGCGTGATGCACTGGGTGCCGAGCCAGACGGCCTCCTTCTGCAACCCGCCCGAGTCGGTCAGCACGGCGCGCGCCTCGGCCGCCAACGCGATCGTCGCGGCGTAGTCAAGCGGATCGGAAAGCGTGACGGTCGGGTGGGCTTCGAGGCGTTCGAGCTCGCCGAACTGCTCGAGCCGCGCGCGGGTGCGCGGGTGGATCGGGAAGATCACCGGCAGCGTCAGCGAGAGGATCAGATCGACCAGTCGCGCGAGCCGTTCGGGGTCGTCAACGTTGGCGGCGCGATGGGCGGTCACGAGGTAGAAGCCGTTGAGCACGACGTCGAAGGCGATCGGAGCGCTGCGACCGAGTCCGAGCACGACGTCGCCCATCACGTCGCCCGTTATCACGACCTCTCCGGCGACGCCTTCGTGCGCAAGGTTCTCGGCTGCGGTCGGCCCGGGCGCGAGCAGCAGGTCGGCCAGCGCGTCGCAGACGACGCGGTTGACCTCTTCGGGCATCGCGCGGTCGAAGGAGCGCAGGCCGGCCTCGACGTGTGCGAGCGGAACCTTCAGCTGGGCCGCGACGAGCGCGCCCGCGAGGGTGGAGTTGGTGTCGCCGTAGACGAGCACGACGTCGGGCGCGGAATCCTCGACGATCGGCTCGAGCGCTTCGAGCATGCGCGCGGTCTGCTGCGAGTTGCTCCCGCCGGCGACGCCAAGATTGTGGTCTGGTTCGGGCAGGCCGAGCTGCTCAAAGAAGACCGATGAGAGCTGGCGGTCGTGATGCTGGCCGGTGTGGATGAGCGTCTCGCTGTGGCGGGCGCGAAGCAGCGGGCTGACGGCGGCCAGCTTCACAAACTGCGGACGGTTGCCAATAATGGTGAGTACGTGCATGAGGGCTTTCCGGACGCGGCGCCGGAGCGCGCGAAGGTCTTAGGAGATGTTCGCGGCAGCGGCGGCGAGTCTTGCCTGCACCGCGTCGGCGTAGAGCTGCGTTGCGGCGACTGTGAGTGGTCCCGGGGCGGTCATCACGTGATCGTCGATCTTGTTGACCGCCTGGATCTCGCGGATCGAGGAGCAGAGAAATGCCTCCTCGGCCTCGAGCACTTCTTCGAGCGTCGTCGAGCGAACGTCAACGTCGAGCTTCTCGATCAACACCGCGCGCGTGATCGAATCGAGGATCCCGTCCTCGAGCGGCGGCGTGACGAGCCCGACGCCGTCGGGCGACCAGAACAGAGATGCGGTCGGTCCCTCGAGCAGATCGCCCTCCGGCGTGACCAGAAGCGACTCGTCGAATCCGCGCTCGACCGCAACACGATTGGCGAGCACATTGCCGCCATAAGAGAGCGTCTTCAGACCATCGAGCACGATCGTCGTGCGGTAGTCGATCGAGCAGAGCGAGATCGACTCGGGAAAGTCGTGCAGCGGCTCGCTCTTGACGACCGTGTGCCCGCCACGCGTGCAGACGATGCGGATCGCATAGTCAGCCTCGCCGCGCGCCTCAATCAAAGTCGCAACGTCCCGCTTGATCGAGTCGGCATCGATCGGGAGCCGCATCCCCGCCGCCGAGAGAACCAGCCGGTCCATATGGCGAGAAAGGCCGTACTGCTGACCGCCGTAGACGCGAAGCGCCTCAAAGACACCGTCGCCGCGCACGAAGCCATCGTCCGTGACAGGGATGGTCGCCTGCTCAACCGGCATCAGCTGACCATCAAGTACAGCTAGTTCGTTTTGGATCGCGTCAGTCAACCTTGCCTCATTTTGTGAGCTGAGCGGTGGGTTGGCAAGGACGCAGGTGGCGAAGCGGCCAACCGGCCGTGAGCCGCCGAAGGACGCAGTCCAACGCGCCGCTCAGCGCACAAAATGGGCCATGAAGGAATCGAACCTTCAACCTTGGGATTAAGAGTCCCCTGCTCTGCCAATTGAGCTAATGGCCCGGGAAAACTAAGGGTACTGGACTGAAATTACTGCCCGGGCGTCTGGGTGGCCGTGCCACCGATTCCGCCGAACGGATTGGCCGGTGCGCCGCCGGCCGCGCCCTGTGACTGCTGCGCGAACTGCTCCTGGATCTGCTTCTGGATCTGCTCGTTGCGGTCGCCGATCTGCTGCTTGATCTCCTTGATCTGCTCGGCGACGTCCTTCTTCTCGTCCTTGGTCGCAAGCCTGGTCGCCTGGACTTCGGCTCCCGAGGCGACGAGCGTGTCACCGGCGTAAGAGGCGTAGAGCATCAGCGCCAGGTAGTTGGCAGCGTTGGGCTGCTTCTCGGTGATGATCTGCTGCGCGGCTGTGGCACCCTTGGCGTCCTCGAGTCCGAGGAAGGCGCTGACGGCGTAGTTCGCCGTCGCGAGATCGGGCTTCTGGTCAGTCAGCTTGAGGTAGGCGGCCCAGTCGTCCTTGAGCAACTCGAGCTGAGCCTTGCCCTCGGCCGTGAACTCATTCTTCTCCGGATTGAAGTTCTCGGGATCGCCGGCCAGCGTGTAGCGCGCGGCGATCAGGCTCTGGATCGCCTTCTCGTTCTTCGGGTCGGCCTGGACCTGCTCGGCGTACTGCTTCACGTTGTCCTTGGCGACCGACGCCGAGTCGCTCCCGCTGAAGACATTCGCGAGCCCACCGTTGACGCTGCTGCCGATTCCGAACAGCACGAGACCACCGGCCATCAGGATGGCCAGGCCCAGGTAGATCACCTTGACGGCGGTCTTGCGTGGTCCCTGTAGGTCAAACAGCATTTCCCGGGGGGAAGCTACCGCATCGCCGCGTCCGGCTCGTGCGTATTTGCAGCCTTGACGGCATCTTCGTGTTGCACCGGTTTGGCGAACCAGACGGTCAGCCAGATCGACAGCTCGAAGAGAATTAGCAGCGGCACCATCTCGATCAACATCGACACCGGGTCCACACCCGGGAGCAGCATCGCCACGATCGCGATTATCAGCACCGCGTAGCGCCGGTTGGCGCGCAGCTGATCAGAGGTGACGAGACCCATCCGAGCGGCGATCAGGATCGCCAGCGGCAGCTCGAAGAGCGCGCCCATCGCCAGAACCGTCAGGCCGAAGAAGCTGTAGTAGTCAGTCGCCCGCAGCAGAATGTTGAACTGGTCGGCGTTGAAATCAAGCAGAAAGTTCACGGCTGCCGGCAACACGACGTAATAGCCGAAGACGCACCCTCCGACGAAGAGGATCGGCGCGATGATCACGAGCGGCTTGGCGACGCGCTGCTCGTCCTCGCTGAAGGCCGGAACCACGAATGCGTAGAGCTGGTAGACGATCAGCGGGCTGACGATGATCAGCGCGGCATAACCGGTCACGGTCAGGGTCGACATGAAGGCCTCGGAGACGGCGAACGTCGCCGGCTTGGTTCCCGCCGGCAACGGGCCGTTGACGATCTCGAGAATCTTCTCGTTCTGCCAGAAACAGACGGCGAGCACGACGCCGAAGGCGGACATCGTGACGATCAGGCGCGTGCGCAACTCATCGAGGTGCTCGACGAGGCTCAGCTCATCTTCATGCGCGATCGGTTTGATCTTGCCCACGGATCAAGCTCCGGGGCCGGGGCTACGAACCAGCCGAGGTTTCCCGCGGCTTTTCGGAGTCGACGGGTGTGGCCGTGACGGTCGGCTCTGCGGCCTTCGACTTGTCGCCCTCGTCGAGTTCGGTCACGATCGGCTTGTCGTCGTGGTCGCCACCGAGCGAGCCCTTGAACTCGCGGATGCCGCGGCCGAGCGACTGGCCAAGTTCCGGCAGACGCTTGGGACCGAAGATGATCAGCACGATGACGAGAACGATCGCAATCTCTGGAAGTCCGATGTTTCCTGGCATGGTCTGAGCCTACGCGTTCGAGCGGCTACTTGGAGAAGTTGAGGTGGTAGCTGCTGGGCGTGGGCTCGGCCTGGCCCTGGTACTTGCTGGTCAGCTCGCCTGAGCCGTAGGGCTTCTCGACCGGTCGATCGAGGCGCATGAAGGAGATCTGGCCGATCGGCATGCCCTGGTAGATGGTGATCGGCAGGTTTGCCACGTTGGACAGCTCGAGCGTGATGTTGCCGGTGAAACCGCTGTCGATGAAGCCGGCCGTCGAGTGGATCAGCAGGCCCAGTCGGCCGAGCGAACTCTTGCCCTCGAGGCGGGCCACGAGATCGTCGGGGATGGACACGCGTTCGAGCGTCTGGCCGAGCACGAACTCACCGGGGTGAAGGATGAACGGCTCGTCGCCGCTGACTTCTACGCGCTCGGTGAGATCGTCCATCGGCTTGCGCACATCGATGTAGGGGTGCCGTCCGTTGTGGAAGACACGGAACATGCGATCGCAGCGCACGTCAATGCTCGCGGGCTGGATGTTGCCGGGCTCGTAGGGATCAATGACGATGCGTCCCGCCTCGATCTCGGCCTTGATTGTTCCGTCAGAGAGAACCATCGAACGGTCAGTCTACGCAGCCACTGGACGATTGGAGAAATTCGGGTCTAAAGCCTTCGCGCAAGCCAGCCGATACCTCTGCGAAGCCGCAAGGCACTCCCACAAAGAGCAGACACCACGTGAACCCTTACAACAACAAGATCAGCAAGCGCGAGCAGCGCACACGGCGCGTCGAAGACCGCGTCGCCAGCCGTCTCGACGATGTTGCCAACTGTGTCCACTGTGACTGCGACATGGTCTACCCGATCGACTGGGAACAGGCCGAAGGCACACTGTGGCGGGTCACCCTCCGTTGCCCCAACTGCGAGGAAGTCTCGCCGGGCGTGATGAGCGAAGAACTGATCGAGAAGTTCGACTGCCTGCTCGACCGCGGCACCGACTCACTCGTGCGCGACCTGCGTAACCTGACTTACGCCAACATGGCGACCGAGATCAACAGTTTCGTCGGAGCCCTCGACGGCGGGCACATCCTGCCTGAGGACTTCTAGAAAGCACTTCGTACGACCCACACCCCCCCCAGGGGAGTACGAATCTGAATCAGGGCCGGTCCGGATGACCGGCCCTTTTTCGTGGGACGACGCGACGTCAGGTGTTGCGGCCGACGGCCTGATCGGCGATCGACGAGAGCACCTGCCGCTCTGCGCGCGAGAGCTCGGGGCCGAGCAGTCCTTTGGCCTCTTCAACGAGGCCGCGGGCTTCCGTGAGTACCTCGTCAGGAGCTCCGGTCGCGGCGATGCGGTCGCAGACGTGGCCTGCCTGCTCGGGAGTGTGGATCGCGCGCAGATCGAGATCGGCCAGCGCCGGGTCGCGTTCGGCGGCGACGATCAGCGGCAGATTGACGGTTCCGTCGAGCAGGTCCGCGCCGCGCGTCTTGCCGGTCTGCTCGGTCGGGGCGACGACATCGAGCACGTCGTCGGCGAGCTGAAACGCCAGTCCGACCTTTGATCCGAATGAGCCGAACTGTTCGGCGAGCTCGGAGCGACCGCCGGCGTGCGCGCCGAGCTGGGCCGCGGCCTCAAAGAGCCGGGCGGTCTTGAGCGTGCAGCGGCGCATGTAGCGCTCGCGCGTGACGGTTGCGTCCCAGGCATCCTCGCGCTGGAGCAGCTCGCCCTGGGCAAGACCCGAGGAGGCGTCCGAGAGTGTCCGCACCTGAGCCCGATCGCCGCTCGCTGTCAGCTCGACGAATGCGAGCGCGAAGAGCAGGTCTCCGGTCTGCGTCGCCGCAGCGCGACCGTGCTCGGCAAAGACGGTCGGCTTGCCGCGGCGCAGGTCGGCGTCGTCGAGCACGTCGTCGTGCACAAGCGTGGCCATGTGGATGAGCTCGACGGCGGCGCCGGCGCTGATCAGCGCTGACTCCTGCTCGGGCGCAGCGTGATCGATTGCGCCGCAGGTCAGAACGAGCAGCGGACGCAGTCGCTTGCCACCGGAACTCAGCGTGACCAGCGCGGGCTCTGTGGCGCCGGGTTCGCGCGCCTCGACGATCTCGGTCAGGCGTTGCTCGACGTCGACGAGCCGCGACGTGATGCTCTCGCCGACGGTTGCGGCCAGAGCCTGGAATGCGCGCGTGTCGCCGCTCACGGAGGCCGCCTCAGGCGACGACGCCGTGGTGAATCGTGATGATGCCGCCGGCGAGGCTGATCCAACCGACCTGCTCGGTGCCCGCTTCGTGCAGGACGGCGGCGAGCTGCTCCGGCTTGGCGAAGCGCTTGACCGAGTTGGGCAGGTAGGTGTAGGCGGAGTCTTCGCCGGCGAACTTGCCGATGAACGGCACCAGCCCGTCAAACCAGGCCTTGTAGAAGTAGCTGAGCGGACCCTTCTGGGGCTGCGAGATCTCGAGGATCACGAACTTGCCTCCGGGGCGCACCACGCGGGCCATCTCCGTGAGACCGGCCGATAGATCAGAGAAGTTGCGCGCGCCGAAACCGACTGTCACGGCGTCGAAGGTGTCGTCGTCGTACTTCAGATCGAGCGCGTTGCCCTGCTCGAAGACGATCTCGGCGTCGAAGTCGGCGAGCGCCGTCGCCTGCTTGTCGCGCGCGACGTCAAGCATCTCCTCAGAGAAGTCCGCTCCTGTCACACTGCCGCCCGGCGCGACGGCCCTGGCCAGTTCGAAGGCGATGTCGCCGGTGCCGGTCGCCACGTCGAGAACGTGATCGCCGGGCTTGACGCCGGCCACCTGCACGGCGCGGCGACGCCACTCGTCGTGCAGACCGGCGGTCATGACGGTGTTCATCAGGTCGTAACGCTTGGCGATGCGGTCGAACATCGCCTGGACCTGCTGCTCGGGCAAGGTGCCCTTCTGCACGGCGGGGCCGGCAGCTGCGGAGTCGCTCATGGCCTGGAGACTAGAGGACAAGCGCCGGTCAGCGCAACTGGCCGAGGAAGTTGACGAGCGCCGTCTTCTGGTCCTCGGGCATGCTCTGGAAGCTCGGCATCGGCGCAGTCGGGTTGTTCAGAGTGCGCTCAATCGCCTGCTTGGGAAGCCGGGCGCCGATCGTGGTGAGGTTCGGACCGGGGCCGTCGTTGCCGTTCTCGCCGAACTTGTGGCAGCCGAGGCAGCCGGCGTTGGCGGCAACTTCCTTGCCGTAGACGTACCGCTCAGGGACCTCCATGTCGATCTCGGTCGGCGATCCGGCGAGTGAACCGAGAAGCGTTAGGTAGGTCATCGCGACGATCGTGAGCACCATGCAGGTCATGGCGATCGGGCGACGCTCGGGGCGACGCTCGGGACCACGATCGTAGAACGGCAGAAGAATCAGCAGCGCGATCGCGATGTTCGGGATACCAAGCGTTGCGACGAAGACGAGCTCCGGCGGCTTGATCACGCGCAGCAACTCGAAGAGGAAGAAGAAGTACCACTCCGGACGCGGCACGTAAGAGGTGGTGGTCGGGTCGGCCTTCGGGCCGAGCTCGGCGCCGAGGATCAGCGACATGAAGATGATCACGATCAGGACGATCACGGCCATCATGCTGTCCTTGCCCACCGCGTACGGGAAGAACGGCTTGCCCTTGGCCTTCAGGGCGCTGTATTCGCGGAGGTATCGCTCCTTTTCGCGTGCGTCCATCTGATCAGACCCGCTTCTCGTCGTTCGGCGGCAGGTCGGCCTGCTTCCACGGCGGAGCCGAGGTGCCGAGCTTTGCGACCAGGTAGATGTGGGCGCCGATCAGCGCGCCGATCAGACCCGGAACGAGCATCATGTGGATCGCGTAGAAACGTGAAAGCGTTGTGGCGGTGAAGTCCGAGCCTGCGCGCAGGAAGTCTGCGAGGTACGGGCCGATCACGGGGCCGGTTCCGTTGAGGTTCACGCCGACGACCGTGGCCCAGAAGGAGCGCTGGTCGAAAGGCAGCAGGTAGCCGGTGAAGCCCATCATCATCGTCATCATCAGGAGCAGCACTCCGATGATCCAGTTGAGCTCACGTGGGTACTTGTAGGCACCGAAGACGAATGTGCGGGCCATGTGCACGAAGACGAGGATCGTCATGACCGTGGCGCCCCACTTGTGCATGCCGTGGACAAACTCTCCGAGGAAGACGTCGTTGTTGATGTGACGCACCGACTCGTAGGCCTCGGTCGGGCTGGGCGTGTAATACATCGCCAGGAAGACTCCGGTGAAGGCCTGGGCGATGAAGGCGAACATCGTCGCCGAGCCGAGCGTGTACCACCAGTTGGTGCCCTTGGGGACCTTGCGGAAAAGGAAGCCGCGCAGGAATCCCGAGCCGCTCGTGCGCTCGTCGATCCAGGCGACGACGCTCGTTCCGCCCGCGGCTGCGGCCTCTCCGACCGTGACCTCTTCCTTCGGACCCGGTTTCGGGTTCGGGCGGAGGCTCGGCGGAAGCGGCGGCATCGGCGGCTTCGGCAGGTCCGAGACGTTCTTCTTGAGCGGGTTGCTTAGTTTGGGCATCTGAACATTGGTGGCGGGCGACTAGGTGGTCGGGCGCGGCGGGTAGAGGACCTGCCAGAAACCGTCGACGTGGGCACCGGGGTCGCGGGTGGGAACGCGCTCGAGCTGCGAGTTGACGGAGAAGCGGGCACCGATCATGACGCGGCCTCCCTGCACGTAGGTCTCGAAGCGGTCGAGCGGCCGGACCGGCGGTCCACCGGTCACTTCGCCTTCGAAGCCGTAGGTACCGCCGTGGCAGGGACAGATGAATGACTTGGCGGCCTCGATGTAGCGGACCGGGCAGCCGAGGTGGGCGCAGCGGTTGGAGATCGCGACGTAGGGCCAGCTCTGCTCGGGCGTCGGGTTGTCGTTCTTGCGGATGTAGACGAGCGTCTTGCCGACCTCGCCGATACCGGCCGTCGTGGTGACGACCTGCGGGGTGAAGGTGTCGGCGGTGAAGTCGTCGACTGAGCCGACGTCCAGCAGCGGAATGTGGTTGGTCTTCTCGAAGAGCGGCCCGAGCGCGAAGCCGAGCGCCGGAAGCGCGAACATCGCCGAGGCGACGCCGCCCGCGGTCAGGGCGACACCGGTCATGAACGAGCGGCGCGTGACCGTTTCGCCTTCGAACGCACCGGGCCAACCGCGATCAGCGGTGAACTTTGACTTCGGCGGCTTGGCCGCCTCGGCCGGCGTCGCTTTCGACGGCGTGGTCTGTGTGTCGGATTCCGGGGGCATCAATAAGGAGAATTGGCGCGGATCAGATCAAGGATGGATCAGTCCGAACCGGGCGCAAGCATAGCCAAAGTGGACTCCCACAATTCGCCTGCGCGTGCGCTCTCACCGACTGCGTGAGCTTCCGCACAACCTGCGATGAGCGCGGCCAGAGCGCTGACCGCCGCCGTGTCGCCTTCGGCCGCGAGCGCAGCGAGTCCGGCGGCATACATGCGGTCGCCCGCGAGCAGGGCCAGGTCGCGATCCGGGATCGCGTACCAGCGCGACTCCGTGTAGTGCAGCAGGTAGCCCTCGCGCACGACCTCCGCGGCCGCGATGCGCAGCGTTGGCGCGGCCTCGACGTCGCCCGCAGGCACGTCGTTCCGGCAATCGGCGATCAGCCGCTCGGTCGGGAGCAGGCCAGAGGATTCAGTCTGGGCGCTCATGCGGCAACTGCCCTGAAGGCATCTCGCGCAGCTTCGACCGTGCGCTCGGTCGTGGCGTCATCGTGGACCAGTGATGGGAACCACGCCTCGAACTGCGAGGGCGGCGCGTAGATCCCGCGGTCGAGCAGCGCGCGGCACCATGCGGCGTGCGTTTCGAGATCACAGTTCTTGGCCGACTCGTAGTCCGTCGGCGCCGCACCCGCGAAGAAGACCGTGAGCAGTCCGCATTCGCTGACGACCGAGACTTCGACGCCGGCGTCTGCGGCCGCGCCGGCAAGTTCCTTCGCGAGGTCCTGAGTGCGCAACGCAAGCACGGAGTAGGCCCGGGCGTCGAGCTTGGCGAGCGTCGCGAGGCCCGCGGTCATCGCCAGCGGATTGCCCGAGAGCGTGCCCGCCTGGTAGACGTCGCCGGAGGGAGAGATCATCTCCATCAGGTCGCGTCGCCCCGCATATGCGGCCGCCGGGAGGCCGCCGCCGACGATCTTGCCCAGCATCGTGAGATCGGGAGTGACGCCGGCAAGCTCCTGGTAGCCGCCACGCGCGACGCGGAAGCCGCTGATCACTTCGTCAAAGATCAGGAGCGCGCCGTTGGCGTCGGCCTGGTCGCGGAGGAGTTGTAGAAATCCCTGCGCCGGCGGAACCAGGCCCATGTTCGCCGGGCACGGCTCGGCGATGATCGCGGCAAACTCGTACTCGGCGCAGGCGGCGGTCACGGCGGCGGCGTCATTCCAGGGCACGACGATCGTGTCCTTGGAAGAACCGGTCGTCACACCGGGGCTGCCGGGAACCGCAAGCGTCGCAAGGCCGGAGCCCGCATCGACGAGCAGGCTGTCGCTGTGGCCGTGGTAGGCGCCGGCGAATTTGAGGATCTTCTCGCGGCCGGTCGCTGCGCGGGCCAGGCGAAGCACAGACATTCCGGCCTCCGTACCCGAGGAGGTCATGCGCACCATTTCGATGCCGGGGACGCGCGCGGCGATCGCTTCAGCCAGCTCGACCTCGACTTCGGTGGGTGCTCCGTAGGACGTGCCGAGTTCGGTCGCGCCCTCGATCGCCGCGACGACATCGCGGTCGGCGTGTCCGAGGATCATCGGACCCCAGGAGCAGACGTAGTCGGTGTAGGACCTGCCGTCGACGTCGACGATCTCGGCTCCAGAAGCCCTGGCGATGAAAAGCGGATCGCGACCGATCGAGCGCATCGCGCGCACCGGCGAGTTGACGCCGCCGGGCAGCACCTTCAGCGCCCGGGCGTAGAGCTCATCCGACCGGGTCACACGCCGTGCTTGGCTTCCCACTCTGCGTAATCAGGAGTGAAGTAACGCAGGCGGATCTTCTTGTACTCAGTCGAGGAGTAGAGCGTCGCGCGTTCGTCGATGCCCGTCTCTTCGGCGATCTGGTCGAGGATCTGGTCGCACTCTTCCTTCGAGCGGCCGTGCGCCATCGTGAAAACGGAGTAGGGCCAGTCCTCGTAGGTCGGGCGCTGGTAACAGTGGGAGATTCCGCGGAAGGTCGCCATCTGCGGACCGATCGTGGCGATGTCCTCCTCGGGGACTTTCCATACGCCCATGCCGTTGGCCGAGAAGCCGGCGCGACGGTGGAAGAGGATTCCGGCGACGCGGCGCAGCAGGCCGCGGTCGACCATGTCGCGGCAGTGGAGCAGCAGCTCATCCACCGTGATGCCGATCGCATCGGCGGCCGGCTTGTAGACCTCGCGCTGAACCGGCAGCGCGCCCTGAAGGTGCTTGATCACGGCGTAGTCCATCTCGGTCAGCGTGAGCGCGTCGATCGGTCGCTCCCTGGATTCGCCGCCCGGGGCCGCGAGGGCTTCGGTGCCCTTCTCCATCTCGAGGTTCATGTTGATCTTGAACAGGCGAAGCGTCGGGAGCGAGCGGACGCTGGTCGCGCCGGCTTCGCGGGCGAGCACGTCGAGCGTGCCCTGCAGGCCAAGCTTTGAGTCCGGCGGCGTGGCGATCGTGAACCAGAGATTGAACTCGTGATTGCGCAGGTAGTTGTGGCTGACTCCCGGATGCGCGTTGATCACTTCGGCGGCGCGGTGGGGATACTCGGCGTCGACGCTTGCCGCGACGAGCATCGACTCGTAGCCGAGCGCGCGGGTGTCGAAGATCGGCGTGATCTCGCGGATGATGCGGTCATCGAGCAGCTGCTGCGTGCGCTCGAGCACCCAGTCGAGTTCAGCGCCCATCTCCTCGGCGACAGAGTCGTAGGGATACGGCTCGAGCGGGAAGCTGCTCTGAAGCAGGTTCAGGAGCTGCTTGTCGCGCTCGTCCAGCGGAACGGCGGCGCCGCCCTCGCGTGAGCGCAGCTTCGGCTGGTTGCGTCCTTCGCCGATCGGCTTGATCCCGTCCTGCGGGGTTTTCACTGCTTCTGCCATTGCGCAAATTCCTTGGCGTGGTAGGTGAAGATGATGTCCGCCCCGGCGCGGCGCATGGAAAGCAGCGATTCGGCGACGGCGGACCGCTCATCAAGGTAGCCGCTGGCGACTGCGGCCTTGATCATCGAATACTCGCCGCTGACGTTGTAGACAGCTACCGGCGTGGGTACAGCGTCGCGCACCTGGCGCACGATGTCAAGGTAGGGAAGGCCCGGCTTGACCATCACGATGTCCGCGCCTTCTTCGACATCGAGCATCGCCTCGCGCACTGCCTCGCGCGCGTTGGCGGGATCCATCTGGTATCCGCGGCGGTCTTCCTTGATATGTCCGTCGGGCTGCGGGGCCGAATCCGCGGCGTCGCGGAACGGGCCGTAGAAGGCGCTCGCGAACTTCGCGCTGTAGGCGATGATCGCCGTGTCGGTGAAATCCTCCTCGTCGAGCGCGGTGCGCAGTGCGCCGACCCGGCCGTCCATCATGTCGCTCGGCGCAACGGCGTCTGCTCCGGCGGCGGCGTGCGAGATCGCGGTGCGCGCCAGCAGGTCAAGCGTCTCGTCGTTGTCGACGTCGCCACTCGGTCCGATCACGCCGCAGTGACCGTGGCTGGTGTACTCGCACATGCAGACGTCGGTGACGACTGTCAGCTCCGGCGCGGCGGATCTGATCGCCTGGACCGCGAGTTGCACCGGGCCGTCAGGGTCCCATGCGCTGCTGCCGACCTCGTCCTTTTCTTCGGGCAACCCGAAGAGCAGAAC
This sequence comes from Solirubrobacterales bacterium, assembly GCA_051306435.1. GTDB lineage: Bacteria > Actinomycetota > Thermoleophilia > Solirubrobacterales > JACPNS01 > JACPNS01. The sequence goes on along the minus strand of JBPPNF010000052.1, from coordinate 118,869 downwards.
GCCGGCGAGTCCGAGCTCCTGGAGCTCGATCGCTTCCTGAGCCATCAGATCGACGCTCAGTCGGTCGATGCCCGGCATCGAGTCGATCGGCTCGCGCTTTCCCGTGCCCGGCACGATGAAGTACGGCGCGATCAGGTTTGCCGGGCCGACTTCGTTCTCGCGCACGAGCTCGCGGATCGAACGGGTCGTGCGCAGCCGACGCATCCTTGTGGCTGGAAATGCCATGTTTTGACTGTACCCGCCGCGGCGAGAATCAGATCGACGCGCGGCGCTTTATTGCAAAGGACGCAATCAGGCAGTAAGCCACGATCAGCACGGCCAGGTGGATCCCCGGCACCAGCCCGTCAAAGCCCGGCGAGAGGCCGGCGCGCAGGAAATCGAGCGACGGCTTGAAGGGGAAGATTGAGTTGATCACCTGCAGCACGCTGTAGAGGCCGTCGGAGACCGCGCCCTTCGGAACAAGCGCCGCGGCCGTCAGCGGCAGCCCGATCATGAACGAGGCGAGCGATGCTGCGCGGACGTCGCCGCTCGCAGCACCGACCATCACGCCGGCCGCGCCGAACGAGAGCGACGCGACGACGATCGCCGGCCACCAGTAATGGACGCGTTCCCAGCGGATGTCCACGAAGGCGCCGAAGGCCAGCACCATGACCGTTCCGACAATCAGCGCGCAGATGCCCGCCAGAAGTGTTTTTTCAATCACGATCGTCGATCGCGGAGCAAGGCCCCGGAGCAGGCGGGTGAGCATCTGGTCCTCCTGTTCATAGGCCAACATGCCGGCGCCGAGCAGCAGAGCGACGAACATCGCCGAGACGGCGACGGCCACCGCGACCGCGAGCGAAGAGAGCGAAGAGTTGGTGCCGACCGGCCTGTTCTGAAGCTTGATCGGCTGGCCGACGCGGCGCAGCAGTGACTTGGCGAAGTTCGCTCCCTGCTTCGCGCCTTCGGAGAGCCCGGCGAACTCCTGGAGGTCCCTGCGCTGCTCCGGGGGCACGTAGGGCAGGACGTCCTTGATCAGATCGGCCCCGTTGGCGAGGCCCGCGATGTCGCGCGTTCGCCCGCCGAAAGTGATTTCACCGCCGTTGACGATGATGTTGATGTAGTCGAGTGAGACGTCGGTGAATCGGTTGGTCAGCTCGTTGTTGGTGTCGACGAGCAGGCCCTTGATCGTGTTCTCCACGTACGCCTTGCGCGTCGGATCGGTGGAGTCGAAGATCGCCTCGATCGTGCCCTGACTGTTCGAGGACTCGAGCTGATCGACGATGTCCTCCGGAATGATCACGGCGGCGACCGCGTCGCCGGACTTGACCTCTTCGAGCGCGGCTTCGGGGTTCTTGACGTTGTAGCCGTCGACGTTTTCGTAGAGCGCCCTGGTCAGCCTGTCGAGGTCGAACTCCTTGCCGCCGATGCGGATGTCCCGCTGGCTCTCGGGCACCTGGTTGACGATCGCGACGCGCGGCTTGGTCGGCGGCCGGCCGACGGCAAGGCCGACGAGCACCGCGACGAGCGCCGGGTACAGCATCAGCAGAACGACGATCGTCGGCGTGCGTTTGAGCAGGCGCAGGTCCTTGCCGAGCAGGTAGCCGAGGCGTTTCACTGCGCGTCGCCGCCGACTGAGACGTGGGCGCGCTTGGCGCGCAGGAAGTTGATGAAGGCGAGCTCGAAGTGCGCGCCGGGGCCGATGTCCGCGGGCTTGCCGTCGTAGAGCAGGCGCCCGCCGTCGAGGATGATCACGCGGTCGGCATGGCCCTCGACCTCGCCGGCCGAGTGCGTCGAGAAGACGATTCCGATTCCCGAATCCGCAAGTGATCCGAGAAGCTCCCAGAGGCGTTCCCGCTGCAGCGGGTCGAGCGCTGCCGAGGGTTCGTCGAGCAGCAGGACCGCCGGGCCGGCGATCAGGCCCATGCCGATCGAGAGCCGTTGACGCATGCCTCCGGAGAGATCCTCGGCACGGTCAGAAGCGCGGTGGGCGAGTTCGATGCGATCCATCATCCGCGTCGCCGCGGCAAAGACATCCGGCACCTTCTCCAGCCGCGCGAAGAGCTCGAGGTTCTCGCGCACGGTGAGCTTGCCGTAGGTCGCCGCGCGCTGCGGGACCCAGCCGAGCTTTCCCTTCGGCAGCTCGACCGAGCCCGAGTCGGGCGTGGTGACGCCGGCGAGCATTCCGAGCAGGGTCGTCTTGCCGGCCCCGTTGGGCCCGGCGATCGCGACGCTCTCCCCCGCGTCGACTGAAAAAGAAACTCCGCTGAGCGCCGCGCGGTCGTCGTAGAGCTTGACGAGGTCGCGGCCTTCAAGGACCGGCATGGGCGAAGAGTCTAAGGCCCGGCGGCCGTAGACTCGCGCCATGCCCAAGATCCTTTTCATCGGCGATGTCGTCGCCGAACCCGGCCGTCGCACGTTGGCCACGCTGCTGCCTCAGCTGCGCGAAGAACATCAGCCGGACTTCGTCGTCGTCAACAGCGAGAACGTCGCCGGCGGGATGGGCATCACGCCGAAGACCGCGGACGAGATCTTCGCGCTCGGCGTCGACGTGATCACGCTCGGCAATCACACCTATCGGCACCGCGAGGTTTACGGCTACCTCGACTCCGGGAAGCCGATCATCCGCTGCGCCAATCAGCACGTGAGCAACCCCGGCAAGGGTTCGGTCGTGGTCGAGGCGACGGGCGGCAGCCTGCGCCTGGGCGTGATCAACCTGATCGGGCAGTTCGGCCTCGACAACGACGGCAATCCCTACGACGTCGCCGACCGGCTGGTGCGCGAGATCGGCAAAGACGCAGACCTCGTGCTCGTCGACTTCCACGCCGAACTGACCAGCGAGAAGGTGACGATGGGATGGTTTCTCGACGGCCGCGTGACCGCTGTCGTCGGCACCCACACCCACGTCCCGACCGCCGACGCCCGCGTGCTTCCAGGCGGCACTGCCTACTGCACCGACGTCGGCATGACCGGCTCGCGCGCGGGGGTGATCGGTGTCGTCAAGGAGGCGATCATCACCAAGCTGCGCACCGGGATGCCGCAACGCTTTGACAGCGCCAGCGGCGATGAACATCTGATGGGCGTGCTGATCGAAGCCGACCGTCAGGGCGCGGCGACGAGCGTCACGCAACTGATCGTGCCGTTAGCGCCTGCTGTCGAATGACCAGAGCTTGTTGCCGATGAAGTTCAGCGGCGTCGCGCAGATCACGGCGACTGCCTGAGCTGGGAACTCACCGACGCCCGCGGCCACAAGGATCTGTAGAACCGCGAGGTTGAACGCGAGCGCGAAGAGGCTGACGACGAAGAAGCGCACGGCCTGAAAGCCGGCGTGGCCGTCGGTCGCATTGAAGGTCCAGTGGCGGTTCCAGAGGAAGTTGTTGGTCACCGCGAAGACGAAGGCGATCACCGCGGCCACCATGTAGTGAACGTCGAACTGCTGGCGCGCGAGCTCGTAGACCGCGAGGTTGACGATGTACCCCGACGCGCCGACCGCGCCGAACTTGATCAACTGGATCCAGTTGTGCGGCTTGCGCATCCCGTCGCCGACGCGGTGGTGCAGGCGCTCGCGCTCGAGTTCTTCGGGTGCTGACACGGTTTCTTCCGTCACGGTCATGGCCTGGTGGCGACCACAACGACCGCGTGGCCGGGCACGTCCTCGCCGGCGTGACCGTGGGACCATTCGTCTTCGAACTCGACGGTGAAAGCTTTCAGCCAGTCGCGCAGCTTCTCGATCGAGATCTCGTGCGGCTCGGTCGGGCTTGCGGGGTGATCGATGTCGACGTTGAGGATCAGGGTTCCGCCGGGACGCAGCAGGCGGTGGATCTCGGCCACAACCGTGGTCGGCCTGTCAACGTGGTCGAGGCTGTTGCGGCAGATGATCACGTCAGTGCTCTCCGAGAGCAACGGAATGCGCTCGGCCGGCGTGTTCAGGTAGATCGCGTCGGAGTCGATCAGCAGACCCGAGTCGCGGTACGCCTCGGCGATCGGATCGACTCCGAAGCTCAGCTTCGCCGACAGGGCGACGGCGTCGGGGAACCCGACGCAGCCCGGACCGATGTCGACCACGACCTTGCCGTCGAAGAACTTCTTGTCCTCGATCTTCGCCTCCTGGAGTACGCGGCTGACCTCGGCGCGGGCCTGCTGCCGGCGACGGTCCGCGTACTCGGCGGCGACTTCGCTGTCGCCCGAGAGCTCGAGCGTGTTCTCGCCCCAGAGGTGGCCGTCACGGATGTGCCTGTCCCAGTGATCGATCCAGAAGGCGAGCTCAGAACGGTCCTTGTACCTGGTCAGGCGCACGACGCCGCGCGAGGCACGCATGACTGCGCGCCGCACCGGAGTGGGAAGACTGGAGGCCAGGCTCATCTGGGCGAGGTTAGACCGAAGTGCTCAAGCACGAGCGAATTCACGTCGGCGATCGACCAGGCACGCTGGTCACGGCGCCGCTCGCCGGTTCCGGTGACGATCAGCTGCGCGGCGGAGTCTGCTTTGTGCAGCGAACCGTGCGTGCCGCCACCGACATGCGCGACTCCGCCCCAGTCGAAAAACTCGTAGCCGAGCACCGGGGTGACGATCAGGTCGCCCGCGCCGGGGCAGTGCAGCGCCGACCAGACTCGCGCGAGCGCGTCGGGGTACTCCTCGCTGTGGATCTCGTCACCCTCCACGAACAGATCCAATGCGACGAGATCGCCATCGACGTCCCAACTGAGGCCGCGGCGATCTGTGTACTGACTGCCCGGCTTGAAGCGCAGCTCGGCCTCACCGAGTGCGCAGAAGGCCTGTTCTTCGTCGAGCCAGAAGACCTGCTCGATCTTCGCCTCGCGACGGAGATCCTCGACCAGCAACGGGAGCTTGCCGCCGAGGTGGACCGGATCCAGCACGTAGATGTGCGCCACGCGAGCTGCGGGGCTGACCGCGATGTCGGCGTCGCCGGGCTTCTTGCCCTTGCGCGGCTGGAGCACTTCCCACTCGTGCGACTCGACCAGCTCGACGAGATCGATCGCCTCGTGCACGACGCTGTGGGAGTGGTCGGAGACGACGATCACGGCGTGCTCATCGATGAAGCGGCGGTAGCCGCCGGCGGCGTCAATCACGCGCTGGAACTGCGAGTCGGCGTTGGCGATCGCCGCAGGCTGCTCGTCGGGGCCGAAGCGGTGCGACCAGTTGTCGTTGTCGGGGAAGGAGAGCAGCATGAACTCGTACTCGCCGTTCAGCACCAGCTCGATGCCGGCGCAGGCGGTGTGCTGGTCGCGCTTGCCGGGCACGCCGTACCTCGACCGACACTCAGTGCCGAGCGAGTCGAAGATGTCGCCATAGAGAAGGTGCGTCGGTCCGTATCCCGGGCGCGACATTCCGGTGACGCCGGCCAGCGCACCGGCGACGCCCGCGCCGACGAACTTGTGCTCGTGCGGACCGCGATAGATCATGTAGGTCGTGCAGGCGCAGCGGATTCCCGCATTCTCCAGTGACTCGAAGAAGGTCGGCGTGTCCGCAGAAAGATGGTCCTGGTTGATCCGGTAGACGAGATCCTTTAGCACCGTGATCACGCCGCTTCTGCGCGCCGCCGGGAAGCTGATTCCGTAGTCGATGTAGCGACGCTCTTCGCGGTTGTACCAGTTCATCGAGGGCACGCCGTGCTCGCCGGGACCGCGGCCGGTGACGATCGTGGAGGTCGCCACCGGGGTCAGCGAAGGGAAGGACGAGATGCACTCTGAGCTCTGGTAGCCCTCGCGGACCAGGCGACCGAAGTTCGGCGCCGTGCCTTCAGCGATCGCATTCTGAAGCGATGCCGGGCGCATGCCGTCGACGACGACGAGGACGAGCTTCTTCCGGTCGGCGTCAGCTGAGGACACGGAGGCCCTCGTGTTTCTTGGCCTCGCGGCGACGTCCGCCGATGATCAGGGCGAGTGCGACGATCGGCAGCACCAGGCCGGCAGGGGGCAGCAGCAGCGGAACAACCACGGCGATCACCGTGACGATGTCAACGCCGAATGCCAGCACGCGGCGCGAGGCGTCCGAGTCGGACCTGGCAGCCTTGGCCTCTTCGCGGCTGGCGCCCTTGAGCTGGCGCTGCTCGCCGCGATCGAGGCGTTCGCCGACGCCCTTGAGCAGTTGCCCCGAAGCGAGCGCCACCAGCGCCGCCGGGACGCCGCCGAAGACTGCGCCCATCCATGCCGCGTCATTCTGCGTGCCGAAGACGATCGCGCCGCCCAGCGCACCGAGCACGATCGCCAGTCCGACGTGGAAAGGCATGATCCGCGGCCGGTCCGCAGAAACGCGGGTGAGCATTCCGCCCGGCACCACGATCAGCGCGAGCGACTGCAGCAGCACGACGATCGCGACGATCACCGCAGCTGCGCCGGTGAGGAAGTCGTAGTCCTTGTTCGACGCGTCAAGACCGATGCCGGCGGCAACGCAGACCACTACGGCCGCGAGTGCGACGAGCGGCGAGAGACCGGCTGCGGCCCCCACGCCGATCGCCTGGCAGATGTTCCAGATCGTGTCCATGCCGATACGGTAAGTGGGAATCTAGATGGTCAGCAGCGAATAACGAATGATGAACAGACCGCGCAGCAGCAAGCACGACATCGAGCGCTACGCCCGCCTGTTCGCCGCGCGCTCAGAGAAGGTCAAGACCAGCGCGATGCGCGACATGATGTCGATCACCGATCGTCCCGAGGTGATCAGCCTGGCGAGCGGAATGCCCGACACCAAGAGCTTCCCCAAGGACGTGCTCGAGAGCGTCTTCGTGGACATGGCGCGCCACCACAGCGCAGAGCTCCTGCAGTACACACCGACCGACGGCATCGACGGCGTGAAGGACTGCATCGTCGAAGTCATGGGCGCCGAAGGGATCCGTGCCGACAGCGACAACATCCTCGTGACGACCGGCGGCCAGCAGGCGATCGACGTCGTCACGCGGGTCTTCGTCGATCCCGGCGACACGATCATCACCGAGGCACCCACCTACCCGGGCGCCGTGCCGAGTTTCCTCAGCTTCCAGGCCGAGGCCGTGCAGATCGATCTCGACGAGGAGGGAATGCGCATCGATCTGCTCGAGCAGGAGCTCGAGCGTCTCGACCGCGAGGGCATCACGCCGAAGTTCATCTACACCGTCCCCACGTTCCAGAATCCCGCAGGCGTGACGATGTCGCTCGAGCGCCGACGCCGCCTGGTCGAGATCGCGAATGAGCGCGAGTTGCTGGTTCTTGAGGACAACCCGTACGGGATGCTCCGCTACAGCGGCGAGCCGCTCCCGACGCTGCGCGAGCTCGACGGCGGCAACTTCGTGATCTACCTCGGAACGTTCTCCAAAATCCTTGCCCCCGGACTTCGCATGGGCTGGGTCGAAGCGCCGTCGCCGGTCCTGGAGAAGTGCAACATTGCCAAGGCCGCCGCGGACCTCAACTCTTCCGGCGTCTCGCAGTTCTTGATCACCACCTACTTCGAGCAGGCCGACTGGAAGGACTGGGTCAGCACGGCCGGTGGGATCTACAAATCCCGTCGCGACGCGATGATCTCGGCGATGGAGCGGTACTTCCCGCCCGAGGCCGAGTGGACCCGGCCCGACGGCGGACTCTTCATCTGGGCGACGCTGCCACCGATGATCGACACGACCGACCTTCTGGCCAAGGCGCTGCACTCGAACGTCGCGTTCGTCCCCGGCGCCGGCGCATACCTCGGTTCAGATGTCGCGCGTGGCAAGAGCTCGATGCGGTTGAATTTCTCGGGCGTGCCCGAGGACAGGATCATCGAGGGCATCCGCAGGATCGGCGAAGTGATTGCAGACCAGCTCGATCTGTGGCGCACGATGACCGGCGAGCACCGCGTCGTCACCCCGCCCCCGGCAGGGTCGACGGGCGATCAGACCGCGGTCTCGTGGCTCGCGGGCGAACGGATGAAGCGGGCGCAGAACAAATGAAGGTCGCGGTTCTCAAGGGCGGCAGTTCGCTCGAGCGTCAGGTTTCTCTGCGCTCGGGTGCGCGGATCGGCGAGGCGCTGCGTGCCAACGGCCACGAGGTGACCGAGGTCGACGTCGACCAGGGCCTCGTCCAGCGACTTGAAGAGGTCGGGCCCGAGGTGGTCTTCATCGCTCTGCACGGACGCGGCGGCGAGGACGGCACGGTTCAGGAATTGATGGAGATCCTCGGACTGCCCTTCACCGGCTGCGGAGTGCTCTCTTCGATCCAGTGCATGGACAAGGCCGTGACCAAGTTGATCTTCCAGAAGAACGGTGTGCCCACCCCACGCTTCGTGACATTCAACGAGACTGCTTTTCGCAACCTTGGAGCCGCGGACTCGCTGGGTGCGATCGAGGTCGATCTTGGATTTCCCGTCGTCGTCAAGCCGGCCCGTCAGGGCTCAGCGCTCGGCATCAAGTTCGCAGCGTCGCACGAAGAAGTCCCCGCCGCGCTCGTCTCTGCTTTCAGCTACGACGACCGTGTGCTGATCGAGCAGTTCATCAAGGGCCGTGAGATTGCCGTCAGCGTGCTCGACGGCGAGTCGCTTCCGGCCGTTGAAGCCGTGCCGATCGGCGGCGACTTCTATGACTTCGAGAGCAGGTACGAGATCGGCAAAACGGATTACGTCTGCCCGGCCGAAGTCGGCGATGACATTGCGGCCAGGCTTTCCGCGCTTGCGGTGCAGACCTACGAGCTGCTCGACTGCCACGGCTTCGCCCGTGTGGACTTCATGCTTCCCGAAACTGGCGAGCCGCAGGTGCTTGAGGTCAACTCGATCCCGGGACTCACGCGCACCAGCCTGATGCCGATGGCCGCCGAAGCCGCCGGCGTTTCGTTCGAAGAGCTTGCCGAGCGACTGCTCGCGACGGCTCAGTCGCGCCAGACGTACCCGCTGAACGTCAGCTGACTCAGGTCTGCGCCAGTCGCTTCTGTTCGGCTTTCACGTCGAAGGTCGCCTTCGGCCATTTGAGATGCAGGTCGCGGAGCGCTTCGAGCAGCAACTGGTTGACCGCGAGGCGCGCAAACCATTTGCTGCCTGCGGGGATCACGTGCCACGGGGCCTCGTAAGTGTTGGTTTTGTCGAGCACCGCCTGGTAGGCCTCCATGTAGTCGGGCCAGTGCGCGCGCTCGTCGACGTCGTTCGGGTTGAACTTCCAGTACTTGTCTCTGCGGGACAGTCGCTCAGCAAGCCGTGCCTTCTGCTCTTCGGACGAGATGTGCAGCATCACCTTGATGATCGAGGTTCCGCTTTCGGTCACGCGTTGCTCGAATTTGTTGATCTGCGCGTATCGGCGCGACCAGGTCGCGCGCGGGACAAAGTTGTGGACCCGGACCACGAGCACGTCCTCGTAGTGGGACCGGTCAAACACTCCGATGTAGCCAGGTCTTGGCAGCGCCTTGTTGATGCGCCACAGAAACGGGTGGTCGAGCTCCTCGTCGGTCGGCGCCTTGAAGGCAGTCAGTTTCACGCCCTGCGGATCAACCTGTCCGACGACGTGGCGCATGATCCCGCCCTTGCCTGAAGTGTCCATGCCCTGGACGATCAGAAGAACCGACGGGCCGCTGCCGTCGCGTCCGTTGGCGTAGAGGCGCTCCTGCAGTTCGGAGAGCTCCTGGGCGCCGGAAGCCAGCACGTCGGTTGCGGCTTTCTTCCCACCGGTGAAGCCGGGCGTGGAGGCGGCGTCGCATCGGGCAAGTTCAAAGCCCGCGCCGATGCGCACTGCATTGCTGATTGCTTCGGCGGGGTGTGTGTCCTTCGCCATCGCAACAAAGTATCGCTGACCAGAACGGGGTCGGCCGGAGTCTTCGCTTGAAGACCCCGGCCGGTTATGCCTCAGCTCAGTACCTGAATCAGTTGCGCGTGACGTCTTCACAGTTGCGGGCGACCTTGTCCTTGGCGTCGGCCACCACTCTGTCGTGTCCGCCGCCGCAGTTGACGCGGTCGCGAAGGCCGTCGTCGGAGTTGATGCGGTCCCTGCCCTTGCCGCCAAGAATGCGGTCGTGACCATCGCCGCCGCTGAGCTTGTCGGCCCCGCGATTGCCGATCACGACGTCATCTCCGCTGCCGCCGGACGCACTGTCGTCTCCAGAATTGCCCTGCACGCTGTCGTCGCCGGCGCCGCCGTCGAGCTCGTCGTCACCGCGACCTCCGGTGATGTGGTCATCGCCGTCTTCGCCGCAGATGTCGTCATCGCCTTTGTCACCGTGGATGTCGTCGTCGCCGCCGTGACCGTCGAGCTCGTCATCGCCCGAACCGCCATCCATGTGATCGGCTCCGTCTTCGCCGTCGAGGTCGTCGTCGCTGTCATCGCCGCTCATGTCGTGACCCTCGGGTGTGTCCTCGGTCTCAGTCTTCCCGCTGTCATCGGGGGAATCGAGTCCGTCGTGCGAGATCTTCGCTCCCGTCGAAGGTGTGGCGGAGTCAGGGGTGCAGACGACGGCGACGTCGTCGTCACTGCCCTCGGCATCGCCGTTGGCCTGAACGACACCTGCGCCGACTGTGGCGCAGAGAACAGCCAACAGGCAGCTGAGCAAAAGGATTGAGCGTTTCATTTCGATACTCCAGTGGTGAGAGGGGTGCCCAGGCATCCGGCCGGCGCGAGTTGGTCATCGACAACGATCCAACGGTCAATAAGACGCAGGATGGACGAAAGAGTCCCGCTCGACATTGCGAGATTCGACGAATGATCGATGCGACAGCTAGTCGTCTTCGCCGGGCGTCAGCTCAGTCAACGCCATCACCGCGCCGGCAGGATCCTCGACGACGCACCAGCGACCCATCGTCGCGGAGTCCCGCGGGCCGAAGACGACCTTGCCGCCGAGTTGATCGCACGCGGCGATCGAATCGTCAAGGTCATCCACGGTGACGTACACGAGCCACTGCTGAGGAAGACCCACAAGGCTGTCGGCCTGGTGGCAGATGCCTGCGGCCGGATCGCCCGTCTCGGGGTGGGCCATGATGAAGTCCTCACGACCCTCGACCGGCAGACCGATCGCGTTCCAGCCGACGACGCCGGCGTAGAAATCGCGGACGTCTGCGGCGTTGTCAACGGTGAGGTCGGCCCACTTGATCAGGCCCGTGCGGGGAGGGAGAGCGTTCATCGCGATCCCGTGATCTTAGGGCGCGGAGTTACTTGATGCGTTCGCAGTCGTGTGCGACGACGTCTTTGCGGTCGGCGTACACGAGATCCTTGCCACGACCACAGCGGATCTTGTCACGCTCGCCATCGTTCGCGTAGATGCGATCGTTGCCGGCGCCGCCACTGAGCTGGTCGCGGCCTGCGTCACCGCTCAACCGGTCATTGCCATCGTCGCCGACCAGTCTGTCATCGCCGTCGTCGCCGACCAGTCTGTCTCGACCGGCGCCCCCGGAGACCTGATCGTCGCCAGCGGCAGCGTCGGCCATGTCGTCGCCTGCGCCGCCACTGATCTCGTCGTCGCCGCCCTCGCCGCAGAGGTCGTCGTCGCCGCCCCCGCCTGAGAGAACGTCGTTGTCGTCGGTGCCGGCAAGGGCCTCATCCTCTGAGGTGCCCACCATCACGAGGTCGTCGGCTCCGTCGCTGACCGGAGTCTCGTCTTCCGGAACTGCTTCGAGATCCGTCGTGGCGTCGATCCCGACGTAATCGTCTTCTGCTTCCCAAAGCTCCGTGCAGGCGAGCTCGGGGAGGGTCAGCTGGGGGGTGGCTGCGGTCGCGGTGGCGACGCTCAGTCCGAAGACGATGAGCAGTGAACTACAGATGAGGATCGCGAGAGACCGCATTCCGGGGTGTCCTTACGTGGGGGGATGGCTGCGACCAGATGTCGCCGTCAGGTACCCCATCGACCGCCCTCAGACTCCCACGAACCGGTCGCGGACGCCTGCTGTAAACCTATCGACCCCGCCGATAGTATGTGCGTTTTGTTACTACCTAACCCTCTGCGCCGAAGTCTTCAGGCGAGACCTCGTCAAGGAACTTGCGGAACTTGCCCACTACTTCCTCTGTGTCCTCTACTTCATGCTCGAATTCGATTGCAGACTCGGCGATCACATCTTCGGCGACGAAGATCGGCGCTTCGGTACGAACGGCCAGTGCGATCGCATCAGAGGGCCGCGCATCAATTTCGAGCTCGCGCTCGCCGTGCTTCAGAGTGATCGTGGCGTAGAAAGTGTTGTCGCGCAGCTCGGTGACGGCGATCTGCGAGCACTCGAGTTCGAGGTCCTCGAAGACGGAAGCCATCAGGTCGTGGGTCATCGGTCGCGGGGTCTCGGCGCCCTGAAGCTTCATCAGGATCGCGGCCGCCTCGGGATGACCGATCCAGATCGGAAGGAACTCATTGCCGTCGACCGCCTTGAGCAGGATGATCGGCTGCTTGCCGACCATGTCGAAGCTGACGCCGTAGATGACCATTTCTCGCATCGCGGCCTCAGTATACGGTTGCGGCGGCGCTAAACTTCCCGCCCCTGAGGGCGATTAGCTCAGTCGGTTAGAGCGCATCTCTGATAAGGATGAGGTCCCAGGTTCGAATCCTGGATCGCCCACTGGAGCCGCCGCGTGCGGCTCTTTCTGTTGCTCGCTCGCCGGCCGGTTCAGCTCTGGCTTCTCTGAATCGCCTGCAGTGCTTCATCCACCGAAGCGAAGTCAAGCGTGACCCTGACTCCGCGGTCACTGACCTTGACCTTCGGGTCGATCCCGAAGGTCTTCATGAATCGTTCGGCGATCTCGTGGGCTGCTTCGGCTGCTTCGGCCTGCTCGGTGTCAGTTGTGGAACCCTCAACTGGAGCTTTAGGGTTGGCGGACTCGGCGGCGGCTTCGGCTCGGCGTTCGGTTTCACGAACCGACCAGCCGTCTGCGGCGGCTTCGTGCGCCAGGCGACGGATCGCGAAGTGGTCACCGGCGCGCAGCAGGGCACGGCCGTGTCCCTCGCTGAGCATGCCGTCCTCGACCATCTGGATCACTTCGTCAGGCAGGTTGAGCAGGCGGATCAAGTTGGAGACCGCGACGCGGCTCTTGCCGACGCGCTTGGAGACCTCTTCCTTGGTCAGGCCGAGGTCGTCGACCAGCGCGGCGCAGGCACGCGCGGCATCGATCGGGTTGAGGTCGACGCGGGCCATGTTCTCGACGAGCGCGAGCTCGAGCGTGTTGGCTGTGAGGTCGGCGCGCACGTAAGCCGGAACCGATTCAACGCCCGCCAGCTTTGAGGCGCGCAGGCGACGCTCGCCCGCGACCAGCTCATAGCGACCTGCGGCGAGCGGCTTGACCAGCAGCGGTTGGATCACGCCGTTGGCGGCAATTGAATCCGAGAGCGCCTTGAGCGCCTCGTCGTCGAAGGTCTTGCGCGGCTGGTTCGGGTTGACGTCAATCGCGCCGGTGGGAAGCTGTCGCAGTTCGTCGTGGACGAGATCATGGTGGGTCGTCGGCAGGATCGCCGACAGGCCACGTCCCATGCCGCGGCGGTTTGCGCGTGTCGGTTCAGGGTTTGCAGATTCGGAATTTGTTCGTGCTTCAGCCACGGAGGGCCACCTCTTTCGCGAGCTCGAAGTATGCGCCGGCCCCGGCGCTGTGTGGGTCGTGATGCGTTACCGGTCTGCCGAAGCTCGGGGCCTCGGCGACGCGCACGTTGCGCGGGATCACTGAGTTGAAGAGAAGTCCGGGGAAATGCTTGCGCAGTTCGTCCTCGACGTCGGTGGCCAGGCGTGTGCGCCGGTCGTGCATCGTCATCACCAGGCCGCCGATCGTCAGCTTGGGATTGAGATCCTTCTGGATCAGGCCGACGGTGTCGAGCAGGTCGGCGAGGCCTTCGAGGGCGTAGTACTCGGTCTGAACCGGCACGATCACGCGGTCGGCAGCGGCTAATGCGTTGATCGTCAGCGGCCCGAGCGATGGTGGGCAGTCGAAGAAGATGAAGCGGTAGTCGCCGCGCATCGGCTCGAGCGCCTCGCGCAGGATGAACTCTGAGCCCGCGACGCGGGGAAGCTCGACGTTGGCACCGGCCAGATCCGGCGTCGACGGCACGATCGAGAGATTCGTGATCTCCGTGCCTCTGATCGCCTGCCGGAGCGTCGATTCACCGACCAGAACCTCATAGATCGTGTGTTCCTCGGTCTTCGAGACACCGAGGCCGACCGTCGCGTTGGCCTGCGGGTCAATGTCGATGAGCAGCGTCTTGTAGCCGGCCTCAGCAACGCAGGCGGCAAGATTCACTGCTGTGGTCGTCTTTCCGACGCCGCCCTTCTGGTTTGCGATCGCGTAGATCGTCGTCAATCCGGGCCACGGCTGGTCGAAATTCTCTTGCGCTTCCATCGGGCTGAAGCCTACGCTCGATTTCGGACCCTTCGAAGGCCGCGGACGCGGAATTTCACGGAGTTTGCGACTACGCCAGCGGCTTTTTCAGCGCCACACCTGCTCTGCGCGGAAAACGCTTGTCAGTCGGGCGGATCTTCTTCGCGATGTAGAAATGGCGGGCGCGGGAGCCCTTGAACGGCTTGGTTTCGGTCAACTCGCCGGTTTCAAAGCCAAGAATCTCCGCCGAAGCCTCCGCTGCGGCAAGTTCCGGCTGCTCAGGCGACCCTTTCCATGCCACGAGATGTCCATTCTCACGTAGAAGCGGCGCTGAGTATTCGAGCAGAACGCCGAGTTGGGCGAGGGCGCGAGCCGTGACGACGTCGTACGCCTCACGGTGCGGAGAGCCGATTGCGGCGATCTCCTCTGCCCGGCCCCAGACGCACTCGAGATTCTCAAGCTCAAGTTCCCGGGCGAACCTGCCCGCAGCCTCCATCTTCTTTCGAACGCTGTCGACCAGGGTGATCTGCGTATCGGGAAGCATCACCGCCAGCACCAGACCGGGAAATCCCGCGCCCGAGCCGATGTCAACGATGCTCTTGGCATCTTGGATCGCAGCGACTTTCAAGCCGGCGAGACTGTCAGCGACGTGGATCTTTCGCGCTTCGGAGGCAGACTTGATCGCCGTCCCGGAGATCTCCAGGCCGACGCTCCATTCGGCGATCTGTTCCAGTTTTGCCTGCTCCACGGTCAGGAGCGTAAAACGTGAAACGCTCGGCGTCAGCGAAAAACTACGAGCTGGCGGGGGTGACGACGATCCGGCGGTCCGGATCCTCACCGACGCTGTGTGTGTCAACGTCACTGTTGTCGATCAAGTAATGGTGCACGCTGCGACGTTCGTTCGAGGTCATCGGCTTGAGCTCGACGGGCTGACCAGAAGCCAGCGCGTCACGAACGGCGCGATCGGCAAGATCAAAGAGTTCCTCTTCGCGCGCGGCGCGGTACTCATCGATGTCCACCGAGACGCGGCGACGATCGTCCGGGTCCACAGCCTTGGCGCTCACAAGGTATGCGATCAGCTGGATCGCATCCAGAGTCTGAGCGCGGCGACCGATCGCGAAACCAAGGTCATCACCGGTCACTTCGATGTTGATGTCCTCGTCCTCCTGGGAGTAGGACACTTCAGCGGCGAGCCCCGCGCCGGAGAGGATGTCGCGAACGGTGCTCGTGGCGACCTCGGCCTGGCGAGTCTCCTGGCCGGGTGCTTCAGTTGCTGTTGTCTCAGTGTCAGTCATGAATTTCTCCCCGGGTCAGCGTCGGCGGCCGGAACGCTTCTTCTTCGTCCGGGGCGGCGGTGGCGGTGCCTTCGTCGGCTCCTTCTTGACCAGCGCCGCGCCTCCGGAAGTTACCAATCCATCGTCACCGTCGTCACCGGCTCCTACCAGCACTGGATCGCCCTGACGAATACGCATCCATTTGACCACAAATGACTGGCCCAGCGTCCAGAAGTTGGTCGTGATCCAGTAAAGGATCAGGCCGGCAGGGAAGTTGATGATGAACGGAACAAAGATGAACGGCAGCGCGAGCATCAATCGGCGCTGCATCTGGTCGGTCGCCGACGAGAGCGACACCAGCGTCGAACCCAGCTGCGAACCGACGTAAAGAATCAGCAGGACCACCAGTTCGGCGCCGTTGGGGTTCTGGGTCAGGTTGGAGATGAAGAAGAAGCTCGGATCCGTCGCGTTCATCTCGGTCTGCAGTGAGGTCTCGCGCAGCGCGTAGAACATCGCGATGAAGAACGGCATCTGCAGCAGCAGCGGGAAACATGAGGCCAGCGGGTTGATGCCGTGTTCCTTGAAGAACTTCATCAACTCCTGCTGCTTGCGCTGCGGGTCGTCCTTGAACTTCTCGTTCAGCTCCTTGATCTGCGGCTGGTACTGCTGCATGTGCAGCATGCTCGTGACCTGCTTGTAGGTCAGCGGCAGAAGCAGAAGGCGAACGATGACCGTGAGCAGGATGATTCCCCAGCCCCACGGGATGCCCCATTCGAAGAACTGCCGAAGGGCACCGTCCAGCACATCGCTGATCGGGCGAACGATGTCCTCGATGATGTTCGCGTACGGAATCACGTAGTTCATCCGGAAACCCCGTGGCGCTTGTGTGTTTCGTCACAATCATCTGAGTGCCGCTTGAAGAGTTTCTGATCCTCGACGTAGTCGAACCCGCCGTCGCTGAACGGGTTGCATCGAACCACGCGCCATGCAGCCAGAATCGATCCACGGATCGGGCCGTACTCCTTAAGAGCGTCCACGGCGTAGGTGGAACAACTCGGGTAGTAGCGGCAGCGAGGCGCAATGAATGGTGAAACCAACTTGCGATACGCATGAATCGGCAGCAGGAAGGGCAGCGAGGCCGCCTTGCGCAGGCGCGCGCCGAAGATCTGGCTTGTGCTGGTCGAGGTCACGGAAGAGGAAAGGGGCTGGGTAACTACTGGCCGGCAGTGATCAGCTCGGCGAGCGAATCTCTGACTCCGTGCATCCCGTCTCGTTCGAGCAGTTCAACGATGGCGGGCCGCGCGAGCACGACGTAGTCTAGGCCGTCGGCCATGTTCGGCTCCAGTTGATCGAGCGCTTCGCGGATCGTGCGCTTGACGCGGTTGCGCATCACGGCATTGCCGATCTTGCGGCCGACCGAGACGCCGAAGCGAGAATCCTCGTCAGCTCCGTCGC
Source organism: Solirubrobacterales bacterium (assembly GCA_051306435.1). Lineage (GTDB taxonomy): Bacteria > Actinomycetota > Thermoleophilia > Solirubrobacterales > JACPNS01 > JACPNS01. The sequence continues at coordinate 101,943 of JBPPNF010000052.1, read as the reverse complement.
CACGGGCGAACGAATAGAGCACGAGACAGCGGTTCGCCTTCGACCGCCCCTGGCGGTAGACGCGCTGAAATTCTGTGCTGCGGGAAAGGCGCCGACCCTTCCCGCGGGTTGGGCTGGTCAAGGCAGCGGACATCGCTACGGCGTGAGCCGCTTGCGACCTTTGGCGCGGCGACGCCTGAGTACGTTGCGGCCGGCCGCGCTGCTCATGCGGGCGCGAAACCCGTGAGTACGGGCGCGCTTGCGTTTCTTCGGCTGGTAAGTGCGCTTCATAAAAATCCATTCAGAAAACTTGAAGCCGGGATTGTAGAGACTGCCGACCACAACATCCACCGGCGGATCAGAAAAAACGTTTTTGTGCGAGTTTGCGACCTTCGCCGCCGATCGTCGGTGATCCCGATCAAGAGCTCGGTTATAGTCCGAAACACGGAAGCCTGAAGTCGCAGATTTCTCGCCCCGCTTCTCTTGAATATCTCGACCCGCCGGAAGATTCGGCTCGGAGTCTGCGATGCAGATCGACCAGCTCTGGTCAAAAACTGATGCCATTTTCAGGCGCGACGTCTCAGACGATGTCGCCGATATCTGGCTTAGCCAGTTGACCCCGGCCGCGCTCGACAACGGCGTCCTCTACCTGACCGGAACCGATCGCGCCCGCAGCTGGGTCGAGCTCAGGTACGGGCGCGTGCTCACCAGGTGCGCAGAAGCGGCGCTCGGCTCTGATCTCAGGGTCGCACTGGTCGCGGAGGATCAAATTCCGTCCCAGAGCGGGATCGCGGCCTCTGAACCGGCGTCAGCCGAGTGGCACACATCTCCTCTTAACCCGCGCTACAGCTTCGACCAGTTTGTGATTGGTGGATCCAACCACATCGGCCACGCGGCGGCACTCGCGGTCGCCGAGCAGCCGGCGCAGGCCTTCAACCCGCTCTTCCTCTACGGATCGCCCGGCGTAGGGAAGACCCACCTGATCCACGCGATCGGGAACTTCCTCAAGCTGCAGGCCCCGGAAATTCAGGTCCGCTACCTGACTGCCGAGAACTTCGCCGCAATCTTTCGCAGCGTGCTGCGCAACGACACGATCCAGGACTTCAAGGAAGATCTGCGGCGCAGCGACGTGCTGCTGATCGACGACGTGCAGTTCCTGCAGAACAAGGTCAAAACCGAGGAAGAGTTCTTCCACACCTTCAATCACCTGCACGAAGCCGGCCGCCAGCTGGTGATCACCTGCGACCGCACGCCACGCCAGCTTGATCAGTTGGCCGACCGGTTGCGTGAACGATTTGAATCAGGCCTCGTCGTGGAGATAGAGAAACCCGACGAGCGCCTGCGCAGCGCAATCCTGCGCAAGCGTGTCCGCGTCGACAACATTCCCGTCGATGACGATCTCGCACTGGACCGGATCGCCGAGCGTGTGCCGGCAAATGTGCGATCACTCGAGGGCGCCCTGATCCGGGTCAGCGCCTTCGCATCGATGCGCGACGAGCCCGTCACCACGGAACTCGTCGACGAGCTGCTCGACTCTCTCCACCCGCACACCGCCGGCGCCGGCACCGAACACCACAAACCTGAGGTTTCGATCCCGGAGATCCAGACCGCGGTCGCCGATCACTTTGAGCTCTCGATCGAAGAGCTGCTCAGCCCCGACCGTAGCCGTCGCATCACCGGTCCGCGTCAGATCGCGATGTACCTCTCGTGTGAGCACAGCGGCCAGTCGCTGCCTGCGATTGCCGCAGCATTCGGCCGCGACCACTCGACCGTCGTCCACGCCCGCGACAAGGTCCGGGCGGCGCGCCGAAACGATCCCGCTGCTGCCGATGTTGTGGATAGTCTCAAAGCAGTTATCCACAGGGCAGAACTGCCGATGGACGAATCCATCTGAATTAGTCTGAGCAATCGCAGTTTCCAAGCAGGTTTGCACAGTTGTCCACATCTTCCACATACCAACACCAACACGAATCAAACAACTTGAATCCTGAAGGATCATCTGGTTTACGACTGAACGTCGATCGAGCGATCTTCATCCATGCACTCGCTGCCGTCGGCCGCGCCGTGTCCACGCGCTCAATCATCCCGGCGCTCGCCGGCATCCAACTCCAGGCCGAGACTGGTTCACTCACCCTGACCGCGACTGACGGCGACATCTCGATCCGCTCGAGGATTCCCGCCGAAGTCGAATCAGGTGGCGTGATCGTGGTGCCCGGTCGCCTGCTCGCTGATGTCGCGCGTCAGCTGCCCACCGGTGACGTGTCTCTGGTTGTCGGTGACGGCGGGCTGCTTGCTCTCGACTGCGGCTCCGCTTCTTTCAAGCTTCGCCTCCTTGCCGCGGACGACTTTCCCGACGTGCAGCCGATCGAAGGCGCAACCGTCACATTGCCCGTCAGCGAGTTCTCGGAGACGATCGAACAGGTTGCGCGTTCGGCATCACGCGACGAGACGCGCCCGCACCTGACCGGAATTCTGCTTTCGATCGAGGGCGACAAGCTCCGTTCGGTGGCGACCGACTCGTACCGCCTGGCGGTCCGCACGACCCGGATCGATCCGCCGGTCACCCAGAAGATCGAGGCCAACGTTCCCGCTCGCGCGCTCCAGGAAGCCACACGCATCGCCGACGGACACGACACGATCGAGATCACCCTCGCCGAGCGCCAGATCGCCTTCTCGGCCGGAGAGGCGCTGTTGGTCTCGCGCCTGATCGACGGTCAGTTCCCGGACTTCGAGCAGTTGCTGCCTGACAGCTACGAGCACGTCCTTGATATCGATGTCGCCGAGCTGCACGACGCGGTCAAGCGCGTGAGCCTCTTGGCGCAGCGCAACACACCGCTGAAGGTCGCGCTCTCTGAGGGTGAACTTGAGGTTTCGGCTCAGACCACCGACATCGGCGAGGGTCGAGAGACCCTGCCGGCTCCGGATTTCTCCGGCGACCCGCTCGAGATCGGTTTCAACCCGGACTTCCTGCGCGACGGTCTCGACAGCGCACACACCGAGCGCGCAAAGTTCAAACTGATCAGCGCATTTCGCCCCGGCCTGATCGTCGCCGGCGAGGACGAGGAGTTCATGTACCTCGTCATGCCGATCCGCCTGAACACCTGATCAGCGCAGGCCGTGTGGGCCAGGCGTGATCGTTCAGAGTCTCAACGCACGGAACTTCCGCAGCTACGAGCGCGCCCAGGTGACGCTCGGCGAACGCGTGACGGTCGTGACCGGGGACAACGGCGCCGGAAAGACCAATCTGCTCGAGGCGCTGTTCGTGGGTTGCGTGGGGCGTTCGTGCCGCACGCGGATCGACGCCCAGGCAGTGCGCTTCGGCCAACCCGTCGCTCGAGTTGAGGTTGAGGGATCCACGGCTTACGAGGACCACACACTCGCCGTCGCGATCGACCGCAAAGAGGGCAGGACCTACTTTGCGGACGGCGCCAAAGTCGAGTCGCTCGAGCCGTTCGAATGGCGACCGCCGACCGCCGTCTTCATGCCCGACCGCCTGGAACTGATCAAAGGAGCCCCCGGCGTTCGCCGCGGTCACCTCGACCAGTTCGTCGCCGCGCTGTGGCCCGGGCGCCGCGCAAACCGTCGCTCGTACGCCGAGGCACTCGCCCAACGCAACGCATTGCTCGTACGTGGCAGCAACGGGGCCGAACTTGACGTCTGGGATCGCGAGCTCGCCAGGTACGGCCAAGCGCTGATCGCCGACCGCGCTGAGGGCATCGCGAACGTCGAATCGCGCTTCGGCGCGATCGGAGCGGAGCTCGGACTGGAGCCGGCACCGACGCTGCGCTACCGCACGATCGCCGATGTCGACCCCGAGGACGAAGCGGCCTACCTTGCCGCGCTTGCGGAGCGTCGCGACGCGGACAGGCAGCGCGGCTTCACAACCTTCGGACCACACCGCGACGAACTCGTGATCAAACACCAGGGGCGCGAGGTGCGCACGTACGGCTCGCAGGGTCAGCAGCGCATCTCACTGCTCGCGCTGCTGCTCGCTGAGTGTGAGGCGATCGCCGAGATCACAGATCGCGGGCCGCTGATTCTGCTCGACGATGTGTTGAGCGAGCTCGATGCGACGAGGCGCCGACTGCTCGTCGAACGCGTCGCCGGAATCGGGCAGGTGCTGATCACCACAACAGAGATCGAGCACGTCCCGTCGGAGGCTCCGATCGACGTCGTGCTCGCTGTTGCCGGCGGCGAGGTCGCGCCGGCGACCTGATTGTCTTACACGCAGATGCACCGTCGCCGCGACCTCTCACGACTCTCTGACGCGCTCGCCGAGATCACTGCCGAAATGCAGCCGGCCACGAGGATCGCTCGCGTCCAGACTGCATGGCCCGAGGCAGTCGGTCCGACGGTCGCCAAGTGGGCCGTTCCGGTGTCTGAACGAGCCGGCACAGTGACGTTCGCCTGCGCCGATTCGATGGTCGCCCACGAGCTCGAAATGATCAAGCCAGACCTGCTGAAAAAGCTACAGAAAGTGCTCTCTGACGGGGCGCCGACCGAGCTTAAATTCGTGATCCGGTAACAAAGTTCACATAACCGTCAGATTCCGCATAACCATGCGGGTTTGCGGGTGGCCGAAACGGCAATTTCCGCCGCCCTCGATGCTAAGCTCAGGGGACTGAAAAAGGTTCCACGAGCACCTCTCTCGCCGGTGTGCAGAACGCCGGCGTTTTTTGTCGATTTGAGTCACGAAAAGCGGAGGTCTCGCATGGCTGGCGACCGCTGCCGAGCCCGGGACATGCGAAGGAGATTTGATGGCGGAAGCCGACACGAACAACCCGGTCGACGAGACGGTCGAAGCGACCAGTCCTGAAGCGGAAGTGGAGCTCAGGGACGAGGAATCTTTAAGGGATAACCGGGTCAGCGCCGATTACGGCGCCGAGGACATCACAGTCCTCGAGGGCCTCGAGGCCGTTCGCAAACGCCCCGGTATGTACATCGGTTCAACCGGACCGCGCGGACTCCACCACCTCGTCTACGAGGTCATGGACAACTCCGTCGACGAGGCGCTCGCCGGCTACGGCAAGGCGATCGACATCACGATCCACCCGGACAACTCGGTCACCGTCAAGGACGAGGGTCGCGGTATCCCGGTCGGCATCCAGAAGCAGACGGGTCGTCCGGCAGCTGAAACCGTGCTCACCGTCCTGCACGCCGGAGGAAAGTTCGGCGACGGCGGTGGCTACAAGGTTTCTGGTGGTCTGCACGGCGTCGGTATCTCGGTCGTCAACGCGCTTTCCGAGTGGGTCGATCTCGAGATCCACACGGCCGGCGGTATCCACAAGCAGTCCTACGACCGAGGCGTCCCACGATTCGATCTAAAGCAGGACGGCAAGGCCGAAGACACCGGCACGACCGTCAGCTTCATGCCCGATGACGAGATCTTCGAGACGCTCGAGTTCGACTACACCACCCTTCAGACCCGGCTTCGTGAGATGGCCTTCCTGACCAAGGGGCTGAGGATCACCCTGGTCGACGAGCGCGGCGAGGGTCGGACCGACACCTTCCAGTACGACAACGGCATCCGTGACTTCGTCGAGTACCTCCACTCGACCGGCACGAAGGATCCGATCCACAAGAAGATCGTCTACTTCACCGAGCAGACCGAGGGCGAAGAGCTCGAGGTGGCCCTGCAGTGGAACGACAGCTACCAGGAGACGCTGCTCAGTTTCGCCAACAACATCAACACCCATGACGGCGGTACCCACCTCTCTGGTTTCCGCAGCGCGCTGACGCGCACGATGAACGCGTACGCCCGCGACAAGGGCCTGCTCAAAGAGAAGGACAAGAACCTCGAGGGCGAGGACATCCGCGAGGGCATCACCGCGATCGTCTCGGTCAAGCTCGCCGATCCGCAGTTCGAGGGTCAGACCAAGGGCAAGCTCGGCAACCCGAACATCGAAGGTTTCGTCCAGAAGGCGACCAACGAAAAGCTCGCAGAGTTTCTTGAGGAGAATCCCAAGGAAGCCAAGGCAGTTCTCACCAAGGCGATCGAGGCCCAGCAGGCCAGGACCGCCGCGCGCAAGGCGCGCGATCTCACCCGCCGCAAGAGCGCGCTCGAGAACTCTGCGCTGCCGGGAAAGCTGGCGGACTGCTCCGTGCGCGACCCGGCACTCGCCGAACTCTTCATCGTCGAGGGTGACTCCGCAGGTGGTTCCGGAAAGCAGGGGCGTGACCGCAACACTCAGGCGATCCTCCCGCTGCGAGGCAAGATCATCAACGTCGAGAAGGCGCGCATCGACAAGGTGCTCGGCAACAACGAGATCCAGGCGCTGATCACCGCGATCGGGACGGGCATCGGCGGCGAGTTCGACATCGAGTCACTCCGCTACCACAAGATCATCCTCATGACCGACGCTGACGTCGACGGTGCGCACATCCGCACGCTCGCGCTCACCTTCCTGTTCCGGCACATGCCGGAGCTGATCTCCGGTGGCTACATCTACATCGCCAAGCCGCCGCTCTACAAGTTGAAAGTCAGCGGCAAGGACAGATACGTCGAGAAGGAGCACGAGCTCGAAGAGGTGCTGCTCACCAACAAGTACGAGAAGATCAAAATCAGTGAGCTCACCGACAACGGCAAGAAACCGAAGACGCTTGAGCTCACTGAAACCCGCTGGCAGCGCTTCTCCAAGTTGCTCAAGCAGCACCAGGGTTGGTCGACCGTGCTCCGCGCCGAGTACGGCCACGAGGCGATCGACTTCCTCGAGCGTTCGAGCATCGTCGCCGACGGCCTGACCGATCCGGCCGACGTGATCAAGTTCGCGCAGAACGGCAAGGGCGACACGGCCAGCGTGGTCGTCGAATTCGTGCGTGAGGACGCCGTCGAGCTGACGCTCCGCGGCGTCGAGACCGAGACCGGCCACGCGCAGGTCCACCACCTCTCGCGCTCGCTGTTCGAGGGCAAGGAGTTCCGCGAGTTCGTGAAGGTGCAGACCGCGCTGACCGAACTCGTCGGCGAACTGCCGGTCGAGATCGAACTCGACGGATCGTTCGAGAAGGCGCGCTCCTACGAGGAGCTGCGCGCGAAGGTCGTGAAGCTCGTCTCCAAGGGAGTGCAGATCTCTCGCTTCAAGGGCCTCGGCGAGATGAACGCTGAGCAGCTCGCAGAAACCACAATGAACCGCGACACGCGCACGCTCGCGCAGGTGTCCATCGAGGACGCCGCCGCAGCCGAGCAGATGTTCGCCACGCTGATGGGCGACAAGGTCGAACCGCGCAAGGCGTTCATTGACGAACACGCAAGGGAAGCGGTGAACATCGATGTCTAGTCAGGGACCGTTGGAATCTGGATACGAGGATCGCTCTCTGGAAGACGAGATGCGCTCGTCATACATCGATTACGCGATGAGTGTGATCGTCGGCCGCGCGCTGCCCGATGCGCGTGACGGCCTCAAGCCCGTCCACCGCCGCGTCATCTATGCGATGAACGAACTCGGCCTCGGACCCACGCGCAGCTACCGCAAGTGCGCGACGATCGTCGGAGAAGTGATGGGTAAGTACCACCCGCACGGCGACCAGTCGATCTACGACACGCTCGCGCGCCTGGCCCAGGACTTCGCGATCCGCGCGCCGATGGTCGACGGCCAGGGCAACTTCGGATCGGTCGACGGCGACCGCCCGGCCGCAATGCGCTACACCGAGGCGCGCATGGCGCGGATCGCCACCGAGATGGTGCGCGACATCGACGAGGACACCGTCGACTTCATGCCCAACTTCGACGGCCGAGAGATCGAGCCCGTCGTCCTGCCGAGCCGCATCCCGAACCTGCTGATCAACGGGTCGACCGGCATCGCCGTCGGAATGGCGACCAACATCCCGCCGCACAACCTCGGTGAAGTGATCGACGCCACCGTCGCGCTGATCGACAACCCCGAGATCGACCTCGACGGCCTGATGGAACACATCGAGGGTCCCGACTTCCCGACCGGCGCGCACATCCTCGGACGCGCTGGCATCCGCGAGGCATTCGAGACCGGCCGCGGCCGCGTGCGCATGCAGGCGGTCTGCCACATCGAGCCGATCCAGCAGGGCAAAGAGGCGCTGATCGTCACCGAGCTCCCGTACATGGTCCGCAAGGGCGGCGAGGACGGCCTGATCACGAAGATCGCCGCACTGGCCAGAGACAAGAAGATCGCTGAAATTTCTGACCTGCGTGATGAGTCGGATCGCAACGGCATGCGCCTCGTGATCGAACTCAAGCGCGACGTCATCCCTGACGTCGTCAAGAACAAGCTCTTCAAGCACACCCCGATGCAGCAGACCTTCGGTGTCAACACCGTTGCGCTGGTCGACGGCGTGCCGCAGACGCTCTCGCTGAAGGCCGCGCTGACGTACTACCTCTCACACCAGAAGGAGGTCATCACCCGCCGCACCAAGTACCGCCTGCGCAAGGCAGAGGCCCGCGCCCACATCCTCGCCGGCCTGCTGATCGCGGTCGGGAACATCGACGAAGTCGTCGCGCTGATTCGTGCGTCGTCCGATCCGGACGTCGCCCGTGAGGGCCTGATGACCAAGTTCGAACTCTCACGCGAACAGGCCCAGGCGATCCTCGACCTGCGCCTCCAGCGCCTCACGGCAATGGAAGCCGAGAAGATCCAGGCCGAGTACGACGACCTGATCGAACAGATCAAGGAGCTGCGCACGCTGCTCGGCGAAGAGAAGCTGATCTACGGCGTGATTCGCGAGGAACTGCTCGAGGTGCGTGAATCGCACGCCGACGAGCGCCGCACCAAGATCCTCGACCAGGAGGGCGACATTCCGCTCGAGGATCTGATCGCCGATCGCCAGATGGTGATCAGCATCACGAACTCCGGCTACATCAAGTCCTTGCCGCTGGACACGTATCGCTCGCAGAAGCGCGGCGGCGTCGGCATCAAGGGCATGGACACGAAGGAAGACGATTACATCGAGCACCTCTTCGTGACCAGCACCCACGACTTCCTGCTCTTCTTCACGAACCGCGGCAAGGTCTACCGCCAGAAGGTCTACGAACTGCCCGAGATGGCGCGCACGGCGAAGGGCCGCGCGCTCGTGAACCTGCTGCCGCTCCGCGAGGGCGAGCGCGTCCAGGCCGTCATCGCCACCCGTGACTTCAAGGAAGCGAAGTATCTCGCCTTCGCCACGCGCAAGGGCCAGGTCAAGAAGACTGAGTTCCTCGAGTACAACACGCCGATCAAGGCCGACGGAATCATCGCGATCAACATCAAGGACGACGACGAGCTGGTGGCAGTGCGAACGACCACCGGCAACGACGACATCCTGATGATCAGCAAGTCCGGCCAGGCCGTCCGCTTCAACGAAGACGAAGCGCGCCCGATGGGCCGCTCGACCGGTGGCGTTCGCGGCATGAACGTGGCACGCCCGATCAGCAAGGGCGTCGACAACGAAGTCATCGCGATGGAAGTCGCGTCTGACGAGTGCGACCTGCTCGTCGTCACGCGGGGCGGCTACGGCAAGCGCACCGCGATGACCGAGTACCCGGTCAAGGGCCGCGGAACGATGGGCGTCCAGACGATCAAGCTGACCGACAAGAAGGGCGGCCTCGCGGCTGCGCTGATTGTTCGCGAGGGCGACGAGCTGCTGTTCATGTCCCAGGGCGGAATGGTCCAGCGCACCAGCGCCGGCGAGATCTCGCAGTACAAGCGCGCCTCACAGGGTGTGCGTGTGATGAACATCAAAGACGACGACGAGGTGTCTGCCGTTGCTCCGGTGATGGAGGGATCGTCTGAGGACAAGGTTGTTGATGAGGCCGCCGCCGCGGCTGCAGCGCCGCCGGCCGACGATCAGCCGGAGCTTGCCACGGACGCACCGGCAGAAGAGCCTGCGGCCGACGAGCCAGCAGCGACAGAGGAGTAGTTCGGCGCAGCTCCGGCGCGCGTGATCACTCGATCACGCCGCGCCGGAGCGCGATCGCGACCGCGGCGGCCCGCTCAGACACTCCGAGCTTGTCGTAGATCCGCGTGAGGTGGGTCTTCACCGTGCTCTCGGCCAGATGTAGCTTTGCTGCGATCTCAGCCGCCGAATGACCATCCGCGACCTCTCGAAGGATCTCGAGCTCGCGCTCTGACAAGGTCGGACCGTTGACGCTGCGGCGATGACCACGAATCTGTTCAGCGAGTCCGCCCAGAACTTCCTTGGGCAGGACTGTCTCGCCGTGCGCGACGGCGGCGATAGCACTGACCAGTTCGCCCGGCCCGGCCGTCTTACGCTCAAATCCAGCAGCGCCGGCCTCGAGCAGCGAGTACAGAACGTCGCTGTCGCATTCGCCGGAGAGCACGAGTACGCGCGTCTCCCATTCTTCTGCGACCACGCGCTCGAGCACCTTCGCGCCGTCAATGTCCGGCAGCCCGAGGTCGAGCACGCAGACCTGGGGGCGCAGAGTCCTCACCGCTTCAATCGCCTCGCGGCCAGAGCCGGTCTCGGCCACCACTTCCATGTCATCTCGTTTGCCGATTGCGTGCGTCAGGGCATCGCGGAACATCGGGTGGTCCTCGACGACGATCACGCCGATCTTCGGGGAGCTGCCGTTCTCGCTCACAGGACCAACTCGTCAAAGTGGTCCAGAAAGACAGCCACAAGGTTCGGATCGAACTGCGTCCCCGCGCCGTCGCCAATCTCACGCAGTGCGGTCTCGATCGGCAAGGCGTCGCGGTAGGGGCGGTTGCTCGTGATCGCGCTGAAGACATCGACGATCTGAACGATGCGCGCTGACTCCGGGATCTCATTGCCGGAAAGGCCGTTCGGGTAACCCGCGCCGTCCCAACGCTCATGGTGGGCGAACGCGATCTCGGCGCCGAGTTGGAGCATCGGGTTTTTCGAGCCTGAGAGCATCTGGTATCCGGTCTCGGCATGTCGCTGCATCATGTCGCGCTCTGCGTCCGAAAGTGGGCCTGGCTTCATCAGCACGTCGTCGGGAACGCCGATCTTGCCGACATCGTGCATTGCGCCCGCAGAGGCGAGCCAGCCCGCTTCGATCTTGGAGTAGCCAAGTTTGCGCGCGAAGCGCTCGACGATCTTCGTCATGCCGTCGAGATGGTCGGAGGTGACGGTGTCACGCGCCTCGACGGCCATGCTGAGGTGATGCAAGGTTTCCACTCGCGCACACTCGAGATCGACGACCATCGAGTTGAGCGTTGTCGTGCGTTCGAGCAACCGCTCCTCCAGCCGCCCGGTGTATGCGCGGTGAGCGATTTCAAGCGAGCGCCGACGCAGCGCATTTGACGCGTTGATCAGCAGTTCGACGCTTCGGAAGGGCTTGACGATGTACCCGTACGCGCCAAATCCGAGCGCTGTCTCGGCAGCGCGTACGTCGTCCGTGCCAGTGACCATGATCACCGCCACGTCTGCCTGAAGTTCGGGGAGTTCGCGCAAAAGCTCAATCCCAGACTCTTCCGGGAGATTGACATCGCAGATGATCAGGTCGAAGTGCGCGGTGTGAAGAAGCTTGCGCGCCTCGGCAATCGTTTCCGCGGAGCTGCACGCGTAGCGACCGACCAGCGCGCGCTCCATCAGCACCCGCTGCTGCGGCTCATCGTCAACGATCAGTACAGAGCTGCGCAGCTCTGAGACTTGCGCAGCGATTTGCTCACTCGATACAAGTAGTCCGGTCATCACGCCAACTTCTTTACGATCAGCCGCTGCATTTCGCCGAGCAGATCGTTGACGGTGAACGGCTTCTCCAGGAGGTCGACGCTCTTGCGCTCCTCATCCATCCTGTGCAGTGCGACGTCGTTGTAGCCCGACATGAACAGCACGGGAAGATCGGGCTTCAGGCCGACCGCACGATCGGCCAGCTCACCGCCGTGAAACTCGGGCATGATCAGATCCGTGAGCAACAGGTCGACGTGCTCATCCGGGTCGGACAAGAACTGGAGCGCATCGCTGGCGCGCGCGAACGAAACGACGTCGTACCCGTTCGTTGAGAGTGCTCGAACCACCATTCGGCGAACAGACTGCTCATCTTCTACGACGAGCACACGCCCACCTCTGCCCCGCTCGCGCTGCGGCGAGTCCTCGGGAATCCGTGTGTCCACAGTTGCGTTCGTCGTCGGCAGATGTATTTCAACGGTCGTTCCCTCACCCGGCTTCGTCTTCAGGAAGATGTCGCCGCCGTGACTCCTGATCGCGCCGTACACGGTCGCGAGGCCGAGGCCCGTGCCGTGTGGCGTCGGCTTGGTCGTAAAAAACGGTTCGAAGGCGCGCTCGAGAGTTTCCTTGTCCATTCCCGTCCCGCTGTCGCTCACGGTGAGCAGAACGTAACGTCCCGGTTCAACCAGGCTCGCCCGGTCGTCAATGAACTGCTCATCGAGCTCGACGTTGGCGGTCTCGATCTTCAACTCGCCCCCGTCGGGCATAGCGTCGCGCCCGTTCACAGCAAGGTTGATAACAATCTGCTCGATCTGGACCGGATCCGCGACAACGCTCCACAAATCGGGTTCAAGGTTGGTCTTGAGAGTCACGTGCTCGCCGAGCAGTTTGCGTAGCAGCTTCTCGAGGCCTCTCAAGGTTGCGTTCAGCTGAATCGGGAAACGCGCGTCGCCTTCCTTGCGACTGAACACCAAGAGTTGGTTGGTGAGCGCCGCGGCGCGGTGGGCCGCCGATTGGATCTGTTCGATGTCGTCGCGGACTTCCGGCAACTGGTCGAGCTCGGCAGCGGCAAACTCGGCGTAGTTGATGATCACGCCCAAGAGGTTGTTGAAGTCATGCGCAATTCCGCCAGCAAGCTGACCGATGCTCTCCATGCGTCGCGATTCATCGATCTGCACAAGCTGTTCGAGTGAATTGCGCTCGCCTTCAAGAATGAGCCGTTCAGTGATGTCGCGCGTGGCCGCGATGCGAATCGGTCCTTTTGAGGACTGTGCGAAAGACACCGTGATCTCGGCGGGAAACTCTTCACCGTTTGCGCGGCGGACGAAGACTCGCTCATTCAGGCCGATGGTGCGCCGGCGCGGATGAGCAAAGAAGTCGGAGTGATCCTTTTCGAGCTTGGCGCGCAGGCGTGCGGGGGTCAGGTCGTACACAGACATGCCGATCAGTTCGTCACGCGAATACCCGAACACCTCAATCGCCGTTTCGTTGGCAAGGAGGATCGTTCCGTCAGCGTGGCTTCCGATGGTTGCGTCCGGGATCAGCTCGAGGAAGTCGTCGAAGTGATCGAGCGCAGCTCTTGCGCCTTCCACGATCACCTCCTGTAAAGAACTGCTTTGCCCCGGTCGCGAAAAGGCCTGTATCGTCTTCAGGCTACTGGTCATTGGGCCACCACGCCTCATTAGGTTGCGAAACAAAAGGTCGGTTCTGGCAATTCATTTTCAAACCGCCAGACATGCAATTGGTGTACCCGGGCAGACGACCCAAGAACCGTAACGGTTAGTCCGATCGAATGAATCCGGTCGGACACAGATCACGCGCCAGTTTCGGGTCCGATTGCCCGATCCTGCAGATCCCCCAGATCCCGATACTTCTGACTACAAACCGAGTTCGCGCCCTTGAGCGATCTCAGCGAGTTGGAGGATCGGTCTGCGGTCCATTCAACCCAGGGCCCACCCGACACCCCCCAGCTTCCCTGCTGCCCAGGTGTCAGGTGGGCTTATTTTTTTGCGATGACGTCGCCCGTGAATTCCGTCGCGTCAGTCGCAAGGAATTGCACGAGCTTCTCGGCTTCGGCCGCAAGCTCGTCGAGCTTGGCTTTTCACTCTCGATGGAACGGAGTCATCAGCACCGGAACGTGAATGCGCCCAGTCGGGATGTCGATCCCTTCGTACTGCTTGCGCCAGTCGGCGGCATCGTGCAACTTCCGCTGGTCGAAGTTCGCAATCCGCGACCACAAAGAGATGAATGCGTCGCGCGGTTCAGCTCACGGGTGGACAGCGTGCATTCGCGTGCCACCCGTGAGCTCCGCAGGATTCTTACTTGGCAGCCGAGTAACGCGCTGCGACTACGTCCCAGTTGACAACGTCCCACCAAGCCTTGAGGTACGCGGGGCGGGCGTTCTTGTAGGTCAGGTAGTAAGCGTGCTCCCAGACGTCGTTGCCGAGCAGCGGCGTCTTGCCGTCGGTCAGCGGTGAGTCCTGGTTGGGCGTGCTGACGATTGCCAGCTCGCCGCCGTCAAGCACGAGCCAGGCCCAGCCGGAGCCGAACTGGCCGACGCCTGCCGCTTCGAACTTCTCTTTGAACTCGTCGACCGAACCGAACTTCGCTGCGATCGTTTCGGCGAGCTCGCCGGAGAGCGCTGCGCCGCCCGGGGTCATCGACTCCCAGAAAAGCGAGTGGTTGTAGTGGCCGCCGCCGTTGTTGCGCACCGGGCCCTTGATGTTGTCCGGGAGCGAACCGAGGTTGGCGATCACTTCTTCGATCGGCTTGTCGGCCCACTCGGTGCCTTCGAGGGCGCCGTTGGCCTTGTCCACGTAAGCCTGGTGGTGCTTGTCGTGGTGGAGGTGCATCGTCTCTTCGTCGATCGTCGGAGCGAGAGACTCGTAGGGGTAGGGCAGAGCTGGTACTTCGTAAGCCATGTGACTGTCCTTGATTGGTGGTGGATTCCAGAAGCTGTGGTCGGAATCCTAACCGTGAGGGTCGCGCGATGGATCAGGCAGCGTCAGCGTCGACCGTGTCGCTCGCCGCGCCGGCGCTCGCCGGCACATACGGCAGCCACTGCGTCGGAATCGTCGGACTCGCAACGTGAATGAAGATCGTCGGATGCGGCGCCTGCGGGCGCGCGCTCAGCTTCATGCCCGACTGGGCGACGCTGCGGTCGCCCTTGCGCCGGTTGCAGGTGGCGCAGCAGGCGACGACGTTCTCCCATGAGGTGTCGCCGCCCTTTGAGCGCGGGATCACATGGTCCATCGTCAGCGAACCGCGGCGGCCGCAGTACTGGCACTCCCAGCCGTCGCGCGCGAAGACGGCGCGGCGCGTGATCTTGCGTCGGAAGGACTTGTACGGGATGTGCACGTAGGTGCGCAGGCGGATCACGGATGGGCGCGTCATCGACATGCGCTCGGCGTGGACCTCGATCTCGTGCTCGTCGATCACCTCGGCCTTGGATTTCAGAATCAGGACGATCGCGCGACGCACGGTGCAGACATTGATCGGCTCGAATGAGGCGTTCAGGACAAGCACGCGGCCGCTCAGTGCAGAGCCGCCACGCTGCACGTGGAGCGACGGCGCAGGACCGGACAGCGAAGAGAACCGAGCGCCTGCGGCCGTTTGCGGCGCAAGGGTGCCTACCGCCGGAGAGTCATCGATCTCCGACAGGATGAGCCCGGGTACATCGCCGGACTCTGAGCAGTCACTGCTCAAGCGTGGCGCCGCCTTGCTGGCCATCAGAACAATCCGCAGTGTAGAGCGTGGCCCGGGCGGTTCTTACCGCGAAGGATCATGACTCGAAGGCGTTGTACGAACCGAGTACGCGGAGCGCGCGGACCTTCGTCCGCACACCTTCGATCGAGGCGGCGATCGGTGCGTCGTCGATCGAGCCGTCGAGGTCGACGAAGAAGAGGTAGTGACCGAGCGCGGTGCGCTCGGGGCGCGATTCGATCTTGCTCATGTTCACGCCGCGTTCGGCAAACTCGGCGAGGATGCTGACCAGGCCGCCGGGCGAGGTGTCGTTGAAGCCCGAGAACACGACGGATGTTCTCGTTGCGGCCGACATCGGGTTGCCGGCCCAGGGCGAGGTGAGCGGTTCCTTCGCGAGCCAGACGAAACGCGTCTTGTTTCCGGTGACATCTTCAACGGCCGATTCGATCACGGTGCCGCCGTAGATCTCGGCGGCGAGCGCCGAGCCGATCGCGACGTTGCCGTCGTCGCGCTCGACGGCGCTGCGCACGGCCTCGGCGGTGGACACCTGCGCGAGCCTGGCCGCATTGGGAAGCCGCTCGGCAATGAAGTTCGCGCACTGCGCGAGTGCCTGAGGATGCGAGGCGACGACGCCGATCTCTTCGAGCGGAATGTTGCGCGCGCCGATCAGGCAGTGATGCACGGGCCAGACGACTTCGCCGACGATCTGCACGCCCGGGGCGTCGTGGACAAGGGCGTCGAGGGTTTCGGTGACTGCGCCCTCGACGGAGTTCTCGATCGGAACGAAACCGGCTTCGATCTCGCCCGACTCGACGGCCAACACGACATCGCGGTTGGTGTCGAGTGCGACGAGTTCGACGGAATCCGCACCGTCGCCAAGTGCGGCGCGCAGAGCTTCCTCGCCATAGGTACCCGGTGGGCCGAGATGACCTGCGCGGCGCGGCGCGAGGGCCTCAGCGCTCAACGCTTGCCTGTCTGGTCGCCTGCACCTGCGGCTGCTCGCCAGCGGGCTCCGGGGGCTTGGTCGGCGAGTTTGAGACGACGCGCGGCGGCGCGGGCGGTGCGGGCGGTGCGGGCGGCTGGCCCGGGGTGGCAAATGCGAGTTCGACAACGTGGCGCTCTTCGGGCGAGAGCTCGATGTCAGAGACGCCCTCGGTGAGGTTCTTGACGTAGAGGTGCGAGAAATTGCGGCTGACGATCGCGGTCAGCACAGTGCCAGTCTTGTGCTCGTCAAGCAACGCGACGCTGCTCGACTGCTTGCCGGACTTCGCGCCGAAGGCGTCATAACGGACCATCGCTGTGTGGGTGATCGCTCCCTCCAGTCCGACTTCGAGCCGTGACATGCGTTTGTCGAGCTGTACGGAAGCGTCGTCGACCCAGTCGCGCAGTGCGACGAACTCGCGTTGGAGCTGTTCGGCGTGAGCGACCACGTCGCGCTCAGTGCCGGCGAGGATGATCTTCTGCGCGCGGCGAACGCGTCGCAGCGCCAGGGCGTTCCAGAGCAGCAGCGCGAGGCAGAAGACTGCCGCAGCAGCGCCGGCAACTGCCAGCCATTCGTAGAGTCCGTCCGGAGCGCTCATCGACTTTCAGCCTACTGGCAGCCGGCGCGGAGCGGTCAGATCAGAAACTGACTTTGAAGGTCTGGCTGTTGTTGTCGAGGTTTTCCTCGCCCGGCACCTTCTTGACCTCGACCTTGAGCGTCGCGCTCGCTCCGGCGGCGGGGATCTTGGTCAGCGGCAGGGTGACCTTCGTCGTGTCGCCGGCGCTGATTGCGGGGATCGTCTTGTTCTGGCGGATCGTGGTGCCCGCACCGGAGATCGCGTATGTGACGACAACATCCGTCTCGTCGTTCTCGCCCTGGTTCTGGACGTTGACCTCGAGCTGCTTCGCGCCGCTTAGGTTGTTGGTCCCGCCCTCTGCGAGCGCTGCGCCGGAAGGCTGCACGGTCACGCCGGTGATTCCGGTGCCGTGGGTGCCCGGCGTGGCCGCCGTGTCAGAAGTGCCGCCGCGGGCGCGGTTGAAGATGTCTTCGACCTGAGCTGGATCAAGCCACTCAAGGCTGGGCAGGAACTGGCTGGCGGGGAGCGACACGCCCTCGATGTCCTTGTCCTTGACCGCCTGGTTCATGTAGGCGTAGGCGCGCTGCGAGTAGATCACGTCGCTGGTCAGGAACTGCTGCATGTTGGCGGCGATCCTCTCGGTCGCGGCCTCGGCGTCCTGGTCGCCGAGCGCCTGGCCGATCAGTTCGGAGATCTCAGTCAGACCGTCGCGACGAAACTCGAGCGTCTCGACGAGGTACTGCTTGGCGGCGGTGAGATCCTCGCCGGAGGCCGACAGGTCGTCGGCCTGGCGGACGAGCTCCGAGGCCTGCGACCGCTGGACGTTGACGGAGGTCTCGATGTCGGTCGCGCTGGCGTCACCCGGGTCGCGCAGCAGCGAGAAGAAGTCGCGCGAGACCTGGTTGGACTGGGTGATGATCGAATTCGTCTGCTTGACGAAGTCCTTGATCGCGTTCTCCTGGCGGGCGCTCTGGCAGCCTTTGCCCAGCAGTACCACCACGATCAGAAACAGCACGATGAGGCCGCCGGCGATTGCGCGGCGTTGCATCACGGCCTGGTGTTCAGCGTTGTCTCCGCGGAAGTTTTCACCCCGCGAAGGTCGCTCCTGTTGGTCGCCTGGATACGAAGGCATAAAGGTTCCTCTCGGAAGGCGAGGATCGTAACTAAGTATTCCCGGTCAATCGGGCGGATTCCTGTCTGCGAAAGGGCTTGCAGGCTTGACTTCATCGCCCGCGAAACCCTGATCCATGGGATTCCGCACCCACAGCCAGCGCGAGCACACGACCCGGGCGCTTCGGCCGAATCGTCGAGGAACGCGCCTGCGCGACCGTTTCGAGTTGCTCGTTCCGCTTGGCAGCGGTGGTTTCGGGACGGTCTGGGAGGGCTTCGACATGTTGCTCGAGCGCCCCGTGGCGATCAAGGAGCTGAGGATCGACCAGGAGCGCACGGATTCTGGCGACGCACTGCGCGAGGCGCGCGCGACCGCCCGGCTGAACCACCCGGCGATCGTTTCGCTCTACGAGATCATCAGCGAGGGCGACTGCATCTACATGATCAACGAGCTCGTGCACGGCCACACGCTCGCGGCGATGATCGACGAAGGACTGATGTCCGACAACGACGCCGGGCGGATCGGGTACGCGCTCTGCGAGGCGCTCGCCCACGCGCATGCGCAGGGCGTGATCCATCGTGACGTCAAGTCCGCGAACGTGATGGTCACCAGCGCCTGGCTTGAGGGCTCGGGCGGCTGGCGCGTCCAGCCGGCCAAGCTCATGGACTTCGGAATTGCCAGCATCGTCGATCCCGGCCGGCACGGCGGCCGCGCCCATGCCGGGCCGCACGCCGGGTCGCGCGGCTACGTCGCGCCAGAGCAGGAAGCCGGCGATGCCGCGTCGCCTGCCAGCGATGCCTACTCACTGGCGCTGGTGCTGTTCGAGTGCTTCACCGGATCGGGTCCCGGCAAGGGCAGACGGTCGCGGCTTGCGCACGCACGTCGCGATCTTCCGTATGAACTGAGCGGGACGATCGACCGTTGCCTCGAAGCCGACCCGCACCTGCGCCCAAACGTCGTCGAACTCGGCCAGGCGATTTACGACGCACTGCCGCAGCTCTCGCACAACCTCGCTGCACCGACGCTCGGCTCGCGAGTTCGTGGCCTCTTCGGCCGCACGCCGCGCGAGCGCTCCGACAGCTACACGCATGACCGACCGGCGCTGCGGCTCCCGCGCGAGGAGCGCGCGTTGCGCGAACCGGGTTCGGGCCGGCTCTGGCGCTTCGGAATCGCGGGGCTTGCTGCGGCGATGTGCGCTGTGACCATGCTCGCGACCGGCGTCACGATCTCTTTCATCCAGCCGCTCGTCGCGGCGGCGCTCGTCTTCATGTTGCCGCGCGCGGGCTGGGCGCTGGCGGCAACAGCGGGTGCCGTCGCCCTGGCGGTCGACGGGCAGGTCGGTTCGGCGATGTTTCTCGTGCTGCCGGCCGTCGTTGCGGCGCTCGCGGCGATGACGCCGTTGCCGCGGGTGCTCGACGGAGCGCTCGCCGGTGCCGGTGCGTTCGCCTGGGTGGTCGGCGTGCAGGCGATGTCCGGAACGTCGCTGGCGCTGAGCACGCCCGATGCCGGCGCGAGTCCCGAGGAACTGCGCCAGTTCGCCGACATCGCGGCCCACGCGTTGCTCGATTTCACCCAGCCTGCCTACACGGCATCGCTCGGGCTCTGGTCGCTGACCGGCGCGGCGGCGGTTCTGCTGGTCGACCGGCGCGCCGGAGCGGCCGGCTGGGCCGCGCTCGGCTGCGCCTTTATTGCCGCGCAGGTTGCGATCGGGCAGATACTGCGCCAGCCGGTGCCGGCGATCTCGATCGCGGGGGCTGTACTTGTGCTCGTCGCAGTGATCTGCGCGGCCGTCTGGACGCGCCGTGCGGGTAGGGTTTTTGCACCTTCAGGCACGGGCACCGGCAGGCATGTGAGAGTGTGAACTTCCTCAAGAATTTCGAATCAAAGCTCGAGCGCCTGATTGA
Organism: Solirubrobacterales bacterium; assembly: GCA_051306435.1. GTDB lineage: Bacteria > Actinomycetota > Thermoleophilia > Solirubrobacterales > JACPNS01 > JACPNS01. The sequence goes on along the minus strand of JBPPNF010000052.1, from coordinate 82,096 downwards.
AGGCGGTTTCAAATCCGCCTTCAAATCAGAGGTGCAGCCGATCGAGCTTGCGCGCAAACTCTCGCGCGAGATGGACGCACACCGCGCGGCGTCGATCTCGCGCACCTATGCGCCCAACGAGTACACCGTGTTTCTCTCGCCGCAGGACCGCGAGCAGTTCGCCCACTACGAGGACGGTCTCCAGCGCGAGCTTTCGCTCTACCTGCTTGAGCATGCGCGAAAGCGCGGCTACTCGTTGATCAGCCGCCCGACCGTCGACTTCGACACCGACGACCGCCTCGAACTCGGTCTGTTCGGAATCCAGGCGCGACTCGCCGACGCGCCCGAAGAAGAAGCTCAGCCGGTCGAGGCCCAGCCGCCTTCAGGTCACACGCAGGTCTACAACGTGCGCGACCTCCAGGCTCCGCCCACAGACCTCGAGCGGCCGGGCTCTCCCGTGGCGCCGCGGGCATTGATCGAATCGGGCGACCGCCGCTTCGCGCTGACACCGCCGTCGACCGTGATCGGCCGCGGCCGCGACGCCGACATCCGGCTCGACGATCCGAACATTTCGCGCACGCACGTGCAGTTCCGCGTCGAGGGTGGCGACTGGGTCGTCTCCGACATGGGGTCGACCAACGGCTCACGCATGAACGGTGGCGCGCTCACCGCCCCCACGCCACTTCGCTCAGGCGACGTGATCGAACTCGGCAACAGCGTCCTGAAGTTCGTGTTGGAATAGTCGGTATGGACGATCCGATCGCAGTCGCGCTGAAGTTCGTGTTTCTGCTGCTGCTCTTCCTGTTCATCGTCTGGGTTGTGCGCAGCTCTTCACGCGACCTCGTGGGCAGCGACCGCGCGGACTTCGACCCGCTGCTCGACCACGGCGAGGGGCAGGCTCCGATCGACCTCAAACGCGGCGTGAAGCCGCGGCTGGTGGTGGTCGCCGCCAACAAGTACGAGACCGGGAGTTCGTTCGATCTGCTCGGCGGACTGCTGCTCGGGCGCGACAAGCCCGCCGAGGTGATCGTCGACGACGTCTTTGCCTCCGCGCGCCATGCGCGAATCACGCCGCGCGGCCCGTATAACTTCCTCGAAGACCTCGGTTCGACAAACGGGACTTACCTCAACGGCACTCGCGCCGAGGGCCCGCAGCGACTCACGCCGGGCGACAAAATCACAATTGGCGACACTGAGTTCAGATATGAGGAGTAGCTGATGCTGCGCGTCACTGAATTCGCGGCCGCCAGCGACGTCGGCCGCGTGCGCAAGGCGAACGAGGACTCGTACTACGTGCGCTCGCCGTTGTTCGTCGTCGCCGACGGCATGGGCGGCGCGCAGGCCGGCGAGGTCGCCTCGAAGATCGCAGTCGACTCCTTCAAGGAGCCGCTCGACGAGTCGGTCGCGCCGGAGCCGCGCATGGCGAGCGTGGTGCGCCACGCCAACCTTGAGATCCACAAGAAGTCGAACTCCGGCGATGAGTTCAAAGGCATGGGCACGACGCTCACGGCGCTGCTGCTCGGCGACGAAGAGCTGACGATCGCCCACGTCGGCGACAGCCGCGCCTACCGCCTGCGCGAGGACGAGCTCGAGCGCCTCACCCGTGACCATTCGCTGGTCGGCGAGATGGTCCGCCGCGGCGCGATCACCGAGGCCGAAGCCGAAGTCCACCCGCAGCGTTCGATCCTCACGCGCGCGCTCGGTCCCGAGGATGACGTGGAGATCGACACGCTCAGCCACGGTGTGAAGCCCGGCGACGTCTACCTGATCTGCAGCGACGGCCTGACCGGCATGGTCGACGAGGCGACGATTGCCAAGGAGATGGGCTCGGGCAAGCCGATGCAGGAGATCGCCGAGACCCTGATCCGCAAGGCGAACGAGAACGGCGGAGTGGACAACATCACCGTCGTCGCATTCAAGATCGACGGGGCCGGGGCCAGGGCTGCGGCTCCGCTGGCTCCAAGTGCGGATGACACCGTGATCGTCCCGGCCGTGGTGGCGCCGCCCGAGCCGGAACAGGCACCGCCGGCAGCTCCGCCACCTGCGGCCAGGCCGCAGACAGCGGCCGGCGCGAACGGCAGCGCGCCCGCTCAGCCCTCGCCCTCCCGCGCCTTCGACGCGCGTCGCGAGCAGTCCAGGAAGTCACGCCGCTGGGTCGGCGGGGTGATCATCTCGATCGTGCTGCTGATCGGGGTCTTCGGTGCGGTTGTGGGCTCGCTGAACGTCTACTTCATCGGTGGCAACGAGAAGGGCCTGGTCACGGTCTTCCGCGGCCTGCCGTACGAGCTGCCGCTGAGCATCCAGCTCTACACGCGCGACTTCGTCACCACGACGCCGGTCAGTGATCTTCCCGAGGACACTCGCGCGCGGATCCTCGATCACAAACTGCGCACGCGCAGCGACGCGCTTGACCTGGCAGGGCAGATCGAACGCGGCGAGATCAACCCGCAGAGCGTTGACGGCTTCAACACCGGCGGCGGCGCGACAGCGCCCTGACGCGAGTCGATCTTGCTCAGCGCGCGCAACCGCGAGCTACTCGGACTGCTGCCGGTCGCACTTGCGACCGCTGCCGGGTTCGCCGGCGTGCTGATCGCACGCGAAGCGCAGGTCAACGACCTGACGATCACCTACGGGGCGATCTTCCTTGTTCTCTGCCTGATCGGACATCTCTTCATCCGCTGGCGCCTGCCCGACGCCGATCCCTACATCTACCCGCTCACCGCGGCGCTGGCGGGAATCGGGATCGTCACGATCTACCGGATCAACCCCGAGCTCGCGCGCGAGCAGGCGCAGTGGTTCGTGCTTGCTCTGGTCGGGTTCATGGCGACGGTCGTGCTTGTGCGCGACATCTCGGTTCTCGAGCGCTACCGCTACACGATCGCGATCGGCGCGTTCATTCTGCTGATGCTCCCGCGACTCACCGGGGGCGTCGTCAACGGCGCGTACCTGCAGATCAATCTCGGGCCGCTCTCGTTCCAGCCGACCGAGCTCGCAAAGCTCGCGATCGTCATTTTCGTCGCGGCGTACCTCGCTGAGACGCGCGAGATTCTCGTCACGCAGGAGCGGCGTTTTCTCGGGATCAGTTTCCCGCCGCTGGGATTCTTCGGCCCGATGATCGTGATCTGGGCGATGGCGATGATCATGCTCGTCTTCATCCGCGACCTCGGAAGCGCTGTGATGTTCTTCGGCGGGTTCCTCGCACTGCTCTACGTGGCGACGGGGCGGCTCAGTTACGTGGTGCTGGGGCTTGCGATGTTCATCTTCGGGTTCATCTTCTTCTCGGCGACGGTGGGCCACATCCAGGCGCGCGCCGACATCTGGCACAACCCGCTCGATCCGGATCTCTTCCACGCCGAAGGCGGTTCGTACCAGATCGCCCAGGGGCTGTTCACGATGTCTGACGGCGGCGTGCTCGGCAGCGGCTTCGGGCAGTCGCTGATCAGCGTGGGCGGCTCGCCGATCCTCCCCGCGGTACAGACCGACTCGATCTACGCGCTGTTCACGGGTGAGACGGGACTGATCGGGGCGATCGGCCTGCTGTTGCTCTATCTGGTGTTCATCCAGCGCGGCCTGAAGACGGCGATGATCGCGCGCGACGCCTTCAGCAAACTGCTCGCGACCGGCCTCACGTTCGTGTTCGCGCTACAGGTCTTCGTGATCGTCGGCGGCGTCACGACGGTGATCCCGCTGACCGGAGTGACGCTTCCGTTCGTCTCCTACGGCGGAAGCTCGATCGTCGCCAACTTCATTCTCGTGGCGCTGCTGATGGTCATCTCGAACAACGCGCGCCGGGAGGATGCCGGCGCGGGCGGAGTGCTCTGAGCTGATGGGCGCAGAGAAGATGAACAAACCGATCCGGCGCGTGTTCTTCGTCGTCGTCTTCCTGTTTGCGCTGCTCGTCTTCTACACAGCGCGCTGGACCGTCTTCGAGGCGCGCTCGCTCAACCAGAACGCGCTGAACAAGATCCCCGCGCAGAAGAACGCCAAGAAGCCGCGCGGCACGATCGTCACCGAGAGCGGCAGGCTGATCGCGCGCAGCACCGAGCGCTCCGACGGTGAGTACGTGCGGCGCTACCCGATGGGCGAGCTCTTCGCCCACCCGGTCGGGTACTCGTTCGCCTTCTACGGCCAGAGCGGACTGGAGAAGTACTACGACGAACGCCTGACCGGTCGTACCAGGAGCGTCGTCTCGATCCTCGACCAGCTGCTCGGCCGCGGCGGCGACGAGCAGAACATGGTCACCAATCTCGACCGCGGCGCGCAGCAGCTCGCGCAGGCGCAGATGGCTGGTCGCAAGGGCGCGGTTGTCGTGATCGAGCCGCGCACCGGTCGCATTCCCGTGTACGTGAGCATCCCCGGCTATCCACCCGGGGCGATGGGCACCGAGGCCGGCGTGAAGGCGCTGAACTCCGACGAAGAGAACTCGCCGCTGGTCGACCGCATCTCTGATGCCACCTATCCGCCGGGCTCGACCTTCAAGGTCGTCACGGCCACGGCTGCGCTCGACAGCGGAGTGATGACGCTCGACAGCACCGTCGACGGCAACTCGCCGCAGACCTTCGCCAGCAAGCCGCTGCAGAACGACTTCAATCAGCAGTTCGGCCCGACGACCCTCGAGCGCGCGCTGACCTTCTCGGTCAACACCGCGTTCGGAAACATCGGCGTTGAGCTCGGCAGAGCGCGACTGATCGAGTACATGAAGCGCTACGGCTTCTATGAGCCGCCGCCGATTGATCTCCCGCCGGGACAGTTGCTCTCAAGCGGTCTGCGCGGCCGCGGCGGCGATCTGCTTCCCGCCGACGCCAACATCGACCTCGCGCGCACGGCGATCGGTCAGGAGCGCCTTGCGGTGACGCCGATTCAGATGGCGACCGTCGCCGCGACGGTGGCGAACGACGGCGTGCGCATGGAGCCGCGCCTGGCACGGCTCTTCCGCGACGAGTACGGGCGCAGGACGCTGAACGTCTCTCCCGAGCGCGCGACGCGCGTGATGAAGCGCGAGACGGCCGCCGAGCTGAACAAGATGATGCGCAAGGTCGTCGAAGAAGGCACCGGCGGTGCTGCGAACGTCGGCAACCTGCGGATGGCCGGCAAGACCGGAACGGCCGAGGTGCGCGGCGGCAACCAGGCCTGGTTCATCGGCTTTGCGCCGTATGACAATCCGAGGTACGCCGTCGCGGTCACAATCGAAAAAACACAGGAGTTCGGAGGCGTCGTCGCAGCTCCGATAGCCCGCGACGTGTTGCAGTATCTGCTTCGAAATCAATGACCAGAGAATGCGTGCGGCAGGGAGCGGAAGCTTTCCCGCCAATAAGGATCTGAAGATGAGTGTGCTTGCAAACGGAACGTTGATCGACAACCGCTACACGGTGCGTGGCCGCATCGGCTCCGGCGGGATGGCCGACGTCTACCTCTGCGACGACCAGCACCTTGGGCGCCCGGTCGCCCTGAAGGTGATGCATGAACGCTTTGCCGCCGACCAGTCCTTCGTGACGCGCTTCGAGCGCGAGGCCCAGGCCGCCGCCGGCCTGCAGCACAAGAACGTCGTCAACGTCTTCGACCGCGGCAAGGTCGGCGAGACCTATTACATCGCGATGGAGTACCTGCCCGGACGTACGCTGAAGGACGTCGTCAACGCGATGGGCGCGCTCGACCCGAAGCTTGCGATCCACATCTGCCTGCAGATTCTCGCCGCCGCGCGTTTTGCGCATGCCAAGGGCATCGTGCACCGCGACATCAAGCCGCAGAACGTGATGATCGACGACGAGTGGAACGTCAAGGTCACGGACTTTGGAATCGCACACAACCCCGTCGACGGCGATCTCACCCAGACCGGCCAGATGGTCGGCACCGCTCAGTACATCTCGCCCGAGCAGGCCCAGGGCAAGCCGGTGAGCAACACCTCAGACCTCTACTCCGTCGGCGTCGTGCTGTTCGAAATGCTGACCGGCCGTGTGCCCTTCGACGGCGACTCCTCTGTGGCGATCGCGCTGCAGCACATCAATCAGCCGCCGCCGCGACCGTCAAACGTCAACCCGGCCGTGCCGCCTGTGCTCGATGCCGTCGTGCTCAAGGCGATGGCCAAGTCGCCGGTCGAACGCTTCGCCAGCTCCGATGAGTTCTCCCAGGCGCTCGAGCACGCGCGCGACAACCTCGGCGCGCCGGCGGGCAAGACCGAGATGCGCGGCGCCGTCGCAGCGACGCCCACTCCTGCAAAGAACAACAAGCGTCGTAACTGGCTGATCGCCGGCGGAATCGCCGCCGCGCTGCTTGTCGCCGGACTTGCCTACTTCTTCCTGATCGGCAACAAGGCCGAAGTGCCGAACGTCGTCGGCCGGGCCGCGGGCGACGCGCAGTCGCGGATCGCCGAGGCCGGCTTCAAGAGCCAGGTCTTCAGCCAGGTCAACAAGGCGCCTGTCGGCGAAGTGATCAGCCAGAGCCCGAGCGGCGGCGAGAAGGCCAAGAAGGGCTCGACCGTGATCCTCAACGTCAGCTCCGGGCCGGGTGAAGTGACGATGCCGGATGTGGAAGGCATGACCGAAGCCGAGGCGACCAGACAACTTGAAGCGCAGGGCCTGACCGTGAAGGTCGAGAAGGAATTCGATCCCGACATCGCCAAGGGCAAGTGCACGCGCACGGTTCCGGCCGCGAGTGAGAAGGCGCAGAAGGGCAGCGAGGTCCAGCTGTTCGTGAGCAAGGGTCCGAAGCAGATTGTGGTGCCTGACGTGGTCGGCCAGGATGTCGACGCAGCCACCAAGGAGTTGGAAGACGCAGGCTTTGAAGTGTCGACCACCGAAGTCCAGAGCTCCAAACCCGAGAATGAGGTCACCAAGCAGTCGCCGGCCTCGGGCGGGAAAGCCGACGAGGGTTCAAAGGTCAAGTTGTCGGTTGCGTCTGGTCAGAACGAGGTGCCCGACGTGGTCGGACTGAAGAAGTCGACGGCGATTGCGCAGCTCGAAGAAGCAGGCTTTGAAGTCACCTCCACCGAGACCGATGTGACCGACGACGCAGACGACGGAAACGTCGTCGCGCAGGATCCGACCGATGGAACGGCCGATGTCGGCTCGACCGTCGAGCTCGAGATCGGCAACTTTGTGGACGACGGCACGACGCCGTAGTTTCCGCGCCCAGCCCAAGTGGCATGCGTGAGGGATTAATGTCCGCGCATGCCCGAGAACGACACCAAGCGCGTGGTCCTGCTGGCGGGTGGCCGCTCAAGTGAGCGCGAGGTTTCGCTGATCTCCGGCGAGGCCGTTGCCAAGGGCCTGCACGCTCAGGATCACGACGTCGTCCGTGTCGAGATCGGTCGTGACGGGCGCTGGTTCCAGGTCGTGCATTTCGGCCCCGAAGAGATGCCGACCGGCGAGCCGATCGCGATCACGCCCGGAGAGGGCCTGCTCGGTGCCGACGTCGTGTTTCCCGTTCTGCACGGGCCGTTCGGCGAAGACGGAGTGATCCAGGGGACACTCGACTCGCTCGAGGTCGCCTACGTCGGATCGGGCGTCGCGGCATCTGCGATCTGCCTCGACAAACTGCTCTTCAAGGAAGTCGCCGGCGCCGCCGGGATTCCTCAGGTCCGCTACGCGGCGATCCGCGCCTCGGAATGGAACGCCGATGAGCGCAAGCACGCGGCGCTGCTCGACGAGGCGGCCGCGCTCGGCTTCCCGTGCTTCGTGAAGCCCGCCCGTCTCGGGTCGAGTGTCGGGATCTCGCGCGTGACTGGGCGCGCCGAGCTTGCCTCCGCGATCGACGACGCACTGAAGTACGACCCCCGCGTGATCGTCGAGGCCGGTTCTGACGGCGACGAGATCGAGTGCTCGGTGCTCGGCAACGACGAGCTCGAAATCTCACAACCGGGCAAGCTCGAGTTCGACGCCGACTGGTACGACTTCGACGCCAAGTACGAGGCCGACGGCATGCGCCTGATCGCGCCGGCACCGATCGACGAAGCGCTCGAGATCGAGATCGCCTCAATGGCTTCGCGCGTCTTCAAGCTCGTCGGCTGCGCCGGCATGGCGCGCGTCGACTTCTTCGTCGAACACGGCGCCGATGGCGAGCAGCCGAAGGTGCTGGTCAACGAGATCAACACGATCCCCGGCTTCACCAGCACGAGTGTTTACGCAAAGCTCTTTGAGGTCTCCGGCCTGCCCTACGGCGAGCTGCTCGACCGCCTGCTCGAGCTTGCGGCTGCCCGCCATCGCGAGCAGCGCAAGTTCAGCTTCTAGATCACTCCTGCAGCGCGGCCGAGGTCGGCGGCTGAAAGTGCCACAGACGGATCACGGCGAGCACCATGGTGATCGTCATGATGATCGCGTTGGCGACGCACCACTGACAGATCGCTTCGATCGTGAAAACCTCGAGGTAGGTCAGGTAGAGCGAGAAGCCGAAGCCGAAGAGCGTGAGCAACGCGGTCATCGCCCGCCCGATGTCGCCTGGAACCAACAGGCTGCCGAGAATCCCGATCCAGCCGATCAGCCCGATCAGCGGCACGGGGATCCCGACGAACTTCGACCACTCGGAGTTCTGGACGCGCTCGCATCCCCCCGTTGAACAGATCGGGTCGAGTTCCGCGTAGTGCAGGTATGTCAGGTAGGTGGCGATCCCCAGGCCGATCAGGCCCAGTACCGCGATCGCTTTCCCCAGCCGCCGGTCAGACATCAGTGACTACTGCAGCGCGTCCACGGCTTCGATGATTGCCGACGGGTCGTCGAGGTTGTCGAGATTGATCTTCTCGGCGTCCTCCTCGGTCGCGCCGACGAAGATCGTCGGCGTGCCGGTGACGCCGTTCTCAGTTGCAGCCTCGGCGGCCTGTGCGATCTCGTTCGTGGCCTTGGGGTTGTTGCGGTTGGCCCACGCCTCGTCCGCATCGAGTCCGTCGACCTGGTTGGCGAGCCCCTTGAGGAACTCCTCGGTCGCGTAGTCCTCGGACTCTTGGCCCTGGTTGATGTAGAAGAGGTTGATGAAGGGGAACATCTTGTTCTGCAGGCTGGTGGCCGCGGCGTAGTTGGCGGCGTTGGTTGAGTCTTTGCCGCTGGGGCTTGCCTCGTCCAGAATTGTGAGGTTGCGGAAGACGAACTTGGCCTTGCCGGTCTTGATCAGTTCTTCGATGATCGTCGTCATGCTGCCTTCCTCGAAGTCCTTGCAGAAGGGGCAACGGAGGTCTGCGAACTCAACGATCGTGGCCTTGGCTCCGGGCTCACCGAGCGTGATGCCGTCCTGCGGGATACCCGCGTAGAGGGCGTTCACCTCTTTGGCGGCGCCGGGATCGACCTCGTCGCTTCCGCCCTGACCGACGACAACCGCGACGACAACCGCGATCAGCGCGAGACCGAGAACGCCGCCGATGATCGACATGCGACGGGTGCGCGCGGCGTTGGCTGCGTGCTCCTGCTCTTTGGCTTCGCGCTCGAGCCGGGCCTGTTCCTTCTGCTCCTTACGTGAACTCACGTTCGTACATCCCCTTGCAAATCGTTGATCCCCGAAAAAGTGTGTTGAAGATAACGGCAAATGGCCTGCAGGAGGCGGTCATCGCAAGCCGCTTAACGCGCGCTTCACCTTGACAGGAATCAGCGGCGGACGATGAATTCGGAGATATGGGCCTGGCTGGTGCCGCCGCTGGCCGGTGGCAGCGCGGTGATCCAGACCATGTAGTACCGCAGATCCGGCACCTTCTCAAGGCTTATGCGCTTGCCGTTGACGTCGCCGCCGGCCTCGCCGAGTTTCGTCCATCCCGACAGTTCGGTTGGCAGCGTTCTGGCACCGTAGATCTCCAGCGTGAGCGATGAGTCGCGCGTTCGCACGGTGGCCGTCGCGGCGGTTGCGGCCTTGTAGGTGCGTCCCCAGAGGCCGATTCCGGGCTTCGCGAAGACGCCGCCCTGGTACTGCTCGGTCGTCCAGTTGGTCTGCGGGTTGCCGTCGATTGCGTTGTGGGATTCGTCGTCGTGTTCTTTGCCGTCGCCTCCGGTTGAAGTGGGATCGAAGCTGCCCGTTGACTTGAACGCGATCACGGTGCCGGCGGTCGACTTCGCGGAGGGCTCGCCCCCGCCGGAGCCGCTCTCGAGTTGGCTGACCAGCAGCAGCGCGATGCCGACTGTCGCAAGCGCTGCGACAAGCCAGGCGACCTTCGTGCGCGTGGGGTGTGAGACGCCGCTCGGCGCCAGGCGGCGCGAGCGCTTGGGCAGCGAGTCAAAGACGATCGTCGCCTCGCCGGTCAGGCCACCGGCCCGGCCCGACTCCATCGCCAGCACATCCTCTAGATCCGAAACCGCTGACGCTGCCGTGAGGTAACGGTCGACCGGCTCCTTCTCGGTCATCTTCTCGATCACGGCCGCCAGTGCATTTGAGACTTCAGGGCGCTTGACCTGGATGTCCGGCAGCTGGTCCTTGACGTGCTTCATCGCGACGGCGACGTGGTTCTCGCCCTTGAAGGGCACGTCGCCCGTGAGCATTTCGTACAGCACGATGCCGAGCGAGTAGACGTCGGACTGACCGGTGACGTCTTCGCCCATCGCCTGCTCGGGCGAGACATAGTCCGTCGTGCCCAGCACGCGGCCGGTCTTGGTCAGGCCGTCGCTGGCCTCGAGTTCGCGGGCGATGCCGAAGTCGGCGACCTTGGCGTGTCCGTGCGGGTCGAGCAGCACGTTCTGCGGTTTGACGTCGCGGTGCACCAGGCCGGCGGCGTGTGCGGCGACCAGGGCGCTGCCGATCTCGATCGCGTAGGCGACGGACTCGGTGATCGGAAGCGGCCCGACACTCCTGATCCGTTGCTTGAGCGTCTCACCGGGGACGTACTCAAAGACGATGTAGGGCCGGCTGTTCTCTTCGCCGGCATCGATGACGGTGACGATGTGCGCGTGGCTGAGTTTCGCCGCCGCCCGCGCCTCGCGGCGGAAGCGCTCGAGCTGGTCGGCCTCTTTGACGACCTCGCGGCGCATCACCTTCACGGCGACCGGCCGTTCGAGCGTCTGGTCGAAGGCCTTGTAGACGGTGGCCATGCCACCGGCGCCGACGACCTCCTCGATCTTGTAGCGCTCACCGACGATCTCGCCGATCAGATCCGGGCCGTCGTGTGTTGCCGAAATCGCCATCTGTGTAGAGAAGTTACGCCGAACGGCTGCGGATCGCCACGATCGGCCCGCCAACGGCAATCGATCGTCCAACCTACGCGGTCGATCGGCCACAAAAGCCAACCCAGATCCACCCCACGCTGCGCTCACCTCTGGTGAGCGAAGCGGGATCGCCTCAGTCGAAGGCTCAGGTATCAGGATTGTTTCGCTCACCTCTGGTGAGCGGAATCAACCGCATGATCAAGCGGTTCAGATCGGCAACTCAGACCCGCCCACCAGAGGTGAGCGAAAGACGGCCTCTGCCTACGCGGGGCGGAGGCCGGTTTTGTCGCCTGTCAGTCCGACTGGGGTGATTGCGACCTGACCGGCGCTGTCGGTCACATGACCGATCACGTGCGCGCCGTCGTAATGCATGCGCAAGAGGGTGTCCGCTGCATCGGCGTGTTCGTGCGGGACCACGACGCAGAAGCCGCAGCCCATGTTGAAGACCTCGGCCATCTCGGCGTCGGAGACGTTTGCGGCCTTCTGAATCATCTCGAAGACCGGCTGGGGCTTGAGCGGAGTCTCGAAGACGTAACCCACCTCGCTGTTCAGGCGCAAGAGGTTGAGTACTCCGCCGCTGGTCAGGTGGGCCAGCCCGCGCACGTCAACCGGCGACTTCAGCAGCTCCAAGATCGGCTTGACGTAGATCTCGGTGGGGGTGAGCAGTTCTTCGCCGACTGACTTGCCGCCGAGCTCTTCAGGCGTGTCGGTGAGCGCGTAGCCGGCGTCATCGAGCAGCGCCTTGCGAGCGAGCGTCAGGCCGTTGCTGTGGATGCCGCTGCTCGGGAGCCCGATGATCACGTCGCCGGGTTCGATCGAGTCACCGCTGACGATCTGGTCGAGCGCGATCGTGCCGAAGGCGGCACCGACGAGGTCGAACCCGCTCGGACTCGGGTGGCCCTTGATCAGTTCTGGGAGTTGGGCGAGTTCTCCGCCGGGGATCTCGACGCCGGCGAGTTCCGCGCCGATCTTCAATCCAGTCGCGATCCCCGCGAGCATCTCCGGGTCGGCGTGCTCGACGGCGATGTAGTCCACGAGTGCGATCGGTGTGGCACCGACGCAGATCAGGTCGTTGACGCTCATCGCCATGCAGTCGATCCCGACCGTGTCGAACTTGCCCATCTGCTCGGCGATGATCACTTTGCTGCCGACGCCGTCAGTGCCGATCGCGATGCCGAGGTTCTCGCCGACCTTCAGGACGTTGGCGTAGTGCCCGTTGCGCAGCTGCGCGAGGCTCGGCTTGCCGGTGTCGATCGTCGAAAGAATGCCGACCAGCGCGCTGGTCGCGGAATCTGCGTTGGTCGTACTGACGCCGGCTGCGGCGTATGCGTCCTGTGGCTCGCTCACGCGGGTGAATCTAGTTGACAGGCGGGCGTCGCCGCGTGAACCAGGTGACTCCCGCCGCAAGCAGCAATCGGTAGATCACGTACTTCATCAGTCCGCGGCCGCGGTTCTTGGACGCGATCAGGCGCGCACTGGCAAAAGAGCTGAAGAATGCGCCGAGCACGCCGACCGCCAGCGGCGCGCGCATGCCCGCCGGAAGGCCGTTCTGCTTCAACCGCACGCCCTTCAGCACGGTGGCACCCGCGATCACAGGGAGCGCGACATGCATCGAGAGCTCGCTCGCGCTCAACGGGTCAAATCCGCGCGCCCGCGCAGCGACGATCGTCGAGCCCGATCGCGAGACGCCCGGCACAAGCGCCAGTGCCTGGGCAACTCCCAGCGCCAGGCCGTCACGCCAGTCGGCGTCTGCGCGCTCGCGCGTGCCGGTCAGTCCGTCGGCCCACGCCATCGCGGCAGATCCGGCGACCAGTCCGACCACGACGATCGCCGGCCGACTCAGTCTGCCTTCGATGATCTTCTCAAGACCCAGCGCCGCCGCTGCTGCCGGGGCCATCGAACTGAGAATCATCCCGATCCGACGACCGTCGATGTCGCACACGGCCTCGAAGACCTCTTCGCGCAGCACGATCACAAGTGCCGCCGCGGTGCCGGCGTGCAGCGCCACTTCAAACGACTTGCGCAGTTCGGGATCGAGTTCGACGTAGTCGCTGCCGAGCACCCACGGAGCAAGCACAAGGTGACCGGAGCTGGACACCGGAAGCAGTTCAGTCGGCCCTTGAAGAAGTCCGTAGGCCAGTGCCTCGCCGAGGCCTAAACGTGGGTCGGTGTCGCTCACGCATGGGAGGTTACGGCCAGCAGGGGGTCGGCTAACCTGCGCCGCAGCCATGATCCTCCCGTTTCTGACCACCACGGGCGACGAGATAGGCGGAATCGCCGGCAAGCTGGTGGACCTGATGGAGAGCATCGGCGGCCCCGGGGTTGCCGTCGCCGTCGCCGCCGAGAACCTCTTCCCGCCGATCCCGAGCGAGCTGATCCTTCCGCTCGCCGGCTTCACCGCGGGCCAGGAAGACGCGAACATGACATTGGTGGGCGCGATCTTCTGGGCGACGATCGGGTCGCTGATCGGCGCGACCGTCCTCTATTGGATCGGCTACGCGATCGGGCGCGACCGCGTCCGGGCGATCATCATGAAGATGCCGTTGATGAAGATCACCGACCTCGACCGAACAGAGAACTGGTACGTCAAGCACCAGACCAAGACCGTCTTCTTCGGGCGCATGATCCCGATCTTCCGCAGTCTCATCTCGATTCCCGCCGGGGTCGAGCGCATGAAGTTCTCGCTGTTTCTGGTCTACACCGCGGCGGGCAGCCTGATCTGGAACACTGCGCTGGTCGTGGCCGGATACCAGCTCGGTTCGCGCTGGGACGAGGTCGAGAAGTATGTCGGTGCCTTCCAGAAGCTTGTGGTCGTGGCGGTGATAGTGGTGCTGGCCTGGATCGGTTGGTACCTGTACAAGAACCGCGAGACGAAGCCCACCGAATGATCCCGCTTTTCGACACCAGCACCCAGCTGCAGCCGCTGCGACCGCAGCTCGACGACGCGATCAAGCGCGTGCTCGACAGCGGACGCTTCATCCTCGGCCCCGAGGTCACCGAGTTCGAGCGCGAGTTCGCCGACTACGTCGGTACCGAACACGCGGTCGGAGTCGCCAACGGCACCGATGCGTTGAGCATCGCACTGCTTGCGGCCGGCGTTGAGGCCGGCGACGATGTCGTCGTCCCGTCCTTCACCTTCTATGCCAGCGCCGAGGCGGCGCTGACGATCGGCGCCAACGTCGTCTACTGCGACGTTGATCCCGCGACGATGAACGTCACCGCCGAAACCGTCGCCGCCGCGCTGACGCCGAACACCAGGGCGGTGGTCGCCGTGCACCTCTTCGGGCTGCCCGCGCCGGTCGATCAGCTTCGCCTGCTGGCCGACAAGCACGACTTCAAGATCGTCGAGGACGCTGCGCAGGCAGTCGGTGCCACGCTGCACGGCGCCCGCGCCGGCTCACTCGGCGATGTCGCGACCTTCAGCTTCTTCCCGTCGAAGAACCTCGGCGCCTTCGGCGACGCCGGGATCATCACGACCAGCGACCCGCAGATCGAAGAGACCGCCCGACTGCTCCGCCACCACGGGACGACCAACAAGCAGCTGCACACGCTCGTCGGATACAACTCGCGGCTCGACGCGATCCAGGCCGCGCTCCTGCGCGTGTTGCTGCCGCACATCGACAGCTGGAACGCGGGTCGCCAGGACGCCGCAGCCGCGTATGCCAGCGCCGGCGTAGCCGAGTTCGCGGTACCGCAACATGTTCCCGAGGGCTCGATCCCCGTTCACCATCTTTACGTCGTCCAGCACGACGACCCTGACAGCCTCGCCGCGGCGCTCTCCGACCACGCCGTCGAGGCGCGCGGGTACTACCGCACGCCGATCCACCGCCAGCCGGCGACCGAGCAGTCGGTCGATCTGCCGGCGACCGACCGCGCCGCCGCGCGCAACCTCGCGCTGCCGATGAGCCCGTCGCTGCGTGAGGAGCAGGTGCAGGCAGTCATCGCAGCGCTGGCATCAGTGCGCGGGTAGATGAAGGTCTGGGTTGACCTGACCAACTCGCCGCACGTTCTCGTGCTGCGACCTGTGATCGATGTTCTGCGCGCCGACGGCCATGAGGTCGAGGTGACTGCGCGCGATTTCGCCCAGACGCTCGCACTGCTCGAGCGCTACGAGATGCCGCACACTGCGATCGGCCACCACCGTGGCGGACATGCGGCGAGCAAGGCCGTCGGACTGTTCTCCAGATCGGGCGCGCTGCTGCGCTGGTCGCGCGGCAAGAAGTTTGATCTTGCGATCGGGCACGGCTCGAACGACATAACCGTCGCGGCCAAGCTGCGCGGCATCCCGGCCGTGACGATGTTCGACTACGAATGGGCGAAGCTTCAGCACGCGATCAACTGCCGCTTCACGAGGCGGACGATCGTGCCGGACGTGATCCCCGAGGAGCGACTCTATTCCTACGGCGCGAAGGGCAAGATCTTCGGCTACCCGGGACTGAAAGAGGAGTATTACCTGAGCGATTTTGAGCCGGACGAGTCGGTGCTCGACGAGCTCGGACTTGATCGATCCAAGAAGCTCGTGCTGCTGCGTACACCACCGGATGTGTCGCTGTACCACCGCCTTGAGAACGACCTCTTCCCGCGGTTGATCGAGCTGCTGGCGGCAGATGAGACCGTCCAGGTCGTGGCGCTGCCGCGCACGCCAGAGCAGCGCGATGAACTCGTGAAGGCCGCGCACTCGAACATAGTGATTCCCGAGGGCGCAATCGACGGGCCGTCGTTGGTTGCGTTGGTTGACGCGGTGATCGGGGCCGGGGGCACGATGAATCGCGAAGCCGTCGCACTTGGCACGCCGGTGTGGACGACCTTCGCCGGTCGGCTCGGAGCAGTTGACGAGGAACTCCTCGCCGACCGCCGGCTGAACAGACTCGAGAACCTCGACGGCCTGGAGATCGTCAAGCGCGGGGCGCCGGGCAGCGACCGGATCCGCCGCGATCCGCGATTTCTCGCGGAGCTTGCCCTGGGCGCTGCCCGGCGCACCTGAGGGTGCACCGCCGGGAAATCCCGACCGACCCCCCGTAGACTCATTCCCATGCCCGGAGCCCGACTGACCCGCAGGATGCGGCGTTCGGTGCTGCTGCACCGCGCGCAGCAGCTCCTCACCGACGCGACGCTCGTTTCGCTTGCCTTCTTCGGGGCGTTCTGGCTGGTCTTCAACAGCTCGATCCCGGCGCGCTTTGGCGTTGACGGAATCCCACCGCGCTACGAGGATCTCTTCTGGACCGTGCTGCCATTTGCGGTCGTCGGCAAAGTCTTGATCTTCGCGATCTTCGGCAGCTACTCGAAGTGGTGGCGTTACACCGACTCGCACGACTTCCGGCGCCTGGTCCAGGCCGTCGTGCTCGGAAGCCTGCTGCTTGTCGGCGGCGTCTTCCTGGTCCAGCCGAACGGCATCGCCCTGCCGCGGTCGGTCGCGGCATTCGACTTCCTGCTCACCCTGCTGCTGATCGGCGGCTCACGCTTTCTCGTGCGCAGTGTTGTCGAGAAGCCGATGCGCGGATACAAGCTTCCGAGCGGCCGTGAGATTCTGATCGTCGGAGCCGGCGACGGCGGCCAGATGGTCGCGCGCGAGATGTTGCGCAACCCCGAACTCGGTGAGACACCGATCGGCTTCATCGACGACGACCCGCGCAAGGCCGGTGCGCGCATGGTCGGCCTGAAGGTGCTCGGTCGCACCAAGCAGCTGCCGCAGATTCTCGAGGAGGCCGAGCCCGACGAGGTGATCATCGCGATCCCGTCCGCACCGGGTTCGCTGAGGGAGAACGTCGTTTCGGCCTGCCGCGAGCGTGACATCCCGGTCCGTACGCTGCCGACCGTCTTCGAACTGCTGCGCGGCGATGTCAATCTTGTCAAGCAGCTGCGTGAAGTCCAGGTCGAAGACATCCTCGGCCGCGACCCGATCATCATGCAGCTCGACCGCATGGGTGCCTACCTCGCCGGCGAAGTCGTGATGGTCACCGGCGCCGGCGGCTCGATCGGCTCCGAGCTCTGCCGCCAGATCGCCCGGGTGCGCCCGCGCAAGATCATCCTCGTTGACCACGCTGAGGACAACCTCTTCAACATCCGCCGCGAGCTCGAGGACGATCGTCACTTCGGGAGCGTGGAGGCAGTGCTGGGAGACTGCAAAGACGTCCCGCGCATGCAGCAGATCTTCGAGCAGTTCACGCCCGAGATCGTCTTTCACGCCGCCGCCTACAAGCACGTGCAGCTGATGCAGGAAAACCCCGTCGAGGCGATCCGCAACAACGCGATCGCCACGCGCTCGGTCGCCGAGCTCGCCGGGCAGGCAGGCGTGCGCCGCTTCGTGCTGGTCAGCACCGACAAGGCAGTGAAGCCCAAGACCACGATGGGTGCCTCCAAGGCGCTGGCCGAGTGGGCGATCGAATCGGCGCAGTCGCGCCACGAGGGAACGACCTACTGCTCGGTGCGATTCGGAAACGTGCTCGGTTCCTCGGGATCTGTCGTGCCGATCTTCCGCCGTCAGATCGCCGGCGGCGGTCCCGTCACGGTCACCCACCCGGAGATGACCCGCTACTTCATGACGATCCCCGAGGCCGTGCAGTTGATCATCCGCGCCGGCGACCTCGGCCACGGCGGCGAGGTCTTCGTGCTGGAGATGGGCGAGCCGGTCAAGATCATCGACCTCGCGCGCAACATGATTTCGCTTGCCGGTCTTGAGCCGGATGTCGACATCCCGATCGTCGTGACGGCGCCTTCTCCGGGCGAGAAGCTGCACGAGGATCTGTACAACCCGGACGAGACCCCGCAGGCGACGGCCGCGGAGAAGATCGTCCGCGCTGAGCGCGAAACGATGGACCCGGCACGCGTCGAGGAAATCTTTGATGAGGTAGAACGCCTGATGGTTGTCGGAAAGCCGCAGGCGCTGGCGGATCTCGTTCAGGCCGCGGCCGGACTGACCACC
Source organism: Solirubrobacterales bacterium (assembly GCA_051306435.1). Taxonomy (GTDB): domain Bacteria; phylum Actinomycetota; class Thermoleophilia; order Solirubrobacterales; family JACPNS01; genus JACPNS01. The sequence continues at coordinate 64,087 of JBPPNF010000052.1, read as the reverse complement.
GAATCCGCGTTACCCGAGTCCTAGACTCCAGGCATCTCCCGCTGCCCCGCGCCTGATGCGCGGCAGCGCTGAATTGATTTGGGCGAACTCAAAGACATACTTCTGAACTTCGGCGCGATTGCCGGCTTTGCCGGAATCATCGGCCTTGCAGTGCTCTCGATGCTCTACTTCTCGCAGGCGCGCGACGTACGCAGGTTGCGCGAGTGGGCCGGCCGCGAGCCCGAGCGCGCCGGTGAGATCGAACTCCGCGCCCAGCAGATCGCTTCGCAGGCGATTGCGCAGGCCTATGAATCGATGGCGCTGCGCCAGTCCGAGGCAGCAGCAGCCGCCGGAATTGCGCAGGACGCCGGAGTCGACATCTCCGCCGCGCCGCTCGTCGCCGCCGACGCGGCCACGCCGGAAGTGGCAGAGGTCGCAGAGGCGCCGCTCGTGCAGACCGACTCGCAGGAGACTCAGGCGCATGACGTCGTCGCTCAGGAGTTCGGCGAGGAGGCCGAGGCCGTGGCCGCGGCTCCCGAGGCCGGCGAAGATCAGCCGGCCGAGGAAGAGGCGGTCGAAGGCAGCGCCGAGCACGCGCCCTACGAAGTGGCCGCCGCCAGCGCAGGCGCCGGTGACACGATCGTCCACCCGGCCCCGCCCGAAGGCGACGCTCCGCCTCGGGTCCCGTCCGAGTCCGAGCAGAACCTGCTCACACCCTCCACGCCTGCCGCCGCGCGCGCGGCCGCTCCGCTGCCGCCGCTGCCGCCGCTGGACACATCCGAGTTCACAGCCGTGCGCGGTCCGACCACGCCGCCGATCCCCGACTACTACCTCTCGACCGGCGCCACCGGCTCCGGCCACTTCGAGGCGATCGATCCGCCGGCCGAACAGCGCAGCCGGGTGCCCTTCGCCGTCGCCGGAGTGCTCGTCGCAGTATTTGCCGTGATCCTGATCGGAACGCAGCTGCTCGGGGGTGACGACGCCGCAGACACGGGCAAGCAGACCAGCGGCTCGGCCGCCCAGGAGACACAGAACACCGCGACCAACCGCGACCCGCGGATCAATCGCGCAGCAGTCACCGTTGCCGTGCTGAACGGAACCGACACCGCCGGCATCGCCGCGACCGCAGCAACGGGACTGAACAAGGCTGGCTTCACCGACACCACCACCGGCAACCTCAACGACGGCACCGTCCACCCGACGAGCATCGTGTATTACGCCTCAGGGAGCAAGCAGGAGGCGACCGAGGTGGCCAAGGAACTGGCAGTCACCGACATCAAGCCGGCAAACGACGATGTGCTCGCGGCCGGTGGATCTGTGCCGGTGATCGTTGTGCTCGGCGCGGACTTCGATCAGTAATCCGCCCGGCGTGACCCGCGCCACGCAGATCTCGCGAGTTGTATTCGGCCTGCTCGTGCTCGCCACGTTCTTCGCGTTCTTCGTCGCCCAGCGGCTGAAGAACACCGACCCGCTCGTCTACTCGGTGAGCATCAAGCGGTACATCTCGCCCAACGCCGACGGGGTCGACGACAAGGGCCGCGTGCGCTTCAGAACAAAGGAAGCCGACGTCGTCACGGTCGAGGTCGTCGACCGCACCGGGCGGGCAGTCCGCGCGCTCGCCGACGACGAACGACTCTCGGCCGGTCCGCACACGTTCTACTGGAACGGGCGCTATCGCGGATTCGTCGACGCTTCGGGCAACAAGAACCGTGGCGCGGCCGTCGCCGACGGCGCCTACCGCGTGCGCATCACGCTCAGAAACAGCGGTCGCACATTCGTGCCGGACCAGTTCTTTGTCGTCGATTCCGTACCGCCTGAGCTGACCGCAAACGTTGTCGGCGGGCACACCGTCTCGATTCTGCGGGGGCGCAAGCCCGTCACGGCGACCTACTCCGGTGTCGGCACTGCAAAGCGCGCCGAGTTCCTCGTCTATCGCGTGCGCGGCCAGCGCACCGGCGCAAAGCCCGTCGCATCGTTCGTCAGCTCACAGGGCAAGAACTCCGGCACGTGGGATCAGACGATCGGCAGCTTCCAGGGCTGGCGCGAGCAGTGCGTCGGAGTGGAGACGACCGGCCGCGCCCGGCCGGCACCGGTCGGCAGCTACGTGATCGTCGCGCGAGCCTGTGACGCGGCGAGCAACGTCGGAACAAGCAGCACCGAACTGCCGCCGCGTGCGGGGACGACGCGCGGACTGGCGGGCGTGACGCTCACCGGCGTGCAGATCGCGCCGCCGTTCAGGCCCGTCGTGATCGGCACGCGGGCGAGCTTCCGCGTGAACCCGCCGAGCGGCGGCTATTCGTACCGGCTCACGCAGGCCGGTGGCTCCACCCTCGCCAGTGGCCGCGCGCGTGGCGCGACGCTACGCGTGAACGTCCCGCGCACGAGTGGCGGCCTCTACACGCTGCGGATCGCGGCGCGCAGGCCTGTGCGGGGCGATCGCGGCATCGCCCGCACGCCGGTGCCAATCACCGCAGGGCGCAACCGGAAGTTGCTGATCGTGCAGCCTTCGATCGCCTGGCAGGCGACCAACCCCGTCGACGTCACGGGCGACGGCTTCGCCGATCCCTTCCAGCAGCTCCCGCCGGGCAAACAGCTCCGCGTGCCGCTTGACCGCTTTCTTGCGCTTCAGGCCGGCACGCCCGGCTTCGACCTGAACGAGGGAGCGCTCGCCGAATACCTGGCGAGGTCGCAGGCAGAGCTTGACGCGCAGACGACCACCGACGCCGCGCTCGCTGCCAACCCGGCCGCCGCGCTGAGGAATCACGAGGCGATCCTTTTCACCGGCGACGAACGCTGGATCACCGCTGAGCTCGGCGTCGTGCTGCGCGCGTTCGTGCAGCGCGGAGGCAAGGTCGCATTCTTCTCGCAGGACGCCTTCCGTCGCACGGTCGCACTGGGCACGACCCAGCTGTCCGGTCCCTCGGACCACCGCCAGCGCGACATCTTCGGCGAGACCGTCGAGAACGTCACCGAGGCACCGGCACCGGTGATCGCCTTCGAGGACGAGCTCGGACTGCTGCGTGGCCCGACCGGTCTCTTCACCACGTTCGAGCAGTCCAAGCAGCAGGCTCGCGGCGCCGAGATCCTCACCGCTGCCGGTCGAGAGGCAGGCGCCCCGGCTCTGATCGGCTACAAACTCGGCAAAGGCACGGTGATCCGGGTCGGAGTGCGCGGATGGTTCGCCGAACTTGACAACCCGGCGCAGCCGAACGTCGCCTACTCGACGGCCGCGATCCTTGAGGTGCTGACGCGATGACGCAGCTCGCCGTCGCAAATGCTCTGCAGAGCTTCGGCCTGGCCCTGCTCGCCGCGCTGATCGCCGGCTGGCTGCTGGCGTCGAGCGAGCGCCTGCGCTGGATCAGCGCGGTGCTCGTGCTTGCGATGGCCCCGCTGGTGCTCGCCGGCTCCGTGGTCGGCGACGAGCAGTCGAGCCTGCCGCAGATTTCGGCGCCGCTGATCGTGGCCGGACTGGTCGCCGGGGCGATCGCGCTTGCCGCCGCTGCCGCGATCTTCGTGCGCTACCCGCGCGCCGTGATTCCTGCCGCGCTGGCAACCCTGGCCTTCCGCGTGCCGATCGACATCGGCGGCGAGTCCGTGAAGCTGCTGCTGCCGCTGTACCTGACGATCGGTGGCGCCGTCGTCGCGCGTGCCTGGAGCTACTGGCGCGGCCGCGCAGTCGACAATCCGCGCGGACCGAAGCTGCTCGACGTGACGATCGTCGTTTTCCTCGCGCTCTATGCAGTGCAGAGCGTCTACGCCGGCGACATTTCAGTCGCGACGCAGAACTTCTGCTTCTTCTACGCGCCTTTCGTGTTGCTCTACGGCCTGGCTGCGGCGCAGAAGTGGGACGCGCAGCTGCTGCGCGTCTGCGCGGTCACGTTGGTGACAGTTGCGCTGGTGCTCGTGTTCGCCGGCTTCATCGAGTTCGCGCAGGGCCGCTATCTGGTGACGATCGGCGGCTCGCAACCTTCGGACTTCGATCCGTACTTCCGCGTGCAGTCGCTCTTCTTCGATCCGAACATCTACGGGCGCTTCCTCGCGATCGTGATGCTCGTCGTCACGGCGTTGATGCTCTACACGGGCAAGACGCGACGCGTGCTCGGCGCCGCGCTGCTGCTCGCGATCCTCTGGGCCGGCCTGGTGCTCTCGCTCTCGCAGTCGAGCTTCGCGGCGTTGCTGGCAGGGCTGATCGTTCTGGCCGCGCTGCGCTGGAAGGCGAAGTCGGTCCTGATCGTGACCGGGGTGGCGCTGCTGGCCGGGCTGATCTTCGCGTTTGCGTTCCCGTCGATCACAGGGGTTGATCTGACCGACGGCAAGAGCGCCGAGAAGTCAACGAGCGGCCGCTTCGATCTGGTGACCGGCGGCCTTTCGCTGTGGGGACAGAAGCCGTTCTTCGGCCACGGCTCGGGCGACTTCTCCGAGTCCTACCGGGCCAACAAACTCGCCAAGCGCACGATCTACGGACCTGCGAGCACGACCAAGTCGCACACATCGCCGCTGACGGTCGCGGCTGAGCAGGGCATCGTCGGGCTGGCCGCGTTCATCGCGCTGCTGGTCGCCGGCTTCGGCGCCGTTTTCCGGCGCGTCGGCAAGGATGACGGCCCGCGCGGCCGGCCCGGTCTGGTGGCGCGCGTGGCGGTGGCCGCGGCATTCACGGCGATCTTTGTGCATTCACTCGCGTATGCGGCGCTGCTTGAGGATCCGCTGACCTGGGCGCTGCTCGGCGCGGCGGTCTCGCTCGCGGCGATTCCGCGCAACGGGGCAACCGAAGAGTCGCGGCCGGACGCCGAACCCGCGTGATCGGCTACCTGAAGCGCCTCGCCCGAACCGGCACTGCCTACACCGCTTCAAGCGTGCTGGCCAAGCTGATCGCGCTCTTCACGCTGCCGATCTACACGAAGTACATCTCGCCGTCGGAGTTCGGACAGGTCGAGATCATCGCCACCACGGTGATCGTGCTTTCGATCCTCTTTCGGCTCGGCGCGATCGAGGCGCTGCTGCGCTTCTACTTCCTGAACGACAAGTACGACCCGCGCCAGGTCGTGCGCACCGGTTTCTGGGGGCTGACGATCACCACGACCGTGGGCGTGTTGATCTGCTTCGCGCTCGCCGGGCCGCTCGCCTCGCTGCTGCTGCGCGACGCGCCCGGTGCCGACACGCTCGTGAAGATCGCGATCGTATGGTTCTGGTTCGCGACCTTCTATGAGCTGCTCATGGCGCTCTTCCGCGTGGAGGAAAAGGCCGGTTCGTACGCGCTCGCGAGCATGACGAATGTCTTGATCACCGTGCCGCTGTCGCTGTGGTTCGTGATCGGCAAGGACATGGAGGCTAAGGGCCTCGTGCTCGGAAACGCGATCGGCACGATCATCGTCGTGACCGGGTTGATGGTCCTGCACTTCATTGCGCGCCGCGTCCCGGGCCCCGGCCTGCCGCTGGCGGGGCCGATGCTGCGCTTCGGCCTGCCCACCGTGCCGGGAGAGATCTCGCTCTACGCGCTCAACTGGGTCGACCGCATTCTGCTCGTGAACATTCCCGCCTCGCGGACGGCCGGCCTCGCCGCCGCCGGTCTCTATTCGATCGCCTACAAGCTCTCGCAGGGCGTGACGATCTTCGTCCGCGCCTTCCAGCTCGCCTGGCCGCCGCTGGCCTACTCGATCAAATCGGACGCCGAGGCCAAGGTTGTCTACGGCCGTGTGCTCACCTATTACCTGCTGATCACCGCCGGGATCGTCACCGCGCTGACGCTGCTGGCCGGACCGCTGGTGCGCCTGCTCACGTCGCAGCCGGCCTTCCACGCCGCAGACCGCGCCGTGCCTTATGTGGCGACCGGTGTCGTGTTCTACGGCGCGTATCTCGTGCTGGTCTCGGCCGTCGCACGCATGGGGAAGACCGGCTCGCTCTTCCCGGTCGCCTTTGCCGGACTCGTCGCCAATGTCGTCCTCGGTCTGCTGCTGATCCCGGATCACGAAATCGTCGGTGCCGGTATTGCGCTGGTCGGTGCGTATCTGGTGTTGCTCGGGCTGATGTACATCCGCGCGCGTCAGACGCTCGGCCTGGTGCTGGAGTGGCGTCGACTTGCTCAGATCATCGCGGCGGCGGCGCTCGTCGCCGTGGTCGGTGACAACGTGCTGGATCCCGTGGGCACGGCAGCGGTTGTCGAGCGCATCCTCTGGTGGGTGCTCTATCCCGTCGTGCTGCTGGTCACCGGCTTCTTCAGCCGCGCTGAGCTTGCTCAGATCAGGGACGTCCGCGCGCTACTCAAGCGCGCGCGTGACTCGAAATCCCTGGGCGATCGCCCGGATCTGGTGCAGGAAGTGCACGGCCCCGAGTAGCGCCAGCAGGCTCCCTCGCGCCCAGATCGATTCCACCGAACGGTCGCCCCAGGAGAGCAGCATGTCGATGATCGACGCCGCCGCCACAAGATTGATGTAGCCGGGGAAGACGATCAGCTGACCGAAGTTCGTGTAGCGGCTCCAGAGCCAGCCGCGACCCGATCCGCCGGCCATCGTTTCGGTGCCGGAGGCCTCGAGGTTCAGAGCCTCCGGGTCGCCGCCCATCCGCGCCATCGCCGCGCGGACCATCGGCTCGGAGTCGCGCAGCTCCGGCTTGTCGCGGTAGACGCCCCACATGATGTGGTCGCGCGCGCTGTAGGGAACCCGCACGAGCGACAGGATCACGATCAACGCCGCCGCAAGCCACCACCAGTCGCCGGTCTCGTGAAAGATCGCCCAGCCGAGCGCGCCGGTCATCAGCGCGGGGATGTAGTAGTGCCCGACCCAGTCCAGGTACGCGCCACCGGCGCCGGAGCTCTTGCCCTCGATGACACGCTCGAAGCGCGCGATCTCGCCGTCGCAGAAGTCCAGCACGAACGAGAGCTGCAGCAACAGAATGGCGGTGATCTGTGCCCAGAAGTAGTTGTCCGCCAGTAGCGCCGCGCCGATGAGGCCGATCAGGATGCCGACGACCGTCGTCTGATTGGCGCTGATGCCGGTCGGCAGCAGCACACGCGTGATCCGGATCGAGAGCTTGCGCACGCCGCGCGCGTACAGGCGCCGCAGGTCGCGCGGCTCGCCGGGCCGACCCGTGCCCTCACCGCCACAAATCGCGATCAGTTCCGGCAACGGCGGCAATTTCTTCCTGGAATTCTCCCCAACCATCGCCGCCCACCCTACAAACCCACCGTTTGCATGCCTCAGGCATGCAATGAAACTGCGATCGGTAACACCCTTGTTTCAAGCGATTTCCTGTGCATGCCTCAGGCATGCAAGAAAGAAATTCCGTTGTAGGGGGGTAAACGTGCTCCGCTCAAACCCTTAAGGAGTTAAGGGGCCGCGATGACGGGTGACGGCCAGATCAACAGAGATCAGAAAGAAGCACGACTCCCATGGGCGTTATCGCTCCGAACATTTCAACGTTCACTGCAAACTCCGGGTACCACCTCACCTCGCGTGCGATCGGAAACCTCAAACCCTTCGCCAGCGACGCGCAGAAGCGAGAGTTGCTTCGTCGCTTCGAAAACCACCTCAGTCCCCGCGAGACCTGGGACGATTGGGGACGCACACACACGAAACTGTTCAACGAAGTTGAGGTGATCGCGTTCAATGTGATGGACAACCACCTGCACAATCTTGCCCATCAGAAAACTGCGGACGGCATCACAAAACTCATGTCGCGCGTGCTCGCCGCGCAGGCGCGCTCCTTCAACCGCGAGACTGGATGGCGCGGGCAAGTGTTTTCAGAGTTCGCCGCCAACCCATTTCAAGAGTTTGCCGATCCGACGCAGATCCGCGACATGATCGCGTATATCGAGCTCAACAATCCGATCACGCAGTTTGAGACGCCTTTCGCCAGCTATCAGGCGCTGGTCGGGAACCTGGAGTACACGTGGTTTGACCCCTCGACTTCGTTGAACATTTTTGGAGGAATGGACAACTATCGCGAGTTCATGAATCGACGCGGTCCTTCGATTGTGCGACGGAAGCTGATCGAATGGGGGATCGATCCTCGACGGCATCCGTACAGACCGATCTGATCTCGCCGTGCGGCGAGTTGTTGCTGCATGCCTCTGCCATGCAACGCTGCATGCCTGAGGCATGCAAGAGAAACCGCTTGGACATGGGGTGGATTTGAACGAACTTCCGTTGCATGCCGGGAGCATGCGAGGCGGGTTGGGGGTGGTGTTTGGGGAGATGGTGGGTACCGTGTCGGCGATGGCGGAACTTCCTGTGATTTATCTTGCGGCCGGTCGCGGGTCGCGGCTCGGCGACGTGACCGCCGACATTCCCAAAGCGTTCGTCGAGGTCGGCGGGCGCCCGCTTGCGGAGCGTTCCTTCGAGTATCTGCGCGATGCAGGGTTTGATCGCATCGTGGTGCTCACCGGTCACCAGGCCGCCGCATTCGATGACCACGACGTCGAGCAGCTTTTCAACGACCGCTGGGACACCGAGAACAACGTCACTTCGCTGTGGCAGGCGCGCGAGATCGTGCGGGGCGGCTGCGTGATCGTCAACTGCGACCTGCTCTTCGAACCCGAACTTGCGCGGCGGCTTGCAGCAGCAGAGGGCACCGCAATCCTCGTCGACGACGAACTCGCAGTTGACCGGGAGTCGATGAAGGCCACCGAAGTCGACGGCCGCCTCGACCGCCTGCACAAATCACTGCCGTTCGACAGCTCAGTCGGCGAGTACATCGGACTCACCCGCATCGACCCGGCCGACGGCCCACGCATGGCCGAGATCCTCGACGAGTTCATCGCCGCCGGGAACGTGCAGGTCTACTACGAGGACGCGATCGAAGCGCTCGCCAAAGAACGCCGCGTGCGCCTTGAGCGCATCGGCGGTACGAAGTGGGTCGAAATCGATGACCACGACGACCTCGCCCGCGCGCGCAAGGTGATCGCTCCCGCGATCGACGGCAAGGCGGCCGTCAGTGGCTGACGAGAAGCTGGTCGCGGCGATCACGTCGAAGCGCCAGATCGAGCTGCCGCGGTTCCTGCGCAGCGTTGAGGGAAGCGACGCCCTGGCTGCGGAACTGGCGGAGGTGCTGAACGCGATCGACTCGGGGTCGCCTTTGATGGTCTCGGGTACTTCTCAGTCGGCGGCGGTCTGCGACGACCTGAAGATCAACGGCGCGGCCCGCGAGCTCGTCAGCGACAACACCCGCAGCGAGGTTCAGCGAATCGCTGCCGTCGCGGCGCGCGATCACGATGCGCTGATCGCGGTCGGTGGCGGTCGCCCGATCGACGTCGCCAAGTCTGCGGCGCTGCTGACCGACCTGCCCGTGGTGATCGTCCCGACCCAGCTCTCGGCCGACGGCATCGCCTCGCCGATCTCCGTGATCGCAGATGTCGGCGGCGAAGTGGTGAGCGAACGCTCCGCGCTTCCGGTCGCGGTGATCGCCGATCTCGAGACCGTCGCCGCGGCGCCGATCGGCTTTGCGCGGGCCGGAGTGGGGGATCTGCTGGGCAATCGCAGCGCGCTGATCGACTGGCGGATCGCGGCCGACGCAGGTGAAGAAGAGGTCGATGACTTCGCCGCGCTGCTCTCCAGCTGCGCGCTGCTGCTGATCGAAGGCCTTGACCTCACGCCGCTCGGCAAGGGCGAGCTCACGATCGAACTCGCTCGTCGGCTGCTTGACGGACTCGTGATCAGCGGCCTTGCGATGGAGATCGCCGGCTCGTCGCGCCCCTGTTCGGGGTCAGAGCACCTGATCAGCCACGCGCTCGACCGACTCGAACCCGGCACCGCCACGCACGGCGAGCAGGTTGCCTTCGGCTCACTCGTCGCGACGCAGCTCCAGGGGGGTGACGTTGAAGCCGTGCGCGAAATCATCGCTGCCGTAGGTATGAAGGGCGCACTCACAGGGTTCGGGCTTGGCGCGGCGCGTCTTTCGGAGATCGTTTCGTACTCTCCGGTAACACGTCCCGGCCGCTTCACGGTGCTTGATCGCGATCGCAGATCCGGCGCGGAGTTGCGCGATCTGATCCAGAAGCTACTCTAGGTCGCTCGAGTAGAACATTCGGCCACCAGGGCGGGGGGCCGCAGCAGACACCGAATCGACGCTCTTGCGCGGGGTTTATGCCGCGTACCAGATCGTTTCTTACTCAAGGGTCAGGGCCGATTTGCCGACAAAAGGCTGCTGTACAGATTGCCGCCAGGTTAGTGGCGGATGGGTCCGCCTGACGGACCGGGGATTACGAGGATAAATACAAGGGGATGCAGGGAATGTGCGAGCGTGCACGGAGCCAGAGTGGCTCCCAGGGCTGTCTTGAGACGGTTCAACCGAATCGATCAGCTGAGGCAGATGTTTATGAGAACGTGTCGAGGACGTCGCGAATCTCTCTTCTCACGCTGACTGCCCTGGTCGCGGCGTGTCTTTTTTCGGTTGCGCTGTTCGCGAATACAGCCAACGCTGACGTCTCTACGTCGCTGAACGCGACATACCCCACCTCAAACGTCCCGGGCGCGCACTCAAACATCAACCAGGCGATCTCCTTCACCACGCCCAACAACGACGACCCGCAGCGCCTGGTCATCGACCTGCCCGCCGGCGAGATCGGCGACCCGAATGCCGTCGCGGCCGCGAACCGCTGCACGGTCGACTACACCGGTGTGACGGCTGGAAGCGGAAGTCCGTCGTACGCCGGTTGTCCTGCTTCCAGCAAGATCGGCAACCTCTCGGCGGTCGCATCTTCTTCGCTGTCGATTTGCGGAAACATCAGCCTCAACTCCGGCGGCAACGGCCTGTTTCTCCTGCGGAACCGACCGAGCGCAAACCCGGAAGTTCCGGCCTACCTCGGCATCCACCTCCAGGGCAACGCGCCCTGGTGTCTGCTTGGACTGACGGTCAACATCGACCTCACAGCGAAGATCACGTTGCGCCCCGATGATCAGGGCCTTCGCATTGACATCATCGACGACGTTACGCGCACTGACCCGATCCTCGGCGGCGACATCCGTATGGTCTCGCTGACGCAGACGATCTACGGCATGGCCCCCGCGCCGAGCACGAAGCCCTTCCTGACCAACCCCACCCGCTGTGACGCTTGGACATCAAGGGTCTTCACCCGCGCCTACAACTCGAACGGCAACGTCGACGTCGACCTCAAGCCGGCCTCCGAGATCGCGGCCGCGCCTGACTTCAAGGTCTCATCGTCCAGCGTGACGCCGAATTGCACCGGCATGGCGGCATACGCATCAAACTTCACAGTGACCCAGAGCAACACCCAGGCCGGGAGACCGGTCGGACTGCGCGTGGTGCTCACCAATCCCGTGGTGACGACGAACGTCAACCAGCCGGCCTACACGAAGCAGCTCGACATGACGCTTCCTGTCGGCATGAAGATCAACTCCGCCGTCGGTGGTCGCCTCGGCAGCGCCGGTTGCACCGAGGACCAGTTCCGCAGGCCGGTGGCCCCGACCGGAACATTCCGCATCACCGACGCCCCCCCGACCTGTCCCGCAGGGAGTGATGTCGGAACAGTTGCGGTCGCAGCGCCGGAAATGACCGGCGATCTGATCGGAAAGCTGTATCTCGGGGACTCGCAGCCCGGCGACGAAGCCGCCGGAATCTACCGCCTCTATTTCTACGCCGCACGCTCAGGACTTGCCGTCAAGTTCGAGGGTCGCGCCACAACCAACCCCGCCAACGGCCAGGTCACCGTCTCGATTCAGAACGTCACGCCGTGGGGCGCGGGACTGCCGCAGTTCAACTACAGCACCTTCACGCTCGACCTCAACACCGCGTCAACCGGCGTCGGCTTCGACAACCTCGGCGCCCCGGTGAGCAACCCGGTGTCGAACCCGAATGACGACCAGCAGTTGCTCGTCAACCCGCAGGTCTGTGGTGCCTACGACGCCTCGGTCACGCTCACGCCGTGGACCAACCAGACCGCCCTGACTTCGAACAAGGCGCTCAGCGTCACCTCCGGCACCAACGGCAGCTGCTCGTTCGACGCCTTCGCTCCGACCTTCAGCGCGAACCTCAGCAACGTCAACGCCGGGCAGCACCCGGACATGACGCTGAACGTCACGCGCGCCGACCGCACCGACAACCTCAAGTCGCTGCTCTTCAAGCTGCCCTACGGCTTCGCCGGATCGGCGAACGCGGTCCCGATCTGCTCGGGCCTGACGCAGACGAGCCTCGGCACCTGTGGTCCGGCGAACGCGCTCGGATCGGCTGCGGTCACCGTCGGCCTCGGTCCGGGAACACTGGTCATGCCGACCAGCACGATCTACAACGTCGCAACCGACAACTCGACGCAGACCGCCAAGCTCGCAATCGTCACGCCGGCCGTCGTCGGACCGTTCGACTTCGGCTACGTGATCAGCTATGCGATCCTGCGACTTGACAACGCTTCGACCTTCCGGCTTGTTGCGACGACCGACCTGACGCAGTCGATCAACGGCATCCCGATCGGCTACCGCAGCATCTCGCTGACGCTGAACGGGATGGCTGGCACGGCTCCGTTCCTGCAGAATCCCTCGAACACCTGCGCCTCGCCGCTTGCCTTCGAGGCCAGCCTGACCTCCAACGGCGACCTCTCCGGTCCAGCCCTGCCGGGCACCGGCTCGACGTCGACCGTCGTGCTGAGCGACACCGACCAGAGCCTCAACTGCGCGGCGGTGCCGCAGCCGTTCTCGCCGACGCTCGCGGTCACGCCGACGACGCTCGCCACCGCGCAGCCCACCGGCCTGAACATCAACTTGAGCCAGAACCAGACCGCCGCGACCACGCAGCAGTCGACTATCCGGCGCGCGACGGTCACGATGCCCGCAGGCCTCGAGATCAACCCCGGTTTTGCATCCGCCGTGACTGCGTGTCCGACGGCGACGATCGACACAGACATCACCAACGCGACCAACAACTGCACCGGCGCCGCCACGAAGATCGCCGACGTCACGGTGACGACGCCGCTTCTGCCGACCACCATCGCGGGTCAGGTCTACCTCGAGGCTCCCGGCTCCACACCGGCCACGCGTTACCGCCTCGCGATGTACCTGAGCCTGCCCGGTGGACGGATCATCGTTCGCGGTTCGGTCGGTCTGAACGGCTCCACGACAGGCGGAGTCAGCGGCAGCACCGGCGCGATCGACTCCGGCACGGGCCAACTCACGGCGGTCTTTGACAACCTCCCAGACGTCCCGTGGTCGTCGCTGCTGATGGCCTTCAACAGCCCGACGGCGATGTTCGTCAACAGTGACACGATCGGCACCCAGACCTTCAACGCCAGCTTCCTGCCGTACTCGACGAGCTCGACCAGCCCGGTGAACTCCAGCGCCAGCTACCTGACCAACTACAACGGCACAGTCGGATCCACCGGAACCGACCCGTGGGCCCCGACCTTCGCCCAGACACTTTCGACCACCGCGCCGAACGCGCACCCGGATCTCACGCTCACGGTGAACCGTCCGGAGAAGAGCCAGCAGCTGAGATCTGTCCAGTTCGCGCTGCCGTCTGGTCTGACGGGAGCCCCGGCGGCGGTTCCGACCTGTACACAGGTCCAGGCCGACGCAGCTGCCTGCCCGGCGAACACGCGTATCGGGTCGGTCGTGACCACGGTCGGTTCCGCGCTCGTCGCTTCCCCGAGCGCGGGTCTCGCGAGCCTTTCCGGAAACCTCTACAACACCGTCGCGCCCGGCGCGCTCGCCAAGTTCACGGCGATCGTCCCGGTCGTGCTGGGACCGTTCAACCTCGGTTCGTTGTCGCTCCCGGTCCCCCTCTCGATGCGACCTGCAACCGACGCGGACCCGTACGGCCTGAACGCGAACGTCACGCTGCCGGCTCGATATGAGGGCGTGAAGATTCGCTACCGCAGCCTGCAGGTCCTGATCAACGGCGTCGCCCCGGGCAACGGAGCGAACTTCATGACCAACCCGAGCAACTGCGGCGCGAGCAAGACCACGACCGCGACGATGACCTCGCACCTCGCCAGCACCGCGACCGGCACTCAGAACTTCACCGTCGGCGCCTGCGCCGGCGGCTTCGGCGCAACGCCGCCGACCACGACCGTCGCGACCAACCCGGCGACACCGGCAACGCAGTCGCCCGTCGGACTGGACGTCACCGTCAGCAACTCGAGCGGCAACGCCACGTTGAAGCAGCTCAGGCTGACCTTCCCGGCGGGCATGTCGGTCAACCCGGCCGTCGGCAACTACCCCGCCGGCTTCACCTGCCCGACCGCCACGATCAACAGCAGCGCAGGCGGAGCTGACGCATGCTCAGCGGCCGGCAAGCAGGTCGTCGGAACGGTGTCGATGACGACGCCGCTGATCTCGGGAACCTTTACCGGAAGCGTCTATCTCGAGTCACCTGACGTCGGCGGATCCCCGGATACCCGCTTCCGCCTGGCGATGATCATCGCGCTCCCGGGCCAGAGCCTGGTGATCCGCGGCAAGGTCCGCGTCAACGGTGACACGACCGTCCCGGCCGGTGCGACCGGCAGCGTCGACTCCGGAACCGGAGTGGTCACCGCCGACTTCGACAACCTCCCGGACCTCTCGTTCAACAACCTGACCGTGAACCTCGCCACCGGCAGCAAGGCGATGCTGGTCACGCCTACGACATGCTCGGCGACGAACACGATCGCGGCGCAGATGTACCCGTACAACAACCCGAGCAGCGCCACGACCAACAACTCGAACTTCGACACCAACAGCCCGTGCGTCACCACGAGCTTCGCCCCGACATTCTCGGGCACACTCAGCAGCTATGTCGCGGGTGCCAACCCGAACCTCAACATCGCCGTCAACAACGGCGGCAGTACGGTCAACACGATCCGCAACCTCAACGTGAAGTTGCCGGTCGGCCTTGTCGCCAACACCACGGCCGTCGTCCGCTGTTCACAGGCCGACGCTGCGGCCGGCACCTGTGGCACGACCACGCCGAGCAGCGCCGTCGGATCGATCACAACCGGTATCGGCGCGAACGCCGAGCAGTTCTCGCTGAGCGGCACCGTCTACAACGTCGTACCGGGCGCGAACGAGCCGGCGCACCTCGCCGCGCTGATCCCGGTACTCGTCGGACCGTTCAACCTCGGCAACCTGCCGGTTGACATCTCGACGGCGCTCAACGACGGCGTCGCCGACCCGACCCGCGCCTACGGTGTCGACACCTTCTCGCAGCTGCCGACCAGGTACGAGGGCGTTGACGTGCGTGTGCGCTCGATCAACCTGACCCTCAACGGAACTGTCAGCGGCCAGCCGTTCATGATCAACCCGAGCGAGTGCCTCGCCGGATCGATCGGTGCCGACATCATCTCGCCGGAGCCGGTGACCGTCGCGCGCACCACGCCAGCAACCTTCACCGGCTGCAACCGTCCGTACGCGACCGATCCGACGCTCGCCGTCACTCCGTCGACAACCGAGGCCGGGCAGCCGGTCGGGCTCACGTTCGACCTGGGCAGCACGCTCATGAACCCGACGACCAAGGCGATCAGACTGACCTTCCCGACCGGATTCGAACTGAACCCGGCCGTCGGCACAGGCCTGAACTACTGCAGCGCCGCAAACCTCGCCACGACCCCGGGTCAGACGACCTGCGACGGCAATGGCTCGCGCCTGGGCACGGTCACCCTGACCACGCCGCTGCTCTCAGCGCCGCAGACCGGCGCCGTCTATCTCGAGCAGCCGGGCACCACGGGCACCACCCGCTACAAGGCCGCGATCGTCGTCAAGCTGCCGAGCAAGGATCTGATCCTGCACGGCGCGATCACCGTCAACGGCTCGAGCACGATCCCGACCGGCGGAACCGGCGCGGTCGATTCGGGCACCGGACAGATCGTCGCCGACTTCCCGGGCATCCCGGATCTCGGCTTCACGAACATGCGCGTCGCCTTCAACAGCGGCGGTCAGGCACTGTTCGTCAACCCTCAGAGCTGCACGCTCTCGACCTTCAGCGCGCTGTGGACACCGAACGGCACAGGCGCAGCGCGCACCGTGACCGACGGCTACACCCCCGACACCAACTGCAGCGACCCGCTGGCATTCGCTCCGACCTTCAACGGCAACGTCTCGCCGACGACTTCGGCGGGCAACCCGAACTTGACGCTGAACTTCGTCCGCCCGGACAACAACCGCGACCTGCGCAACATCACCGTCGGCCTGCCGACCGGCCTTGTCGCTGCGACCAGCGCGACCACGCTCTGCTCACAGGCGACCGCTGCGGCCGGCAACTGCGCCGCCAACCAGATCATCGGATCGGTTTCGACCACGATCGGATCTGGCGCATCAACCTTCCCGCTCGGCGGATCGATGTACAACGTCCAGGCCAACGCGGCCGAGCCCGCGCGATTTGCTGTAGTTCTGCCTGTGGTCGTCGGACCGTTCGACCTCGGAAAGCTCAGCATCCCGATCTCGACCACGCTGCGCACAGACCTTGGCGTCGACGCCACCGCCCAGCTGCCGACGCGCTACGAGGGCATCGCCGTGCACATCCGTTCGTTGCAGCTGCAGCTGGCCAGCACCGCCAACGGCAACCCCTTCATGATCAACCCGAGCAAGTGCCAGAGCAACGCGGTCACCGCGTCGATGGTCTCTGACGGTGCCTCACCGGCGACCGTCGCCAGCTCCTTCAACTTCACGACCGGTGGATGCGCAGGCTTTGGCACCGCGCCGACTCTTGCTGTCGCAACGTCGTCGTCCGTCCCGGCAGATCCCGCGGGCCTGACCTTCACGATCAACTCGGCGGCAACCAACCCGACGATGAAGCGGGTGCAGATCACGTTCCCGAGCGGCATGGAGATCAACCCGGCGTTCGGTACTGGACTGACCGCGTGCGCCACGGCGACGATCAACGCCGGCGGTGCAGGCTGCGCCGGAAGCTCGCAGCTCGCGAACATCACGATGGTCACGCCGCTGCTGAACACAAACCCCACCGGCAAGCTCTACCTCGAGTCGCCGGGCACCACTTCAACCACGCGCTACCGGGTCGCGATGGTCATCGACCTGCCGGGTCAGAAGCTGATCCTGCGTGGCGCAATCAGCATCAACGGCTCGACCACGATCCCGACCGCCGGCACCGGCGCGGTCGATTCGGGCACCGGCCAGATCAGTGCCGACTTCGACAACATCCCGGACCTCGGCTTCACCAGCCTCTCGATGGCCTTCAACAGCGGCCCGAACGCGTTGGTCGTGAACCCCGAGACCTGCGCGAACAGCTTCGGCGCGACCTTCACGCCGAACTCCGACACAGGTGCGACCAGCAGCAGCTCGCCGTCCTACCCGCTGAGCGGCTGCGGAACGTTCCCGTTCGATCCGTCGTTCACGGCTTCGGTCAGCAACCCCACGCCGGCCGGCCACCCGAACCTCACGCTGAACGTCTCTCGCAGCGACAAGCACAAGACGCTGAAGTCAATGGCGATCCACCTGCCGACCGGCCTCGTCGCCAACACGACGGCCGTCGCCAGCAACTGCTCGCAGGCAAGTGCCGTGGCGGGATCATGCGAGACGACCGCCGCAGGCTCACAGGTCGGAACCTTCAACACGAGCTTCGGATCCGGCACCGCGACCTACTCGCTCGCCGGCGGCAAGATCTTCCAGGTCACGCCCAACGCCGACGAGCCCGTCCGCTTCGCGGCGATCGTGCCGGTTGTCGTCGGTCCGTTCGACCTCGGCAACCTGACGATCCCGGTCACGTCGAGCATCCGTGCCGACTACGGAATTGACGCCGCGGTGACGCTGCCGCAGCGCTATGAGGGCATCGCAGTGCGCCTGCGCACGCTCGCCATGACCCTGAACGGCACGGTCAACGGCAACGACTACATGACCAACCCGAGCAAGTGCCAGAGCAACACGATCAGCGCCGACTTCACCGCCGGGGACAACAGCGTCGACTCTTCGGGCGCCAACAACAGCTCCAGCTTCACGACCACCGGATGCTCCTCGAGCGTCCCGGCCTACGACCCGACGCTCAGCGCATCGGTCAGCCCGACCGCTGCCGGCAATCCGACAGCCCTGACCCTGGGCGTCAACGTCCCGACGGGCAGCGCCACGACAGGCCGCGTTCAGATCGCGTTTCCGGCCGGCATGGAACTGAACCCCGCCGTCGGCAACGGCCTCGTCGCCTGCTCGACGATCGACACCGACGCATCCAGCAGCAACCCGTGCAAGCTGACCAGTTCGAACCTTGCGGCGGTCACGCTCACGACGCCGCTGCTGCCCGGCACGCAGACTGGTGAGATCTACCTCGAGACGCCGGGCACAACCGCAGCCACGCGCTACAAGCTCGCGCTGGTCATCCACCTGCCGGGCAGGGACCTGGTCATCCACGGCGGCACGCTCGTCAACGGCTCGACGACGATCGCCGGCGGTGGACTCGGATCGACCGACCCCTCCGGCACGGCGACCGGTCAGATCACCGCGGACTTCCCGGGCATCCCGGACCTCGGCTTCACGGCGTTGCAGATCGCCTTCAACAGCGCGAACATGCTGTTCGTGAACCCGAAGACCGCCGCCACCTTCACGGTGAACGGCACGCTGACGCCGAACTCGGTCGCGACCACGCGCACCGCGAACGCGACCTTCACGACCTCGGGCGGCACCACGGCGGTCACCGGTTTCAACCCGACCTTCAGCGCCGCGCTCGCACCGAGCACCTCGGCGTCCAACCCGAACCTGACGCTCAACGTCGGCAACCCGCTGGGCATGCAGGAGCTCAAGAGCTTCGACATCAAGCTGCCGGTCGGTCTCGTCGCCAACACGACGGGCGTACCGCGCTGCAGCCAGGCCAACGCCGACGCGGGCAACTGCGCCGCCGGCAACCTCGTCGGAACGGTCACCACGACCCTCGGATCCAGCGACACCGTTGCCGAGGACTACACCGTCACCGGCTCGATCTACAACGTGATTCCGAACGCCGACCAGCCCGCCCGCCTGCAGGCGGTCGTGCCGGTCATGGTCGGACCGTTCGACCTCGGCAAGCTGAGCGTCCCGGTCCCGACCACACTGAACTCCGACCTCACCGTCACGGCCAGCGCATCACTGCCGAGCCGCTTCGAAGGAATCGCCGTCCGCGTTCGCGCCATGCAGATGGCGATCCAGGGCATGCCCAACGGCAACCGCTTCATGGTCGCCCCGAGCAAGTGTGGCTCCAGCAACATCGAAGCCACGATGATCTCTGACACGAGCAACAGCTCGACGCTGACGTCGGCGATCAACGTCACCGGCTGCCCGACCAACTTCGCGACGTCGCCGGCCTTCGCGGTCACGCCGGACACGTTCACCCGCACCGCCCCCGTCAACCTCGCCTTCCAGATCACGTCAGCGGCGAACAACCCGACGATCGGCCGCGTCCAGGTGGCGATGCCGCTGGGCATGGAGATCAACCCGGGCTTTGCCAACAACCTGACCGCATGCTCGAGCGTCTCGATCGACGCCGGCGGATCGACCTGCCCGGCCAGCTCGCAGATCGGCAGCGTCAGCCTGAAGACCCAGCTGCTCGACCCGACCACGTCCTACACCGGCAAGGTCTACCTCGAGACTCCGGGCAACACGGCGAGCACGCGTTACAAGATCGCAATGGTCGTCGACCTGCCGGGCGCCAAGCTCGTCGTCCACGGCAAGGTCTCGATCGACGGTTCCTCCACGATTCCGACCGGTGGCACCGGAGCGGTCGACTCGGGCACCGGCCAGATCATCGCCGACTTCGACACGATCCCGGACCTCGGATTCACTGACCTGAACATGGCGTTCAGCTCCGCGAACCCGATGTTGGTCAACCCGCAGACCTGCTCGTCCAACACGTTCACGACAACGATGACGCCGAGCTCCGGCGGCACGAACGCCGCTCCGACGGCCGCGTACACGACGACGCCGGCCGGTTGCAGCGACTCGTTCAGCCCGAACTTCAGCGTCAGCGTCGACGGAAGCAGCTCCACCGCAGCCAGCGGTCACCCGGATCTCAACTTCCACGTTGACCGTCCGAACGGCACCAACGCCCTGAACCAGCGCTACCTGCGCGAGCTGAACCTCGACCTGCCGGTCGGTCTGGTCGCCGCCACCACGGCCACCACGCACTGCTCGCAGGCAGACGCCGCCGCAGGAAACTGCTCGAGCGACAACCTCGTCGGTGTCTTCGACGCCTTCATCGGAAACGGCACCGCAGACGCCAACAACCTCGAGCTCGCCGGACAGATCTACAACGTCACGCCGAACGCCTCGGAGCCCGCGCGCCTGGCCGCGATCACCGACGTCCAGGTTGGTCCGTACAACCTCGGCAAGCTGATGATCCCGATCGGCACACAGCTGAACCCCGACCTTTCGGTCAGCACGACGACCACGATCCCACGCCGTTACGAGGGCATCGCCGTCCGCATCAGGAAGCTCGACGTCTCGCTGATGGGAATCGCGCCGTCGACCGGCAAGCCGTTCGTCAGCGTTCCGAGCAGGTGCCAGAACAACACGGTCACGGCCGACATGATCTCTGACACCGGCTCTGCGGCGACACGCACCTCAAGCTTCACCACGACGGGCTGCCCGCGCAACTTCACGGCCGCGCCGACCGTCGATGTCACGAGCACCCCGAGCGACACGACCGTCCCGACGGGTCTCGGCGTGACGATCGGATCCGACCCGCAGAACTCCACGATCAGCCGCTTCCAGCTGGCGCTGCCGGATGACATGTCGATCAACGCGAACGCCGGCAACGGACTCGCGACGTGCTCGACGGCGCTGATCAACGCCGGTGGCTCAGGCTGCCCGGCCAGCTCCAACCAGGGCACGGTCACGCTGAACACTCCGCTGCTGGGCGCAGCCCAGACCGGAAGCGTCTACCTCGAGGACCCGGGCGCAACGGGCGCCACGCGCTACAAGCTGGCGATCGTCGTCCACCTCCCGGGCACGGACATGATCCTGCGCGGCAAGGTGCTGGTCAACGGCTCATCGGACATCACGGCAGGCCTTGGCGCCACCGACACCGGCACCGGCCGCATCACGACGGACTTCGACACGATCCCCGACCTGCAGTTCACGCAGATGGTGATCAACTTCAACACCGGCAACCGCGCCCTGCTGACCAACCCCGACACCTGCGGCACGCAGACCACCAACTCGACGATCACGCCGAGCTCCGGTGGGGCGGACGCGCTCGTCAACTCCACGTTCAGCCTCAGCAATACGCTGGGCTGCTCGGCGAGCAAGCCGTTCAACCCGACCTTCACCGCAACGCCCGCCAGCACGGTCAGCGGCGCCAACACCGACCTGACCCTCGCGGTCACGGCCGGCGCCAAGAACGAGTACCTGCGCAACTTCAACCTGAAGCTGCCGGTCGGCCTCGTCGCTGACACCACGGCGACCAACACCACCTGCTCGCAGGCCCAGGCCGCAGCCGCGACCTGCACCGCCGCAAGCCAGGTCGGATCCGTCGTCACCAAGCTGGGAACCGGTGCCGAGACGATGGACCTGCCGGGCACGATCCACAACGTCACTCCGAACTCCGACGAGCCGGCCCGTATGGCTGTGATCGTCCCGGTTCTGGTTGGTCCGTACGACCTCGGCAAGCTGACGATCCCGGTCCCGACGAGCCTGCGCAGCAGTGACTACGGCGTGGACGCCACGACGTTGATTCCGACCAGGTACGAGGGCATCAACGTGCGCCTCGCCGAAATGTCGATAACGCTGAAGGGCATCGTCGATCAGGGCAACGGCCCGGGCGCAGACGACAAGGGCTTCATCAAGAACCCGAGCAAGTGTGACGCCGTCGGATCGACCAACCCGCTGCGTGCAGACCTCGTGCCGCTGACCGGCAGCACCGCCGCGCGCAGCGTGAACTACCCGGTCACGGGTTGCCCGGTTGACTTCTCGCCGGACCCGACGCTGACGATCTCCGGCACGGCCGGCACCACGGCCGTCCCGACGGGCATGACGCTGCAGATCGACTCGTCGGCCAGCAACCCGAACGTCGGCAGCGTCGTCACGACGATGCCGCTGGGCATGACCTTGAACCCGGCAGTGGCCAACGCCAACGGCGGCCTCGACGCCTGCTCGACGAGCCAGATCGACAGCAACGCCGACGCCTGTCCGCTCGGCAGCCGTATCGGCAGCGTCGAGCTGATCACGCCGCTCCTGCCCGGAACAAAGACCGGCTACGTCTACCTGGAGACTCCGGGCAGCACTGCCGCAACCCGCTACAAGCTGGCGCTGGTCGTGGACCTGCCCGGCACCAAACTGATCGTCCGCGGCAGCGCTGCGGTGAACGGCTCGTCGGACATCGCCGGCGGGCTCGGAGCAACCGACGGCGGCAGCCCGACCGGCCGCGTCGTCGCGACCTTCCCGTCGATTCCGGACCTCGGCTTCACCCAGCTGAAGATCGCCTTCAACGGCGGCCCGCAGGCGCTGTTCACCAACGCCGAAACCGAAGGTACGCAGACGGTGTCCGCTGAGATCACCCCGCAGTCCGGCGGATCGACGATCACGGCCGACGGCACCTTCAACACCGTCTACGGCGGCAGCGGATCGCAGGCCTCTGAACCGTTCAACCCGAGCTTCGGTGCGAGCTTCAGCACGCTCGATGCTGCGGCCAACCCGGAAGTCACGATCACAGTGGGCCGCAGCGACTACACGCAGCAGATCCGCGACTTCGACCTGCACCTCCCGCCGGGTCTCGTGGCCAACACGGTCCTGACGCCCCGCTGCTCGCAGGCCGACGCCATCGCCGGCACGTGTGCCGCGGACAGCGCCGTCGGAACGGTCACCACGCAGATCGGTGCCGGGACGGACACCCTGACGATGAACGGCACGCTCTACAACGTGATCCCGGATGCGTCCGAGCCTGCGCGCCTGGCGGTCGTCATTCCCGTCACTGTCGGCCCGTACGACCTCGGCAAGCTCAGCCTCCCGGTCACGACTCAGATTGTCACCGGCGCCCAGGCGAGCGACCTCTCGATCGACGCGCACACCGTGCTGCCGAGGTACTACGAGGGTGTCCCGGTCCGTGTCCGCCAGCTGCAGATCCAGCTCGACGGCATGGCCGACCAGGGCACGCCGGGCAACACCGCCGACGACAAGCCGTTCATGATCAACCCGTCGCAGTGCACCAGCCACACGCTTTCGGCGACGATGGTTTCGACGCTCGGCAATGCGGTCACCGTCGGCTCGCCCGGCGGCGACTTCACGACCGTGAACTGCGCCAACGCGCCGTACAACCCGGCGATCACCGCGTCACTGTCCACGACGCAACGCGGCAAGCCGGTCGGACTCGACCTCGGCTTCCAGTTCAGCGGCAACTCGTCCTCGACCAAGAAGATCGTCACGGCCTTCCCCGAGGGCATGAGCATCAACCCGGGTGTGGGCAACTACGGCGCCGGCATGACCTGCGCCGATGCAACGGTGGAGGCCGGCGGATCAGGCTGCCCGTCGAGCTCAAGGCTCGGCGAGGTCGCGCTCGACACGCCGCTGCTGCCGACCACGCAGACCGGCGCGCTCTACCTCTTGCCGCCAGTCGGCAACCAGGCTTCAACGCGTTACCGCCTCGGTCTCTTCGTGGACCTGCCCGGCTCGGGCGACCTCTACACGGCTGGCAGCGTCACCGTTGACGGCTCGTCTGACGTCCCTACCGGCGGCACCGGAGCAGTCAACACCGGCGACGGCCAGGTCATCGCCACGTTCGACAACCTGCCGGACCTGCAGTTCAGCAACCTGACGCTGAGCTTCAAGACGACCGGCGCTGGCGAGCACGCACTGCTCACCAACCCGAACACCTGTGGCACGTTCCGCATCAATGCAGACATGTCCCCGTGGGCGCGTCCGACCGACTCGATCAATGCACACACTGACTTCACGACGACCGACGTTGTCGCCAACTGCAGTCAGACGGAGTCCGCCGACCAGTCCGGCTATCTGTCGAGCCAGATCGGTACCGGCGCAGAGTCCGAGTACGTCGCCGGCGCAAGCAAGCCGGTCACGATGACGGTCAACCGTCCGAACTCCGACAAGTCGATCAAGCGCGTGAAGATCCTGCTGCCGCCGGGCCTTGTCGGCTCCGCTGACGCCGCGCCGACCTGCCTCCAGGCAGACGCCGATGCCGGCAACTGCGGATCGACTGAACCGGGCAGCCAGATCGGCACGGTCACGCTGAAGATCGGCGACTCGTCCGACACCTACGAGATCAGCGGTGGCCTCTACAACACCGTCGCGCCGAGCAACCGCCCGGCCAAGTTCACCTTCATCGCTGACGTCAGCGTCGGACCGTTCGCCTTCGGCAAGGTGATCGTCCCGGTCGACGTCAACCTCGACAGCAACGACTACAGCCTCTTCGCGGAGACCGGCGACATGCCGCAGGTCTTCGAAGGCATCCCGGTGCGCATCAGCCAGATGCAGATCACGCTTGTCGGCAAGGCCAACGAGGGCACGCCCGACGAGAAGATCTTCATGAGCAACCCGCGCTCATGCGGCGACTATCTGCACATCCGCGCCGTGGTCACCTCGGTCTTCGACAAGGACGACAGCAACCCGACGACGAAGAACGCGGACTCACAACTGGAGTACAAGTTCACCGGCTGCGAGAACCTCAACCTCAACGCCAACACGGTGACGATCGAGAACCAGGCGGTCGCGCCGGAAGTCGGCCACGGCGCCGAGCACCCGACGGGCCTGCACGTGCTGATCCACCAGGACGAGAGCCTCGCCACGCAGGCGACGCTGAAGGAACTCGAGCTCGCACTTCCGGGCTTCCGCCTCTCAGCGCCGGCCGCCAACGGCCTCGCAGCCTGCTCGGCGGCGCAGCTCGACTCCCAGACCTGCCCGGAGGCCTCGCGCGTCGGTACGGCCTGGATCGACACGTCGCTGCTGCCGAAGGACCAGACCAGCCCGGACGGCCCAGGCTCGCACTCCCTCTGGGGCGCGGTCTACCTGGAGACTCCGGGTACGGCAAGCGACGGATCAGACCGCTACAAGTTGACTATCCAGCTCTCGGGCAAGACCCTGATCACGATCCGCGGAATCGCCCGCGTCAACGAGACGACCGGCGAGATCACGACCCGCTTCGCGGGCCTGCCGGACATCCCGTTCACCGACTTCCGCGTCGAGCTGACCGGTTACAAGAAGGTTGTCGCATCGACGACAACCTACTTCCCGCTGCTGCTCAACCCGGAGGGCGTCGTCGGTTCTGCCAGCACGGTCGAGGCCGCCGCCGACATGACGCCGCACTCCGGCACCGCCAACGTGATCCGCAGCTCGACGCTTCCGATCGATGCGGCGGTTGCGAAGACCTTCACGCCGACCTCGACCTCGGACATCAGCCCGCTGACGTCCGGCGGTCACCCGAACGCTGAGTTCACGATTTCGCGTGGTGACGCGCAGGAAGACATCAGGAACGTCAGCATGCAGCTCCCGGCCGGCTTCCTCGGTAGCGCCGCTGCGGTGCCGCTCTGCCCGCTGACCAATGCAGCGGCTGGTACCTGTACCGACATCAGCAAGGTCGGCGACGTGATCGCCAAGATCGGTCAGTACGGCCAGACGCTGACGATGCCCGGAAAGGTCTACCTGACCGAGGGCGTGGGCGGCGACATCGCCGGCATGTCGATCAAGGTGCCCGCGAAGGCCGGTCCGTACGACCTCGGCGACTACATCACCCAGGGTCGTATCCAGATCCGCCCGACCGACCACGGGATCACCGCGAACTTCGTCGACGTGCCGAAGATGTTCAAGGGCGTCCCGACGCACATCCAGAACTTGGACATCTCGCTTCCGGGTATCGCACAGGCAACGCAGAAGCCGTTCCTCTACAACGCATCCGACTGCTCGCCGTTCAGCGTCGTGACGACGCTGACGCCGTACAACGGCGCGCCGGCTTCGGACAGCGACGGCTACCAGGCAACCGGTTGCCCGTCGCGCATGTTCAGCCCCTCGATCGCCTTCGCGGCGACCAGCGCCGGTGACGACCGCATCGCACCGTCATGGACGATCAAGATGCACACCGAAAACGGCGACTCGACGCTGAAGTCGACGACCGTGGTCCTGCCGTCGGTCATGACCGTGAACGTCGCGGGAATCGCAGACGCCTGCCCGGTGGATCTCGTCAACGCGCGTGCCTGCCCGGCAAGCTCGAAGATCGGAACGGTCTCGGTCGACACGCCGCTGCTCACCACGCCGGTGACCGGAACGGTCTACATGGCCAAGAGCGTCTCTGGTCAGTCGTTGCCGGACCTCCTGTTGGACATTCCGGCCCCGATCGACATGCGGATCCGCGGCGCCAACAGCTTCATCTCCGGGAGCGGAGCCAGCCAGATCCAGAGCGCCTTCACGAACCTGCCGGATCTGATCTGGAGCGACCTGACGATGAACCTCACGGGTGGCCCGAAGGGCATCCTCGGTCTGCGCTCTGACGGCAAGTGCGGTTCGGCCGCCTCGTCGTTCTCCAGCCACTCCGGACAGTCGGTCAGCCAGAACAGCCCGGTCACCGGCATCACGGCCTTCTGCCAGAAAATCGTCAACACCTGTGTCAACCCGGTCGTCAGGGTCTCGACCAAGGGTGCCAAGAAGAGGGGCAACAAGAAGGTCAGCACCTCGCTGTCGCTGACCACGGCAGCCAACTGCCAGGCGATCAAGTCGGCCCGAGTCACGTACCCGAAGGGCACGAAGATCAACAAGAAGCTGATCAAGTGGAAGAAGACGAAGAACAAGAAGCTGGCCAAGACCTACAAGAAGAACTTGAAGAACCTGACCGGCAGGGTTGGCTCGACCAAGCTCACCGCGAAGGACTTCCGGGTTTCCGGAAGCAACGGCCTGAAGTTCGCCAGGACCTTCCCGGCAAACGCCCGCAGCCTCTCGATAAACACCAAGATGAGCGCCCTGCTGCCGTCCTACAAGACCTTCTGCGCTGCTGTCACCAGGAAGAAGTACAAGGCTGCGAAGAAGTACAAGGCTGCCCTGAAGAAGTGCCAGAAGAAGAATGTGACTTTCACGTTCGAGATCACGAACGTGGACGGCACGGCCTACCGGTACAACTACGTTGCGCCGGCCGGCAGCAAGTTCTTCAAGTAGGCGCTGACTTCAGCAGTCAGGTGGCCTGCCTGCGCAGGTCACTCACGACGGCCTGACTGCTCCCGGTCGCGAGCAGCATCAGCATGGCCGGGATGAAGATGTGGCCGCCGATCGCCCAGGCGATGCCGAGGGACCGTCGGCCGTTCAGACGCCGCGCGCTTTGTTCCATGCGGCCGCAGATTCGCGCAGGCCCTCGCCACGGAACGGCTGGATCGCCGCGCGCGCGTGCCAGAGGAAGCGCTTGGGCTCGTGCCTGCGCACGATCAATGAGACGAGCGCCCGCTCGAGGTAGGTGATCGCGACGAGCACGCGAACGAGCGCAGCCGGCACGACGCCGTGATGCTTCTTCATGTAGAGATCGCGCCCGCGATGAAACTCGACGATGCGGCGCTTGGCCGAGTCGCCGTGGGAGAGGCCCTCACGATGAAAGACCCTCGCGCCGGGCACGTAGAGCGTGTGTCCGCCGGCATTGGCAAGGCGCTTGCACAGATCGACCTCGTCGCCGTAGACGAAGAAGTCCTCATCGAGATTCCCGATCGCATTGGCGCGCGCGGTGCGCAGCAGCAGCGCTGCCGACTGCGCCCAGTCCACGCGACGCGTCTGCGATCCACCGCTCTGAACCGTGAAGACGCGATGCAGCCAGAACGCGCCGGCCAGGGCGGTGCCGACGGTGGTGAACTTCCATGCGCAGGGTTGAGCGACCCCGTCGCCGTTCATCAGCAACGCACCTGCGGCGGCCGCATCGGGATCCGCGTGAAGCGCCTCGAGCAATTCGCCGACTGCGCCCTCAGTGATCTCGGAATCCTCGTTCAGCAGCAACGCAAACTCACCCTGCGCCTCGCGCAACAACTGCGAATCGTTCGCAGCCTTGCCGGTCCGGCGAGTCAACTGGATCAGCCGCACGTGATCACGCCCGGCGGCGTGCTCGGGCGATCCGTCGTCAGACGCGTTGTCAAGCAGCAGCGTCTCGTAGGAAACGCCCTCCGGCGTCCACCGCTCGATTGCGTCGAGGCACTTCCTCAGCAGCTCGCCGCCGTTGGTGTTGACGATGCAGTACGACAGATCCACGGCCGCGAGCGTACCGGCCGCCCGCCCGCCAAGCGATAATCCCCCGATGCGCGTCCGAGTCGCCGATCCGCCCGCCTACACGCCGCCCTATGACCACGCGCTCTGCGCGGCGCTCGCGGCCGCCGGGGCCGACGTGGAACTCGTCACCTCGGCGTTCCGCCACGGCCCGCGCCCAGAGCCGGACGGGTACAAGCTGAACGACCATTTCTACCGCGTCGGGGGACCGCTGCCGGTCAAGCTCGCCCAGCACCCGCTGGACATGCTGCGCCTGCGGCGCCTTCCGAAGGCCGACGTGACGCACTTCCAGTGGCTGCCGATCCAGGCGATCGATCGCCACCTGCTGCCGCCCGGGCCGACGGTGCTGACCGCCCACGACGTGATCCCGCGCGAGCCGCGCCCCGGTCAGCTCGGCGCGCTCGGCAAGACCTACAACTCTGTGGACGCGGTCGTCGTGCACAGCCGCCACGGCCGCGATGTTCTGATCGAGGCACTTGATGTGGAGGCCGCGAAAGTCCATGTGATCCCGCACGGAGTCTTCGAGCACCTGACCAGGGTCCCGAATCCGAAGCCGCTCCCGCCCGAGTTCGCCGCGGTCGAGAAGCCCGTCGTGCTGCAGTTCGGCCTGATGCGTCCCTACAAGGGGATCGACCTGATGCTCGAAGGCTTCGCCGCGGCAGACCCCGACGCCGAGCTCTGGCTCGCCGGCGCCGCGCGGATGGACACCGATGTCCTGAAGACACTCGCGAGCGATCTCGGGATCGCCGACCGCGTGCGCTGGATCGAGCGCTTCATCGGCGACGACGAACTCGGCGCATACTTCGAGCGCGCCGATGTGGTCGCGCTGCCGTATCGTCAGATCGATCAGTCGGGCGTGCTCTTCACGGCGCTCGCGTTCGGCAAACCGCTGCTGTTGACGCGCGTCGGGGGATTCACCGAGATCGCCGATGATCACGGCGCCGCCCTCGCTGTCGCGCCGGACGATCTGACCGCGATCGCGCGGGGTCTGAGCGAGTTGCTCGGCGACGCGCAGGCGCGCGAGCGGCTCGGGGCCGCCGCCGCTTCGCTGGCCGAGGGTGAGTTTGCCTGGAGCTCGATCGCCCGCCGCACGCTCGATCTCTATGCCAGCCTCGCCTGACCCGCGATAATCCCCGCGCTCATGCGCACCGCCCTCGAGATCATCTTCTGGCTGTCTGCGGGACTGCTCATCTACGCGCAGTTCGGCTACCCGCTGCTGCTGGGGATCTTCGCGCGACCGGCTGCGCAGGCACCGGAGCTCGCAGGCGGCGCATATCCGCCGGTCACGCTGATCATCGCCGCCTACGCCGAGGCCACAGTGATCGAGTCCAAGGTCAAGAACGCACTCGCCCTCGACTACCCGCGCGAGCGTCTGCAGATCATCGTCGCCTGCGACGGCTCGCCCGACGACACGTCGGTGATCGCGCGCGCCGCCGGAGCAGACCTCGTGCTTGATCTCCCGCACGGCGGCAAGATGGCCGCACAGAACGCAGCGGTCGAGCAGGCGAGCGGCGAGCTGCTCGCCTTCAGCGACGCCAACACGATGTGGGAGCCGGATGCCTTGATGCGCTTGGTCGACGCCTTCGCCGAGCCGGGGGTCGAATATGTCTGCGGCCGCGTCAACTTCGTCAACGAGATCGGCGACAACCAGGAGGGCGTCTACTGGCGCTACGAGATGTGGCTGCGCGCGCGGGAGTCGGCGCTGAAGTCAGTGACCGCAGGAAACGGCGCGATCTACGCGGTCGGCCCGGCCGCATACAAGGCGATCGCGCCCGTCACCGGCCATGACCTCACGCTCCCGTTCCGCATCGTCAAATTCGGCGGCCGCGCGATCTACGCGTCGGCGGCCCGGGCGTCAGAGGTGATGGTCCCGAACATCAGCGGCGAGTTCAAACGCAAGCGCCGCATGATGAGCTTTGCCTGGCCGATCATCCTCGGTGGCGGGATGCTGAAGCCGAAGGGCTACGGACCCGCCTACACCTGGATGATCTTCTCGCACCGGGTGCTGAGGTACAAGGCTCCATTCCTGCACCTCGGCGCGCTGATCACCAGCGCGATCCTCGCGCCGGACTCCGCGTTCTTCCTGGTGCTGCTGATCCTCCAGCTCGCACTGCTCGCCGCGGCCCTGATCGCCCCGATCATCAAGTTCAAGCCGTTCCTGATCGCGCGCTACTACGTGCTGACAACCGCGTCGGTCGCGCTCGGGCTGGTCGACTACCTGAAGAAGGGCACCGAGCAGATTCTTGATGAGGGCTGGACTCCCCCCGAGGGCACGCGATAATTCCCGCCCAAGATGCGCCGCGCCTTCGACATCCTCGTCTCTGCCCTGGCGCTGCTCGTCACCAGTCCGCTCCTGTTCGGCGCGATGATCTGGATCGTCATCGAATCGCCGGGCTCACCGTTCTTCCGCCAGCAGCGCGTCGGCAAGGACAATCAGGACTTCATGCTGATGAAGCTGCGCACGATGGTCAAGAACGCTGAGTCAAAAGGGGCCGGCCTGGCGGTCGACGAGAACGACTCGCGCATCCTGAAGTCCGGCGCGCTGCTGCGCAGGTTCTCAATCGACGAACTGCCCAATCTGATCAATGTGCTGAAGGGCGAGATGAGCATCATCGGCCCCCGCCCGACCGTCCGCGCCCAGGTCGACAAGTACAACGAACATCAGCTGCGGCGCCTGGAAGTCAAGCCCGGCATCACCGGCTGGGCCCAGGTCAACGGCCGAGCCGCGCTCCCCTGGAGCGAGCGCATCGATCTGGACGTCTGGTACGTCGACCACCGCAGCACGAAACTTGACATCCAGATCCTCCTGAAGACCGTGAAACTCCTCTTCAGCGGCGACAACTTGTACCGCGGAGAAACCGGCGGCTGGAAATAACCCCACCGCGATCCTTCGCTCACGTCTGGTGAGCGAAGTTGATGAGTACCCAAAGGGCCGCTTGTTCAAGCGGAATTCGACCGCTCACCTCTGGTGAGCGAAGAAAACCGCACAACCAAGCCGCTCGCGAAGACCGATCCCACTCGCTCACCAGAGGTGAGCGAAAACACCCGGGAAGAGGCTACGCCCGACGCTTCTTGCGCGATGTGCCGTTTTTTCCGACGACCTTTGGCGACCAGCACTCGTCGACGAAGTCGATCACTTCGCCGGTGATCCGTGCCGGGGTCAGACGCAGCTCTGCGATCGAGTTCGCATCGATCAGGCGCGCGTCGGGCATCAACGCCGCGAGATCCTTGGCGTCGTTGTACGGGTGGATCGGGTCGTGGCGATGCCCGATCACAAGCGTCGGCACGTCCAGGGCGGCGCGCTGATCCTGCGACGGCGCGATCGGCCCGTAGAAGAGTCCCTTCAAGATGTCGACCGTCGACTTCGGATCGCGCTTGACCAGGTCAAGCAGGATGTTCGCGCCGAACGGCATCGGGCGCTCCGGAATCAAGCGGGCGGTGCCGGAAATCACCTGCGCAACCGGTTCAGCCCACTCAGCCAGAGCAGCGAACGGCGTGAAGAAGAGCGGACCGCCGATCATCGCGTTCTCCAGCGCCGGCATCTCTGCGACGAGACCGCGCACACGCGACGGGTTGTCGTTGGCCAGCTGCAGCGCGATGTTCGCGCCGAGCGACGTGCCGATCACAACGGCCTCGGAAATCTCAAGATCCTCCAGCACCGAGTCGATCGCCGCGGCGTAGCGCGGGATGTCCCAGTTGTAGAGGTGATCGCGGTGGCCGTCGGACTTTCCGTGGCCGGCGAGATCGATCGTGATCGTCATGTTGCCGTCTTCGGCGAGCGCCAGAGCCAGCGGCTCCTGCATGCGGGCGCTCATCATCAATCCGTGGATCAGCACCACCGCGCGCCTGCCGCGGCCGTAGGTCTCGTATGCGAGACGGTGTCCCTGAAAGGTTGCGTAGCCGGGTGCCATCGGCTCAATCTACAGCGTCGCGTCAGAAGTTCAAGGTGCGATCGCTCACAGTGGCCAACTGAACCCCCGGCGCTCCTCCGACGGAGGGACCGGCAGCGGCGAGGAGGGCGCGCCTTCGACCGGGTCGTTCCCGTGGTAATCGATCGGCGACGCGTCGTTGGGCGTGTCCGGAAAGAACACGCTCGCGATCGCATGCAGGTGCGCGCGGCCGACCGACAACTCGAACTGACCGCCCGAGTACATCTCGATGTCGCGCGCGCTGCAGTACTCGATCACGGCCAACAGCTCGCTCAAAGGGCCAAAGCGCGACGGCTTGATGTTCATCCCGCGCGGCGGAAACTCGAGCGCCTCGATGTCGGCCAGGCCGTGCATCTGCGCATCCCAGGTCAGGCGCTCAACGACGCCCGGTGCTTCAAGCAGCGGTCGCGTGTCATCGGTGAATGCCGCGTCCTCGATCCAGGCGTCCGGAAAACACTCGATCGTGTCGCGGTACATGCGCTCGGTCGGCGGATTGTCGACCGGGCTGTCGGTGTAGTAGCCCTTCAGGTCGACCTGCCGCACCAGCCCGGTCGTGCCGAGCTGCTCGAACAACTCCCTGGGCCACGAGTTCTCGGCGTCAAGCTTGAACTCCAGCCAGGGCGCCACCGCGAGCCAGTTCTCCACGCGCGAGATCTCCGGCGGCTCGCCCAGCCGCAGAGACAGGATGAACCGCACCGGCGACGGCTCGATGCCCAGCGCAGCAGCAAAGTCGGTCCCGTTCTGGCGCAGCGCCAGATCCAGCGCGGCGCTCTCGAATCCCCACGTCCGGTAGTTCTCAGACACGTCGCGCACCGGCGGAGCGGCCCAGAGCGGCAAAGTCTTCAGCTGCTGCGAGAACTCATCGAAGGTCCCCTCGAAAGTCAGATCGACGACAGCGTCCTTCTGCAGAACGTCGTGATCGAGCGTGTCGTAGGTGACGTCCTCACCGCGACCGGTCTCGCCCAGGCCGTGCATGACGATCTCGGTGGTCACGCGATCAAAACCGCTTGACACCGCCAACTCATGGCGGACGAACTCCGAGGACTCAATCTTCAGCGGCAGATCTTTGAAGGCGTCATATGCAGGCATGACGCGATCCTACGAGGCTTCGCGTATCTTGGCCCCATGAAACTCGAGGGGATCCACCACATCACCGCCATCACCGGCGATGTGCGCAAGAACGTTGAGTTCTACGTCGGCACGCTCGGTCTGCGGCTCGTCAAGAAGACCGTCAACCAGGATGACCCGACGGTCTACCACCTCTTCTACGGCGACGAGCGCGGCGATCCGGGGATGGATCTGACCTTCTTCGAGTACCCGGGTGCGGTCCGGGGCCGCGCCGGCGCCGGCATGGCGCACACGATCGGCTGGCGCGTCGGCAGCGACGCCACGCTCGACTTCTGGGAGCAGAGGCTCGCCAAAAAGGGCTTCACGACAGCCCGGGAGGACGGCGGTCTGACGTTCCGTGACCCCGAGGGCCTGCGCCACCTGCTGACCGTCTACACCGGCGACCAGCCGCCGCTCAGCGCGATCGCGCCCGACATCCCGGCAGAGCATGCGCTGCTCGGATTCGACGGCGTGCGCGCCTACGCCGATGACCCGCAGCGCAGCGCCGCGTTGCTCGATGAGGTGATGGGCTTCAAGCAGGGCGAGCCCGGCGAATGGACCGTCGGCGGCGAGCTGCGCTCCTCCTACTACGTCCATGACCAGGCGCCGGACAGCGCGGGAATCCAGGGCGCAGGCTGCGTCCACCACGTCGCCTTCGCGACCTACATCGAGGATCAGGACCGCTGGCAGAAGCACATGGCCGCAGCCCGAACCCACGCGACTCCGGTGATCGACCGCTTCTACTTCAGGTCGATCTACTTCCGCGAGCCCTCGGGAGTGTTGTTCGAGCTGGCGACCATGGGGCCGGGGTTCACGGCCGACGAGCCGCTCGAAGAGCTGGGCCTGAACCTCTCACTTCCGCCGGCTTTCGAGCACCTGCGCGAGCGCCTCGCCGGAGTGCTCACGCCGCTGCCCGATCCGCGCGGCGAGCGCAGTGGCACACCGAACGGGTAGGAGCGGTTGACTGCGGGTAGGTCACCCGTGTCAAACAATCTTCATCGGAGGTGGGCGTGAACCCCACGGCCACAGACACCATGATCTTCCCGCGGTGAATCGGACAAGCTGATCTTTCCCCACTGGAGCGGATACTGATTATGCGAAGCTAGCGAGTGCATAGCGGGCTTCCGCAGGGGCCACATGCCCGGCTTGGAGCAACGATCAGTCGTTTCAGTCGTTGCTCCGCGCGGCGTCCTCTATTTGCCAACCCTCTGCGAATTCTGTCCAATCCGCCGTACCAACTTCCTGTACATTGAATGCTCTGAACCCACTTACCCACTGACCCAAAGGAATCCACTCATGGGCATGTTCAAGCAGATGAAAGACATGAAAAACATGGTCGAGCAGGCGCCCGACATGATCAACCAGGCACAGCAGCTCGGTGCGCAGGCGCAGGAGATGGGCGCAGCCCAGCAGGCAGCCGCGATGCAACAGCAGCAGCAGGCGATGGCAGCCGCCAACGCCGCAGCCGCTGCAGGCGGCGCGACCGCGGACGGCGCAGACTTCTCGCCGATCAACGGCGTCACGCTCGAGCAGTACGCCTCAATCTGTAAGGGCCTCGGCGCCGGCGCAGCAGACCCGGCCCAGGCTCACGCAGCCGCAGCCGCCGCAGGCATCGACGCAGCGGACTGGGACGCAGCGATGGCCGGTTGGGGTCAGCGCATGCAGGGCGGCACCGCCGTCGGCCAGAAGTTCAACGCGCTCTACCAGGCGGGCTGACGTATGGGTTTCTTCAAAAGCATGAATGACCTGCAGAAGCAGTCCAAGGAGATCCAGAAGGACTGGGATCCCGGGCAGCAGATGGCAGACGGCATGGAGAGGATGAAGGAGGCCAACGCGATGATGGCCGCGCAGACCCAGGCGGCCAATCTCTCGATGTCCGGCAAAGACGCGACCGGTTCGATCACCGCCGCGATGCAGACCGGCGCGATGGTCAACTTCCAGCCGACGATGCAGATCGACATGACCGTCTTCCCCGAGGGCGGCGTGCCGTACCCGGTGTCGGTCACGCAGGTCGTCGAGACGCCCTACCTGTCAAAGGCCGCGCCCGGCCAGCAGATCAAGCTCAAGGTCGACCAGGCGGATCCGAACATCGTCTGGATTGACTGGGCTTCATCGCTCGGGCTGTAATGGCTGACGCTTCGAACGAAAGCGGCGGCGGGCGCGGTGCCGGTGGCCCGTTGGCGCTCGCCGCCGTCTTCGTCGGTGCCGTAGGTTTCGCCGCGTGCCTCACTGCCGTCTACATGGCTATGCGCGATCTGATGATCAACAGCGGCGGTGCCTGCGCCTCTGGCGGTCCGTACCAGATCAATCCTGGTCAGGTCTGCTCAACCGGGCAGACCACGTTGCTGATGGGCGGGATTGTCGTCGGTCTGATCTTCGCCGGAGTTCTCGTCGGCGCGTCGGGTTGGTACGGCGGCGTGAGGCTCTCGGGCGTAGGGCTGCTGCTCTGGGCAGCGCTCTTCGGCGCGCTCGGTTACAACTTCATCGATCTCGGTCTCGACCCGCCGCCAAGCCTCACCGGCGGCGGAACCGGCTGGATCATCAGCGGCGTCGTCTTCTGGCTGATGGCGCTCGGCGGACTGATCCCCGGCCTGATGGCTTTGCGCAGCTACTTCAAAGACAGCGCCAACCCCGAAGAGGCCAAACCAGTCTTCGACACCCCGGTCGTGCGAGCAAACGTCGAGTTCGTCCGCAGCATGCCCGGCGACCCGATGTACGGGCAGTCAGACCCGAACGCGATGAACAAGCCGCCGACGACCGAGCAGGCTGCGGAGCGCAAGGTCGAGCCGACCAACGACTTCATCGACCCGGTGACCGGCGAGCGGACAGGAGGCAACGATGGGTAACGCATGGGGCTGGCTGATCACGGTCATCGCGGGCAGTGCGGTGGGCGTCTGGGCGGGCGTGCAGATAGCGAACGCGGCGCTCTGACAAACCGTTACACTGTTTGACGTCATGGTTCCCCCAGAAACAATCACGAGGACAGAGCAGCCGCTGATCGGCTCCTACCCGGCTTCGCCAGCGGGTCAGATCACTGAAGCAGAACTCGCCACGCTCAAGCGCGTGCCCGAGTTCGATCTCCCGCGCTGGAACCAGGTTCTGCGCTTCGGCCAACGTCAGGCCGAGTTCGTGCTCAAGGGCCGAAAGGATTTCGGCGAGGTCTTCCGCTTCCACGGAATCATCCCCGGGCACCCCGTGACCACTGGTCACCCCGATCACGCCAGATCGCTCTTCACCGCATCGCCGGACGTCGCCCCGACGCTCACCACCGAGTCGCCGCTGCGACCGATCGTCGGCAAGGACTCTGTGCTCACTGCGCGCGGCGCGCGTCACCTGCGGCAGCGCAAGTTGCTGCTCCCTTCCTTTCACGGCGACTCGATCGCGCAGTACATCTCGATGATCGAGGATGCGATCGACAAGTCAATTGACCACTGGCCCGTCGGCGAGGTCATGGAGATCGCCCCGAAGATGCAGGACGTCACGCTCGACGTGATCATGTCGGGAATCTTCGGCGTTGTGGGCCGCCCGGAGAAGGGCACCTCCGAGTACCGCCTCGCGGCAGTCACGCGCAAGCTGGCTGAGCTTT
This sequence comes from Solirubrobacterales bacterium, assembly GCA_051306435.1. Lineage (GTDB taxonomy): Bacteria > Actinomycetota > Thermoleophilia > Solirubrobacterales > JACPNS01 > JACPNS01. The sequence goes on along the minus strand of JBPPNF010000052.1, from coordinate 27,428 downwards.
CAACCACGCCGATCGCGAAGGTGAGTGAGTACGTCAACGTCGGCCGTGAAGATGCGGTCGGCATCCAGAAGTACGCCCTCGCCCAGCTCGACAAACCGGTCTACGAAGTGATCGCCGAGCGCCGCAAGGACCCGAACCTCGAGGAGCGCAAGGACATCATGTCGATGCTGATGCGCGCCCGCGACGAGGACGGCGAGGCGATGACCGACCGCGAGCTGCGCGACGAGCTGATCACCTTGCTGCTCGCCGGCCACGAGACCACCGCCAACTCACTGGCCTGGGCGTGGGAGCGCCTCGTGCGCTCCCCCGACGCCTACAACGAGCTCTACGACGCCGTCCGCACCGATCGCGCCGACAAGGCCGACCAGATCGAATACGTGATCCAGGAGACGATGCGCTCGCGTCCGGTGATCCCGATGGTCGGACGCCGCGTGATGGCACCGTGGCAGCTCGGCGAGTACGGCGTCGAGGCCGGCACCCCGATCACCATCAGCATCCTTCTGGTGCACCACCGCGAAGACCTCTACCCCGAGCCCTGGGAGTTCAAACCCCAGCGCTGGGTCGGCCACAAGCCGGGTACCTACGAGTGGATTCCCTTCGGCGGCGGCACGCGTCGTTGTCTTGGCGCATCGCTCGCGATGGCCGAGATGCGCGTGGTGCTTGAGCGCATGGCGGCGCGCCTGGAGATCGAGCCGGACCGCCCGGAGGCCGAGCATGTGCAGCACAGAAACGTCACGATGATCCCCAAGCGCGGGGCCAGCGTGATCATTCGCGACAAGCGCTAGAGGTCATGGCCAAAACCCCGCGGCATTCTGCTGGCCTGAAACGCTGCGCATCTCGCGGAGTGCGATCCTCGCAATAGCGCCGCTATTGCTGCGGTCGCCCGCCACGACCTGCTTGGTTTCAGACTCAGCAGAACCCTCCCGAGGTTTTGGCCATGACCTCTAGCCGGCAGACTTCAACCAGTCGACGATGGCGTCGCAGATCGCTGTCGTCCTGGCGCGTATCGACGGCGTCGCTTCGTCGCCATAGATCGCCCCGCTCGGGACGAGCAGTTCGAAGCGTCTGCCGTCCCGAAACCGCAACTCGACTTCGACGGTGATTCGCTCTTCTCGGCCGCGGATCTCCGCGATGTGAGGGTGCACAGCGACGTGGCTCAGATCGTCCTTTGTGAGCGTGAGCGGGGGAGCGGTGATGGCGAGAGTCTTCTCGTCGACCGGCTGAATGTGCAGAAACGGCGGGGCGAGCGCGAGCATCACGAATTCCTCATCCGACTTCCTGCCGAACAGTCCGTGCTTTGCAGCGATCGTGGCGACCGAGGTCGCCTCCGGGGCGAGGCCTGCGACGTCGAGCGCAATGTCCTCGAGTTGGCGCTGACGCTCAGAGATTCTCCAACTGCTGGCCATCACTCACATCGTATAGGGGGCTCCCTCCAATTGCGCTCGTTCAAGCGACCGCGATCTTCGGTGGTGAGAGCAATGTCTGCAACACGACGCAGTAGCGCTCTGTCGTTGCGATCAGCGTTGACATCTCCTCGTCGGAGAGATCACCCTCCAGCTCGAAGCTCAACCGGATGTCACGAAAGCCCACCGGCGCATCGGGATCGACGCCCATGGTCCCACGAAAATCGAGGTCGCCTTCTGCTCGGACCGAACCTCCAGCGAGCTCAAGTCCGCGATTGGTCGCAACCGCCTGCAGCGTCACGCCGGCACATGCGACCAGCGCCTGCAACAACATGTCGCCCGAGCACGCAAAGGTTCCCGAGCCGCCGGACGCGGGGTGCAGGCCGGCCTCAACAATCGCCTTGCCGGTTGCGACCGAGCACGTCAGGTTCTGGTCATCGATTTTTCCGCTCGCTTCAAGCGTGATGAGCGCACTCGCGGCGTCATCTCGGTAGCTCTGCTTGAGCGGACGCTGAAGTGATTTAAGTTCAGTGGAGTCCATTGGGCAATTCTCTCAGACAGACTCGCCAACGGCTGGTGCCCAGGCGACGAAGGCGTCGAAGGCGGAGATGATCTCGGCGCGCGCCTCCGGCGTGTGGTCGCGGAAGAGATCGCCCGAGCCGTCAAGAAAGCTCAGCTCGAAACTGGCCCCATCGACCGTGTTGACCTTCACGACCAACCCCGAGCAGAGTGGCTCACCGTCTGTGGCGGGCATGTCAATGGGCTTGCTCATGGCGCTCTCGATTCTCGCCGGAGTGAGTTCGATCAGCTCGCCTGCCAGGTCAAGTTCGACTGGTTCAACCGGCTGTAGGCGGAGTACGCCAGAGGCGAGTGCGGCGATGACCGTACCGTTCTTTTTGCGCTTGCGCAGCAGTCCGCCGCGCGTTGTGATCATCGCCGGGGAGACCACCGCGTCGGGCCCAGCCATCCGCCGACCGATCTCCATCGCGCGCGCGTGATTCCTCGCGACTTCCTGTTCAAAGGTGCTCATGCACGGAACATACCGATCGTGGATCAGTCAACCAAACGGTTGAATCAACACCGACGCTCGACCTCGTCAGGCGCGTGGCTGGCCGTGAACGGTCGGCTCCGGCAGTGAAGGCGGCCTGACCGAGGCCTACGACCGCCTGGAGGAACTGGTTCTGAGCATGTGAGCGTCGCGCGCGGCGTCGGCGATATCGTCGGCGCGATGAGCGAAGAACGCAGGGCAACGTCAGTCGCGATCCTCGGCGCCGGCATCATCGGTGCGGCGATGGCGCGCAACACCGTCAAGGCGGGGATCAGCACCGCTGTCTGGAATCGCAGTCCCGAGAAGGCGAGGCCGCTGGCCGAAGACGGCGCAGAAGTTTTTGAAGATGCGGCTGCGGCCGTGCGTGACCGCGATGTGGTGATCAGCGTGCTTTCGGACGCGCAGGTCACGCGCGAGGTGATGGAGCCGCTGCTCGGCGGGCTCGCCGAGGGCGCGGCGTGGCTGCAGTGCGCGACGATCGGGGTCGAAGGAACAGATGCGTTGATCGCCCTGGCCGCCGAAGCCGGAGTCGCATTTGTGGACGTTCCGGTATCGGGCACCAAGAATCCCGCCGAGGCCGGTCAGCTCGTGATGCTCGCCTCCGGCGACAAGGCCGCCGCTGAGTTTGCCGCCCCGGTGCTCGACGCCGTCGGCGCCAGGACGGTATGGCTCGGCGAGGCCGGCAACGGCTCGCGCATGAAGCTCGTGACCAACCACTGGGTGCTCACCCAGACGGCGATGATCGCCGAGGCCGTGCATCTCTGCTCCGCGCTGAGCCTCGATCCCGAAGCGTTTCTCGATGCGATCGACGGCGCTCCCGTCGGTTCGGCCTACGCGCAGGTCAAGGGCAGGATGATGCTCGACGGAGAGTTCGAACCGAACTTTCCGCTTGAACACGGGACCAAGGACACGCGCCTGATCGTCGGCGCCGCGCGCGAGGCGGGCCTTCAGCTCCCGCTTGCCGAGGGTACGAACGACCACTTCAACGCGGCGCTCGAAGCAGGCCGTGGCAAGGATGACGTCGCAGCAATCTTCGACCACGTCGGGCCGACGCGACCCGAGCGATAGCCGGCTGATGAGGCATCTGTACCTTCTGCGCCACGCGAAGTCCAGCTGGGAGCTGGCCGGGCAGCTCGACTACGAGCGTGGATTGACCGAGCGTGGCTGGAACGACTGCGAGCTGATCGCAGAGCTGATTCTCGATCGCGGGATCGAGCCGGACTTCATCTACTGCTCCGGGGCGCGCCGGGCGCGCGAGACGCTCATGGCGGTCGCCCGCGCGTTGCCCCGCGATGCAAAGACTGAGTTCGAGGACGCGATCTACCGGGCATCCAGGAAGGACCTGCTCGATGTGCTGCGCGGCGTCCCGAAGAAGCGCAAGGCAGTGCTGCTGGTCGGGCACAACCCTTCGATTCACGACCTCTCTGTCGAGATCGCCCGAGAGAGCGAAGGCCTCACCCGCGTGGCGGCAAAGTTTCCCACCGCCGCTCTTGCGGAGTTCGAATTCGACGGCGACTGGTCAGAGCTGGCCACCGACACCGTTGATCTCGCCAACTTCACGACTCCCAAGCAGCTGCGCGTCGGCGAGCGAGAGACGCTCTAGCCGCGAGCTGTCTCGCGCGATCGCTGCGCCGATACCATTCTCACGGCACGGGGCTATAGCTCAGTTGGTAGAGCGTTCGGTTCGCAATCGAAAGGCCGCCGGTTCGAATCCGGCTAGCTCCACCATTTTGTTGAAGTTCAAACCGCCGACCTTTGAAAAGAGGTCGGCGGTTTTGCTTTTGAGTGCTGACACGGCGCTCGTCTGAACCAAAGACTCCTCCTCGATCACATCAACCGCAACCAGTTCCACGAACTGATCGAAAGGCTCGGCGACCTGGAAGTCGCTGACATCTTCGTGGCCGATCGCAATCCATCTAAAGAACGCCTGGTTGAATAGTCGCTTGGCGCTGGGGTCTCCCGCGATGTACGCGGTCTGAATTCGATCGGTCATGGCCAGAGCCGTCATCACCTTTTCCTGCACGACCGTCTCGTCGGCGCTCAATCGTTCGATCAGCTTGTCGGCCGCGATGCGTTCGCGGCGAATCCGCGCTTGCTCTTCGACGAACAAATCTTTGGAAATTGAATCCGCGTAATGCGCGTCGAGCAGCTTCTTCTCCTGGTTCTTCAATTTCGTCAGTTCAGCTTCGGCCTTGGCAAGTCGCGGCGCAGCGTGTTGGCCCCGCTCGTCCAAGTAGGCCAAGACTGCTGCCTTGATCCGCTCGCGAATCGCTGGCTCAAGCTGGACACGGCCGAAGAGGTGCTCGATCCGCGAGATTGCCCCACTCTCCGTAGAACTTCACCCGCCGGTTCTCCAGCCCCGTCCGCTCCTTTTGGGAGCGTGACGAGGCAATTTTCCACAACGAAAATACAGGAGAACCAAACAATGCAGAACCTACACAACGAAGCTGTCGTCGCGCCGATCGGCGCGACGAACGAAGCGCCCGATCGTCTCCAGTTGGCCCTCACCGGCATGGCCGTCATGCAGGAGCTGATGGACGAAGAGGTCACGCGGCTTGCCGGCCCCAAGGGAGCCCACGATCCGCAGCGCACGGTTTACCGCCATGGCCACGAGAACGGCCAGGTGACCCTCGGTGCCAGGCGCCTGAGAATCCGCCGGCCTCGGATCCGCAGGAAGGGCGGCGGCGAGGCGCAAGTTGCTACCTACGAGCAGTTCGCAGGTCGCGACCCGCTCGGCCGAGGAATCCTTGACCGGATGCTCGCGGGCATCTCAACGCGCCGCTTCAAGGGTGCCGGCGAGGCGGTCGGCGAGGCAGTCGAAGAAGCTGCCGTCTCAACGTCCAAGTCAGCCGTCTCGCGTGAGTTTGTCGTCCGCACGAGAGACGCCATGAAGCAGCTGATGGGCCGCGACCTTGGCGACGTGCGGCTGGCCGCATTGATGATCGACGGACTCGACCTGAAAGGCCGCACGGTCGTGGTCGCCCTGGGCGTCACAACCGAAGGCGTCAAGCTGCCACTGGGTTTGTGGGAGGGATCAACCGAGAACGCGACGGTCTCCACTGCGTTGCTGACCGACCTCGTCGATCGCGGGCTTGACCCGCAGCAAGGCATGCTGTTTGTGCTCGACGGCGGCAAGGCGCTGAGATAAAGGTAGTCCGCGTCTCGTAAAGGCCACGCTGCTTGCGAATCACTGAAGATGTCGGAGACGCCGCGAGATCACTGAGTGCCGACCTGACCGTTGATCGACTGACGTTGCAGCCCAGCCTCCGGCTAACAAGCTCGACAACCGCAACGTAACGCAATGGGCGCTGGGAATCTTCCAGCACCTGTTTCACGGCTTCTCGCACTGCCAACGGTCGTGCGACTTCGATGAGCCGAGGTTGCACATCGTCGGCATTGAGGGCTTGATCGAGAATCTTTACTCGCGTAGAATTAGAGCAGGCGACGCGGTCTGCCATAAGTCGGTTTGAACATGCGCCGGTCAAGCCCACTCCTGCGGATTTACAGAGGTTCTTCACGCGACCAATTTGCAGAGTTCAAACCGCCGGCAGTGATCAGCCAGATCCGCCCTCGGCGACGTGCCGGTACTCACCGCGAATCTCGATCTGGATCTCGACGTCTACGTATCTCCACACGGTCCCATCAGGGCGGGCGAGTCGTTGTGTGTCTCGGTAATCTTACGATGTTTCTCGTAATATAGTATTATGGTCGCATGGCTAATCATTTCCTCGTCATTCTCAACGATCCGCCGTACGGGACGGAACGCTCATACAACGGCCTCCGGCTCGCGCGCTCGCTGATCAAGCAGGACGGCGTCGAGATTCGGATGTTCTTGTTCGGCGACGCCGCCGGTTGCGCAGTCGCCGGCCAGCAGACACCCGACGGCTACTACAACATCGAGCGCATGGTCGGCTCGATCACGCGAAAAGGGGCTGAGGTCGGTGTCTGCGGCACCTGCCTGGACGCCCGCGGCTTCGCCGACGTGCCGCTCGTCGAAGGCGCTTCGCGGTCGAACCTCGATGGGCTCACCGAGTGGTCGCTCTGGGCTGACAAGGTTTTGGTGTTCTGAGATGGTCATGCAGTCGGTCGATCTCGACACCGAAATCGCCAAGCTCGGGCACGCATTCGCCAATCCGTTGCGCGTGCGCATTCTTGAGTTGCTGGTTCAAGGAGAGCGCAGCGTCGACGAAATCCGGACCAGGCTTTCGGCACCACTGACCACGGTTTCGTCGCAACTGAAGGTCTTGCGGCAAGCCCGGCTGGTCGACACGCGACGCGACGGACAGCGAATCCACTACCGGCTGGCGGACGAGTCCGTGTTCTCGGCGCTGGTCTCACTGCGACAACTCGCCGAGGCGCGCAGCCTGGAGGCGCAGAGTCTCGTCCGCGACTTTCTCACTGAGACACAAGACCTCGAACAGATCGGCAGCGACCGCCTGTTCGCCCGGATGCGAGACGACGAGGTCGTGTTGATCGACGTTCGGCCCCGCGACGAGTTCGAGGCGGGGCACATTCCCGGAGCGATCTCGCTGCCACTCGAAGATCTCTCGGACCGAATCTCAGAACTGCCACGAAATTCGAGTGTCGTCGCTTACTGCCGCGACTCGTACTGCGTGCTCGCGCCGAGCGCCGTGCGCGCGATGAAGCGTTTCGGTCTTGCTACCGAGCGGCTTGACATCGGGTTTGCAGAATGGGTCGCCGAGGGACGGCCGATCGAAATCGCACCGGGCGAACGATCGGAGAAGTCAGCATGAAGGTGGTCGTGATCGGTGCTGGAGTCGGCGGCGTGGCGTGCGCCAAGCGACTGTCCGAACGTGCCAAGGACATTCACATCGTCGTGATCGACCCGGCAGTGAACCACGACTTCGCACCGTCGTTTCTCTGGCTGCTGAACGGCGCGCGGAACGTCGAACAGGTCTCGCGGCCGATCGACTCGATCTCGAACTGGGGCGTCGAGCTGGTGAGCGAATGTGTCACGGGGATAGATCTTGGGGCGCAAAATGTGACGACGACCAGCTCAACGGTGAGCTACGACGAACTGGTCGTGGCCCCTGGTGCGGAGCTGAATTTTGCAGACGTGCCAGGACTCGGAAATGCGTCATCGTTCTACACGAAGGACGCAGCCGCGGACTTAGGAGCAACGCTGAGCAATTTCAACGGCGGACGCGTTCAGATTGTGGTTCCGTCGATGCCGTACAAATGCCCGGCTGCACCGTATGAAGCGGCGTTTCTGATCGAGGCGTACTTGCGCAGGCGCGGTGTCGAATCGCAGGTGGGAGTTCACACCGTCGAACCGCAACCGATGCCGGTGGCCGGACCGGCAGTGGGTGATCGCGTTGCCTCGATGCTGGAGAAACGCGGCATCGCGTTTCGCCCTGATCGGACGCTTGGCGAAGTCGATGAAAACGCACAGGTGCTGCGCTTCGCGGACGACGTGGAACGATATGACCTGTTGATCGCGATACCGCCACACCGAGCGCCGGCGTTTGTGCGCGACTCGGAGCTGGCCGGGCCGAACGGCTGGATTCCGGTTGACCGGCATACCCTGCGCGCGGCGGATCACGTTCACGCGATCGGCGACGTGACGGCTATTCCGTTGGCCAACGGAAAGCCGCTCCCGAAGGCAGGAGTCTTCGCGAACGAACAAGCCCGCGTCGTTGCCGACAACTTGATCGCCATCGCACGTGGTCACGAGACCAGCGCCAGATTCGCGGGTCACGGATCATGCTTCCTCGAGATCGGACGTGGCAAGGCCGGCGTTGCAAGGGGCGACTTCTTCGCCGAGCCCGACCCACAAGTGCGTCTGTTCCCGCCGACGCGAGTGGGCCATCTTGGCAAGGTGCTGTTCGAACGGAAATGGCTCGGGCAGTTCGACTAACGCCTGAGTTCGCGATTCACCTCGGTTGAGCCGGCGCGATACAGGCCTCTGGAAATTCGTGTTATCGATGAGCTGTCGCTCGCGGCGCACATCGGTCGATCCGAGTCGAGAAGTACCTGACTGACAGCGCGCCGGACCGCTGCCGGACGCACAACGGGACTCGTCGGCGGCACGGAGACAGACGTTGGGTCCACTTGATCGAGAATCCTTGCTCGCGTAGAATTGGAACAGGCGAGCCGTTCGGCGAGTTCGTGGTTTGAACATGCGCCGCTTAAGCCGATGGTTCGAGGATTCAGGTCCGTTCTTGGATTGCCAGCGCTGGGAAGATTGAGATCAGGGCTTGGCCGCTGAAGTAGACGATCCAGTTGATTGCGTAGAGCTCGAACGGTGGGACGTCGGGGTTGCCGTCGCGGAGCCACGAGTCGAAGAGGATCAGGTCGGAGTACTGGATCATGATCGCGCCGATCAGGACGATCAGTCCGCCGACGCTCCAGCCGGAGCTGTGGAAGAACCAGATCGCAAAGGTCGGCAGCAGGACGTAGATCGTCGCGTTGAAGATGAACGAGCCCCAGGCGAGCAGGTCGAGTCCGTCGACGTTCGGCCCCACCTGCATCTGCCAGCCGGCGACGTTCACGGCGAGGATCGGTAGGGCGATCAGGTAGCGCCAGCGTGCGAAGTTGCTCGCTCTGCCTCTGAGAATCGGTTCGTTGTGCAGCCAGAGCGCGACTGTGTAGAGCGTGTAGCCGGTGCCGAACAGAAGCAGCGCCCACGAGAGTTTGTGTGAGATCGGCTCGATGCCGCTTGCTGCGCCGTTGACGAAATCGCCGATCCCGGTGCAGGACGCTCCGATCGCGAACAGCAGCGCGAGCCGCGCCGGCCCGCCGTGTTCACGCGCGTACGCGTAAACCCCGAACTGCGCCACGATCAGGACCGCCATCAGCGCGAGGTGCATCATGTGGTAGGTCGTGGTGCCGATGCTGGCGACGCCCGCAAGCAGCGTCGCCTCAATCGATACAGAGACCGCAATCAGGGCGGTCGGGACGAGCAGAAACGTTTTCGGCGACATCTGGGAATCATCCCCGCTTATCCGGTCATCAGGGCAGAGCTTCCGGCGATCGCCGTAAGATGGCCCGCATGGCAGATGACATTGAAACCCCCGAGGGCGACTCCGCGGACGTTCCCGGCGGATCGCTCGCCGACGCGATCGCGGCTCACCTGGCCCTGAAACAGGAGCACGGCGCCGATCCCGAAGAGGTCGTACACGAGCTCGAAGACGCCCTGAGTCCTCCGATTCGCGAGGAAGCGCCTGCCGCTGCCGCTGAGCCTGCGCCAGAGCCAGAGCCAGAGCCAGAGCCTGCGCCAGAGCCAGCACCAGCGCCGGCACCGGCCCCGGAACCCGAACCAGAGCCCGCCCCCGCCCAAGAGCCGATCACTGAAACGGCCGTCGCATCAAGCGTCGAAGAGCCGAAGTCCGGCGAGATCACCGGCACGATCGAGTTCGAGTTCGGTGAGGAAGAAGCGCAGGCGGCCGAAGAGCCCGAAGCCGTCGACGAGGACGACCTGCTCGAGGCCACGCCAGACTTCTTCGAAGAAACGCCAGAGCACGACAAGCTCTGGTTCGACGAAGCGCCGCCGCGTAAGTTCGACTTCTAGCTTCTAGTCGCGCGGTGAGAGTCGCGTCAGCACGAAGCCGCTGATCAGACCGGCGAGTGCGCCGCCCAGCAGTACCCAGACGCTCGCCGAATCGGTGGCGATCGGCAGCGCACAGACGACCAGGGCCATCGCGGCCAGGCCGAGTGCGTCGTGGTCACGCAGGTCTTCCTTGTTGACCACGTAGATCGTCCAGGCGAACATCGCTCCCGCGACGCAGCCCATCGCGCCGAGCGCCGCATGCGCCGGGTCGGCGAGCGCCTTCATGCCGATTCCGGCCGCCCCGCAGACAAACCAGAGCAGCACCACGGCCACGGGACCGAACCGGCGCTCAAGGCCTGCGCCGAACACCGCAAACCCGAACAGGGACACGAAGGCGTAGCCGGCCGAAAGATGAATGAACGGCGCCGTGAGCAGGACGGTCGGCGTGCTCGTGAAGTTGCCGAGGTACACCAGGTTGGCCAGCATCCAGTCGCTGACGTCGGGAATGTTGCTTGCCGCGAGGATCGATGCGACGATCGAGATCGCAACCAGCGCGCCGGTCGCTATCGGTCTGCCCGTGCGCTCAAGCCAAGCCCCCGGAGCGGCCCCGCCACCGCTGCTTGAGCCGCCCTCATACTGCGCCCGCAGTCGCTCGCGCCGCTTCTCGGCCTTGCGCTCTTCCTTCTCTTCGGCCTTCTTCTGCTTCTTCAGGTCCGGCGCGCTTTTGCGCAGGCGGGTGCCGCAGTACGGGCACTCGGTCACGTAGGGACTGACCTCGCTGCCGCAGTTGTTGCAGATGACGAAGAATTCGCGTTCGGGCATGGCTGGGCTGCAGCGTACAGGTCGCTCCCTCCGGCCTGGTCGGCTTGATTATGCTCTGGCCCTCAAGCTTCCCGCATCCAAGCGGCTGAATCGATCAGGAGTCAACCCCACTATGGCCAAGCAGTCATCGCCCCAGAAATCATTGCTCGATGTAGTCTCGCCCGGCAAGAAGGCGCGTCTCTACAACATGCTCTACACGCACGGTCCCGGAAACGGCACGCTCATGTACCTGCCGATCGACCAGGGCATCGAGCACGGCCCGCGTGACTTCTTCCCCAACCCCGCCTCGAAGAACCCCGACTACGAGTTCGCGCTCGCGGCCGCGTCCAACTACAGCGGCATCGCCTGCCAGATCGGTTTCGCCACGAAGTACTGGCCCGACTGGGCCGGTCAGGTGCCGCTGCTCCTGAAGGTCAACGGCAAGACCGACATTCCGCCCAGCGGCGAGGCTTTCTCCGCAGTCAACGCCAGCGTGCTCGACGGCGTGCGTCTCGGCGCCACGGCCATCGGCTACACCCTTTACGTCGGCTCGCCCCGTCAGGACGAGGACCTCAAGCAGCTCGGCGAAGTTCGCGCCGACTGCGAGAAGTACGGCCTTCCGCTGGTTGTCTGGTCCTACCCGCGCGGTAGCGCCGTCGCCGCCAAGGGCGGACAGGACAGCTTCTACGCGATCGACTACGCGTCGCGCATGGCCATGGAGATGGGCGCCGACATCGTCAAGATCAACATGCCGAAGGTCGGACTCGACTCAGACGCCGACTCCCCGGCGCCGTACAACAAGATGAAGGTCGACCAGCAGGAAGCGATCCGCCAGTGCGTCGAGAGCGCCGGTCGTTCGCTCGTCGTGCTCTCGGGTGGCTCGAAGGCCTCCGACGCCGAAGTCCTCGACATGACGAAAATGGTCATGAAGGCCGGCGGTTCAGGCGTGATCTACGGACGCAACATCTGGCAGCGCAAGCCTGCCGCGGCGAAGAAGATCGTTTCTGCGATCAGCGAGACGCTGACCAAGAACGTCATCCGCACGCCGTAGTTCCCGATGTCCCGCGCGCATGCGGCGGCCTGGGTTGTCGCATTCGCCGCTCTGGTGGTGCTGGCGAATTTCCTCATCGACGGTGATTCGCCGGCACCGTCCGGGCAATCCTCCGCGCCGCCGCCGGCCGGAGCTCGAACGGCAACCGTGCTCCGAGTCGTCGACGGCGACACGATCCTCGTGCGCGGCGCTGGCGGCCGCACCGAACGCGTCCGGTACATCGGCGTCGACACGCCCGAGTCGGTCAAGCCCGACAGCCCGGTCGAGTGCTTCGGCAAAGACGCCAGTGCCTTCAACAAGTCGCTGGTCAACGGTCGCACGGTGCGGCTGGTGCCCGATCGCGAGACAGAGGACAGGTTCGGTCGATCCCTGGCGTTCGTCTACATCGGCGAGACGTTCGTCAATGCCGAGCTGCTCAGGCGGGGCTTCGCGCGAACGCTGGAGATTGAGCCCAACACCTCAAAGGCCGAGCAATTTGCCGATCTGGAGCGTGTAGCAATCCGCACTAGGAAAGGCCTTTGGCGGGCCTGTGATCGCTAGAGTGAATGGCGTTATGAAGATGCGGCAATCAGTGGCCGAGTTCGAGCGTGCGTTCCACGAGCACACTCACACCGACCGCAAACAACGCCATGAAGTGCGTCACGAAGCGATCAAGCGCACGCAGAAGCGCTACATCGAGCAGCACGAACAGCACCAGTTCCGGCGCTTCGTCACGCTCATGGTCGTGCTTGTCGCCACTGTCGTTCTTGTGAGCTGGGGCATGTTCCAAGTCCTCAGCTCAATCATGGCCTAGAACGAACCCCCGACGCCCTTGCATGCCTCCGGCATGCAACCGACTGGCAATCGTAAACGGGTGATTCCCAAGGCATTCTTCTTGCATGCCTCTGGCAAGCAATGAAAACGGCTTGAATAAGGGGCGTTGCGGCGGACCTTTGGCTTGCATGCCGGAGGCATGCAAAGCGGGGCAGGCGGAGCTAGGCGCCGTCGGCGATCTGGCCCAGGGCGGCGTCCACTGCTTCGGGTGTGGCGTCCGGCGAGCCGGCGTGTTCCTCGGCCTGTTCGCGCTGGATCTGCAGGTAGACCTCTTTGCGGAAGATCGGGATGTTCTTCGGGGCTTCGATGCCGATGCGGACCTTGTCACCCACGATTGAGAGCACGGAGATTTCAACGTCATCCGCGATCATGATGCTCTGATTCGATTTCCGGGTGAGTACGAGCATGCAGCGCCTCCAAGCACTTTGCGTCGTTCGAGCGGCGACCCATCAGGCCCGCCGCTCGGGGCTGAGCAGTGATGGTACCTAAAAACCACTACGCGCGGGATGTCCTGCTCCCGCAGTGCGTTCACTTTACTGGATAGCTGGCCAGATTGTCTATACCTTCGGGCCGAGAAATGCACCGATTTCCGCGTGAAAGCCGCTGATAAGGTCAGCGACATGGCAACTAGACAGCTACGACCACACCTCAACCAGATTCGCGTATGGGTCCGACAGGGCCGCACAGACGCCTGGATCGCGCATCAGCTTGACGCCACGGCGGAAGACATCGCCGCGTTCAAGCGCGAGCAGTCGCTCGATGCTGACGGTGCCGCTGCAGCCGATTCCCAAGACTCAACTCCCGGGATCGAAGAAGAACTTGACTTGCGAGCCGAAGACGACGCGTTGATCGCCTCAGAGCTGGAAGCAGCTCTCGCGAAGCGCGAAGCAGAGGCGACCAACGCCGACGAGGACGACGAGGGCGCTGCCCCCGGACGTCGCCGTCGTCGTGGCCGTCGTGGCGGCCGAGGCCGTCGCCGGCCGGCATTTGAAGCGACCTTCGATCACGGCGAAGAGGGTTACGGGCTCTGGCTCGATCCGGCGATCGTTGAAGATCCGGTCTACGCCGAACACTGGGCGGGGCACCGTCCGATCTCCGTGACGATCTCATCTGATCAGATCGTGATCAATCGGTACTCCGAAGAATCCGCTGACGAAGAGAACTCGTCGGAAGAGGCAGCCACCAACGCTGCATGACTTGGGTTCCAGATGACCTTGTCTCCTCGACTGAGTACGTCTGCGGGGACAAGGTCATCTGACACCCGTACCCGACCGGGTTGGTCACCGGAGGATTACGAAAGGTCGTTCTTCGGGGTTGACCATGCCAAGTTTGCGGGCCTCGAGCTCGATGGTTGATTCTTTCTTCAGCGAGCGGGCTCTTGCTTTGAGGGCGCGGTTTTCTTTGCCTACCTGCTGAAGGGTTGACTTCGCCGCGCTTGTCGCTTTGCGTTGTTCGTAGTAGCCCTTCAGCGGCGGCACGTAGAGCGCGCCCATCACGAGCAGGATGACCACGAGCCAGTTGCCCGGGAGGCGGTCCCAGCGGATGCCTTTGGAGACCGGGCGCCCTTTGCTCTTGTGCGCAACGCGAACCCGCTCACGCGGAGCACGCGACCTCTTCCCTGAGTCCTTCGAAGGCATAGGGACGGGTTTCGCGTGGATTGGCGCGTCCCCTGCCCCTTGAGCAGCTAGGAAAGCGCGCGGAAAGAAGACTTGCCGGGGTACCTTGCGACGTCGCCGAGCGCCTCTTCGATACGGAGCAGCTGGTTGTACTTGGCGACGCGGTCCGAGCGGGACGGCGCGCCTGTCTTGATCTGGCCGCAACCCGTGGCAACCGCGAGGTCCGCGATCGTCGTGTCTTCGGTCTCGCCCGAGCGGTGGCTCATGACTGCCGTGTAGCCGGCCTGACTGGCGATGCCGACGGCTTCCAAAGTCTCCGATAGCGTGCCGATCTGGTTGACCTTGACCAGGATGCTGTTGCCGACGCCGCGCTCGATGCCTTCGGTCAGTCGCGCGGGGTTGGTCACGAAGAGATCGTCGCCGACCAGCTGCGTGCTGGAACCGATCGTGTCGGTCAGGAGCTTCCAGCCGTCCCAGTCGTTCTCGTCGAGGCCGTCCTCGATCGACACGACCGGGTACTGGTCGACGATCTCGGCCCAGTAGGCGACCATCTCTTCCGAGGAAAGCTTGCGGCCCTCGTGCTTGAGCTCGTAGACACCGTCTGAGTAGATCTCTGAAGTTGCCGGGTCGAGCGCAATCGCGACGTCGTCGCCGGGGCGGTAACCGGCGGCCTCGATGCCGGCCATCAGCTCCTGCAGGGCTGCTTCGTTGCTTGAAAGGTCGGGGGCGAATCCGCCTTCGTCGCCGACCGTGGTGGAGAGTCCCTTGGCCTTCAGACTGCTGGCCAGGGCGTGGAAGACCTCGGTGCCGATCTGCATCGCGTGGGCGAAGGTCTCGGCGCCGACCGGCACGACCATGAACTCCTGGAAGTCGACGGAGTTGTCGGCGTGGGATCCACCGTTCAGAACGTTCATCATCGGCGTCGGAAGAATGTGCGCGTCCGGGCCACCGAGGTACTTCCACAGCGGCAGGTCGCGCTCTGCGGCAGCGGCCTTCGCGCCGGCGAGTGAAACGCCGAGCAGCGCGTTCGCGCCGAGGCGACCCTTGTTCGGCGTGCCGTCGAGATCCAGCAGGCGCGCGTCGAACTCTTCCTGCTCCTCCGGGTCGATCCCGAGGATCGCGGTGGCGATCTCGCCGTTCACGTTGGCGACCGCCCGGGTGACGCCCTTGCCGCCCCATGCCGGTCCGCCGTCACGAAGTTCAACGGCCTCGTACTCGCCGGTGGAGGCGCCGCTCGGAACTGCTGCGCGACCGCTCGCGCCGGACTCAAGGGTGATCTCGACCTCGACGGTCGGGTTGCCACGGCTGTCGAGGATCTGCCTTGCGTGAGTCTTGGCTACGGCGGTCATTGAAAAGCTCTCCGAGTGGGGTAGGAAGGGGGTGTCTGAAGCGAGCCGAAGCCTAGTGCGTCAAATCGCCCGGAGAACGAAAAACGCCCGGCACAACGGCCGGGCGTAGTCGTGGATCAATCTGGCGGGAATGCTTACTGGGCTGCTGCTCCGGCTTCGGCGGTTGAGCCTTCCTTCGGCTCCGGTGCGTTGCCACAGACGGCAGCGACCTTGAAGTCATCGGCGCACTTGGTCTTCTTGCGCCACTTGTCGGTGAACTCAGTCTGGAAGCTGGTCTGAGCCTTCTGCTGGGCCTCCTGCTGGAGGGTCGACTTGATCTGCGGCGCGGCCTTTGCCAGCGTCTGTTGCGACGCGGACGTGGCCTTGGTGACCTCGAAGAGGTAGTAGCCGTACTGCGTCTTGATCGGGCCGACGATCTTGCCCTTGTCGGCGCTGAAGACGGCTTCGTCGAGTGCCTTCGGGAACTGACCCTTGGTCACGCCCGGGAACTTTCCGCCGTTTGACTTGCTGACGCTGTCCTCGGAGTACTCCTTGGCGACTGCGCTCCAGCTGTCTCCGTCCTCGAGTGCTGACTTCGCGGCGTCAGCCTTGGCCTTGCTGGCGTTGAACACGAGGTTGATGTCACGTGATGCGGGCGTGGCGTACTTCTTCTTGTTCTTGTTGTACTCGTCCTCGACCTGTCCGGTGCTGGGCGTCGGGATCGCGGTGACCTCCGCCTGGACCTTCTCCTGGATCATGCTCACCCTGACGAGCTTGAGCAGGTCAGCCTCGGTCTGGTTGTACTGCTTGAGGAACTTCTGGTAGTCAGCGGCCTTCGGGAAGGACTGCTGCTTGAGCTGTGCGAAACGGGCCTTGACCTCGGCGTCGCTGATCTCGATGCCGCGGTCCTCCGCCTCGAGCTGGAACCACTCCTGCTGGATCAGCGAAGTCATGATTGTGTCCTTGGAGGTGGTCCAGTCGTTCTCACACTGCTTCTTCAGGGCAGAGTCGCTGAGCTTGGGAGTGGTCTTCTTCTTGTTCGCGATGCACTTGGTGTAGTCCGGCGGGTCCGGGACCACGCCGCCACTCTGGGCCGAGTTGACCTTCAAGGTCTTGTTGAACTCAGTGATCGGGATCGCGTTGCCGTCAACGGAAGCGACCGCGTCGTCCGGGACTCCGCCACGGAACACGACGAGGACAAGCGCCACCAACAGAAAGACGACGACGGCAAAACCGGGAATGAAATATTTGTTCGAAGTGATGTTTTTCACAGCTCGATGCTCGTTTGTTTTTCGCTCTAGTTTTCAGGTCAAAAGCGGTGGGAACATATCAAGTGGAACCGCCCGCAAACTCGCATGTTGCGGCGCATAAGACACGCTTAACGGACCCCGAACAGTGATTTTTCTACACCGGTTCGGGTACAGACCCGATGGCTCCTACCAAAGAATCCGCCAACCCCGACAGAGCAGAGAACTGCTCCTCCGGCTCCCCATCCACACGCAACGCAATGCTGCGCTGGCCACGATCGTAGATGGCCGTGGGGTGATCTTCGCGAACCTGTGCCACCTGACCTGCATCGAGGTCGATCGGCGTAACCACCAGTCGACCGGATGTGAAGCCCACTGTCCGGGCCCCGCAGCGACCAAACTTGAGCCTTGCCTCCTGAAGTTGAAGCAGTCTTTCCAGTGGATCGGGGACCGGGCCGAAGCGATCCTTCAGCTCTTCGCGCAGCGATCCGACGTCCGCCAGCTCGCGTGCGCCGGCGACTCTGCGGTGGAGCTCGATCTTCGCCTGTTCGTACATGACGTACTCGCTGGGCACGTAGGCATCGACCGAGACGTCGAGCCTGACCGGCTGGAGCGACTCCGCGTCGCCCTTGCCTTCCAGTTCTGCGACCGCCGCATCGATCATCGACACGTACAGATCGAATCCGACCGCGGCGATGTGGCCCGACTGCTCCTCGCCGAGCAGGTTGCCGGCTCCGCGGATCTCGAGGTCGCGCATCGCCACTTTGAATCCGCTGCCGAGCTCAGTGTGGTCGGCCAGGGTCGAGAGCCGGCTGCCGGCGACCTGGGTGAGCGCCGCCGCGCCCGGGTAGAGGAAGTAGGCGAACGCGCGCTCGCGACCGCGGCCGACGCGGCCGCGGATCTGGTACGCCTGCGACAGGCCCAGCTTGTCGGCCCGCTCGACGATCAAGGTGTTGGCCGAGGGGATGTCGAGGCCCGATTCGACGATCGTTGTGCAGACCAGGCACTCGTACTCGCCGCGGATGAAACCCATCATCCGCTCTTCGAGCGTGTGCTCGTCGAGTTGACCGTGCACGACGTTCACCCGTAGCTCGGGCATCAGCGCGCGGATTCGGTCGGCCGTCTCGTCGATCGTTCCCACCAGGTCGTGCATGTACAGCGACTGCCCGCCACGATCGTGTTCGCGCTGGAGCGCCTGCTTGACGACCTCCTCGTCCCACTCGCCGACATGCGTGCGTACCGGGCGGCGGCCCTCGGGTGGCGTTGCGATCACCGCGATCTCGCGCATGCCCGCCATCGACATCTGCAGCGTGCGCGGGATCGGCGTGGCGGAGAGGCTGATGACATCGGTCTGCATGCGCAGCTGGCGCAGGAGCTCCTTCTGCTTGACTCCGAAACGCTGCTCCTCGTCGACGACGATCAGGCCGAGGTCCTTCGGCCTCACGTCGGCCGAGAGCAACCGGTGCGTGCCGATCATGATGTCGACCGCGCCCTCCTCGAACTTCTTCAGTGACTCCTTCTGTTCGGCCCTGCTGCGGAAGCGGCTGACGAAGTCGACGGTGATCGGGAAATCGCGCATGCGTTCGCTGAAGGTTCCGAAGTGCTGCTGGGTGAGGATCGTGGTCGGCGCGAGCAGCATCACCTGCTTGCTGTCCTGGACGGCCTTGAACGCCGCGCGAAGCGCGACTTCGGTCTTGCCGAAGCCGACGTCGCCGCAGATCAGAATGTCCATCGGCTGCGGGGATTCCATGCCCTCCTTGACGCGCTCGATCGCATCGAGCTGATCGCGCGTCTCCTGGTAGGGAAAGGCATCCTCGAACTGGCGCTGCATCTCGTTGTCCGGGCTGAACGCGAAGCCGATCGCGCGCCGGCGCGCGGCGTAGAGGTTGATCAACTCGCCTGCGAGCTCGTGCGCCGCCTTGCGGGCTCGGGTCTTGAGGTTCTCCCATGACTTGCCGCCGAGCTTGCTGAGGTTGACGCCGTCGGGCCCGGCCGCGCCGAAGTAGCGGCTGATCTTGTGCAGCTGATCGGCCGGCAGAAAGACCTTGTCGCCGCCGCGGTAGAGCAGCGTGAGGTAGTCGCGCGTGATGCCGGCGACGGCCTTGGTCTCGAAGCCGTCGAACTTTGCGATCCCGTGGTCCTCGTGGACGACGATGTCACCGACCGCCAGATCGGCGAAGCCGGCGATCCGGCCGCGCGCGCTCGTCTTCGCTGCGCTTCGTCCGGCCGCCCTCAGCAGCAACCGGTCGGGGATCACGGCGAGCTTCAGCGCCGGCGAGACGAAGCCCTCGCGCAGCGTCTGCCGGGCAAAAAAGACGCCGGTCCATTCGCGTTGGTTGTCTGACTCTTCAAGCGTTCGAGGTTTGACGCGGGCGAGGTTGTACTGCGCGCGCTCAAGCTCGGACTTGCGGCTCCAGGCGATGATCGTGCGGTAACCGCTGCGCTGGAGCTTCTCAAGCTCGATCTCGGCGGCATCGAAGCTGCGCGCCATGCTCCCCGGGTGCTCTGCGCGCAGCTCGGCGCCGCCGGGCTCGGCGACGAGATTGCTGATCGTCAGATCCGCTCCCTGGTCGATCTGCGCGAGCAGCTCCTCCGGCGGCACGTAGAGGCCGTGGCCGGTCGGGTCCTGATAGGTCGCCTCGACATCCGAACCGAGCTCTGTCAGCGCCGACTCGACATCCTCACGGGCGGCGACGGCAAGCCAGGCGTCGTCCGGCGCAAGATCGAGCAGGGCGTGGAAGCGGTCGATCGGAAGCAACTCGGCGATGTCCGCGGGGTGGGAGTCGTCGCCTTCTTCCTGGTCTGCGAGTGCCTGCGTCGCGTCCTTGCGGTACTCAGCGGCGAGCTCGGTCGCCGGTTCGATCTCGACGAACTCGACGTCCTCGAGTGAACGCTGCGTGAATGTCGAGAAGCGGCGCAGCGACTCAATCTCGATGTCGAAGAACTCGATCCGCACGGCGTTGTCGCCGGTCGCGGGAAACACGTCGAGGATGTCGCCGCGTGCTGCGAACTGGCCGCGGTCCTCGACGCGGTCGACCCTTTCGTAGCCGCTGGCCACAAGGTCTCGTGCCAGCTCGTCGAGTTCGGCGACGCCTCCGCGCTCCAGCTTGAACCCGTGCGGCCTGAGCGCGGGGTCGGGAACTCTCTCGGCCAGTGCGCCGGCACTGACCACGACGATCGCGTCAGAGTCCTCGGCGGTCAGCGAGTCGAGCGCTGCGATGCGCAGTCCGACGAGGTGCGGTGGCGGCTCGAGATGCGATTCGTACATCACTCCGCGCGCGGGATACGAGCGCACGGATCTGCCGGGAAGGTAGGCCGAGAGATCCGCGGCAAGGTCGCGGGCGGCGGTGTCGTCTGCCGCGACGATCAGCGTGGTGCGGCCGGGAGCGAAGCGCTGCGCCGCGACTGCGAGCGTGAACGGCGTGAATGCCTGGGAGACGAAAACCCGTGCAGAAGCGCCGCCGAGCGCGTTGAACAGCTCGTCGTCTTCGACTTGTCGTACTGGCAGAGCTAGCTCGCTCACTTGAGGCCGAGACTCTATGCGGTGAAACGTTCACAGAATCGCAGCAACAAAAAGCCCAAAATGGTGTTTACATAAGTGAGCGGTCGGGCAGGAGAACGCCAGAGACCGACGACGGCCAAACACGAACATATGTTCGTCCGGCCCGAACCATAGATTGGTGAGTATGAGAAAAGTCACCAGACAACAGGCCCGTACGGGGCGTGCTTGGACCGGCGCAGACAGAATGCGTCTGGAACTCATGGCGGAGCATCAGGTTCCGGCCGAAAAGATCGCCAAGAAGCTGCGTCGCTCGGAGGCGGCTGTGCGCGCCGAAGCACGCAAACAGCGCGTGATGCTTGCCCCTCCAGAGAGCCAGCTCTCGCTCACTGACAAGCGCGCTTACGGCGGGATTCGCCTTGAGCGACGTCGCAGCATGGCCAAGGCCACCGCTCCCGGGCGTCCTGCGCGTTCACGCCCAGAACGGCCCACGCAGTCCGAGACGCTGTTCTAGAGGTCATGGCCAAAACCCCGCGGTATTCTGCTGGCCTGAAACGCTGCGCATCTCGCGGAGTGCGATCCTCGCAATAGCGCCGCTATTGCTGCGGTCGCCCGCCACGACCTGCTTGGTTTCAGACTCAGCAGAACGCTCCCGAGGTTTTGGCCATGACCTCTAGACGCCGATCTGGCGCAGTGTTTCGCGAACGGCGTCGTCGACCAGCGCGTCGACTTCGCCCCTCGGTTCGTCGAACTTTCCCAGAACCCACGACGAGACGATCTCTGGATCGGTCGAATCGGGGCGGCCGACGCCCACGCGCACGCGGCGAAAGTCAGCGGTTCCAAGTCCGTTCTTGATCGACCGGAGACCGTTGTGGCCGCCGTGTCCGCCACCGAGCTTGCTCTCGATCCTGCCGAAGGCGAAGTCGATCTCGTCGTGGATCACGAGCACATGATCCGGCTCGACGCGAAGCTCGCCGCGGGCCGGGCCGACTGACTGGCCGCTCTCATTCATGAAGGTCTCCGGGACGAGCACGGCGACGCGCGGGCCACCGGGCCCGAGCCGGCCGTCCACGAACGCACCGCGATAGCGCGATTTCGGCTTGCCCAGGTCGAGCTGCTCGATCAGGCGCTCGGCTGCCATCTCACCGATGTTGTGACGGGTGCGGGCGTAGCGTTTGCCGGGGTTTCCCAGCCCGACGATCAGCCAGTCAACCGGGGCGGGCTTGCCGCCGCGCTTGAAGATGCTCATATGAACAAGGCTACGGAGAGCCTTGACGGACTACTCGTCTGAAGACTCGGAGTCGTCGTCGCCTTCGACGGCAGCTTCGCCTTCGCCGACAACTTCGGTCTCTTCTTCGACGGTCTCGGGTGCCTCGGCCTTGGACGGCGGGGTGACGGTCGCGATGACGGTCTCCTCTGCGTCGTCGAGAACCGTGAGCTCTGACGGGATCGTCGTGACCTGCGAGAGCATGTAGGTCTCGTTCAGCTCAAGGTGGGAGACGTCGATCACGATCGAGTCCGGAATGTCGGTCGGCAGCGCCTCGACGTTGAGTTCGCGCGTGACCTGGTCGAGCACACCGCCCTGGACGACTCCCGGGGCGTCTTCGACGCCTGTGAGTTCGACCTGGACGAGCGATTCGATGGACTGCTTGAGGTCCACTTCGAGAAGATCGATGTGGGTGAAGTCGCCGCGCACGGGGTGGTGCTGCTGGTCCTTGACGATCACCGGAACCGAGTCGCCGCCGAGCTGGGCGTCAAACAGGGCGTGGCCGGCCTTCAAGGTTGCGCGAAGGTCGTGCTCGTTGACGCTGAATGCTTGCGGGTCGCGGCCGCGGCCGTAGAGGATTCCGGGGATGTTCCCGGTCTTACGGAGGCGGCGGCCATCGCGGGAACCAAAGGATTCGCGCGCGGAAAGTTCGATTGTTTGGCGGTCGTCTGACATGCGGTGGCGGATTTTAGCGGGTGGAGTCGTCTCTTCGGCGTGGGTGGAGTTTGGTTTTGTAAAGGCCTTGCTGGAAAGCGGGGCGTCTAGGCTGGCCTCGTGGCCGACAAGGATGACCGCGCGATTTCCAAGAGCCGCTTTGGCCGCGCTGCGCGTGTGGGCAAGGCGCTCGGGGGGCAGGGGATAAAGCTCGCCGGGACGGCTTCGGCGAATGTGTTGCGTGGGAGCGAGGGCGGACAGGCCGCCTTGGAGAAGCGGCACACGCAGTCTGCTGAAGAGATGGTGAAGACCTTGGGGTCTTTGAAGGGCGCTGCGGTGAAGGTGGCGCAGATGGCTTCGATCATTGATGTGGACATGCTTCCGGAGGAGTATCGGGAGATCTACCAGCGGGAGCTGGGCACTTTGCGGCAGAACGCGCCGGCGATGTCGTGGAAGAAGGTCAAGTCGGTTCTCGATGATCAGTGGGATCTTCCTGTCAACCGGTTGTTCAAAGATTTTGATCAGGAGGCGACCGCCGCGGCCTCGATCGGGCAGGTGCACCGCGCGACGCTCAAGGACGGGCGCGATGTCGCTGTGAAGATCCAGTACCCGGACATCGCCGACGCTCTGCGCGCGGACGTTGAGAACGCTGCGCTCTTCCTGCGTTTTGGCCGCATGGTCGCGCCGGGGCTCGATGCGCGCGCGGTGGCCAAGGAGCTGAAGGCTCGCGTGCTTGAAGAGCTGGACTACGAACTTGAGGCGCAGAACCAGCGGCGCTTTGCGCGCGCCTACCGCGATCACCCGTTCATCAAGGTCCCCGAGGTTGTCACCGAACTCTCGCGCGAGCGCGTGATGGTGAGCGAGTGGGTCGAGGGGATGGGCTTTGACGAAGTGATGAATCTCAGTCAGCCGCGACGAGACCGCTTCGGTGAGATCATCTATCGCTACGCATTCGGCTCGATTTACCACCTGCATCAGCTCAACGCCGACGCGCATCCCGGCAACTACCTGTGGATGAACGACGGCCGAGTCGCCTTCATCGACTACGGAATGACCAAGCGCCTGGGCGAGCGCCAGATGCAGCTTCAGGTCGCGGTCATCACCGCCGTCTTCAACGAGGACCCAGAGAGCTTCGCGATCAACATGGAGGAGATCGGTTTCATCAAGGACCGCGAAAACTTCAACGTCGAGCTGTTGATGGATCACATGAAACTCGTGGGTGGCTGGTACCTCTCGGGCAAGAAGCAGAAGATCACCCGCCCGTACGTGATGAAGGCGATCAGCGCGCTCAGCGACCCTCGCAGTCAGTACTTCGAACTCGTGCGCACGGCGTCGCTGCCGGCGGACGAGTTGATGGGACGGCGGATGGAGACCGGCGTGCTCGCCGTGCTCGGGCGCCTGGGCGCCGGCGCGAACTGGACCCGCATCGGTCGCGAATGGTGGTTTGCCGAAAAGCCCTCGACGCCGCTCGGCGAAGAGGAGTGGGCGTACTTTGAAGAGCGCGGGCATTCTCGTGCTCCGATGTACCGGCCCGACTGACGCGGATGGAGTTCCTTCGCCGCGGAAAGAGGAGCTTCTCCTCCACGGAGGGCGAGTTCAAGATTCGTCGACCGTCCGGTCCGGTTCTGAAGCGCGACGGTCTGAAGTTGTCGGCTCCAGGTCGTGACTACGAGATCCTGCTCGATGGCACGCAGATCTGGTTGGTCGACGGAGAACGCGAAGTCGGATACGCGAGGGGCTCTCAGAACACCTGGGAGGTGATAATCGGGGACCGTTCGCTGGCACTTGACCAACCGAAGCCTGGAGTCCCGCATACGTTCGTGGGAGAGAACGAGAGGCAGATCGGCCAGTTCGCCGGGAAGGGTTTTCCGATGCGGTCGTTCCGCAGCGAGGGCGACCTCGAGTCAACCGACGAGCAGACGGCATTTCTGGCCGCTGTCGTACTCACAGGCTGGCGCGAAAGTGACCGTGGAATGCTCGCGGCCGGTTCATCAGGATCCGGCGACCAGTGACTTTCGAAACCGAACGTCAGCCACGAACCACCGGCGGTCCGTTCGTATCGATCCGTCGGGCCTGGAGCCCTTCGATTCATTGTTTGATCGCGTGACCACCTTCGATCATCTCGCGCCAGACCTGAACGCCGCCGTGCGGGTCTCGGGTCAGGAGCTCGAAGTCCTCACTCTCGGCCTTGCCTGAGCAGGCCTCTGGCCATGCGCTGACTCGGGGCATCAGTATGTCCCGCCAAGTTTGCGGTGGTCCCAGCTCATCGTGCGGTTCGGGGTGAATTTCAGCGCGGTGCGCTTGGGCGCCTGGGCCTCGATCATCGAGATCACGGCGTCGACGGGATAGTTGCCGTCGCCGTAGCGCGTGAAGAGGTCGATCCCGACGGCCCT
Organism: Solirubrobacterales bacterium; assembly: GCA_051306435.1. Lineage (GTDB taxonomy): Bacteria > Actinomycetota > Thermoleophilia > Solirubrobacterales > JACPNS01 > JACPNS01. The sequence goes on along the minus strand of JBPPNF010000052.1, from coordinate 2,798 downwards.
GACGACCTCGTAGTCGGCGCTCATCTCTACATCGCATTCATAGGAGACTCCGCGCAGCTGGTCGTAGGTCTCGCCCGACTCAACAAGCAACGTCGCGCGTGGATCGCGCTCAAGGTTCTTGATCTTCTGGGCTTTGGTGAAGGTCCAGCCCCAGATTTCGGCGCCGCGGACGATGTACCAGAGCGGCATCACGTGCGGGACTCCGCGCGGACCGTTCGTGCCGACGATCACCGTCCGTTGTTGCTCAAGGAACGCGTCGATTTCGTCTTCGCTCAGGACAATCTGGTCGCGCTTGCCAGCCATCGGGGCCAGCCTACCTCTGACTAGGCCGCGGCGACGGGTTTCTTGAGCGAGTCGCCCGACGAGCGGGGACGCGCGGCGGCAGTCTTGACGCCGCCTCCGCCGATCTCGGCGCTCAGCGCCTTCGCGGCGTCGCGAACTGCGTCGCGCGCTTCGGTCGGCTCGAGTACCACAGCATCGGCACCGAACTTGAAGATCTCGGAGACAAGCCAGTTCACTCCGCCGTATGGCAGGTCGATCAGGATCGCGCCGTCCTTCAGCTCAAGCGAGGGTTCATACTCCTCGCGGGCACGCGGTGCGCGCTCGGGGCTGATCCAGATCTTTGCGCTTGTGCTGGTTGACAGCGTGCCCGAGCGGGCCCAGCCGTCGAGGTCGGGCATCATCCCCTCGCGGACGGTGAAGGTCTCGTTGCTCACATCGGCCGTCTTGATGCGGTCGAGGCGGAAGTCGCGCGGCGCTTCGCGTTCGCGGTCCCAGGAATGGACGTACCAGCCCTCGCGGCCGTTCATCAGTGAGTAAGGCTCGATCGTGCGCTTGGTGAAGCTGTCCTGGTCTTCCTTGTAATGCTCGATCTCAACGAGCAGGTGACCCTGGATCGCCTGTGAGACGAGCGTGGCGATCTCGGAGTCGTCGGCCTGGGTGGCGGCGATCTGCAGACCGCTGGTGGCCGGGTCCTCGCCGAGCGCTGTGACGACCTTCTTGCGCGCCGTCAGCAGCGAGTCGTTCGGAAAGTACTCGCCGAGCAGGTCGATCGCTGCGATCAGCGCCTTCGCCTCGAGCGGGAGCAGGCGGGCGGGGCGGGCGAAATTGTCGGAATAGGGCTCGTTGTCGACGGAGATCTCGTCGTCTTCGATCTGCGCGAAGAGCACGTAGCTGCCGCCTCCGAAGTTGACGACGTTCAGGACCTCGATGTCTTCCTCGATCTCTTCTTTTGAGACGTTGAGGTCCACGACGAGTTGGCTGAGGGAAACGGTCGCGCCTGTGTGCGTCGCGCCGATCAGGATGCCGGCCAGGGTGATCAGGCGGGCGAAGCGCTCGGGGCGGATCGAGTTCTCTGCGTCGGCGGCAGCGCCTGTGCCGGCGGCGGGGCCGCGACGACGAGCGATCTTCGGGGCGATCGCGAACTCGCCGTCGTGCTCGGTGGCGATGCGTGCGACGCGCTCCTGCACGTCGGCGGCGAGTTCGGGCGGCTCAAGGATCTGCGCGCGCGGCCCGAGGCCGAGCACCCAGGAAATCAGCGGCGCGGACTCCGTGAAGTCGGTCTCAAAGATGACGCCCTTGCCGGGCACGGCCTCGCCGCGACGCGGCGCGCGAATCGTGCCGGCGCGAGAGAAGTGACGCTCGACAAGCCACGCGACGCGCTCGCTGATCCAGATCGAGGCGCTCTGCGCCGTCTGACCGAACTGCCACTCGGCCATCGTCGCGTATTTGCGCGGGTCGAAGTCTTCTGGCGGCGCGAAGTCGTGCTCAGCCTTGCTGGCGTAGCTGATCTTGCCCTGGATGCGTGAGAGCTTGAACATGCGCTGCTCGTCGCGCTCGTGGCTGTGGCCGATCATGTAGAACTGGCCGCCGCGGTAGAGCAGGTGGAACGGGTCGACCTTGCGCTTCTCTGTTGCGCCGGTCGTGATCGTCTTGTATTCGAAGAGGATCGTCTTGCGGCGGAAGATTGCGTTCTCGATCTTTGAGAGGCGCTGGGAGAGTTCGCGGCCCTCGACGTCGGGACCGACGGCGATGTGGATCGAGGTTTCGTCCGGCGCCGAAAGCGGCGACGGGCGGCCCCATGTGAGTTGCTGCAGCGCGAGGCGCAGCGGCTCGGCGTATGCGAAGCGGCCGTCGAGCATCTTCAGGGCTGTGGTCAGCGATGCGAGCTCGCGATCGGTGAACTGCACGCTCGGCAGGTAGAAGTTCTCGGGAGGGAGCGAGTAGTTCTCGGCCTCGTAGAAACCGTCGACGGCGCGGTCGACGCGGAGTTCGATTCCGAGCGCCTCGAGTTCTGCGCGGTCTGCGTAGAAGCGACGCGCAAAGGCGTCGTCGTTCATCTCGCTGTATCCCTCGACGTCGCGCTTGATTTCGAGAGCGGTGACCGGACGGCGCTTCGCCATCAAGAACGAGATCAACGACAGCTGCCGAATGAGTTTTTCCGTGTCCTTGGCCACTCAGCTGCACCTTAGTTGAGCGGTAGACGCGATTCGTCGCCCAGCTCTGCGGCCTTTCGCAAATTGCGACAAATGAAATATTCGCGCTGATTCAAAAGAAAAGCCAGGTGGCCGACTGAGCTTCGACCACCTGGCTGGGCCGACTCTCTCTGTGCGGAGATGAATGAGTCGGGGTGTTTTTGGACAGACCTTGCTTCTAGGAGGAAACGTGATCTGCAGGGACCAGAGGGCATTGGCTGGCTGTTCAGCCAATGTACACGGTGCGAGGCCAGCTCGCCACGAAAGGGGGCAAAACTCACGCAAATTCCGCATTTTGTCCAGTGCGCGCTACGCAAAGGTAGG
>JBPPNF010000051.1:0-2212 GCA_051306435.1 Solirubrobacterales bacterium | reverse complement strand
CCGAGGCGAAGGTTGACCGGACCGATCCTGTCGGCACGATCGTTGGAGTCGAGAATGGGAAGTGGTATCGGGATGGGAAGGTGGTTGAGTTGAGGGGGAGTGATGCGCTTTCGGGGATGGAGCCTGCGCCTCAATCTGAAACCAATGCGACCCAAGGTGCGTTTCTTTCATACTCCGTCAATAGCGTCGGGCCGCTCGACAAGGACGCCCCTCGCGGTGAATCAGCAGCCATCCAAGTAGGCGCCGAAGGCCAGAAGGAACTCCGCCTTGTCCCGGTTGATCTGGCGGGAAACAAGGCCGCAGCCAGATCCACCACCTTCGGCATCGACGCCACAAACCCCACCGGACATATACACCGGCAGGACCCCACACGACCAACTCTGCTCGCAGCCCACCTTTCGGATGCGCCTTCTGGCGTTTCCTACGCGGTCTTTTCTGTGCGTCCGGCGGGCAACGGTGAGAGCGCCTGGATTCAGCTGCCGACATCGCTCGCCGGCATCGACGGCAAAGCTGTCGGCACCGCAGTTGAATCGGGCACGGCGACCGCTCGTTTCCCAGACACCAGCCTCGGCCGGGGCACCTACGACGTTCGCGTCACGGCATACGACCAGGCCGGAAACCCGATCGCGACACAGCGCCACCAAGACGGCTCACCTGCAACCGTGAGCAATCCGATGCGAAGCGCCACGGCTGTGAACGTAAAGCTCTTCAAGGCACTTCGCACTTGCGGCACCAGGCGTTGCGTCGTCAAGAAGTGCACCAAGCGGTCAAAGGGCGCTTGCTACAGAATCCTGAAGGGCAAGGTCGTACTGCAGGGCGGCTCTTCGTCGGCGACCTCGGCATACAACCGCGGCGCGATTGCTACCGGCGTCGTCACCGATGAGCGTGGCCGGCCAATCCCAGGAGCAGCCGTCGACGTCACGACAACGGAGCTCTTCAGCAAGAAGGAGAAGCACGTCGAATCGATCAGCGCCGACGGAAACGGCATCTTCGCGCTCCGCATCCCGGCCGGCGTGAACCGCAAGGTCAAGGTTCGCTTCGCCGGCAATGAACTGCGCCGCGAATCATCATCCACAGCAAGACTCGAGAGCCGTCCAAGGCTGAAGCTGAGGATCAACAAGCGGCGGGCCAGAACCGGCCAGACCGTCACCTTCTCGGGCAGGGTCACATCGCTTGATCGGGTCTTTCCGGCTGGTGGCAAAATCGTCGCGCTGCAGTTCTACGCCGCAAAGAGGTGGCGCCCGGCCGTCGGAGTTGCCCACACCGACCGGCTGGGCAGGTTCAAGTTCAAGTACAAGTTCGACGGCGTGAAAGTGCGCGCGAAGATCATCTTTCGGGTTGTCGCCCCGTCGGAGGACACCTGGGGGCACGCGTACGGCAGTTCAAAGCCGGTGAAGATCTACCTCAACTGACGCGATTGGCAGCATCAGCAGTGCGATCCATTCGCCCTCTGGAGAGTGTTTCAACACTGAATCGGTTCGTACGAACCTCCCCAGACTCCGGAGCCATACGGGAAGATCTGTTGCGAGTACGGTCGCGCGAATCAAGCTGGGATCACATGCCGATAGAACTAGTGAGCACGGAATGCGATGAGCACCGCCAGAACCCAAATCTCGAAGCGCCAACTGCTCGCCGCTGCGATTCCGATGAGTGTTGCTGCGCTGGCGTTTGCATGGCTGATCACGCCTGCTCGCGCCGCGCCGACAGATGCTGAATCCCGTGTTGCCGCCACCCCGGACAGCGCTCAAGCCACTGTGTTGGTGACGGTGTTCCTGAAGGCCAACACATTCACAGATCGACTGCCGAAGCGTGCGACCGATCTGCTTACATCCGCCAAGGGAAGCACCGCTGCTCGTCGCGCTGCCCAGCTCAATCCGTACCAGCGCTCTGACACCGAGTCAGTAGCTGCTTCGATCGCCGAGAACTCGCGCAACGCCGCGCTGCCCCTCATCCGCAAGGCAGCTGCGCCCGACGTCGCACTAAACGATTCCGTTCAGCGCATGATCACGCAGCGCGGCGGCTCGGTGGTGAGTGCCAGCCCGATCCCCAACCAGATTGTTGCCCGCGTCCCTGCGAATGCGCTCCCAGCCATCGAAAACGACGCGCGCGTACGCAGAGTCATCAAGGCCGAAACGCCGATCGAGATGGCAGCGCCGATCGACGGCTCGGCGATCTGGTGGACCAACGGATTCACCGGTCAAGGAGGCTCCGC
>JBPPNF010000050.1:0-47509 GCA_051306435.1 Solirubrobacterales bacterium | reverse complement strand
CTCCGAAGGCAGAAGTCGCAGGTTCGAATCCCGCCGGGCGCACCTTCACGCGTAAGCTCGACGACGTATTGGGACTCAAACTCTCCCGATGCCGCGCCCCCGGGTGTCTTTTCAACATCGCGGGGGCATTTGGGTCCCGAACCTTCAGCCGAGCGCGCTGATCCCGTAGGCGATGCCGAAGCCGAGCGTGGTGAGCAGACCCGCGACGGCCCCGTTGAGCTTGAACGCTTCCGGAACCATCGTGTCGACGAGCATCGTCAGGAGCGCGCCACCGGCGAACGCCATGACGACGGCAACCGATTCATCACTCGCGCCGTCAAAGAGCGCGAATCCGGCGAGCGCGCAGAGTCCGGAGATCACCGCGACCGAGCCCCACATCCCGAAGAGTCTCGGCGCGCTCCAACCGGACCTTTTCAGTCCGCTTGTCGAACCGATCGCCTCGGGGAGATTGGAAAGAAAGACGGCGGCGACCATCGCCGCGCTGACGCTTTCGCCGCCGATCAGCCCGAAACCGATCACGACTGATTCGGGGACGCCGTCGAGCACGGTGCCGAGCAGAATCGCCTTGGCGTTCGAATCCTCGCCCTGTGCCTCTGACGATTTTCGCTTCGCGCCACCGGCGCGGTCAATCCACCAGTCCCCGGCGAAGAAGACGAGCGCCCCGGCCGCCAGGCCGACTGCCACGGCCCAGTTGCCGTCGGTGGTCCTGTTCGCCTCGTCGACCAGTTCGAACGCGACAGCACTGATCAGAACACCAGATCCGAAGGCGATGATCCCGCCCAGCACCCTCGGGGGCATGTCCCACAGATAAGCGATCGCAGCCCCCAGAAGCAGCGCCGCGCCGCCGACAAATCCCCACAGAAACGCTGCGCCCATCGCAAAAGTCTCCAGAGCGGATCGGCGGACACACAGGGAAACGGCCACTTTGCGGCTTCTTCGCGCCTGCTGCGCCATTAAGTGCCCAGAATCGTCCGCAGGGCGTCCTAGTCTCGCGTTACTCGCTTGCGCGGGGGATCGCAACACATGCATCGCATCGACAGCACCCGCAGGAACCGCGCCGCCGCGCTGAAGACCTTCGCTGGCCGTGACGCCCCGCGCAGCATTCCGCCCGAGGTCTGCGAGCTCTGCTTCTCAGACCTTGTTCAACCCGTTGACGCGAAGGCGAGTTCCGCCGGCACCGTCCGCCTCACGCTGCGCTGCCCCGAGTGCCACCACGTGCGCGTCGGCGAGTGCAGCTGGGAAGAAGCGCGCGCCTACGGTCGCCACTTCGCCGAGGGCAAGGCCGAGCTGCGCGGGCACTACGAACAGCTGGCCGACGAGAATCTCCGCGCCGAGGTCGACTGCCTCGTGGTCGCGCTGCACACGGACCTGATCGGCCCGGACGACTTCGCGCCTTACCGCTACTCGGCCTGAGTCGCGGCGGACCCGCGCGGCGGCGAAGATCAGCACGATGCGAAATGCCTTCTCGAAGGCCTGAGGCTCGGGCGGGGCGGCCGCGACGGGCCGGCTGGTTGTCGGGTTCGTTTCTTGCATCTGCGGGTACTGCGGGACAACTGGCCTCGTGTCACACGAATTCTTCATATGGTGGTGGCCACTTGAGGCAGAACAAACCTAATCCGTCCGTTCGCGCCGAGGAAGAGCTGGCGCTGCTGCGACGTTACCGCGATACCGGCGACGAGCATGCGCGCGACGAACTCGTCGAAATGATGCTGCCATGGGTGCGGCGGGTGGCCCAGCGCTATGCAAATCGCGGCCTCGACTCGGACGATCTGGTGCAGGTGGGCTCGCTCGGGCTGCTCAAGGCGATCGCCAGATTTGACTTTGACCGTGGCGTCCGTCTGATTACCTTCGCCGAGCCGAACGTGACCGGCGAAATTAAGCGCTACTTTCGCGATCACGGCTGGAGCGTGCGGCCCCCGCGAGATCTGCAGGAGCTCAACGCCGAGGTGATGCGCACGATCGAGGTGCTCACAGCCGAGCTCCAGCGCTCGCCCACGGTCTCCGAGATCGCCGCATATCTGAAAACCACCGACGAACACGTGCTTGAGGCGATGCATGCCGGCGCCGGCTACGACACCGCGCCTCTGATCAGCGACGGCTCCGAAGAGGGCGGCGTGATCGAGAGCCGGGCGCTGGCGACCAACGACCCGGGCCTGCGCCGGGCCGAGCTCCGGAGCACGCTCGGCAGCAGCTTCGCTGAACTCGACGACCGTGACAAGGAAATCCTGCACATGCGCTTCTTCGAGGACCTCACCCAGGCGGAGATCGCCACGCGTATCGGCGTTTCGCAGATGCAGGTCTCGAGGATCCTTCGTTCGGCGCTCAAGTCAGCGCGCGAGCAACTCGACGAAGGTGAATCGAACTGAAGATGTTTGACATTTCAGTCACCCGGGTAACCGATACCCGGTTGCAGCAGTCTGACCGGATTCGGCGCATGCCGGGTGCTGGTTCTCAGAGTGGCTCCGACGAGCAACGCAGTCAACTCTTGCCGCAATCGCAGCGAACGGCCCGCCGGCACGCAGCGGGCCGTTTCGCTGTGCCTGAACGGATTCGGTTTGCCAGCGCCCCCACGGGGGTAATCGCTACGGGTAGGGTGGTCGCCAGTCGCGGTGTCCACCGACCCGAACACGAGGTTCGCTAGCGGATGACGATCGAACTGTCTGCAAGGCAGCGCCCGCAGAATGCGAGCGCTATCCGTCTGCGGTTGATCGCCCTGCCGGAGAATGTGATGCTCGTGCGCCAGGCGCTCGACGGAGCAGCGCGTGAACTCGGGGCTTCCACCGAAGTGATCGAGGACCTCAAACTCGCGGTCACCGAGGCCTGCTCGAACGTCGTCAAGTATGCCTATCGCGGCTCTCCCGGCGACTTGGAAGTATCGTTCGATCAGATCGATGACGGTTTCGTGGTCCGGGTTGTCGACAGCGGCTCGTGGCTCGAACGTCAGGATGACGACGCCGAAGCCGGTGGCCTGGGGATCCCGTTGATGGAGGCCGTATCGCGCAGCTGCGAAGTTGAGTCAGACAGTCAGGGCACGGCAGTTCGTCTGGAGTTTTCGTTCAGTCGTGAGCCTGCCGATGCCTGAGCAGGCGACCGCAGAACAGTTCGTCGCCGTCTCGATCTCGGATCGACGGTTTGCCGCGCCGGTGCTCGAGCGCCTGGTCTCCGCCGCTGCGGCGCGGGCCGAGCTGCCGGTCGACCGGGTGATCAATGCGCTTACGGTCGTTGACTCCCTCCTTCACGCGGTGGACGCGGTCATATCCGCAGAAACTCGCGAGATTCGCGTGTCAATCGGCGAGGGCAGCGTTGGTCTCTGCATCGAACACCTCCAACCCGGTCAGGCCGAGGCGATCATTGCCGCGGCTCATCTCCCCGGTCTCGGAGACGTGTTGAAGCGCACCGCCGCGCGAGTAGTGACCGAAGACGACGGCTCGCAGTCTGCGCTCATGATCGCCCTCAGGTGACGACGGTCGAGCCTTGAAGTCGGCCGGTCACAAACCGTGGACGTGGGCAAGCCTGGGCCTCCTCGCGATCTGCGTAACGGTCAGCGTCGCGCTCGGTCGGGACGTCCGCCTGATCTCGCTACTCGTGTTGCCCCCGCTTGTCGCCGGGCTCACGACGACTCCCAGGCGCACCGCGCTGATCGCGACGCTTTCGGTTGCCGCAGCGATCGCTCTCGGATTTGCCCACGAGGCGACGGCCTTCACAACCAGTCACACGATGCGCGTGGTCGTCGTCGCTCTGGCAGCTGCGCTGGCGGTTCAGACGGCGATCCTGCGCCAGCGCGACCTTCGCACCAGGCGCAGGCTTGCGCTGATCAATGCCGCGCGCGACCAGCTCGAAGCAGCTTCGGGAATTGAAGATGCGCTCGCGAGCCTCGGACGCGCGGCGATCGTCGCGGAGTTCGCGGAGTGGTCGATCCTCGACATCAAGGTTCCGGACGGCTCACAGATCCGCCTGGTCGAGCGCGGCGAATCGAGCGACGCCCTCGACGTGGTTCCGCTCGAAGGACCAACCGCAGCCACCGAGGCCTACGAGCAGGAAGTTCTGCGCGACGGCCCGGCTCTGCTTCGTGCAGTGCCGGACGCGCTCATCACCGGCCTGTTCGGTGGAACCGACCTGCGTGAACTCCGCCACGTACACGCGATCGTCAAGCACGTCACCGTCGGTGAACTGTCGGCCGTCTACTTCTTCATCTGCCCAGATCCCACCCCACCCTGGGGCGAGGCAGAGCTCACACAGATCGCCTCGCTGGCCCGCGCGGCTGCGGAGCGGGCCCGCTCGGACCAGTTGATCGACAAGATCACACACACCCAGCAGGAACTGCGCGAATCCCGCGACGAAGTAAGTGCGATCGTCGGCGGGATCGCCAGCGGCATCATCGCCCAGCGTCCCGACGGGGAGATCGTCTACGCCAATGATGTCGCTGCGCGGATGCTCGACTGGAGCGACGCCAAAGCAATGATCGGCTCAAGTTTCCGCGAGGTGCTTGACCGGATCGTCCTGCGCAACGAAGACGGCAGTCCGTTCGACGAAGCCGACGTGCCCAGTCGCAGAGCGCTGCGCGGGGAGGACAGTCCGACGGCGCTCCTGCGCTACATCACCAAGTCGACCGGTGAGGAGATGTGGATGTTCGTGCGTTCGACCGCGATCTTCGGCGACAACGGCGAGCCGGTCCTGGCGATCGCGGTCGTCGAGGACAACACAGAGCGCAAGCGCAATGAGATGTCCCAGCGGTTCCTCGCCGACGCAAGCCAGATGCTCAGCCGGTCACTCGACTTTGACAGTGCGCTTGAGACCGTTGCGCGCGCGGCAGTGCCGGCGATCGCCGACTGGTGCACTATTGAGCTCGCCGGGCGTGGCGGCGCGATCGAAACCGTCGCAGTGGCACATAAGGATCCCGAACGTGAGGCGGCCGTGCGAAAGTTTCGCGATGACTTCCCGTTGACGCAGGATGACGATTTCGGCCCGGCGATCGCCATCCGCACCGGCGAGCCCCAGCTCTACCAGAAGGTCGACCTTGATACCGCGCGCGCGGTGTACGAAGACGAAGCGCGGGCGCATGCCGTCGCAGAGCTCTCGCCGCGCTCCTCGCTCACGGCGCCGATCACCGTCCGCGGTGAGCCGTTCGGCGCGATCATGCTCGCCCTGACCGGGCCGGGCGCAAGCTTCACGGACTACGACCTCGCGACTGTCGTCGAACTCGGCCGCCGAGCCGGGATCGCAATTGACAACGCCCGGCTGCACACAGAGCGGATGCGCATGCTCTCGAGTCTGCAGCAGAGCCTGATTCCGGCGGCGCTCCCCAAGCTCGACGGGATCGAGCTCTCGGCGGCGTTTCGCCCGGCCGAACGCGACGCGCAGGTGAGCGGCGACTTCTACGACGCCTTCAGGTTGTCCGACGGCAGCAGCGCCTTGGTGATCGGCGACGTCTGCGGCAAAGGACCCGAGGCAGCGGCGCTCACCGCCCTCGCCCGGTACACGATCCGCGCGGCGGCGATGGATGAGTCCGATCCCAAGGTGATCCTCTCCAGACTCAATGACGCTTTGATCGAGCAGGTGACAGACGGCCGCTTCTGCACTGTGGCGATCGTGCGCGTCACGCGGAGCGAAGACGGCCTGGCCCTCGAATCCGTCTCGGCCGGTCACCCGCTGCCGCTGATCACCGGAACTGGCCCGGCGCGACCGGTCGGCGCACCGGGCACGTTGCTCGGCGTCGTCGAGCACCCTGATCTGCCGCTCACGCGCGAGACGCTGCTCCCCGCTGAGTCGCTTGTGCTCTACACCGACGGCCTCTCAGCGGGCCAGACGACCGATGACACGAGCTACGCGCTCGCCCTGCTGAACGAGATCTCCCTGAACGGATCCGGGGACTCCGCGCAGTTGATCAACCGCGCCGCGATCGATCGTCAGGCCGAACCCAATCGCGACGATGTCGCGATTCTCGTGGCGCGGGCTGAGCAACTCGCCTAAGCGGATTCGATGACCTGCATGTGTTCGTCCATGCGGGTCAGCTCGAGTACACGTTTTGCCGGAGAGTCGCCGGTTACGACCACGAACTCGTAGCCGCCGGACGCGGCGTCGCGATTGGCCAGGATCAGCACGCGCAGTCCGCTCGAATCCATGAACGTGACGGCGCTGAGGTCGATGATCAGGCGCTCTGCGCCGGCAATCGAGAGCCGCTCAAGCGCGGCGCTCAGCTGATCGACTGTGGCGATGTCCAACTCGCCGCTCAGGGCGACGCGCCGGGCCCCGTCCGCGGAAGAGACCTCAACGCTGAACTGGCCTTCCCGTTCGGCAGGTGCGTTCATTCCCACAAACTATCAGCGCAGGCGGAGCGCGTTTCACGCGCTGGGGACGCGGGTGAACGGCGGTGATGTCAGAGGTTTTTCAACACTGTCGCGATCCTCGCGGCCTTCGCGGCGATGGCCGCCGCGCTCTACCTGTTGCGCGCCTTCGTGCTCCGGCAGGTCGACGCGCGGTACGAGCGTCGTTCAGCCGACTCGCGTGGCAAGGACTTCGGGTAGCGCCTTTTCGTACCACTCCCAGGTGGCTGCGAGGCCGTCAGTGAGCGACCATGACGGCGTCCAACCGAGGCGATCCTCGATCAGCGTCGAGTCAAGATACTGGCGATCGATCTCGCCAGCCGGTACCCCGTCGCCTCGCACGTCCGGCTCGACGGAGCTTCCGGCGACGTCGACCATCGTGCGCACGATGTCAAGCACTGACCATGGCCGACCGGCTCCTGCGTTGAACGCCATTCCGGCGTTGGACGGATCGTTCAGACCGTCAGCGATCGTGAGGTAGGCGTCGACCGCATCGGCCGCATAGATGAAGTCGCGCTCGGGCGATCCGTCTGAGCGGATGACGGGCGCTTCACCAGCGTGGATGGCGCGAGCCGTCTCTGGCACGAGCCGGGAGAAGTTGAAGTCGCCTCCGCCGTAGACGTTGGCCAGTCGGGTCACCGCGACCGGCAGGCCGTAGGTCTCCGCGTACGAGCGGGTGACCAGATCGGCGGCCGCTTTGGACGTGTCGTAGGGAAAGATCGGCTGGAGTTTGGCGTCCTCGCGGTACGGCAGGTCTTCGTGCTGGCCGTAGGCCTTGTCGCTCGATGCGACCACGACGCGCTCGATGGTCGGCGCGAGCCGCGCGGCTTCGAGCAGGTTGTATGTGCCGCGGATGTTCGTCTCAAATGTGGAGAGCGGCGAACGGTTGGCGACCGCGACGATCGCCTGGGCGGCAAGATGGAAGACCGTGGTGACGCCGTATTCGTTGAGCACCCGCAGCAGCGACTGGTGATCCGAAAGATCACCTTGGGCGACGCTGCACGTGGATTCGTTGCCTTCGAGCACGATCAGCGAGTGCGCCGGTCGGTCGCGGCGCAGAATCACGACCTCCGCGCCCTCGGCCAGCAAGCGCTGGGTCAGATGGCCTCCGATGAAGCCGTAGGCGCCGGTGACAAAAACGACCTCTCCCCTGCGGCTCATCGCGCACCCCCGACTGACGTCGCCCTGCCGGCGAGCCACGGCGGATCGCCGGCGGCGCACAGGCGGTTCAGCTCGAGCGCGTCCTTGAAGGTGTCCATGCAGTCCCAGAAGCCATCGTGCTTGTAGGCGTGGAGTTCGCCTACAGCGGCGAGATTCTCCAGCGGACGCTGCTCGAGGACGTCGTCCTCGCCGACGAAATCAACTGCTCCCGTTTCGAGAAACATGAATCCGCCGTTGATCCAGTTCTCCAGCTGGGGCTTCTCGACAAAGCCCGTAACGCGATCGTCCTCGTCCAGTTGCGCCTCGCCCCATGGGCTGCGCGGGCGGGTCACCGCGATCGTCGCAAGGCCGCCATGCTCGCGGTGGAAGGCGAGCTCAGCGCCGAGGTCGATGTCTGCGACGCCGTCGGCGTAGGTCAGCGCGAAGGTCTCGCCGCGCAGCTGATCACGCGCTGCGTGTACCCGACCACCAGTCGGAGTGTCCTCACCGGTGTCAACGCATTCGGCCTTCCACGCGCCGGAGGCAATCTCGGAAAATCCCGCCACCGACTCCGCGACCTGATCAGATCGCCATCCGGTCAGAAGCAGAAAGTCGTTGAAGCCCTGCTCGGCGTAGAGCGCCATCACGTGCCAGAGGATCGGCCGGTCACCGACCTGCACCAGCGGCTTGGGTGCGTCTTCGTCTCCGCGCGCGATTCGCGTGCCGCGCCCTCCGCAGAGGATCGCGACGCGCGGCGCCTTACCGTCGGGCATCTTCTGATCCGGTTCTAGCAACCACCGGCAACAGCCGGCAGGATCGTGACTTCGGAGCCGTCGGCGACGGTCGTCTGGAGGCCGTCGCCGAAGCGGATGTCCTCGTCGGCGACGTAGACATTCACGAAGCGGCGCAGCTCGCCGTTCTCGCTGATGCGGTCCTTCAGGTCAGGAAACTGACCGTAGAGCGCGTCGAGCACTTCAGAGACGGTGCCGCCGGTTTCAATCGAGACGCTTGCCTGATTGTCAACGACGGGGCGCAGCTGCGCGGGGATCTTGACGGTTACTGCCATGTTTGGTGCGTCCTCCTAGGCGGTGACGGGAGTGGGAACGAAATGTTTGAAGGCATCGACGGTCGGCTCGATCTCGTACTTCTCGAACGTACCGCGTGCCGCGTCGAGCGTCTTGAGACCTTCGCCGGTGACGTAGACGACAACCGTCTCGTCGGGGTCGATCTCGCCGCGCTCGGCGATCTTCTTCAGGCTCGCGACCGTGACTCCGCCGGCAGTCTCGGTGAAGACGCCGGTGGTATGCGCGAGCAGCTTGATGCCGTATCGGATCTCGTCATCTGTGACCTGCTCGATCGTGCCGCCAGTCTCGCGCGCGACGTCGAGCGCGTACGGGCCGTCGGCCGGGTTGCCGATTGCCAGCGACTTGGCGATCGTGTCGGGCTTGACCGGCTTGCAGTAGTCAACGCCGGATTCAAAGGCGTTGGCAACCGGATTGCAGCCGGTCGCCTGTGCGCCGTGGAAGATCGGCGTCCTGCCCTCGACGAGTCCGACGTCGATCCACTCGTTGAATCCCTTGTAGAGCTTGGTGAACAGCGAGCCCGACGCGATCGGCGAGACGATGCGGTCCGGGAGCTTCCAACCGAGCTGCTCCATCGCTTCGTAGGCGAGCGTCTTTGAGCCTTCGCTGTAGTACGGCCTCATGTTGATGTTCACGAAGGCCCAGTCGTACTCGGCTGAGAGCTCGGTGCAGAGGCGGTTGACGTCGTCGTAGTTGCCCTTGACGCCCACCAGCTCGGTGCCGTAGACACCGGTCGCGAGAATCTTCTGCTCTTCGAGGTCGGTCGGAATGAAGACGTAGCTGTCCAGGCCCGCTGCGGCTGCGTGCGCAGCCACGGCGTTGGCGAGGTTTCCGGTGGAGGCGCAGGCGATCACTTCGAAGCCCAATTCCTGAGCCTTGGCCATCGCGACGCTGACCACGCGATCCTTGAAGGAGTGCGTGGGGTTGGACGCCTCGTTCTTGATGTAGAGGTTCTTCAGCCCGCCGAGGTACTCGCCAAGGCGCGGCGCGTGAATCAGCGGTGAGAGTCCGGTCGCGAGGCGCGACTTGGGGCGCTCGGTGAACGGAAGAAATTCGGAGTAACGCCAGATGCTCTGCGGGCCGGTCTGGATGGTCCGCTTCGCCTCCTCGACGTCGATGTCAGAGAAGTCGTATTCGACCTCGAGTGGGCCGAAGCACTGGTCGCAGACGAAAAGCGCCTCGAGCGGGTACCGCTTGCCACATTCCTTACATTTGAGCGCATCTACAGCCATTTGAAACCTCTATTCCGCGTCTTCTTGACGCACGTCCTTAACGAAAAAACCCTCGACCGGATGGGCCGAAGGTTCACGTGGTGAGGCTTCGTCCACATCTCTAGCCGACAGTCGGCTCTGGAATTGGCACCTTTCGAGCAAAAAACTGGATTCTGCGTGATGGTTGCCGGGGTATCAATGGGCCAGTCCCTCCTCCCCTCTGGATGCGTACAGCTATGTCGGCCAATTGTAGCTTGCATCTTCGAGAAGCGCGTCCTAAGTTGGCTGTGTGCCATTCAAGGATAGAAAGCACGCTGGGCATGAGCTTTCTGAGTCAGCTGAACTACAGGGACTGGGGAACCCTGTAGTCGTCGCGTTGCCGCGCGGCGCAGTGACTGTTGCGCTGGAGATCGCGCGCGCGCTCGACTCGCCGCTCAGGGTGATGCCGGTCGAAGAAATCGCCACGCCCGGCAGGCCCGAGTACGTCGTCGGGGCAGTCGCCGAGAACGCGATCCACGTGATCGACGCCGACGCGCTCGCAGCCCTCGGGGTAACGGAGGATTCGCTCGCAGTCCGCGTGGCCGAGGCGACCGCGAAGATCGCTCGGCTTTCAAAGCTTTACCGCGGGGAGGAACACGGTACGACGGACGTCGGGGGTCGACCTGTCGTAGTGGTTGACGACGGCTCGGCCACCGCGCCGGCGCTCGAAGCCGTGGCGGTCGCACTCGCGCGACACAAGGTCGAATCGTTGTTTCTGGCAACTCCCGCCCCGCCCGACGACTCGATCCAGGGGTACTGCCGAATCGTCAGTGTGCAGAGCGATGCGGAGCGCGCCGACGGCATGGCGCTGCTCGGAGCTTGGTGCGACGATCGCGCCGCCCCAAGCGATGAGGTGGCGGCGGAAATGGTCTGCGACTACGCCGCTGCTCGCGCGCGCTGAGCCGGGCCAGACGTTGCAAGCAACAGGTAAGTCGGGTCCGTGCCGATAAAATGGCTGCGGCATGGCAAATTCTTCCACGACAATCGATGAACCTCCGAGTTCGGCATGGCACGCATTCGCAACATGCCCGGGCGAATTCGCCGTCGTGGAACCAGCGCGTCGGTAGAAGACCGCGTACCTGAAATCAACGTTGAGCCCCGCGTCGAACTGATCGAGCACGGCGGAATCCGTTGGTACAACATCGAGAAGCCCGGCCCCGCTGAAGAAGCGTGGCTGCACGAGCACTTCGACTTCCATGAACTCGATCACGACGACGTGCGCTCGCGCAACCAGCGCCCGAAGCTCGACGAGTACGACGACTACCTCTTCATCGTGCTGCACCTGGCGATGTTCGACAAGCGCGTCGGCCGACTGAATGCCGCAGAGCTCGACATCTTCATCGGCCCCGACTACGTGATCACGATCCCGAACGAGGCGCTCAAGCCCGTTGAGTACCTGTTTGAGCGCTGCAAGAGCCACGAGGAGACGCGTGAGCAGCGCATGGGCCAGGGCACGGGTTACCTGCTCTACACGATCGTCGACGACGCGTTCGCGAGCTTCTTCCCGATGCTGCGCAAGATCGGTCTGAAGCTCGACTCGATCGAGGAAGACATCTTCGTCGAGGAAGAATCGCGCGAGGTCGTCCGCGACATCTCAAACGTCAAGCAGGAGATCATCAACTTCCGCAAGATCATCAGGCCGCAGCGCGCGGTGCTGCGCGACCTCGAGCGCGTGAAGGCACGCTTCCTCGCCGATGAGCTCGAGGTCTATTTCGAGGACATCGTCGACGCCTCCGAGCGCATGTGGGACATGCTCGAGAACTACAAGGAAGTCGTCGAAGCGCTCGAAGCCACCAACGAGTCGGTGATCAGCCACAACGTCAACGACGTCCTGCGAGTCCTGACCATCTTCTCGGTGTTCTTTCTGCCCCTCACACTGATCAGCGGAATCTTCGGAATGAACAATTTGATTCCCGGCCAGGGAACCGCGCTCGGCTTCTGGCTCGTCCTGGGTGGCATGGTCGCCGTAGTCGGCTCAATGGCTGTGTATTTCCGCAAACGCGGCTGGCTCTGACCCACCCCTCGCCCCGTGCTGCACACCTCTGGTGTGCAGCGGCGTTTCGGATACGAAGGATCCCTTGGTTCAGGGAAGTCGTGCTGCACACCTGTGGTGAGCGATCGTCGCGCGGCTGCTGCACACCGGTGGTGTGCAGCACCGGGCCGCATATCCAAGCGCTTTTTCGCCGCGAATTTCTATCGCTCACCAGTGGTGTGCAGCTAGAGCGTGGTGTGGGTCAGCTGGCGAGAGCCTGGCCGGGGCCGGGGCGTGGTGGCCTTGCCGCTGCTGCCTCATCGCGCGGGGCGACCGTGACTGCGTCCTTGCCGGAGATCTTGCTTGTCCGCAGGGCCAGGTCGGCGGCGATGACGATGTCCTTCCAGCCGTTCACATGCTCCCAGGTGGCGTATCCCATCGAGAGCGTCACGTCCGGCTCGCAGAGGACGTTCCAGTCGACTGCGCCGATCGCTGCGCGGGCCTTGGCGGCTGTGCGCATCAGGCTCGGGGCATCGCCTTCTGAAACGATCACTGCAAACTCGTCTCCACCGATCCGGCAGACGGTGCCGTCGTCGCCGACCGCACCCTCAAGCACTGCGGCGATCATCCGCAGCACCTCGTCGCCGGCCTTGTGGCCGCCAGTCGAGTTGATCGTCTTGAAGTTGTCCACGTCGGCGAGGATCAGGCCGCCACGGCGGTAGTCGGCACGGTCGGCGTCGAGCAGAGGTTCGGCGGCCTCGGCAAGGCGACGCTCGAACACGCGGCGATTTGCCAGCTTGGTCAGCGCGTCGATGCGCGCGAGCCCCAACGCCGCGCTCTCGGCGAGGTCCGCTCGAACACGGTTGTAGCGAAGCAGCGCGGCGATCACGAGGACCTCGCCGACGATCACAGAGACGCCGGTGAAGTACGCAGTCTGCATGTTGACCACAAGCGTCGCGACCAGGATCCCGAGCATCGCCCCGGTGCGCAGGGCCGCGTCGCGCGCGGAGAGCGCGTACGCGGCATGCGCCACCACCAGAAAGGCGAGCGGCAGAATCGGCGTCGCCGCCCCGCCGGTCGCGTAGATCGCGGGTACCGCGAGCAACACGGCCAGCGTGTTGCTGAGGTTCTCGGCAATTCTCCTGCGCTCACCTGAAACGAGTCCAAGCAATCCGGAGACTGCGATGCAGATGCCTGAAATGGCAAGCGCGATGCGCGGGTGCACCGTCGCGGTCTCGCTGAATGCAGCCCCGGCAGCGATCATCACCGCCGCCAGCAACCAGGCGATCGATGCTGCGGGCGCGGCGCCGGTCATCAGGGCCCCGATACGAGAGAGCTCATCGACCGGCTTGTCGGAAAGTGAGCGGCCGCCTGACGTTCCTGGCGTGGGCAGCCGCGGCGGCAGCGCCGCCTTGCTGTCGTACATCCGCTCATCGGCGACCTGCATCAGGTCGTCAAGCGTGCGGCCATCTTGCGGATAGACGGCCGTGCCGATGCTGGCGGAGAGGTCGAACGCCGGCCCCTCACCCTCCGCCCCCTGCTCGGACAGGGCGATTGCGAATTCGGACTCGAAGGTTTTCATTCGCTCGGCGTCGGCGTCGACCACCAGGACGGCGAACTCGTCGCCGCCGACGCGAGCAATCTGGTCGTCCGGGCCGGAGCAGCGCAGAAGCGACTGCGCTGTGCGGCGGATCAACTGGTCGCCGCCGGCGTGACCGAAGACGGTGTTGGCAGCTTTGAGGCCGTTCACGTCGACGAAGGCGACACCGAGCAGGCCGCCCTTGTCGGCCGCGTGAGCAACCGAGCGCTGCAGCTCGTCGGCGAACGTGTGGAGGTTGGCGACTCCGGTCAACGGGTCTGTCAGCGCGAGGTGGCGCGCACGAAGTTCGGCCTGCTGCGTCATGTGGCGCTGGCGCGCGATCAGAATGGCCAACGCCCAGAGCACTGCGGTCATCACGAGCGCGCGCGGAACGAACCCGGAAGCCGACATGTGGTTGAAGTGGTAAACAGCCGGCGCCCACATCGCCAAGGTTCCGATCGTCACCTGCCGCGCGGCGCGGGCCGGCGTCATGAAGTACGCGCAGTAGAACATGACGTTCGCGAAAAGACCGATGTCGGCGGAGTACGCGCCCCCGGTGGCTGCGACCAATGCGGCGGTCGCAGCCCACCCGGAGACAACGACGAACTCTTCAGCGATACGAAACGTGCGCCCGGAGAGGCGGGGGCCGACAAACAGACAGAGCAACGCCATCGTCGCGGTGACGCCGAGGTACGCGTAGAACGCGGGCCTCGACATCGTGGTGCCGGCGGGTCCGTACTGCTGCACCGTCGCGATCGCCGCCTGGACCGCCCAGAGCACCGCGCCGGTGATGGACCGGTTGCGGGTGTCGGGATCGATCTGCATGCGACGCCTGAGCGCGGCCTGACCGCCGGCGTACTGCGGAGCCTCCGGCTTGGCCTCGAGGTTGGTGTTGTCGTTGGGCTTGTTCATTCCATCCTTGGAATTCGTTGCTTCCATGATCGGCATTTCAAACAGCGGGAGCGGACGATTCATACGATTGTCTAGACGTCCGTTATGGGGCCTTAACCCCATCGACAAGCGGTTTGCGAGGTGTATTGAAGTCCTGTTGTCCCAGATTCAGGCCGTGTTGATCCGCCCGTGGGAAGGCGCGTCCAGACGCCATTGCCGCTGCAGATTTTCGGCTAGAGTCGCGCGCATGTCAGAGGCAACAGACGCAGCAGGGAGGATCGACGGAGTCATCCTCCGCGAGCTCGAGGTTCACGGCGACCACCGCGGGCGCGTGTTCGAGGGCTGGCGCGATTCCTGGACCCCGTTCACCGTCAAGCAGCTCACCGAGGGCCGCGCTCAGGCCGGCGTGCTGAAGGGTCTGCACATGCACTACATCCAGTGGGACTGGTGGCGCGTTGTCACCGGGCGTATGCTGGTCGGCCTCTATGACGCGCGTCCCAGCTCGCCCACGCACGGCGTCAGCACGAGCTTCGAGATGAACCCCGAAACGCCCACCGCCCTGGCGATTCCGCCCGGGGTGGCCCACGGCTACTACGCGCTCGAGGATCTCGAAATGATCTACCTGCTCAGCGAGGTCTACAACCCCGAAGACGAGCATGGCGTGCGCTGGGACACGGTCGGCATCGACTGGCCCTTCGTCGCGGCCGGAACGGAGCCGTTGATCAGCGAGCGCGACATCAACCTGCCGAGCGCGCAGGAATTCAACTTCTCCCCTCCCGCCGGCGCTGTATGAGCCCGAAGGACCGCCTCTGGGCGCCTTGGCGCATGCAGTACGTCGAGCATCACGCTCCCGACACCTCAGCGGGCAGAACCGGGTGCATCTTCTGCGACTTCCCGGCAGAAGACAACGACGACAAGAACCTGATCGCCCACCGCGGTGAGCTCGCGTACGTGATCCTGAACGGCTTTCCGTACAACAATGGCCACGTGATGGTCGTGCCCTACGAGCACAACGCGAAGCTTCACGAGCTCCCGACGGAAACGGCCCAGGAGATCACGCAGCTGACGCAGCTCTCCCTCAAGGTGCTCGAAGGGCTCTACAGCCCCGGCGGCTTCAACATCGGCGTGAACCAGGGCGACGCCGCAGGCGCTGGGATCGGCGCGCATCTGCATCAGCACATCGTCCCGCGCTGGGTCGGGGACACGAACTTCATGCCGGTCGTGGCAGACGTCCGAGTGTTGCCCGAGGCGCTTTCGGGCTCTTACGAAAAGATCGCGGCCGGCTTCGAGGCCGTCGCCACGTGAGTTCCCGACATATAGGATTCGCCCGTTCGTTCCCCCACCGCTTTACGAAGGTGCTTCACATGCCGGTCGATCAATCCGTGTTCAAGGCCTACGACGTTCGTGGCACATATCCGGACGAGATGAACGAAGAGCTTGCCTACAAGATTGGGCGAGCGATCACGGTCTTCCTCTCCGAGGAGTCCGGCAAACCGGCTTCTGAGCTCTCAATCGCGGTCGGTCGCGACATGCGCCTCTCGGCCCCGGACATGATGGCCTCATACGTCAAGGGCATCACTGACGGCGGGGCTGACGTACTGAGCATCGGGCAGGTCGGCACCGAGGTGCTCTACTGGATCGTCAACCACCGCAGACTCGACGGCGGCGCGATGATCACCGCCAGCCACAACCCGGCCGCCTACACCGGAGCAAAGCTCGTGCGTGCGAAGTCGCTGCCGCTCTCCGGCGATTCAGGCATCAGTGAGATCCGTGATCTCGTCGTCGCCGACGACTTCCCCGACGTCGTCGCCCCCGGCGTGGTCATCGAAGAGGACGTCATGGCCGAGTTTCAGCTTCACGCGCTCGGATTCATCAACCCGGAGGCCGTGAAGCCGATCAAGGTCGTCGCAGACGGCGGCAACGGAATGGCCGGCCCGATGGTCGGTCCGGTGCTCGAGGAGCTGCCCGTCGTGGATCTCAAGACCTTCTACTGGGCCCCCGACGGCAACTTCCCCGACCACGAGCCGAACCCGCTGCTCCCCGAGAACCGCGAGTTCATCATCGAGACAGTGAAATCCGAGGGCGCGCAGCTGGGAATCGCCTGGGACGGCGACGCCGATCGCTGCTTCTTCATCGATGAGCACGGTCGCTTCGTGGACGGTGACTTCCTGACGGCGATGCTCGCTGAGTCTCTGCTGAAGAAGTTCCCCGGCGAGACGATCCTCTATGACGTGCGCGCTTCCCGTGCGGTCGCCCACACCGTCGGCCGCGCCGGCGGTCGTCCCGTCGTCAACCGCGTCGGTCATGCCTTTTTCAAGGCGCGCATGCACGAGAACGGCGCGCTCTTCGGCGGTGAGGTCTCTGGCCACTACTACTTCCGCGACTTCGGCTGCATCGACAGCGGCACGCTGCCGGCGTTGCTGATCCTTGAACTGATCGGCGAGACCGGCCGCTCGATGGGCGAAATGCTCGACGAGTACCGCTCGAAGTACTTCATCACCGGCGAGATCAACTCAACCGTTGACGACGCGCAGGCCGTGATGGACGCGATCGAAGAGAAGTACAACGACGGAGAGATCATGAAGCTCGACGGCATCAACGTCGACTTCGAGGACTGGCACTTCAACGTCCGTGCCTCGAACACCGAGCCGCTCCTGCGCCTGAACCTCGAAGCCTTCGACCAGCCCACGATGGAAGCCAGGCGCGACGAACTTCTCGCGCTGATCCGTGCATGATGGTCGACCGCGAGAGCCCAGAAATGAAGCCGTTGTTCGAGCGGATGGAGTCCGAGGGCATCCACATGCTCGAGATCCCCACCCCGTTCGCCGTCGGTCCGGTCAACTGCTATCTGATCGAAGATGACCCGCTGACGATCTTCGACCCGGGGCCGAACTCCGGCGAGGCGGTCGAAGCGCTCGTCGTCGGCCTGCGCGCCTGCGGTCATGAACTGGCCGATCTGGAACGGATCGTCGTCACGCACCAGCACATCGATCACCAGGGCCTCGTACAGGTCGTGCAGCACGCATCCGGCGCCGAAGTCGTGTGTCTCGACAAGTGCAAGCCTTGGATTGAGCACTTCAACAGAGAATCGAGCGCGACCGACCGCTGGGCCAGCGGCATGCTCGTGCAGCACGGCGTCGGAAAAGAAGTCGCCGTGGCGCTGCGCGCCGTGGCGAAGGCGTTTCACGGCTGGGGCTGCGAGTCACCGGTCGACCGCACCCTCGCGCCCGGCGAGTTCCTTGAATTCGCGGATCGCAAGCTCGAAGTATTCCACCGCCCGGGCCACTCGAGCACCGACACGGTCTTCTGGAACGCGGAAACGAGCACGCTCATCGCCGCCGACCACCTGATCAAGCACATCTCCTCAAATCCGCTGCTCGAACGCCCCGAAGCTGACGGGCAGCCGCGCCCGCAGGAGCTCGTGCTCTACATCGAGTCGCTGAAGCAGACGCGCGAGATGCCGGCGACGATGACCCTCAGCGGTCACGGCGAACCGATCGTCGACCACGCGACGCTGATCGACGAGCGCTTCGCCTCCACCGAGGTGCGCGCCGAGAAGCTGCACAAGATGCTCGTCGAAGGCGGACCGCAGACCGCCCATGATCTGGCGCACGGCACCTGGGGCAACATCGCGGTCACGCAGGCGTTCCTGACCCTGAGCGAGGTCCTCGGCAACCTTGACATCCTCGAGAACGCCGGCCGGGTCGCGCCGACCGAGACCGACGGCGTGATCAAGTATTCCGTCAGTGCGTAACCCGCCCGCCGGGTCCGTGTCTTAGTCGCGATGGCGCTGTTCTCCCGCAGAAAGAAGAAGGTTCTCACCAAGCTCCCGGTCGACAAGCCGGGGGCGAAACTGCGCATGCTGCTGATCGTCAATCCGTACGCCTCGACCGTGTCCGGGCGGCTCAAGAACGTCGTCGTCTACGCACTGCAGTCGCGCTACGAGATCGAAGTCATCGACACCCGTGAGCGCAACCACGCCACGGAGATCGTCGCTGACGCCCTGGGCCGCAGCTCCTACGACGTCGTCTGCTCGTTCGGCGGTGACGGCACCGCCAACGAAGTGATCAACGGGATGATCGGTTCGGAGGTTCCGTTCACCTTTCTGCCGGGCGGCATGACCAATGTGATCGGGCGGATGATCGGCATCCCCAACGACATCGTGGACGCGACCGAACACCTGCTGACGCTCGCCGACCACTTCGAGCCGCGCAAGGTGGACCTCGGCGACGCGAACGGTCGCAAGTTCATCTTCGCTGCGGGTGCCGGGCTTGATGCCGAGATCGTTCGTGCCTGTGAATCCAAGCCGTCTGTGAAGAAGCGCTTCGGGCAGAACTACTACGCCGCGACCGCCGTGCGGATGTTCGGCAAGCACCTCTTCTTGCGCTCGCGACTGACGGTGAAAGCGGGCGAGATGGAGTCGCGCGGCATCGTCGCGATCGCCCAGAACGGTCGGCCGTTCACCTACTTCGGCGAGCGCGAGATCGATCTCTCAGAGACCGCAGGTCTGGAGAACCGATCACTGGCGCTGACCGTGCTCGATCGGGCCAATCCGCTCGACTTTGCGCCGCTGGCAACCCGCCTGCTCACGCCCAACACTGATCTCGCTGACAACCGCCACATCAAGCTCGTCCCAGAATTTCAGAGCGCAGTGATCTCGAAGCGCAAGCCGGACGGGCCGAAGATCGCGCTGCAGGCTGACGGCGACTACATCGGTGAGTACGACGAGATTGTCTTCACGGCGCTGCCCGCGGCGTTGAACGTGATCGCCTGAGCAATCAGGTGACCGGACTGCGCGGCGCCTCGACCGCCGGCGCCTTGCCGAGGTCGCGCGAATAGTCAAAGCGCCAGTCGTCGCCCTCGCGCTTCATCACGACGATGCGAAACAGCCACCCGCCGCTTCCGCCTGACTGAAGCGTGTGGATACTCGCTTCACCGGCCTGCACCTCTGAGGCGTCGGTTGATCCAGGCTCAGCGGATCCGCAGCCGGCGACGGCAAGCGCGCCGGCGGCCGCCAGGACTACCCATGCAACTCGCCGCGCCACTACTACCGCGCAACGCGATACTTGGTCTGGACGAAGCCCGCAGGAAGTGTCTTCGTGTACTCGAGCTCCAGATCCACGTCGGCGACGAGATCGCCGAAAAGTCGCGCTCCGCTGCCGATCAGCACCGGCGCGAACGAGAGGATCAGACTGTCGATCCTGCCCTCGCGCAGAAAACCTTGAATCGTGGTGCCGCCGTCGATGTAGGCGTTCGTGTGCCCGGCCTCTGTGAAGGCCGTGACGACTGATTCGATGTCGCGGTGGACGCTCACGTCGTCGCGCTTGATCGTGCTCGGATCAAAGGATGTGCTGAGCACGAAAACGGGCTTGGTGTACACCCACTCCTCCATCGCCAGGACTGTCTCAAACGTTGATCGACCGATGATCAGCGCGTCGATACCTGCCATGAACTCGTTGTAGCCGCTCGCTGAAAACGGGAGATCGCGCTCAGTGAGCCACTTCAGGTCACCGTCGGGCCTGGCGATGAAGCCGTCGACGCTCACGCCGATGAAGACGTGCCCAGCGAACTCAGGCATGGTCAGTTACCCGGCGTCACGCGGTAAGCGTCAAAGACCTTCTCGACCTGACGGACCCGCTGAACGCACGCCTTCAGCGTGCCCGCGTCGGGAACTTCCACGACGAAGCGGTCCCGAACCATCGGCGGATTCGTGACACAGCGAGCCTCAATGATGTTCACACCTGCTTCAGAAAAGGCTCGAGAAAGGTCCTCAAGCAGGCGGGGTCGGTCCCATGCTGACACCTCAAGCTCGGCGCGGAAGGAGGCGCTGTTTGCACCCTCCCATTCCACCTTCACGAACCGCTCGGGGTTCTTGGCCAGCTGGAGCGCGTTGGGACAGTCCTCGCGATGGACTGTGATTCCGCGACCCAGCGACACGTATCCCACGATCGGGTCGCCGGCGACGGGCCTGCAGCATTTGGCCATTCGCACCATCACGTCCTTGGCGCCGTCGACCGTGATGCCGAACGTGCCACTCGTGTGCACCGGCTTCGGTGTCGTCGGCTCTTTACGGTTGGAGATCGGGGCGTCGTCAACCGCGGCCTCGCCGGCCTTCAAGCGGTTCATGATCTTGTCGATCACCATTTCGGGGCGGATCTTGCCCTGGCCGATCGCGATGTAAAACTCGTCCGATTTGCGGAAACCGACCTCGCGCATGACCTCGGCGAGCATCGCGCTGCCGCTGATCTTCTGCGCGGGCAGACCCTTCTTGCGCATGCCCTCCTGAAGCAGGTCGCGCCCACGGTGCTCTGAGCCCTCGCGCTGTTCGCGCTTGAGGAAGGCACGGATCTTGTTGCGCGCACGCGTGGTCTTGACCAGTGCCAGCCAGTCGCGCGAGGGACCGCGTTCCTGCTTGCTGGTCAGGATCTCGACGATGTCGCCGCTCTTAAGCTTGTAGTGGAGCGGCACGATCTTGCCGTTGACCTTCGCGCCGACGGTACGGTGGCCGACGTCGGTGTGGACCTCGTAGGCAAAGTCGAGCGGGGTCGCGCCGGTGGCCAGGGATTTGACCTCGCCCTTGGGCGTGAAGACGAAGACGTCGTCGTCAAAGAGGTCGATCTTGAGGTTCTTGACAAACTCGGCGCTGCCGTCTCCGGCGTCGGCGCTGTTGCCGACGAGGCGCTGGACCCAGTCCTGGTTCACGTCGGTGCCGAAGCGACCGATCCCGGACTCGCCGTAGCCGCGCTGCTTGTAGACCCAGTGCGCCGCGACGCCGTACTCGGCGATGTCGTGCATCTCCCGCGTACGGATCTGGATTTCCAGGGGTCGGCCTTCCGGCCCGATCACCGTGGTGTGGAGCGCCTGGTACAGGTTGCTCTTGGGCATCGCGATGAAGTCCTTGAAGCGGCCCGGGAGCGGCTTCCAGATGCTGTGCACGATGCCGACAGCGCCGTAACAGTCCTTCACGTCGTCGACGATCACGCGCATCGCGGTGAGGTCGAAGATCTCGTTGAACTCGCGGCCTTTCTTGGTCATCTTCACGTAGATCGAGTAGAAGTGTTTGGCCCGGCCGGTGATCAGCGAGCTGATCCCGCTGTCGGCGAGCTGACCGGCCAGGTAGTCGCCGGCTTCTTCGACGTATTCCTCGCGCTCATCGCGCTGCTGCGAGACGAGCGCCTTGATCTCGGCGAACTTGCGCGGGTGCAGCGTTGCGAAGGCCAGATCCTCGAGCTCCCACTTGATCGCGTGGATGCCCAACCTGTGGGCGAGCGGGGCGAAGATGTCGAGCGTCTCGCGCGCCTTCTCGATCTGCTTCTGCTTGGGCATCGCACCGATCGTGCGCATGTTGTGCAGGCGGTCGGCGAGCTTGATCAGGATGACCCTGATGTCGTCGGCCATCGCCACCATCATCTTGCGGTAGTTCTCGGCCTGGGCCTCGTCGCGCGAGGTGAAGGTGATTCCGGTCAACTTGGTGACGCCATCGACGAGACCGGCGATCTCCTGACCGAAGTGGTCGCGGATCTCGACCAGCGTGGTTGAGGTGTCCTCGACGGTGTCGTGCAGCAGCGCGGCGCACAACGTGGCCGTGTCCAGGCGCATGCCGACGCAGATCTTTGCGACCTCGACCGGGTGCACGACGAAGTCTTCTCCGGTGCGGCGAACCTGCTTGTCGTGACGACCGGCGGCGAACTCGAAGGCCATCTCGACCATCTCGATGTCGATCGGCTCGATGCTCTCGAGCGTGTGTTCCTCGATCACGGCGAGCAGCTCATCGAACTTCGCACGCGTCATCGGTCCGACTTCAACCGGTGTGATCGCAGCGCCGCTTGAAGCGCCGTTACCGGTGCTCTTCGCGGTGCTCGGGACTACCGCGACGTCGGTGCTGTGCTCATCTGACGTAGCCATCTCTGCGATTCCTCTCTGTATTCACTATACGAGCGGAACGTGAAAGACAGTTCGAGGTCGGTTTTTGGCGAATCTTCTGCATGAATTGCTTCGACATCCGAGCCTGATCGCTGAACTCGGACGACGGAAAGTTCCTCCAGGGCGCGCACCGCGCGGCCGGCGATGCGGGCGCTGGGAAGGCGCAGGCGTAGCTCTTCGATCAGCGGCAGCCCAGGGTCTTCTGAGCCGCGGACGATGCGGAATGCATTGACCATGTGAGCGCGAGAAAGCAGCAGGTCGGCTTCGCGCGCGGCGACCGACCGGGCGATCGCATCGTTCCAGGCGAAGACCACGCGGGCCGCTCCGGCTCCTGCCAACGACGGCGACGGCGGCGGCTCGGCCATGACGACGTGCTCGAACCCTCCGGCCGAGAGCGCGGGGTCGTCGAAGGCGAGCACCGACAGGCCCTCGAGCGCGGGCTCAATCTCGCGCATTCCGGCAGTGGCTGCGCGCCACGAGACTGGATCGTTCACGGCCAGGGCCAGCGCCGTCGACCGAGCAGACAACTCCTGGAGGATTGCGAAGGGAGATTCCCCCCTGCGATCCTCGGCCTTGGACTGATCGAGCGGCTCGCCCGCCACGGCCGGCGGATCGGTGACCGCCGACGAGAATTCCCTTCGCCACATCTCAAGCGATGGCGCATCGTGCTCGACGAGGGCGCAGAGCACGGCCTGAGCATCCTCGCGACCGTTGAACTCGTTGCGCTGGAGTTCGACCACGAGGTCAACGGACTGGGCCGGCTCAGCGGCGACGATCACCCGTTCCTGACGAAAGGCGACAACCGAGGCCCGACTTCCGCGCCCGGAGATTGCGAGCTTGAAGTGCTGGCCGGTTTTCCCCAGCTTGCTCACGGCCTGGAGCTGCGCGCCGGCGATCAGAAAACGTGGTTCGGGGTTCTCGGCGCCGAACGGACCGAGCGCCTCGATCGCGGCCACCGCTTCGAGGTTGATGTCGGACGGTTCGGCGACGGCGTCCACGCTCAGCCTCGGGCGCAGGTCCTCGACGGTCAGAGTCTCGGTCGCGTGGCGCACGAAGGCGGCGCGGAAGCGTTCGAGGTTGGCCACGTCGAGTTCCAGGCCTGCTGCGGCGCGGTGACCACCGAAGCGCACGAGCAGGTCGGCGCAGGACGCGAGCCCGCCGTGCAGGTCGTACACGCCGCCGCTGCGCCCGGATCCCGCGGCAACGCTGCCCTCGATCGCGAGCGCGATCGCCGGGCGGTGAAAGCGTTCGGCGATTCTTCCGGCGACGATCCCGAGAACGCCGGGGTGCCACTGCTCACCGGCAACGACGATCGCGAACTGATCGCGCTGCTCGCGCGCCTGCGTCTCGGCCTCGAAGAGGATCTCCTGCTCGACCTCGCGACGGCGCACGTTTGCCGAGGCAAGCTGACCGGCGAGCTCGGCGGCGCGTGCGCCGTTTGAAGTGAGCATCAGTTCTACCGCCGGCTCCGCGGAATGCATCCGCCCAACCGCGTTGATGCGTGGTCCGAGCGCGAATCCGAAGCTCTGCGCGCCGATCTTCAGCTGATCCACGCCGGAGACTCGCATCAACTCGCGCAACCCGGGGCGCTGCGCGCGGCGCATCTGTTCAAGCCCGATCTTCACGAGAGCGCGGTTCTCTCCACGCAACGGCACGACGTCACAAACCGTGGCGAGTGCGACGAGCGCCAGATCCTGGTCGAGGCTGGCGGGGTCTGCGCCGGCACGCTGAGTGACCAACGCAGCAAGCTTGTGCGTCGTCGCTGCCGCGCAAAGAAAAGGCGTCGGGTACTCGCCAATCGCCGGGTGCACGATCGGGGCGTCTGGAAGCTCGTCGCCGATCGTGTGGTGGTCGCAGATCACCACGTCGACGCCCAGCTCGCGCGCGATGGCGACCTCGGCGACCGAGCCGATCCCGCAGTCCACCGCGATGATCAGTCCGACATCATCCGCGGCGAGCCGTTCGATCGACTTGCGCGAGAGTCCGTAACCTTCCTCGAAGCGACTCGGGACGTGCCAGGTGACGTCTGCGCCCAGCGCGGCGAGCGCGCGAACGAGGATCGCGGTCGAGCAGACTCCGTCGACGTCGTAGTCGCCGTGGACGGCGATTCGTGTCTTTTTTCGCAGGTGCTCGGCGATGAACTCGGCGGCGGCCGGTCCGCCCGGGATCAACTCGGGCGCGTGCAACTCAGCGCCGACGATCCACTCGCGTGCTGCGGCCGGACTGCCCAGACCACGACGGGCCAGAGTCTGGGCGGCGAGCGGATGAAGCCCGAACCCTTCGACCAGCCCCGCAACCTCTGGCCCGGAGCAGCGGTCGAGCTTGATGATCGGTTCGCCCGGGGCGATGTCTTCGGGCGCCGCGCTCGTGCGCGAAACCTCGATATCTGTCGTCCCTGCTGCGGCGGCCTCCAAAGTCACGGAGACAGCCTACGTACGGCGGTTGACAGAGCTAAGCGACAGACTCTTCTGCATCTTCACGGCGCATGCCGATGAAGTAACAGATTCCTAGCCCGATCAGCGTGCCCGGTATGGCGATAAATGCCTGGACCAGGTCGGTGTCGTCCTGGCCGGGCACGGAGAATCCGTTCACCACGAAGCCGAAGATCACCGCGCCGATGATGCCGGCGACGAACGCGCCGATGATACCGCCCCAGAACTTGTCGGGGAGGTGAACGGTGAAGTGCCAGATGGCCAGAGCCATCATTACCCATGCAAGTGCGGCCATTGCTCAGTCCTCCTAGCGTCCGTGCTTACGCTTGGCGCGCGCCGCGCGACGTTCGGCTTTGGTCTGGGGACGCTTGACAGCGCCGGTGGTTGCGCTGCTGGATGCTCCGGCGGGAACAGCGCGCTCAAGGTTTTCCTCGGCCAGCTCTTCGTCGACCGGCTCATCCTCAGCGGGCTCGACGTCCTCGAGCGCCTTGCCGGTGCTGGCGTTGACGACGACGCCACCGATGGTCTCGGTTGCGAACGCCGGAACGACGCCGTTGTTCTCTTCCATGATGCGCGCCGTGCGCTGACGGAAGATCGGCTCGCGCTCCTTGGAGAGCATCAGGACCGGTGCAGCGATGAAGATTGATGAGTACGTACCGGAGATCGTTCCGACGAGCAGCGCGAAGGCGAAGTCCTGGAGCGTCGATCCTCCGAACAGAAGCAGCGCGAGCACCGGCAGAGCGGTACAGAGCGAAGTCGCCAGGGAGCGCGTGAGAACCTCGCTCATTGAACGGTTGACGATCTGGCTGAATGCAGCACGTGGCATGCGCGGCAGGTTTTCACGCACTCGGTCGAACACGATGATCGTGTCGTAGAGCGAGAATCCGAGGATGGTGAGCAAGGCCGCGACGGTTGCGCTCGAGACCTCCTGGCCCAGCAATGCATAGACGCCAAGGGTGATCAGGAGGTCGTGCGAGAGCGCGATCAACAGCGGGACGGCGAACTTCACGCCGAATCGGAGTGCGACGTATCCGCCGATCACGACAAGTGAGAAGATGATTGCCGTCAGCGCGCTCTTGGCGATCACCGCACCGAAGGTCGGACCTACGGAGCTGACCGCGAACTGCGTGTCGGCCTCGCTCGAGGCGCGGATCTTGAACCTGGTCTCGAAGGCGCTGCGGATCGAGCCGACATCCCGCTCTTCGCTGATCTTGTCGCTGGAGATCTGGAAGGCGTTGGGGCCGAGCGTCTTGTCGTTGGTGATGCGCTGGATCTTCGCGTCGTCGGCACCGGCCGCGGAGACGATCGCGCGAACCTGGTCTTCGGTGGCCGGTTTCTCGAGACCGACAACGATCTTCGTGCCGCCGGTGAAGTCGATTCCGAGGTTCAGGCCCATGCCCGCTATGGCGAACGCGCCCGCGGCGAGGATCAGACCGGAGATCGAGAAGAACATCTTCGACTTGCCCATGAAGTCGAACTGCCAGCGCTGGCGGTGCTCGTCTGCGTCCTGGACGCCGAGCGCAGACGGACGTTCGAGGCCGCGCCAGTTCGAGAGCATGCCGAGGATCGCTGAAGTCACGACGACAGCGGTGAAGAGCGAGACGATCGTTCCCAGACCGAGGGATGCGGCGAATCCACGCACGCCGGAGGTCGCGAGAACAAAGAGGATGAACGCCGTGATCAGGGTTACGACGTTGGCGTCAAGAATCGTGGCGAAACCCTTTGAGTAGCCGGTCGAGATCGCCGATTTCATCGACTTTCCGGCACGGATTTCTTCCTTGATCCGCTCAAAGATGACGATGTTGGCGTCGGCGGCAACAGCGAGCGTCAGGACGAGACCTGCAATGCCCGGAAGCGTGTAGGTGAAGCCGACGAGCTTCGTGAGCGCAAAGAAGAAGATCGCGTAGAAGATCAGCGCGATGCCGGCGATGATTCCGAGGATCCGGTAGAAGGCCAGCAAGAAGAGCAGGACCAGCGCGAAGCCGGCGAGCGCGGCGATCAGCGCCTGGTCGAGGGCGGCCTTACCGAGCGATGCCGAGACAGTGGTCTCTGACTGAAGTTCGAGCTGAACGGGAAGCGCACCAAGGTCGATCTGACGCGCAATACGAGTTGCTTCGGCCTGCGTGACGCCGGTGATCTGCGCCGCACCGCCGGCGATTCCCTGACTGAGCGAGGCGTCGTTCGGGTCGATGCTTGCGAGCGACACGACTTTGCCATCGAGCACGACGGAGAAACGGTGACCCTGCTTCCGACCGATCGTCGCCTCCGCGCTTCCCTCGCGGTGGAGTTCAGCAGTGATGTCCTTGAAGATGTCTCCGCCCTTGCCGGTGAAGGCCAGATCGACCGCGGGGCCGCCGCCGTTGCCGTCGCTGCCGACGGTGGCGCTCTTGACCTCGTCGCCGCTCATCGCGACGTTGTCACGCAGGACGAACCACTGCGAGCCCTTGCCGGTCCCGAGCGCGTCGTAGGAGACGACCAGATAGCCCTTGGGCACAGTCAGAATCTCTGAATCCTCGGGCTGCTTGCCGTCGAGCGGCTCCTTTTTCGGGTCGAGCTGGTTGTCCGCCTTCAGCAGCTCCTCTTTGGAGAGCTCGGGACCAGCGATCAGCTTGTTGCCCTTCTTGGTGCTGAAGAGATAGAACTTCTCGCGGCCGGTCTCGCCGGGCTTCTGCTCGGAAGCGAGCTTCACGGCGTCGTACTGCTTGGCGGCGCCAAGGTTGTTCGAAGACTTTTCGTCCGAGGTCGACTTGCTCTGACCGGGCTTGCCGACGATGTTCTCTTCCCACTTGTAGAAGTACATCTGCGCGGTCGATCCGACGAGGGCCTTGGCGGCCTGCGGGTCGTCGACATCCGGAAGCGACACTGTGATCAGTTCGTTGCCGGTGGCCTGAACTTCGGCTTCAGTGACGCCGATCGCGTTGACGCGCTCGTTGATGACCTCGATCGCGTTCTGTAGTTCGCGTTCGGTGGGCGTTCGGTCCTCGTTGGTCGGCGAAGCCTTGTAGACCAACTCGATACCACCGGCGAGGTCAAGACCAAGCCGCGTGGGCTGGAGCACGATTGCGGCAATCGACCCCGCCAGAAGCAGGCCGACGAGACCAAGGATGATCAGATTTCGCTTACGTGAGGCCATGAAAAAGTTGCGTGCGCCGAAGTCTCTTGCGTGAGCTCAGTCCTCAGGAGTGAGAACGAGAAGCATTCCCCCGTCTTCGTCGTACGCGGGGAATATATCGGCAACGGCGCGAGCCTCTAGATCGCCCTCTGCGCGGACGGTCACGTCGTGACCGATCGAACGCACGCCCCATTCGAGTGTCGTGTCGATCGGATCGTCGGTCTGTTTGAACTCGAGCCCGAGCACATCGCGAACCGGTCGACCGAAGACATCGACATCCGTAAGGCCCGTCAGTTCGTATGAACCACGACCGCATCCGATGATCCGCGCTTCCTGATCGCAGACGAAGAACGCCGCCCCGGAAGCGGGGTAGTAGTCGTCGAGCAGTTCGAAGACGAATCCGTAGCCGCATTTGTCGCAGCCGCGGGGCCGCGCGGAGAATCCGGCGCTTCGGTCACCATGGTTTGATCGTTTCCCGCACTGCGGGCAGATGAATATCGGCATCAGTTGAGGCTTGAGACAGGCAGTAGAAGTCTGAAAGCCAGATTAGACAACAAGACCCTCTCCCCTGCCCGGAACCGTCAACTGAATGAACACACAGCAGTTGACGGGCCGGTGCTGCACCGGATGAGTCGCGACCAGCGCGTGCGAGACAACGACGGGCTGCTGCGGTGCCGATTGACGCCGACACTGACGACGTGCTCTGGAGCGCTGCGCAACTTGAGGCTGAGCTAAAAAAGCCCGGCGTCCTGCGGGATCGGCAGGCCCAGGTGCTCGAAGGCTGCCTTGGTGGCGATGCGGCCGCGCGGGGTGCGCTGCAGCAGCCCCTGGCCGAGGAGGTATGGCTCGATGACGTCCTCGATCGTGTCTTCGGCCTCGCCCAGAGACGCAGCGATCGTTGAAAGACCGACCGGTCCCCCACCGAACTTCCCGCAGATCGTTTCGAGCAGCATGCGGTCAAGGCGGTCGAGCCCTTCATGGTCGACCTCGAAGGTGTTCAACGCATCTGCGGCGACCTGCTCGGTGATCTCACCGTCGGCGCGAACGTCGGCGTAGTCGCGCACGCGGTTGAGCAGGCGGTTGGCGATTCGTGGCGTGCCGCGTGAGCGCCGGGCGATCTCGATGGCGCCCGCGGGGTCGAGCTTGCAGCCGAGGATCTCTGAGGATCGCGTGACGATTGCGGCGAGGTCGTCGGCGTCGTAGTGCTCGAGTCGATGGAAGACGCCGAAGCGGTCACGCAGCGGCGTGGTGAGCAGGCCCGTGCGCGTGGTCGCGCCGATCAGCGTGAACGGAGGCAGATCGAGCGTGACGACCCGCGCGCCCGCTCCCTGGCCGACCGTGATCGGCAGCTTGCGATCTTCCATCGCTGGATAGAACGTCTCTTCGAGAGCGCGCGGCAGGCGGTGGATTTCATCGACGAAGAAGACTGAGTTCGGCTCCAGCGCGGTCAGGAAGGCGGCGATGTCGCCCTTCTTCTCGAGCGCCGGCCCGGCTGTCATCACGAACGGAACGTCGAGTTCCTCGGCGACAATCTGCGCGAGCGAGGTCTTGCCGAGACCGGGTGGTCCTGCGAAGAGCACGTGGTCGAGTGGCTGGTTGCGCTTCTTCGCAGCCTCGATCACGATCGTCAGCTGTTCTTTGACCTTCCACTGACCGACGAACTCGTCGATGCGACGCGGGCGCAACGAAATGTCGAGGTCTTCCGGCAACTCAACCGGGGCGACCGGCGTGGCGTCCAATGACGCTGAGCGGATTGGCGAGGCCATCTAGACCGCCACTCCGCGCAGAGCAGACGAAATCAGTTCCTCTGTCGAGTCGCCGACTGTGTCGGCGAGCATCGCCTCTGCCTGGCCGAGCGAGTAGCCGAGTGCGAGCAGTCCGTCGCGAGCCAGCAGGGCCGGATCGTCAGAGCGTGTGGCCGCGCGCAGAACCGTTGGCGCGCCGGAGGGCACGACTTTGTCTTTGAGCTCAACGACAAGCCGCTCGGCAGTGCGCTTGCCGATGCCGGGAACCTTGGTGAAAGTCTCATGGTCGCCCGCGACAAGTGCCGTCTCGACTTCTGGGACAGTCATGCCGCTGAGCACGGCGAGTCCGACCTTCGGGCCGACTCCGCTCACGCTGGTCAGGAGACTGAAGACGTCGCGCTCGTCTGCGGTTGAGAAGCCATAGAGCTGCATCGCGTCCTCGCGCACTACGAGCGTGGCGAGGAGCGTTGACTTCGATCCGGTCGGACCTACGTCTTCAAGCGTGTTCGCCGAGACGCTGAGCATGTAGCCCACGCCCGCAGCCTCGATCACGACGTGGTCAAGAGTCTTGTGCAGGACTTCGCCCGAAACTGATGCGATCAAGATGCTGCTCCAATCGCGCTGGCCAGCGGCGCGCTGTTGAGGTGACAGATGCCCACGGCCAGAGCGTCGGCGGCGTGGTCTGGCGGAACCGGCCCGGCGAGATCAAGCAGTGCGGTGGCCATCGTCTGGACCTGCACCTTCTCGGCGGCACCACTTCCGCAGACGGCGAGCTTGATCTGCTGCGGCGTGTACGAGTGCACGGGGATGCCGCGACGGCCGGCCTCGCAGATCACGGTGCCGCGCGCCTGTCCGACCTGAAATGCAGATTCTGCGTTCTTGCCGAAGTAGATCGACTCGATCGCCATCGCCTCGGGGTTGTGCTCGGCGATCAACTCGACGATGCGGTCGGCGACCTGCGCGAGCCGCAACTCCAGCGGCGTGCCGGTGGGGGTCTCGATCACACCGCCGTCCAGCGCGAGCAGCGATGAACCGCGGCTCTCGACGACGCCGTAGCCGGTGTTTGCAAGCCCTGGATCAATGCCGAGGACGACCATCCCGTTGTATTCCCGATACGAACGCATGTTCCTACCGGTGATTCTGCGTCAGCGGTCGGATGGCTTGAATCCAGGGCACTTCTGGACGGGCACGCGCGGGTATTTGGGGAAGGCTTTGTCCTCGCGCGAAAGCTTGCACAGCAGGAAGACCGATCCACGCGTGTTCGGGTTCAGCTTTGCATGAACGCAGGTGTCGCAGAGCCCGAATCGTGCCATCGGTCGTAAACTACTCGCCTTATGTCTGGACACTCAAAATGGTCATCGATCAAACACAAGAAGGGCGCCGCTGACAAGAAGCGCGGCGCGCTGTTCACAAAACTTGCTCGCGGAATCACGATCGCAGCGCGCGACGGCGCAGATCCTGCCGGAAACGCCGCGCTGGCCCTGGCCATTCAGAAGGCCAAGGACAACTCGATGCCCAAGGACAACATCGAGCGTGCGATCGCCAAGGGCGCGGGCACCGACAAGGATGCCGCGACCGTTGAAGAGGTTGTGTACGAGGGCTACGGCCCGGCCGGCGTTGCGCTGCTGATCCACTGTTACACCGACAACCGCAACCGCACCGGCGCGGACGTTCGCAGCATTCTCACCAAGAACGGTGGATCGCTGGGCGAGCCCGGATCTGTCGCGTACGTCTTCGAGAAGAAGGGCTCGGTCGTGGTCGAAGCCTCCGCCGCATCGGAGGACGACCTGATGGTCGCGATCGACGCCGGCGCCGAGGACATCGTCGAGGACGGAGATCACTTTGAGGTCGTCTCAGATCCGCACGATTTTGTCGCTGTCCGCGCCGCGATCGAGGAAGCCGGCATCTCCGTTGCCTCGGCCGACGTCATCCAGCGCCCGAAGACCCGCGTAGAGGTCGAGGACAAAGACGCTGCCAAGGTCTTCCGCGTGATTGAACTGCTCGACGACAACGACGACGTCAATGACGTAGCCGCGAACTTCGAAGTCTCAGACGCCGCACTCGAAGAGCTGGCTGCCGGCTAGCTCCTGATGCGGGCCTTTTTGGCCTGCCGTGCGGCGATCTTGCCGCTGACCCTGATGCTGATGTTCGGTGTCAGCTTGTAGCTGAGAATCAACAGGTGTGCAAACCAGGGCAGCGTTACGACGCGCTTCCGTTTCACGACACCGTCGAGAAGAGTCTTCACGCCCTTGTCGAGCGGGACGATTCCGCCGGGGATCGACTCCTTCGCTTTCGTGTTGTCGAA
The DNA here is from genome assembly GCA_051306435.1 of Solirubrobacterales bacterium. Lineage (GTDB taxonomy): Bacteria > Actinomycetota > Thermoleophilia > Solirubrobacterales > JACPNS01 > JACPNS01. The sequence goes on along the minus strand of JBPPNF010000050.1, from coordinate 15,755 downwards.
GCCGGTCGAGCGCGCGCTTGCATAGATACCGGTGTCGATGAAGCCCGGGCACAAGGCTGTGACGTAGACACCCTTCGACTGAGCCTCGACGCGTAGTGAGTCACACATACCGACGACGCCGAATTTGACGGTGCTGTACGGGACAAGCAGCGGGGCTGGCGTGAGTCCGGCGAGCGAAGCAGTATTCACGATGTGACCGCTGCCCTGCTTGACCATGTGTTTGTAGGCAGCCGATGTGCCGTAGGCAACGCCCTTGAGGTTGATGTCGATGATCGCATCCCAGTCCTCGATCGGGATCTCCTCGACGTAGCCCTGAACCGCGATTCCGGCGTTGTTGAAGATGTAGTCGATGCGGCCATGCTTCTCGACCGTGGAGTCGACGAGCGCGACGACCGCGGCACTGTCGCGGACGTCGAGCTGGTGCGCTTCGGCGTCACCGCCGATCTCGGCGACGACTTTCTCCACGCCGGCGACGTCAATGTCGGCAGCGATCACGGTGCCACCGGCCTTGCCGATTTCTTTGGCGAAGCCAAGGCCCAGGCCTGACGCTGCGCCGGTGATGATTGCGATCTTGTTGTTGAAAACTTCGTAGCTCATGGCCGCGAAGGTTACATCAAACGATGCAACGGTGAACGGCGTTCAGACGACGAACTTGCCGTTCTCCTGCATCAGTTCACCATCGACGTGGATGGTTCCGCCCGGGCGCAGGTCACAGACCATGTCCCAGTGAATCGCGGAGTCGTTGACTCCCCCGCTCTCCGGGTAGCTCATTCCGACGGCCATGTGCACGGTGCCGCCGATCTTCTCGTCGAGCAGGATCTCCTTGGTGCCCGTGGTTATGCCGTAGTTGGTGCCGATCCCGAGCTCGCCGAGCGTGCGCGCGCCCTCGTCGGTGTCGAGCATCTCGAGCAGAAAGTCCTCGCCCTGCTCGGCCGAAGCGTCGGTGACCTTGCCGTCGACGAACTTGAACTTCACTCCACTGACCTCGCGGCCGCCGTAGGTCGCCGGGAAGCTGAATGCGACTTCGCCGTTGACGCTGTCCTCGATCGGGCCGGTGAAGAACTCGCCGTCGGGCATGTTGTGGGTGCCGACGCAGGGAATGAACGTGCGGCCGGCGATACCGAGCTTGATGTCTGTGCCCGGTGCCTGGATGTGCACCTCTTCCTTGTCCTGAATCCACTCAGCAAGGCGCTTGACCGTGTCGGACTGGCGCTGCCAGGCGGTCAGCGGCTCGGCGTCGTCGGCCAGGCACGCGCTGTAGAAGAAGTCTTCGTATTCGGACAGTGACAAGCCCGCTTCGGAGGCGTACGCCTGCGTCGGGAAGAGTGTGAGTGACCAGCGGTACTCACCCGATGCCGAGCGCTGCATCGACGCATCCATCAGCGGCTTGCGTGCCTTGCTGACGATCGCCTGCTTGGCCGGGTCCACGTTGCTCAGGGCGCGCGTATTTGTGTCGGCCATGATCACGATGCGGTTCTTGATGTTCTCGGCGACCCACTGCGCGGTCGGCGGGATCCACGCGAGCTGCTCTTCGTTGGCGTACTTGTAGAACGCAGGTGCCTGTTCTGCGAGTGAGAGCTGCACGATCGGCAGTCCACCGGCCTTGAGCACCTCTTCGTAGACGGCCTGCACCAGCGGCTCTGCGACGACCTCGGACTGGATCACGCAGGTCTCGCCCGGCTGCACTCCGGTCGAGTAGTTGACGAGGATCTGGGCAAGGGCTTCTACGCGTGGGTCTCTCATGTTCAGGCGGCTCTTTCTAGTTTGAAATTGTGTTCCAAAAAGTTGCGGTGAATTCTCTTGTCCGGGGTCAGCTCGGGATGGAAGGTGTAGGCGGCGATTGCGCCGGCGCGAACAGCGACGGCCTCGTCGCCGCGCGTGGCGATCACTGCAACTCCGTCACCAACGCGTGTGATCTTTGGTGCGCGGATGAAGACGCCGTGGAACTGTTCGCCGGTGACCTCCACCCCGCCTTCAAAGCTGTGGGTCTGTGATCCATAGGCGTTCCGGGCACACGTGATGTCCAAGAGCCCGAGATGCGTGTCGTCGAGAATGATCGCGCCGGCACAGGTGGCGAGCACGGGCGCGCCGCCGCGAATGAACTCGCTCAACGGTTCGGCCAACCCGTCCCGCTCGATCCCCAGCATCATCGTCGTCGACTCGCCGCCCGGCAGTATCAGTCCGTCGAGCCCGTGCAGGTCAGCGGGTGTGCGCACTTCGCGCGTCTCGACGCCGAGCTCGCGCAGATGCTTTGAGTGGGCGGCAACGCCGCCCTGAAGAGCAAGAATCCCGATGCGGCGAACCTCGCCGATCATACGGGACCTACCAGCCTCGGCCTGCGAGCAGCTCCGACTCGTCGAGCTTGCGACTCTCGAGACTTTCCATTGCCGCGCCCAGTCCTTCGGATGCAGCGAGCACGCGCTCGGGATCCGCGAAGTGCGTGGTCGCCTCGACGACGGCCGCAGCGCGCTTCTCCGGGTCAGAGGACTTGAAGATTCCGGAGCCGACGAAGACTCCCTCGGCGCCGAGCTGCATCATCAGCGCGGCGTCGGCCGGGGTCGCGATTCCGCCGGCGACGAAAAGCACGACCGGCAATGAACCGCTCAGTGCGACCTCGCGCACGATGTCCAGCGGCGCGCGCAGTTCTTTTGCGGCGGCCGCGAGTTCGCTCTCGTCCAGAACAGAAAGCTTCTTGATGTCGCCGCGGATCTGGCGGATGTGGCGGACTGCCTCGACGACGTCGCCGGTACCGGCCTCGCCCTTGGAGCGGATCATCGCCGCGCCCTCGCCGATACGACGCAGCGCCTCGCCAAGGTTGGTCGCGCCGCAGACGAACGGCACCTTGAAGCCCCACTTGTCGATGTGGTTGACCTCATCGGCCGGGGTCAGGACCTCGGACTCGTCGACGTAGTCGACCTCGAGTGCTTCGAGCACCTGGGCCTCAGCGAAGTGGCCGATGCGGGCCTTCGCCATGACGGGGATTGTCACGGCGCCCTGGATCCCGCGAATCATTTCGGGGGCGCTCATCCGCGCAACCCCGCCATCGCGGCGGATGTCGCTCGGGACCCGCTCAAGAGCCATCACCGCCGAGGCGCCGGCGGCCTCAGCGATCTTCGCCTGCTCGGCATCGACCACGTCCATGATCACGCCACCGCGGAGCATTTCCGCCATGCCGGTCTTCACGCCAAAAGTTGCTTCACGCGTCAATTCATCAGTCATGGGAGTGAGCTTAGTTGGGGATCAAACGTCCGCGTTCCGGACGGGCCTGCCGCGCTCTCGCTACGTGCTCGTCGCACGGACGTCGCGTGCACGGTGAAGCAGAGCTCAGCTCTGCGCGCGAAAGCGTGGGCGCTCTGAGTAGCTCTCGCGCCTCGGTGCGTCAACGGATTCTGCCCGGCGGTTGATCGGGATTGACTCGTAGAACGCGCGGTGGATCCGGTCGTCGCTCGTCAGTTCGGGGTGGAAAGTCAGCGCCGTTACATTCCCGCTGCGAACTGCAACCGGGACATCCTCGACCTGCGCAAGCACTTCGACGCGCGGACCGACGCGACTGATTTTTGCGGCGCGAATGAAGAGCCCGCGAAAGTCGCCGCCTTCAACGCCGCGCACCGGGAACTCGACCTCAAAGCTGTGACTCGACGTTCCGTATGCATTGCGATCGCACGTGATGTCGATGATTCCCATGTGCGCGTCGTCGAGCAGGATCGCGCCTGCGCAGGTGGCGAGCACCGGCTTTCCACTTTCGATGAAGTCGCGGAGCGGCTTGCCGAGGCCTTCGCGGTCGATTCCGAGCCCCATCGTGGTGGACTCGCCCCCGGGCAGAACCAGGCCGTCGATCATCGCGAGGTCGTTCGGTGTGCGCACCTCGCGGATCAGCGCGCCCATTCCCCGGAGCTTCTTGATGTGAGCGTTGTAGCCACCCTGCAGGGCGAGCACACCTACTCCTCGGAATCCAATGGCCATGCGGTTTGCTTCGGCGCAAGCGGGCGTGACGAGAGTGACGACACTCACACTTCACGATGAAATTCAGCAATCGAAGCAATCTATCTACCCCATATGATCGAGGAATGATCGATCCGCTCGAACGCTGGCGCGAACACGGCGAAAAACCCGACTTCGCCGGACTCCTCACTTACGGCGGTGTTTCGTACACGCAGGACGCAGCTGAACTCGCTGGATTCGACGTCGCGATCGTCGGCGCGCCGACGGACGATCTGGTCAGCGACCGGCCGGGGACGAGATTTGCTCCGCGCGCGATTCGAGCCGCCAGCTGCCCGCCCGGTCCGCACATGGAAGCCAAGGTCGACGCGTTCGAGGTTCTGAAAATCGTCGACTACGGCGACGCCGCGGTCCTTCCCGCTGACTGGCAGCGCACGCACCGTGCGATCGAGAAGACGGTTGGCGAAGTGCTGGCCGCCGGCGCGATCCCGATCGTTCTCGGCGGTGATCATTCGATCGCCGAGCCGGACATTCGCTCAGTGGCAGCAAAGCACGGACCGGTCGGCCTGATCCATTTCGACACGCACACCGACACGGGCAAGGAAGTCTTCGGGGTTGAAGTGAGCCACGGGACGCCGATGTATCGACTGGTTGAGGAGGGGGCGATCGACGCCAGTCGGTACGTACAGGTCGGCCTTCGCGGCTACTGGCCGGGCGACGAGGAGTTCGGCTGGCAGGAAGAGCACGGAATCACGGCGATACCGATGCACGAGGTTCACCGCAATGGGATCGACGCGGCGGTCGAACGCGCGCTTGACGTTGTGGGATCGGGACCGGTGTTCATCAGCGTCGACGTCGACGTGCTCGATCCGGCCTTCGCGCCGGGCACCGGAACCCCCGAGCCGGGCGGAATGACCAGCACTGACCTGTTGAACGCCTGCCGCAAACTCGCGGCGGGCACGGAGCTTGTCGGCGCGGATCTCGTGGAGATCATCCCGACCGGAGTCGGCTCGGCCGACATCACTGCGCTCGTCGGTGACCGCGTTGTGCGCGAACTGCTTACCGGCGTCGCTGTTCGCCGGATAGCTGGTTCTTGAGCGTAATCAGGCGCTCGACGCCAGGCTCGAGCTGAGCCCGGGTCACGCGGCCAACCTTCACGTCTTTGATCAGCCGGCCACGCGCGGTCATCGCCCTGCCCCACGCCTGACCCCAGAGCAGTACGTCCACGCCCGCACGCAGCGCTGAGCGCGCGGTGTTGGCGCCAGGTCCGAACTGCGGCGTCTCAAGCGCATCGGTGATCGTCAGACCCTTGAAACCGGTCTCGGCGAGCATCGTGTATGCCTCCTTCTCCAGTGAAGCCGGGCGATCGAAACCAAGCTTGGGATAGCGCGCGCTCGCCATCATCACGAACGTCGGCGTGTCCGGACACTGCGTGTAGGCCCTGTTCTCTGCGTCGATGATCGATCGCGGCGCGTTGATCTTCACGTCGCTGAAGTCGGTGTCGGCGCCAGCGCGGCCGAGGCCCGGGAAGTGCTTGAACGTTGCGGCGACTCCACCCTTCTCGTTTCCGCCCGCGAACGCGCAGCCCGCGTCGGCGACGATCTGGGCGCTGCCGGAATAGGCGCGATTGCCCAAGAACGAGTCTTTGACCTTCGGCACATCGACCACCGGGGCGAGGTTCACATTGAAGCCGTACTTCTTCAGCGCGCGGCCGGTTGCGAGGCCCTGGCTGATACCGGTGCGGGCAGGATTGGATGATCGACCGATCGAGGCAGGTGTGCGCGTCGGAGGAAGAGTCGGAAGTCGCTGGACGATCCCGCCCTCCTGATCGATCATCACGAAGAGTGGCGGCATTCCCCCTGCTTTCGCCCACGCCTGAAGCCTGTTGATCGCGCGATGGGCGACGGTCGGCGTCGGCATGTTGTTTGTGAAGAGGATCACGCCGCCGATGCGACCGGCCCGCGCGGCGCGCAGAACGTAGACAGGCGGGGTGGTGCCGACGTAGCCCGTTGTGATGCGCTGCCCGACGAGCTGAGCCGTCGTCAGTTTTGACGTCGCGGAGTCCGCGACCTTCACCTGGGGCTTGTTCTCGGATCCACCGCCGGCCAGCGCCACCGTCGCCGCAACGGCACCGGTGATCGCGAGCGCAATCGCAGCTACGCCGAAGCGGGACATCTTCCCAACGTACAGGAGTTCTTACTTGCCGCGGTAGGCACGGATGCGCCCGCCGTAGACATCGCTGTTGCTCGCGTAGAGCTCGTTGACGAGCCCCTGCACCACGGAGAGCAGACCGGTGTGCGAACGCACGAAGGACGGGCTGGTCGACGAGTAGTACATGTGGTGCGTTGAAAGCTTGGCGATTTCGCTCATCGAGGCATCGGTGATGCTGATCGAGCGGGCCCCGCGCGTGTTTGCAAGTCGCATTGCGCGTGTGACAATTGTGTGCGGACGACCGGCGCAGAAGGCGATGACGAGCGTGTCCTCGTCGATGCGGGCCACACGGTTGATCGAGTCCTGCGAGGGACTGGCGATCAGCTCGCAGCGGTGCTCGAGCAGCATCAACATGTGCCGCATGTACGAGGCGAAGAAGGCCATCTGATCGGTTCCGACCACGAGAATGTTGCGCGAGCTGCTGATCGCCTCGACAGCCGCGTCAAACGTCGCGCGATCCATCCGGCGCGCGGTTTCCTCGATGTTGATCTGGTCCGCGGCGACGACCGATTCGGCCGGCGTCGGGTTGAGGCCGAAGAGCGAGCCGTTGGAACCGGTCTCCTGCTCGCGGCGGGTCGCGCGGTATTCCTCGCGCGCCGCGGTCTGGAGCTCAGGGAATCCCTCGAAGCCGAGCGCCTGACTGAAGCGGACGACCGTGGACGACGAAGTCTGCACCTGCGCGGCGAGTTGCTCGGCAGTCTGGAAGGCCGACTCCTCGAGGTGGTCGATGATGTAGAGCGCAACGTCGCGCTGGGCGCGCGAGCAGCCCTCGAGCTTGCCGCGGATCAATGCGCTGAGGGTCAGCGGCTCGGCCTTGGCCGCCAGCTTGGGCGACGGCTTTGAAGGCTTGCCGGCCTTGATCGGCGAGTCCGCCTTGGCGGCAGTTTTGTTGACGACTTTGTTGGAGGCCGGCGTTTCGGCGAGGGCGGCTTTGCTCATGGGGCGGTTTTTCGCTCTTGTGCAGGCATTCCCTTCCAGAAACGACCAACTTTGCCGCATCGAACATCCGTTGGCGAGTTTGTTCCGAAGATCCCCTTGACGGAGCGAAATTGGCGGATATTGCTTTTCGAACTCAGATGGCGTGAGCATCCGGAGGGCGCTGTGCTTTCGAAGCGTGTTGTGATTTTCGATGTAGCCGTGGATTGAGTTCGCGAGGGTGAATTCAAGCGAGTGTCGCAACACCTCGATCACGGAGGTACGCATGGGAAGGCCAGCGGGTTGGATGAAGGAGTTGAATTCACCTTGGCTGCCGCGATCGCTTTGGATCACCGGCTGCAACGGCCCGTGGGTCACGCTGCCGCTGAAGCGCCGCGCCGCTCGCACGTACCATTCTTCGTGCGGGGCGGTAGCTCAGTTGGTCAGAGCAAGGGACTCATAATCCCCGGGTCGCTGGTTCGAGTCCAGCCCGCCCCATGAGATTCAAAGAAACAGAGCAAGGGACTCATGCTCCGCCTGACTTCGCTGGTTCGAGTCCAGCCCGCCCCATTTTCTTACCAGCTGCCACCCGGCTCAATCCGTACAATTGGATTGCTCAGTTCCGGGGACAAATGTCGGCAAGCACCACACAGACACAGGAAGATGTCGCACACCGGCCGTTTCGCGCTTGGGCACTTCAGCACGATCTGATCTCGCTGCTCGGCGGGAGCGCCGACTGGCGCGTCAGACCGTCTGAGCTCGGCCTCGACAGCGACAGAGAGGAAGATCCTGTCGCAGCCTTCAATGGACAGGGGTACCTGCGTCAGGCCCTCGACACTCCGCCGCGCCTCGAGCTGCGCACACGCACTTCGTTGGTCCTCTGGGGCACAGCACTGCTCACGGACCTGCTCAACCAGGTGAGTCCGATCGCGCTGGCGATGCCGACCAACGCATTCTGGGTCACGATCGGTCTGGTGGTCGCAGCGCTCGTATTCACCGCGATCGTCTATCCAAGACTCGGACCGTCCAAGTTCGTGATCGTCGAGCAGTCCTTGCTGACCTACGCCAGCCTTGTGATCCTCTACCAGTGCTCGGTGACCGGCGGCACCAACAGCCCCTCTCTGTTCTGGTTGATCCTCACCACCTACTACGCGGCCTACCTGATGCCGCGGCAGCAGGCGATCGCCAACGTCGCGGAGTTCTCGCTCGTCGCCGTGGCAACTCTTCTTCTCAGCGGCACAACGATGCACGACTACACATGGTTGTTGCTGATCTCGCTTCTTGCCGTGATGTGGGTCGTGGCAACCGCACTGATCATGCAGCGCCGCACCGAGAACACCCTTGAGCGCGCGGCGACATTCCTCGCGCTCGCCGATCCGCTGACGTCCGTCGCAAACCTCCGGTCGTTCGAGCAGTACCTGGAAGAACTCTCACGCCGCGACGGCCAGCGCTTCGCAGTCGTGATGGCGGACATGAACGGCCTGAAGGGCGCAAACGCGGTCTTCGGACACGAGACCGGCGACGGGATGATCGTGCGCATGGCGCGGCTGATGCTCGGTGCATCCGGCACCAATGACCAGGTCGCGCGCATCGGCGGAGACGAGTTCGCGGTCGTTCTGCCCGGCGGCCGCAAAGGCGACCTCAATCGCTGGCGCAAAGAGTTCGAGCGCGGCGTCGAGCGGCACAACACCACCGTTCGCGGCCGCCTGCCACAGATCTCAGTCTCGATCGGCGGCGCGCTCTATCCAGACGACGGAGTCACCGCATCAGATCTGCTTGACGTCGCCGACCGCCGAATGTTCGCGGAGAAGTCACCGGCGGTGACGCCGCCCTACGAAATCGGCGGCGCAACGTCACACGACGCCGGCCATCGCTTCAGGGCCGCTCGTTTTGAGGACGCGCCGCGCCGCGCGATCGACATCAACGAGCGCATGAAGTTCGGCGCACTCAACTGGTTCACGATCTCCGCGCTGATCTTCGCCGTCGCCTGGGTCGACACTCCCTACAGCATCCCGGTCGCCGCCGCGATCTGCGGCGTCTACGGCGTCTTCTGGGGGCTGGTCACCGAGTACGACCGGCGCACCGGTCTGTCGTACGGGTATGCGCGCGCAATCGACATCGCCGCGCTCGCCTGGACGTTTCCAGCGGCCTGGGCCACCGGCGGCGCGAGCAGCCCGATGCAGATCGTCCTGATGCTCCCCGTCGCTTTCTACGCTCAGACGCTCGCGCGCGAACAGGCCTTCCCGCGCATCGCGATTCTGATGACGAGCTACTTCGCGAGCTTCTGGGCCTTCGGCAACCATGGTCCGGTTGAGGAGACCCGCTTCATGACCATCTTCGCCAGCACGATCCTGGTCGCGGCGATCATGCAGTACAGCGGTCGTCTCCAGGCCAGGTCACTCGGCGTGATCCGTGGCTCCGCGACACGCGACCAACTTACAGACCTGCCCAACATCTACGCCCTGCGCAGCGACCTGGACGATGCCCTGCGTCGCCGCCAGGAAGATTCCGAGTCGCAGCTCCCAGCGCTGATCGTGCTCGACCTCGACAACTTCCGCCGCGCGAATTCGCTCGCCGGCCACCGCGGCGGCGATCAGGTTCTGCGCGAAGTCGCGGCCCGGCTCAGCGACGTTGCCGGTTCGTCGCGCGTCTACCGCGTGGACGGCGACGAATTCGCCCTGATCGTCCACGGTCTGAGCGGCCGGGCGTTGACAACGTTCGCCACCCGCTGCGCCGACGCGATCGAGCACCAGCAGATCCTCGATCGATCGGAGATCCCGGTGACAGGTAGCGTCGGATCTGCCTCCTGGAGCCCCGGCCAGAGCGGGAATGAGCTGATGGAGAGCGCCGAGGAATCACTCCAGCGCAACAAGGCCGATCGCCGCGGCACCGAGCCTCCGCCGACCAGCGTTCTGCTCTGATCAGCCCGACAACTATCCTCGGCCCCATGAATGACGGCCACTCCCCCTCAGCCGGCCACAAGCCGGAACAGATTCGCAACCTCGCGATTATCGCTCACGTCGACCACGGTAAGACCACGATCGTCGACCACATGCTCAAGCAGTCCCAGATCTTTGGCGCCCATCAGGCCGAGATGCAGCAGGACCTGATCATGGACTCCGGTGATCAGGAGAAAGAACGTGGAATCACGATCACCGCCAAGGTCACGGCCGTCGAGTACGGCGAGTACCGCCTGAACATCATCGACACCCCGGGCCACGCCGACTTCTCCGGAGAGGTCGAACGCACGCTCAACATGGCTGACGGCTGCCTGCTCATCGTCGACGCTCAGGAGGGTCCGATGCCGCAGACGAAGTTCGTTCTCACCAAGGCGCTCGAGAACGGCCTCAAGCCGATCGTCGTCGTGAACAAGATCGACAAGAAGGCCAGCCGCATCGACGAGGTCGAACACGAGCTCGCCGACCTCTTCCTCGAGCTCGCGATCGACGACGACCAGCTCCATTACCCCGAGTTCTACGCGATCGGCCGCGAGGGCAAGGCATGGGAAAACGTCCCGGACAATCCCGACGAAGACGCATCGCTGAAGCCGCTCTTCGACGCGATCGTCGAGTACATCCCGGCGCCGCGGGTAGAGCTCGACGGCCCGTTCCAGATGCTCGTCACCGCCCTTGCATGGGACAACTTCAAGGGCAAGTATGCGATCGGCCGCATCACCCGCGGGAAGGTGAAGGCAGCAGACCAGGTAACCCTGATCAACCGCGAAGGTGAGCAGTCCAAGGCCCGCGTCGGTGAAGTCTTCATGTCGCACGGCGTTGCGCGCTTCGCGGTGGACGGCGGAATCGCCGGAGACATCGTCCAGATCACCGGCGTCGGCGACGCGCAGATCGGCGAGACGATCGCCGACGCCGAGAACCCCGAGGCGCTTCCGACGATCGAAGTCGAGGCGCCGACGCTGCAGATCTACCTCGGACCGAACACCAGCCCTTTCAAGGGCACTGAGGGCGCCTTCACGACCTCGCGCCAGATCGGCGACCGCCTGCAGAAGGAACTGGAAACCAACGTCGGCCTGCGGGTCGAGCAGGCCGACAAGGGCTTTCTCGTCTCCGGCCGCGGCGAGCTGCACCTCTCGGTCCTGATCGAGACGATGCGCCGCGAAGGCTTCGAACTGGAGATCGGCCGTCCGCAGGTCGTCACCACCGAGATCGAAGGCGAGACCTTCGAGCCCGTCGAGGAGTTCGTCGTCGAAGTGCCCGAAGAGCATGTCGGTGCCGTGCAGACTGAGCTCGGCAGCCGCCGCGCGGTGCAGAAGGAGCAGCACACCCTCTCCGGCGGCGTCACGCGCCTGAGCTACGAGCTTCCCACCAGGGCGCTGCTCGGTGTGCGTGGAATCCTGATGACCAACACCAAGGGCACAGCAGTGATGAACTCGCTGACCAACGGCTACCAGCCGCTCGGCCAGTCGCTGGACCAGCAGCGAAACGGCGCGCTTATCGCCTTCGAACAGGGCACGACCACCCCGTTCGCGTTGCAGAACGCCGAAGAGCGCGGCGTCGTCTTCATCGGCCCGGCCGAGAAGGTCTACCAGGGCCAGATCATCGGCCTCAACAGCCGCGGCGACGACCTCGAGATCAACGTCTGCAAGTCCAAGCAGCTCACGAACATGCGCTCGAAGGCCTCTGACGGCGTCGTCCAGCTGACTCCGCCGACCGTCTTCAGCCTTGAGCAGAACATGGACTTCCTCGAGAACGACGAGCTGCTCGAGGTCACGCCCGCTTCGATGCGTCTGCGCAAGCGCGAACTCGTTCCGCACATGCGTAAGCGGGCCAAGGGCTGATCTAACTTTCACGCATGCCGTTCACGGACATCCTCACAGCCAACTCTGCCTACGCCGCGGACCACGAGGAACTGGCCAACGGTCGTGCGCGCCGCGGCCTGGCAATCGTCACGTGCATCGACACGCGCATAGACCCGCTCGAGGCGTTCGGCCTGATCCCCGGCGACGCCAAGGTCATCCGTAACGCCGGCGCGCGCGTGACGGACGACGTCCTGCGCACCCTGATCATCGCCGCACACGCGCTCGGCGTGAACCGCATCGCGCTGATCCAACACACCGACTGCGGCGTCGCCAACAACACGCAGGAGTCGCTCACAAGCATCGTCGAGACCCAGACCGGCGAATCGATCGGCGACCTCGATTTCCTGACCATCGACGATCAGGTCGCCACCCTGCACGCCGACTCCCAGAGGATCCGCGAGTGCAACCTGCTGCCCGAAGGAACGGAAGTCGGCGAGTTCATCTTTGACGTGCACAGCGGAAAGCTCACCTCAGCCGCGTGAGCAGCTTCTTCCAGAACCTCCAGCCGGGCCTCAAAGGCCAGCGGATCCACGCCCTGCGCGATCGCGAGGAAGGCACCGAGGTGTCCACCCTCGAGCTCTTCTTCGACCTCGTCTACGTCTTTGCGATCACCCAGCTCTCGCACCTGCTGCTCGAGGATCTGACCTGGCGCGGCGCGCTGCAGACCGCAATCGTCACGATCGCAGTCTGGTGGGTGTGGATCGACACCACGTGGATCACAAACTGGTTTGACCCGCACCGCACGCCGGTTCGGCTGATGTTGATCGGCCTGATGGGCATGAGTCTTGTGATGTCGTCGGCGATTCCCGAGGCGTGGCACGGTCGCGCCGAATGGTTTGCGATCGCTTACGTGACGATTCAGATCGGGCGCAGCGCGCTGTGCCTGTTCATGCTCGGCAGGAACGAACAGGCGCTGAACTTCACGCGCATCACGCTCTGGGCCTGCCTGACCGCGCCGCTGTGGCTGGCCGGAGGTTTCGCCCATGGCGACGCTCAGCTCTTGTTCTGGCTCGCCGCCGTGCTGATCGACAGCTCCGGCCCCGCCCTCGGCTACCGTGCTCCCGGCCTGGGCGCTTCGAGCACCGAGGTGTGGACGCTCTCCGGCGGTCACCTCGCCGAACGCTGCCAGCTGTTCGTGATCATCGCCCTGGGCGAATCGATCCTGCTGATCGGCGGCACTCTCGCCCACGAAGCGGAGCTGACCCTTCCGATCGCAGCAGCCTTCGTGCTGACCTTCTCGACCAGCGTGATGATGTGGTGGGTCTACTTCTCGCGCGCAGGCAAAGCCGCCGAGATCTTCGAGCACTCGAGGAATCCGGGCGGCATGGGTCGCGCCTACACCTACTTTCACATTCCGATGATCGCCGGAATCATCGCCACCGCCGTCGGAGCGGAGAAGGTGATCGCACACCCGACCGGACACGTGAAGCCTGAGCTCACCGCGGTCGCGGTCGGCGGCGTCTGCCTCTACATGTTCGGCAACGCCGTCTTCAACTCCCGCATCACGCACGCGTTCCCGCGTCGCCGCACGATCACGCTGCTGGCGATCGCCGCCGTGATCCCGTTCGCGCAGTTCCTGACGCCGCTACTGCTGTTCGCCTGGATCATCACGCCGCTGATCTGCCTGGCGACGCTCGACGGCGTGACAAAGCCCCCTCCGTATCGCGATGAATCGGGCGATCCGGAGGAGGACATTGACCTGGTCGAGGTCTAAGCGGCGGTGGTGCGGCTGCCGAACTGTTCGTCAAGGACGAGCAGTGCGGAACTGTCATCTCCGGCGAGCTTCAGACGGTCGACTGCCTGCTTGGTGGACGCTTCCTCTTCGACCTGCTCGGTGATGAACCACTGCAGCATGACCTTGGTCGCGTGATCGCGCTCGCGGTCGGCGAGGTTGTAGAGGTCGTCGATCGAGGCGCTGACAGCCTTCTCGTTCTCGTAGGCAGCCTCGAAAGCCGCGAGCGGGCTTTCCCAGATGGTCGGCGGGGCCTCGACGCCCTCGATGATCACCTTGCCGTCACGGTCGTTGATGAAGTCGAAGATCTTGGTGCCGTGGCCGAGCTCTTCCTGGTACTGCATGCGCATCCACTTGGCGAATCCGGGCAGTCCCTGATCCTCGAACCAGGCGCACATCGCCAGGTAGACGTGCGCAGAGTAGAACTCCTGTTTGACCTGATCGTTGAGGGCGGTCTGGACTGAATCCTTGAGCATCGACTTCTCCTGTACTGAGTGGATCGCTTTACGAAAGTATGGCCTTGACGGTAGCGGGAATTGGCCGTTAGGCTGCCCGAAAACCGCTTGGGTAAGCCTTACTGGGCCGGAATCGCCGCCATCAACTCCCCGACGACCGGGGCGATCGCACCGTACGCAACTTCCCCGTCGGCAGCGCCGGCCTGAGCGGCAGACTCCTCTTCAACTTCCGCGGCGCGGTCCTTGAACTCATCGAATCCGAAGACCCCCGCGGCGCCCTTGAGTTTGTGCGCGTGGTCGCGGATCTCGTCGCAGATCATCGCCGGGTCGGACGCCGACTGCAGCGAGCTGACGAGGATCTCGATCTGGCCGGTGCGGTCGAGCGCCTCGGCCTTGAAGCGCTGCGCGAGTTCTGCCATCGGATCGCCCATCCACGTTATGATGCCGCACGTCGTGGCGGAGCGCGCAGCACTCATCACCGGGGGATCGAGCGGAATCGGATTTGCGATTGCCAAAGCACTTTGCGACGCCGGTTACGCAGTCACGATCAGCGGCCGCCGCGAGGACAAACTCCGCGCCGCGGGCGAAGACCTCCGCGCAGACGGATTCGAGGTCAACGACGTCGTCGCTCCCGCAGATCAGGAAGATGCGCTGATCGCGCTCGTCGAGTCGCATGTCGAGAAGTACGACCGAATCGATGTGCTGGTCAACAGTGCCGGCATCGGGATCGGCGGCCAGCTCGAGGGCTACAGGACGAAGTACATCGACATGCAGCTGGCGGTGAACCTCCGCTCGATGATCATCGTCACGCGCGAAGCGATGCCCTATCTGAAAGAAGCGACCAAGCTCAACGCCAACGGCATGGCCCACGTTTTCAACCTCGCCTCGATCGCCGGTCGCTACGGCCAGCCGTGGCTCTCGCTCTACGCGGCGACCAAGGCCGCTGTGGCCAACTGGACCAACGGCATGCACAAGGAGTTCCAGAACGAGGGGATCCGCTTCACCGCGCTCTCCCCCGCGTTCGTCGACACACCGATGACCGAGTTCGCCAAGGCCGGCGGTGTCAAGGGCGAAGACATGATCCGCCCGGAAGACCTTTCCAGCGCTGTGCTGTGGCTGCTTCAACTCTCGCCGCAGGTGCGCATCCCCGAAATCATTTTTGAACGCGTCGGCGACGACTTGTTCTGACCAAGGAGGTTCGTCGTGAAACTCGGAGTGATGGCCGGCTATGCGGTCAACCAGGAACAGCTCCTCGGGATGGCGCAGACTGCTCAGGACGCAGAAGCGCTCGGCTACGACTCGATCTGGACCGCTGAGGCCTACGGTTTCGACTCAGCGACGCCCCTCGCCTACTTCGCCGCCAAGACCGAGACGATCCGCCTCGGCTCCGCGATCTTCCAGATCCCGGGCCGCACACCCGGCAACGCCGCGATGACCGCGACGACGATCGACAATCTTTCCGACGGGCGCTTCGTGATGGGCTTGGGATCCAGCGGTCCGCAGGTGGCCGAGGGCTGGCACGGTCAGCCGTTCGCCAAGCAGATCCAGCGCACCCGCGAGTACATCGAGATCCTGCGCAAGATGTTCGCGCGCGAGTACGTCGAGTTCGACGGCGAGATCTACAAACTGCCGCTGCCCGACGGCCTGGGCAAGCCTTTGAAGCTGATGACCAAACCGATCCAGGAGC
>JBPPNF010000049.1:0-53827 GCA_051306435.1 Solirubrobacterales bacterium | reverse complement strand
TCGCAGGTTCAAATCCTGTCTCCCCGATTTGTTCGAATCATGTCCATCCATTGCGTGCGCGAGCGCGCGGTGCCGTTGACCCCCGCTGGGGGCCGAGCGGTCGCAGGTTCAAATCCTGTCTCCCCGATTTGACTGACGTAGCGCGCACCAACGGGTTCAAGACCGTCGAGGAACGACGTGATCTCGGCCGCGCTGTGCGCAAACGGGTTCCTCGTTCGAGCCTCGCCGAATTCGAACCGCTCGACGACCAGCGAGATCCAGTCGCGCTGCTGCAGATGGACGACGAAGGTCGGCTTGAAGATCTCGTCCCGATCCGCTACGGCCGCATGCTCACAACTCCCTTCGCGTTCTATCGCGGCGCCGCGTCGCTGATGGCCAACGATCTCGCGCGCCAGGAACACACCGATCTCTTCGCCCAGCTCTGCGGGGACGCGCACCTCTCAAACTTCGGCCTCTTCGCAGCCCCCGACCGCCGCCTCGTCTTCGACTGCAACGACTTCGACGAGACGCTCCAGGGTCCCTGGGAATGGGACCTCAAGCGGCTCGCAGTCAGCACCGTGATCGCCGGCCGGTCAATCGGTGCCACCGAGGTCGAGTCTCACGCCGCAGTCGTCGCGCTCTGCGGCTCCTACCGCGACCGCGTGCGTCAACTCGCTGGCATGACCAACCTCGAGGTCTGGCACCAGCGACTTGAGATCGATCGCCTCGTTGAACTGCTCGAAGCCAACAAGCGCGCGGACTCTGCCAAGGCCGTCACCAAGATGGCCGAGAAGGCTTACACCAAGGACAGCATCCGCGAATTCACGAAGCTCACCGAGGTCGTTGACGGCAGACTGCGCATCACCGCCGCGCCGCCGATCATCGTGCCGATTGAAGACGTCGCGAAGAACTTCGACATCGAGATCTCCGAGGAGTACGTGGAGGCGTTTCTGCGTTCGGTTATTGAGAGCTACAAGGAGCGCCTGCTCGCCGACCGCAAACACCTGCTTGACCAGTACGAACTCGTCCACGTGGCGCGCAAGATCGTCGGTGTCGGCAGCGTGGGCACCCGCGTCTGGATCGTTCTGCTGATCGGGCGCGACACCGACGACCCGCTCTTCCTTCAGGTCAAGGAAGCCGGCCCGTCGGTCTACGAGCGATACCTCGGCAAGAGCGAGTTCGAGTTTGCCGGCCAGCGCGTGATCGCAGGTCAGCGCCTGATGCAGGGCGCCTCCGACCCGTTGCTCGGCTGGGACAACTTCACGAGCCCCGACGGGATCCACCGCGAGTTCTACGTGCGTCAGCTGAAGGACTGGAAGGGTTCGGCGACTGTCGAGAAGTTCTCGCCGACCCAGCTTCTGGAATACGCGTCGCTCTGCGCCCGCGTTCTGGCGCGTGCGCACGCGCGATCGGGCGACCGCATCGCGATTGCCGCGTACATCGGCAAGGGCGACGCGCTCGGCCACTCGATCGCGGACTTCGCGGCTGCCTACGCCGATCAGAACGATCGTGACTACGCTCGCATGCGCGAGGCCGTGGCCGACGGCAGGATCGCCGTCCGCGAAGGCGTCTGACCAGCAAGCTTGAGCAAAACGGGAAAGTACATGCGCGCAATCAGAATGAATGTGTCCGGCGGCGGACCGGAGGATGCTGTCGAGGAAGAGATCGCCGCCCCCGAGCCGGACGAGCACGGCCTGATCGTCGATGTTCGAGCCGCAGGAGTGTCATTTCCCGACCTGCTGCTGAGCAAGGGCGAGTACCAGATCAAGCCCGAGCCGCCGTTCACGCTCGGCACCGAAGGTGCCGGCCGCGTGGCGCACGCGCCGACGGGCAGCGGCTTTGAAGTTGGCGATCGAGTCGCGTTTCTTTCGCTCGGTGCCTACGCCGAGCAGGTCGTGACGGCTCCTCTGATGACCTTCAGACTGCCCGACGAGCTGAGCTATCACGAGGGCGCTGCGCTGATCATCAATTACCACACGGTTTTGTTTGCGCTGCGCGATCGCGGTCAGCTGAAAAGCGGTGAGACGGTCCTGGTCCAGGGCGCAGCAGGGGGAGTGGGAACCGCCGCGATCCAGGTCGCCAAGGCGATGGGCGCGCGCGTGATCGCTTCGGTCTCGTCTGACGAGAAGGCCGAAGTTGCACTGGAAGCCGG
Source organism: Solirubrobacterales bacterium (assembly GCA_051306435.1). Classification (GTDB taxonomy): domain Bacteria; phylum Actinomycetota; class Thermoleophilia; order Solirubrobacterales; family JACPNS01; genus JACPNS01. The sequence goes on along the minus strand of JBPPNF010000049.1, from coordinate 51,696 downwards.
CGCCGACGAGATCGTATTTTCCGGCGGCGACGAATGGCTCGGACGCACCAAGGAGATGACTGACGGTCGCGGTGTGGACGTGGTGCTCGACCCTGTCGGCGGCAAGCGCTTCATCGACAACCTTCGCGCGCTCGTCGAAGGCGGCAGATTGTTGGTCGTCGGATTCACGGAAGGCTCGATCCCGGAGGTGAAGGTCAACCGGCTCCTGCTGCGCAACACCTCGGTCGTCGGCGTCGCCTGGGGTGCGTTCGTCCGAACCAGGCCGGAACTTGCCCACGAGATCGGCGAAACCGTGAACGCGATGGTCGCGCGCGGTGAGATCAAGCCGCTGATCGGCACGGTCTTCAACTTCGAGGACGTCGCCGACGCGCTGAAGCTGCTCGACGATCGCAAGGCGACCGGCAAAGTCGTACTCCAAGTATCCGAGGATGAATAGGTGTCTCCCAAACTGATCAGCCGCCCGCTCAAGGACGGTGCCAAAGCTCCCGACTTCACGTTGCCAGATCAGGATGGCCTGGACGTGAATCTTTACGACCTGCTGAAGGGCGGCCCGGTCGTAGTGTTTTTCTACCCGCGTGCATTCACGCCGGTCTGCACGGCGGAGGCCTGCTCATTCCGCGACAGCTTCGAGGAATTTGCCTCCGCGGGTGCGCGGATCGTCGGCATCAGCATCGACGACGTCGAGAAGCAGAAGGCCTTTCACACCAAGTACCAGCTGACTTTTCCGGTGCTGAGCGACCCGAAGGGTGACGTCTATCACGACTACGGACTGAGGGCCTCGACGGCGATCGGGCTGCTCAACGACCGGGTCACCTTCGTGATCGATCGCGACGGATACGTACGCAACCGCTCAAGCGGAATGCTGGTCTCGGACCCGCACGTTCAGGACTCGCTCAAAGTCGTTCTCTCGCTCGAATAGACAGGCCCACTTGACGCGGCCCCGATCCGCACCGATACTGGATCAAATGCCTCCCCCAGTCATCGCCGGGGCAGCAGCGGTAGCGATTGCTGTCTGGGCGGTCTACACCTACAACTTCCTTGTCCATGCTCGCGCGAAAGTGCGCGAAGGATTCAGTGGCGTCGACGTGCAGCTCAAGCTCCGTCACGATCTCGTGCCGAACCTCTGTGAGGCGGTACGCGGCTACGCCGATCACGAGAACGAAGTGCTCCGGATGGCCGCGGCGCGCAGGAGCAAGGCGATTGCCGCGCGACGGCCCAAGGATGTCGAGACTGCGGAGAACGCGCTGGCCGAGGGGCTCTCGAAGCTGCTTGCGCTCTCCGAGGCCTACCCGCAGTTGAGGGCGTCAGAGCAGTTCCGAGAACTCGCTGACCATCTGACCGCAACTGAGGATGAGATCCAGGCGGCGCGCGAGCTCTACAACGCCAACGTCGAGTTCTACAACACCCGCGCTGAGCGGATGCCGGCGTCATTGGTCGCGATGTGGATGACCCCGAAGAGCTTCCAGTACCTGCGGCTTGAGCCGGTTGATCTCGACATCGTCGTAGCCCGATTGGGAGAATTTGCGGCGTGACTCCCAACGGACACGAAATCGGCTCGCGCGTCGGCTCTGCGCTGCCTCCGTCGCTCGGGCGCACGCGCCGCGAGGTCGTCGTGGCCGGTCACCGCGCCCCGGCCACGGCAACGACGACGCGCCCGAAGCACCTGCGAAAGCTTGTCGGCGCGCGCAAGTACATCTGGTTGCTGGCACTGGTCGGCGGCGGTGTCTTTCTGATCGGCGCGTCAACCGGGAGAGTTCTGTTTGCGGTGATCCCGCCGATGATCGTTCTGGCTGTGATCGTGGCGAAGGTCTGGCGCGAAGCGACGCGCCTTGCTGGTCGCGACTTCTTCGCCGGCTACGCGCTCGACCACGACTTCAACTTCAGCGAACGGATGGCGCTGATGGAGACGACTCCGCTTCTGGGAGCGGGCGATCGTCGGCGCTGCGAGAACTACATGGAGGGTCCGCTCGAGGGCGTGAAAGGCGTGGCCGTCGGTCTTTCTCACTTCGTCTTTGAGACGCGCGAAAACCGGACTGACCAACGCAAGCGGCCGATCGCCGTCTACTCGCCGCACGGCTACACGATTGCCGTGGTGGATCTGCCCCGAGCGATGCAGGTGTTCCCAGGCGTTTTCTTGAGCCGCCGCGGCGGACTGTTCGGCCGCGACGAGTGGCTCGACCGCCCGTCGCTGGTTCCCGTCGAGCTTGAGAGCTCGGAACTCGCCAACAAGTACGAGCTGCTCGTTCGCAACAACCAGGACCGCGGCAGGCTGCTTGAGCTGTTCAAGCCGAGCTTTCAGATCTGGCTGGGGAACTGTCCGTTCCAGATCTTCTTCGAGTACAGCGGCGGAACGCTGGTCACCTATGTTCCGAAGAGACTGACCGCCGCCGAGGACCTCGACGCGATGCTCTCGGCCGTCAGCTGGATCGCGCGGCGGATCACCGCCGAGGGCGAGCCGCTCTATTCGGTTGAAGAGAGCCAGCCGCCGCCGACCGGCGTGGACGCGTTTCCCGATCCGCCGCCGGCGACCAAGCCGCGACTCGAGCCGACACTGCGCGCAGTGCCCGAGCCGGTTCAGTCATCGTCGTACCGCCAGGCCTCAGTTCCGCCCCCGACGGCGCGCTGATCCTGCCCAAGTCGCAGACGCGCCAGGTCCCGCGGAGGTGCAGAAGATCACCCCGAATCGCTCGCCGTTCTCGTTGTCGAAAACGAGCTGAGCGTCGTAGGCGGCCTCGAAGCTCGGCGCGTCGACAGGTCTGCCGTTGCTGAGATCATCGAGGTAGCTGCGCTAAAGGGCCAGGCGGTACTCGCGCTCGCGGATGTGCAGCCACTAACATCACCGCGTCTCACCACATGCGGATGTGGCGGAATTGGTAGACGCGCGGCGTTCAGGTCGCCGTGGGGGCAACCCCGTGGAGGTTCGAGTCCTCTCATCCGCATTGGGCTTATTCAAAGGGTTTGACACCGACGGAAAGCCGCGAGGTTCGAATGGGTGGAGCTTGACTCGATCCTTCGGTCGGCGTATCGTCTAGCGCATGAGCGGATCCAAGGCTGAATTCCATCCTCTCGTCGGCAACCTGCATCGGCACGGCCGACTGCGAGTTCATTCGCATCTGCACACCGGGCCGCACAATCACGCGCGTCGTGGCGGCCACGGCGTGGAGCATGACCACTCACACGGCCACAGCGCCGCGCATCACGGACACGGTCATTCGCACGGCCTGGTCGACGACTCGATCAAGCGCTCACGTGCAGGTCTCCGTGCCGTTGGGCTCTCGTTCGCGGTGCTCGGCCTTACGGCGATGGCGCAGACATTGCTTTTCATACTGACCGACAGCGTCGCGCTGCTGGCCGACCTGATTCACAACTTCGGTGATGCGTTGACAGCCGTGCCCTTGGCGATTGCCTTCATCATGCGGTCGGCTCGCGCCGAGCGATACGCAGGGTTGGCTGTGGTGGCGGCGATCTTTTTCTCGGCTTGTGTGGCAGGGGCTGAATCGATCCACCGGTTGTTCAATCCAACCGCGCCCGACCACCTTTTCGTACTCGCCGCGGCCGGCGGCATCGGCTACATCGGCAACTTCATCGCTGCACAGATCAGATTGCGGGCGGGCCGAACACTGGACAGTCCGGCACTGACGGCGGACGGGCATCATGCTCGGGCCGATGCGTATGTGTCGCTGGCGGTGGTCGCCACGGCTTTTGTCGTGGCTGTCGGCTTGCCGATCGCCGACCCGCTCATCGGTCTCGGGATCACGTTGGTGATTCTTCGCATCACCTGGCAGTCGTGGGGCGTGGTCCGCACCGGCGACCACGACCACTGATTTACGACAACATCGCCCAGGTCGCGACGTCAGCGCGCTGAATGAGCGAACTAAAGCTTCGTGATGCGACCGAGCGGTATCTGCTCGCCGAGTCGGGGTTTGGCGTCAATCGCCGGACCGGCGGTTGATGCGATTCGACCACAGACGCGTCAAACCGGGTCCTCAGTAACTGAAGACCGTCGCCGGTTCGTCTCCGATCCAATCCCACAGCGGCGTCGCCCCAGCGAGTTTGGCATTAGCCACGAGTTGTCCTTCGTCCAGCTTGCGTGCGGTGAAGCAAATCGGGCAGACCAGCAGCTCGCCGCCCGCTTCGGCGTATTGCTCGAACAGTCGTTCCAGCGGCGGGCATCCGTCGCACGCGACCCCTTCGGCGTAACCTGGGAGTCCGACACGTACGGCGTCTTTTGTAAGAAACATCGCGACTTCCTTGCCCTTTGCGGCCGCAGCGCCGCCGACGAGAAATGCGACGGTCACGCGTTCCGGGTCTTCGAGACCGGAAACGAGGTTGATGACAACTTTGTTGCTCATGTGAAGATCCTTTGATTGGTGATTGGAGGTGCTCAGCGGCGCCTGGCGAGCAACGAGATGCTCTTGACGCCGTACTTCTGCGTGGCGTTGTCTGCGCGATCGGAGACGAAGCGGTATTCGGTGTTCTCTTGCCAAGCTTCGATCTTGAAGCCCTCGGCCTCGATCGCAACGCGGTAGTCATCGCGTTGCATCGCGCCGCCGATACAGGCCGCCCAGAGCGACGCGTCGCAAGTGATGCCTTCCGGCAGTCGATCTGCCGTGACGATGTCTGCGAGGGCGAGGCGTCCGCCGGACCGCAGCGCGCGGGCGGCTGCAGCAAATACAGCCTGCTTGTCGGGAGCGAGGTTGATGACGCCGTTGGAGATCACGCAGTCGACTGTCGAATCGTCGACCGGAGGGCGTTCGATGTACGCCTCACGGAACTCGGTTTGTGTGAAGTCGCCTTGCGCCGCGAGGCTTCGGGCCTTCGCGATTTGTGCGGGGGTCATGTCGACCCCGATGACATGCCCGTCGCCGCCGGTCGCGAGCGCGGCCAGGAAGCTGTCGGTGCCTGAGCCGCTGCCGAGGTCAAGGACGGTCTCACCCGGCGCGATTGCCGCCAGGTCGAGGAAGTAGCCGACTCCGGCGAATGAGTCGATCGCGGCCGCCGGAATGCGATCGAGCTCGGCAGGCGGATATCCCAGCCGTTCGGCGAGTGGTCGGCCGGTCTCGAAGTGGAATCCGCGGTCAGGTTCGAGCGCGACCTCCTCGTACATGCTCTGAACGCGTTGTTCGAGTTCGGTTGTGTCCAGTTGGCGAGTTTCGGTATTCATGGCAAGTGCCTCCTCAGGTGGCAATCGGGTTCTTGCGTGCCCGGCGGCGATCCAGCCACGCAAATGTTTCGGACGGCAGGCAGAGATTGGTGGCGGTCACGATGGCGCAGGCGGTGGCGAGCATCCCGCCGAGTACGAGTCCGGCCGTCATTTCGCCCGCGGCAAAAAGGACCCCGACGATCGCGAGCCAAACCGTTCCGACCTTGAACGCGTCACGCCGGCGCGACGGATTCACTGGCAGCGCCGGGCCGCCGACGACGTGGCGCACGCCGCGATTCCAAACGCGGTCGAACGGATGGCGCGCGGTGAATCCAGCCACGAGGCCGATGCCCGTCATTGCGAACACCATGGCCGCAGACTGGAGGGCCAGGGCAAGGATGACCAGCCCGAGGCAAAGCCCGGTCGAGAATCGCAATCCGATGGCCAGTTCGCGGCGCTGGGAGTCATTCAGGCAGTACCCCTGCGTCGTCAGGTTCTCTCGCATCCATGCAGAGGTCTTCGCATACATGTCATCTCCAATCTCATTCATGCGGCTTTGTGCCTTGTTGCGGGTTTGTCGGCGAGCTCCCATTCAGGCCATCCGTCGTCGAGGCGCAGCGCAGTTCGTCCGGTTTTTTGAATGCGACGAACTGCCTCATGCGCATAGGCACAGAACGGTCCGCGGCAGTACGCGACGACTTCGCGGTTTGCCGGCAACTCGGCCAGGCGAGCTTCGAGCTCGTTGAAGGGGATGGAGCGCGCGCCGTCAATGTGACCGGCTTCGAATTCCTCCGCCGGCCGCACGTCAATCAGCACGACATCGCCATTGCGCAGTCGTGCAATCAGCTCGTCGCGGTCGATCGCGTCAACATCGTCGCCCAGGTAATCGCGCGCTGCGCGCTTGACCTCCGCAAGACGCGCGCCCGAGGCGTCGCGCAGTGCCAGCCATAGCGCAAGCACCTCATCGCCCGCGAGCGCGTAGCGCACGCTCGTTCCCTCGCGAGTACGGGTCACCATTCCGGCCGCGTACAGCGCTTGCAGGTGCTGCGAAGTGTTTGCCGATGACTGCTCGCTCGCTCGCGCCAGCTCGTCGACGGTTCGCGGCGCCTGCGCAAGCAGGTCAAGCATCTCCAGCCGCCGCGGACTGGCGAACGCCTTCCCCATGACCGCGATCGCGTCGAAAAGTGCATGTTTGTCGTTCCGTGAAGCCATAGCCGATTATTCAATAGAATTCTTGATAAAATGCTCAGGTCACTATACACAAAATCTGGAGAGCAACGTGTATTTCCGCCAACTGCTGAACGATGAGACTGCGTGCGCCTCGTATGTGCTGGGCTGCAAGACCAGCGGTGAGTTCGCGGTCGTGGATCCGCACGTTGATCTTGTGGACGAGTACCTCGCTGTCGCCGAGGGTCAAGGTGCGGCCGTCGTCGCGGTCTTCGAGACGCACGTTCAAGCTGACCACGTCTCAGGGCTGCCCACGCTGGTCGCCCAGACCGGGGCGACCGCCTATCTTCCCGCCGGCGCAGGAGTTGAGTTCGAGCACCAGGCATTGGCCGACGCGCAAGTCGTCACGCTCGGCAACGTCGATATTGCCGCTGTTGCCACGCCCGGCCACGCCTCAGTTCACCATTCCTATGTCGTTACCGACCGCACGCGCGGCGACCAGCCGTGGCTCGTGCTGACTGGCGATGCATTGCTGGTCGGCGATGCAGGTCGGCCGGACCTCCATGCGAGCGGTGAGAACACGGTTGAGCAGATGGCGCGCACGCTTTACCGCTCGCTGACCGAGCGACTGCTCTCGCTGCCGGATCACCTGATGCTCTATCCGGCGCACTACTCCGGGTCGGTGTGCGGACGCGGGCTGTCGGCCAATCCAGCGTCGACCATCGGATTCGAGCGCTGCCACAACGACGCGCTCAAGCACGACAACGAGGACGCTTTCGTCGCGGCGCTGACAACCGATATTCCGCCGGTCCCGGAGCAGCAGGCCGCGATCGTGGCCGCAAATCGCAGCGGTAAACCGCTGGCCAAGCCCCTGTGACTGTCAAGACCCCGTGACCGCCAAGCCCGTTCGTCTCGGGCTGCGCGAGAACGCCGCGCAGTTCACTCTCCTGGTTGCGATCAACGCCTTCGTCGGCGCGATGGTTGGACTGGAGCGCTCGACGCTGCCGCTCCTGGGCCGTCAAGAATTCGGCCTCAGCTCCAGCGCCGCGGTGCTGTCGTTCATCGTCGCCTTCGGCTTCGCCAAGGCAATCACCAATCTCGGCGCCGGCACATTCGCGCAACGCGTCGGTCGCCGCCGGCTGCTCATCGCCGGCTGGGCGATTGCGTTGCCGGTGCCACTGCTGATCGCCGTTGCACCGAGCTGGGGCTGGATCGTCGCTGCGAACCTGCTGCTCGGCGTCAACCAGGGGTTGGCGTGGTCGATGACCGTCGTCATGAAGATCGATCTCGTCGGCCCGCGCCAACGCGGTCTCGCGCTCGGACTCAACGAATCGGCCGGTTATGGCGGCGTCGCCATTGCTGCTGGACTCAGTGGCTTACTGGCTTCCGAGTTCGCTGCTCGCGACGTCCTGGTGGTCGCGGGTGCTGTCATTGCAGCTACCGCGTTTCTCGCGTCGCTGTTCCTGGTGCGCGACACCGCCGCCCACGTCTCACTTGAGCAGGCGCGAGATCATGCCGGCGCCAGTGCAACGGCGCCTTCGCTGCGCAATGCGTTCGCGCGCGCGACCTACCGCGAACCGGCACTGCGATCGTGCTCGCAGGCCGGGCTTGTCAACAATCTCAACGACGGACTCGCGTGGGGGCTGGTGCCACTCTTTCTCGCCGCCCACGGTGCTTCGGTTGGGCAGATCGGGCTCGTTGCAGCGATCTATCCGGCGGTGTGGAGCGTCGCGCAGATACCGGCCGGCCACTGGTCCGACGTGGCCGGGCGCAAACCCCTGATCGTTGGCGGCATGCTCGTCCAAGCCGCGGCACTCGGGGTGCTCGCTCTGAGCAGCGGAACGGTCGCGCTTGCCACGGTCTCCGCTGCACTGCTCGGACTTGGCACCGCGCTTGTCTACCCGACGCTGATTGCGGCAATATCGGATTCGGTCAGCCCAATCGCCCGCGCGCCGGTGATCGGCGTCTACCGCTTCTGGCGCGACATGGGATACGTCGTCGGCGCGCTGATCGCAGGTGGCGTCGCCGATGCGCTCGGCTACTCAAGCGCAATCGCAATCGTCAGCGGCCTCACAGCGGTTTCAGGGTTGTGGGTGCTTCGCGACTTACCGGCTGGCCTGAACCCCTGAATCTGGTCCAGTAAACCTCGTGAAAGTCTCCAACCCGCCCGCAAGGTCGGCAGAATCAAGGAGTCAGGCATGGCAACCAGAAAGCGCCACACCGACGAGCACACGCGCGTTGCGATGCGGCCGCTGATCGCGAAGTCGATCCCGGCTGAGGTCCGTCACGGTGTTCAGGCGATGAGTTCGATCGCCGTCGCGCCAAGAGAGATCAAATCAACAGAAATGACTATTTGGGGTGGACCAGAAGCTGGGGTCAAGCCAGGGCCTCCAAGGGCACTCCAATGCGACTTTCAACCTACGGAGTATTTGCAACTCGCATCGCCCACTGATGGATGATCTCAGCGGGCTCGAGGTCGGCGCGGGTCCAACCGAAGTGCCCGCGGTGGGAGTGCTTTTCGGGCTTCCAGTGTCTGCGCTCGATCTGGGCGCCGGTCATCTTGGTCAGCAGCGATTCCGTCGCCCCCTTTGAGACGTAGAAGTCGCCGCTGACAGTGAGCGAGAGAAGCGGGCCTTCGTAGTCCTTGAGCGAACCTTCAAGATCGGTCTTCGCATGCGCGGGCTCGAAGCGACCGGTGCGGCCGAGACGCGCCCAGTCGCGCATCACCGTTGCCGCCTGGCGACCGCCGAAGCCCAGGCGTCCACCCGGCCAGTAGCCGAAGACGCGAACGATCAGCGGGGCGACCACGCTGACCGCGCCGACCCCGAGTGCCCAGCGCATCCCCGAGCCGCGCCAGTAGTTCGTGCCGGAGGCGATGACGGCGATGCCCGCGAGCGGACCGGAACCGGCGGCGGAGATCGACGCGATCTGTCCGCCGAGCGAGTGGCCGAGCACGATCGGGTCTGCGCCGAAGCGCTCGCGGGTCCAGCGAACAGCCGCGGGTGCGTCGACTTCGGCGAGCTCGGCATACCCGTAGTCAGGGTTGTTGATCGGAAAATCACGGTCCTCGTCGCGCCAACGGACCCGAACCACGGGATGGCCGCGATCGAGCAGACCTTTGGCGAAGCGGTCGTAGTACTTCGCGGGCGTGCCCATCGCCGCCAGCAGGATGATCGCCGGGGAAGTCCGCGCGGCCGGCTCGTCGACGGTCAGCTTCAATCCATTGGGCAGTTCGACCGGTGCGGTTTCCATGGCGCCGAAGAATAGGTCGCTTGGTAGCTTGAGCAGATGATCACCAAACTTGACTTCGTCGGCGTCGCTTCGCAGGACGCCGATCGTTCACGCGCCTTCTATGTAGACACGCTCGGGCTGCGCCCCGACGACAGGTCCAGCTACGAATTCTGGATCGGCGACACCTGCTTCGGAATCTGGGAGCCAGAGAAAGTCGGGCAGAAGTTCGCTCCGAACGGCGCGAGCTTTCCGGCGCTTCACGTCGAAGACATCGCGGCGGCCAGGTCTGAGCTGGAGGCCAAGGGCGTGGAGTTCTTCGGTGAGACGCTCGACACCGGCGTCTGCCACATGGCGATCTTCTCCGACCCCGACGGCAACACGCTGATGCTGCACAACCGCTACGCGCCGCACTGATCCGCCGGTGATCGAACACGTTAGTTTCAATGTCTCTCGTGGGGACGCGCAGGCCTGCGCCGGCTTCTATAAGTTGCTCGGCTTCGTGGTGATCGAGCCTCCGGCCGGACTCGGCGACCGGTCGATCTGGCTCGCGCGCGCGGGTACGTCGCTGCATCTGATGTTCCGCGACCGCGACGGCGTGGATCTCACGGAATCCCCTGAGCCGGGCACCGGCCACATCGCCCTGGTGGTTGATCAGTACGACGCAATCATCGGAGCCCTGACCGCCGCCGGCACGAGCATTGATCCGCGCAGCGAGTACTGGGGCTCACCGCGCGCCTACGTGCGCGATCCGGCCGGAAACACCGTTGAGCTGATGGCGTTTCCGCCACCGGTCTCAGTCTCCTGAGGTCAGGCCCAGCTCGTCAAGATCGGCCGCGCTGAGCTTCAACGTGGTTGCGCCCAGGTTTGCCGCAAGGTGGCGCGGATTGCGGGTGCCGGGGATCGGGACGACCACCGGCGACCGCGCGAGCATCGCTGCCAGCACGACCTGATTGCGATCGACCGCAAGGCGATCGGCGATCTTCTTGGCGCGCTCTGACCCGCGCAGGGGAAAATACGGCACGAACATGATCGAGTGGCGCTCGCAGTAGTCGATCACGTCTTCGTGCTCGGTGTTCTCGAGGTTGTAGACGTTCTGGACTGCTGCGATCGGCGTGAGGCTGCGCACCCGGTCGAGCTGGTCGAGCGTCACGTTCGAGAGGCCGATGTGACGCACCCGGCCGTCCTGCTTGGCGCTGATGATCGGGTCGACCGACTGCTCGATCGGGAAGTCTTTGTCGGGGCGGTGGAGGTAGTACAAGTCGATCGTCTCAAGGCCCAGGCGTGCGCGACTGGCATCGATTGCGGCGGCGATCCGCTCTGGCGCGGCGCCGTGGTAGCCGCCCTTTGTCGCGATGAAGGCGCGAGGATCGGACGCGATCGTCTCACCGATCACGTGCTCACTGGCGCCCCCGGTGTAGATGTCGGCGGTGTCGACCAGGTTGATGCCGCGCTCCAACGCCGCCGTGAGGATCGCGCGCGACGCGTCCTCATTCTGGATGCGGTTCGTGCCAAGGCCGATCCGGCCGAGCTCGCGGCCACCGAGCTGGAAAGCGGGGTTGGACGTGGTGTTTGTTTCGCTCATCGCCTGAACACAATCGCAGGTGCCGGCACTGCGCTACGCAGTGTTTATCCGGATCGTCACAGGTTTAAAACCACCTCGCGCATACGATGCCGAACCGGCCCGACCAGCATGCCCACGGACAGACTTGCAGCTTAGATTCAACCTGAATGACGCCGAGGGCGTCTGGTCGAATGCCCCTTTGCGGAGGCTGCAGATTGCGACGGCCGCGACCTCTCTGGGCAAGTGGGCGTTCGCGCTGGCGCTCGGCGTCTACGCCTTTCGCGAGGGAGGGATCGCCGCGATCGGAATCGCTGCGCTGGTGCAGACGATCCCGGCGACGATCGCGGCGCCGTTCTTCGGGCTTGCCGGAGATCATTTCCCACGTCAGCGAGTGCTCGCGGCGACCAACGCGCTACGTGCGCTGATACTTCTGGTCATCGGACTCGCGGTGCTCGAGGGAGCGCCGCTCCCCGTTGTGTTTGTGCTGGCGGCGCTCTTCAGCACCGTCTCGACCGCCAATCAGCCCGCGCGTGCGGCATTGATCCCGGTTCTCGCAAGGTCGCCGCGCGAGCTCGCCTCCTCGATGTCGGTGATGGGTTCGATCGACGCCTTCAGTTTCTTGATCGGCGCGGGCTTCGGCGGGGTGATCCTCGCGTCGACGAGCGTCGAGTTTCTACTTGCGCTCTGCTGCGCCGCCTACACCGTCGCGGTGATCTTGATCCTTGAGATCCCGGTCGACACTCGCGTGCCGACTCACCGCAGGGAAAGTCCGGTCCAGGCTGTCACCGCGGGGTTCGGCGCGATCTGGGGCGACGCTCATCTTCGTCTGGCGACCGGAATGCTCGCGACACTGTCGATCACCGACGGCCTGACGAACGTGTTGGTGATCGTGACCGCGATCGAGTTGCTGGACACGGGAACCGCCGGTATCGGTTATCTGAACATCGCTTACGGAATCGGCGGCCTGGTCGGCGGAATCGCGGTCTTTGCGCTGCTCGGGCGCGCACACATGACCCGAGCGCTGATGATCGGAAGTGTTGCCCTGGGTATCCCACTGATCGCTGTCGGAATGCATCCGGTGGAATGGCTCGGGCTGCTCGCGTGGGGTGCCGCCGGGTTCGGTCTGGTGGTCGTGAAGGTTTCGAGCCTGACGCTGATTCAGCGGCTGAGTGGCGACCGGGTGCTCGCTCGCGTATTGGCAGTGGTCGAGATGATCTTCGTCGGGTCGATCGGCCTCGGCGCAATCCTCGCGCCGGCGCTGGTGTCGCAGGTCGGACTTCAGGGTGCGCTGGTCGCAACCGGTGCCGTGCTCCCGGCCGTGGCAGCGATGCGCTGGCGCGGGCTGCGCCAGCTGGAGATCGGGACGCCTGTGTCCCAGCACGCGTACGAACTCCTGCGCGCCTGTCCTGTCTTCGCGCCGCTCCCGCTGGCGACCGTCGAGAACCTCGCGCGACGGACGGTTCCGATCGATTTCGATCAGGATGTTGAGATCATCACCCAGGGCGATCCCGGTGACAAGTTCTACGTCATTGAAGACGGGCTTGTCGAGGTCTTCCAGGATGGCCAGTTTCGTCGGCAACAGGGGATCGGCGATGCATTCGGCGAGATCGCCCTGCTTCGCGGGTCACCGCGAACGGCGACGGTGCGCACAGTCACCCCGACCCGCGTCCTTGCTCTGGACCGCGAGCCATTTCTCGCTTCTGTGACCGGTTACGCCGACAGCCACGCAGCCGCGCTCGATGTCGCCGAGGGCTTCCTCGAGCCAGTCGACGCGCGCGCCTGATTGCTACCGTGTTCCCGTCTTGCCGCCATCGTCTAGGGGACTAGGACGCCGCCCTCTCACGGCGGAAACCGGGGTTCGAATCCCCGTGGCGGTATTTTTCCATATGCACCCAGGATCCCCCAAGGCGAACTGGGATGCGACCTTAACGGGCCAAGTTTCGCGCCTGCATCATCCGCGGGGAAATCGGACTAGCGATGCATCGCCGGCGCGAACGGCAGGGGTAGCAAGCCCCGATCATTCGTACCGGCGGCGACCAAAGCGCTGTGATCGCCGCATCCAATTCGCTCATGGTGGCTGGCACTGTGAGGTAGACAGCCGACGAAGTCTCTATCGCCGCTTGTGACCGGCATGCACGATTCGGACCGTTGCGTGCCGCCCTTAGTCCCACAAAATGGCAATTTTGCGTCGCGCTCAAATCCGCGCCCTGCGGGCCAAAATCCTCCAAAGCTGTCACAACACTCGATCAAGAACCATGTCAAGAGGGTGGACAAAATCCGCCAAAGACTCGAAATTTTTATCACAAAAAAAAGATGAAACGGATTCAGTTTATAGAATGTCGGCAGTGTCGTCGCTCGTTCAAGTGCGCCCTCCGGGATTTTGTGGACGCGTAGAGGGTCAAATCCGGCTGAGCGACGAGAAACACAAAAGTGCCAATGACCTTGGCGCTCACTTCAAGCAAGTAGTTACACGGGACGGGGTAAACATGGTGGTGTTTGGGGATTCTCAGATTCGCAGGTTGCATCTGCGGGCGGCTGTCTCAGCTCTGGCGCTGTTGCTCGCAGTCTCAATCGGCGCAGCAATGTTCACTCAGACGGCCTCGGCCGCCATGCCCACGCAGGCTGTGCCGATTCAGCTCGCGCTCCAAAACGGACAGTCATCCCCGCCCTCAATCTTCCCGCCGATCTGGAACAGCACCTACGACTGGCCAGCGGGCAGTGGCTACAACACGTGGACCGCAAATAAGCAGACGCCGTTGCCGCAGGGTTACCAGACCACCCAGGGCCTCGGCGGTCAGCCGGGCCTCTGGATCTGGCCAGTGGGCTCCCCCGCCGCCAGCGGGAAATACCCGCCTGGCTATGCCGAGTACTACTTCCGCGCCCCTGGATCAACTCGCATCGCCCGCGCAAGCCTTGACGTCTCGTTCCGACCCGCGCTGTACTCCCATCACTGCACAGACATTGGGCTCAGAAGCGACACGGCGGTCCGTATGAACTTCCGCGACTGTCCGCCGCCCAATCCCGGCAACAGCAACACGCAAACCGGCGGACCTGTTCATACGCGCAATATCGCGTTATTTGACCCGCAGGCAAGTCCAACCGCAAAGGAAGCTTTCGTCAAGCTCGAGATGCCGACCTGTAATTCAGGCGATCCCCAGGCGTGCAGCAAGGACATCCCGGCGAATGACCCGCAGGGCAATGGCTACTTCCTGAGGACGAACAGGGTCGCGATGACGCTTGTCGATGATGACCTGCCAGTGGTCACTCTGAGCAATTCCTTGTGGGACAAGCGAGATGGCTACGTCAACGGCAGTCACACCTTGCCGCTCACCGTCCCATGCGCGCGATGCAGGGGCGGGCGTAGCTAGCGTTCAGTTGACCAACGAAACCATCGACAGCACGTTCTCGACGATCACGTCGCAGTGTGATTCGTCCCACTTGACCCCTGCACTTGGATCGCGGATTTGTCCGCAGCAGATTGAACCTACCGCCCAGGTAAACCTGTCTCAGTTCCCTGAAGGGAAGAATCGTTTCCGCGTGACGGCCTTCGATTTGGCAGGGAATCTGTCCAGCGAAAGCTTTGAGGTAATTCTCGATCGGAGCACTCCGGACATCACCTTCACGGACCTTTCCGCCGATTTCGACGACGAGGAAGGATCATCTACGGTCGGGTTCACTGTTACATCCGATCCCGTGCTACCGGACGGCGAGCTTGGATCCGGCATTGTGAACTTTCGATACCGCTTTCGGCACTCAGGAGTCGGTGAAATCGGGCAGGCCGTCTGGAGTGACTGGACAGAGACACAGGTCGAGGGGTTCGAATTTGGCGGAGCCACGCCTGGAGAAATTGTTGAAGTCCAGGTGCAGTCATTTGACGGTGTCGGGAATCAGTCTCCGATTTTCACTGCTAGCGCCAACGTGAGCGCCGTATGTCTCGCGGAAGGCCAAGCCGATGACTTCACGGGGCGGCAACTACACGCTGGGGTGATCCCCTCCGAAACGGCGTTCGACTCTGTCACGCTAGTCAACCCGGTATCCCAGCACAGGCTCCTTGACGCATTGCCCTCGACGGCAAAGGTGCTGAGCGTCCTGGAACGTACCTACACGACGGGCGGCGGCGATCAGTCCAGCGGAATGGCACCGACGACTGATCGACCGTTGCAAGCGTCGCTTGACGAGTACAACGCCGCGATTCTCGATGATCTTGAGGCGCAACACCGTCAAATGACGCGTCACTTGGCCACACTCGAAGGCGATGCGCGCGTACCCTACGTGAACTCAATACGTATGCTTGACGAAACCCGGTCAATCTACGCGCGGCGCGGCGGCGTACCGGTCAAGAGCATCGCGTTTGCTCCGAATAATTCAGTTCGAAGCGCGCTAGAAGCAGAATTCAGCGGCAATATTTCTGCTGACGACCAGGAGTCGCATCCGACAAACGTGTCGTGCGCCTCTGACGGAATGACCGAGATCACAGATGACCCGAACGGAGGGTCAATTCCTACCGCCCTTGTTAAGCTTCCTCTAGGGCTTACGCCGCTTATCGGCCTTGTCGGAACTGGGGCGCAGCCTGTGCAGTCGAGTAGTGACCCGTCCTGGGATCTACCCGCAACTGACGTCGACGCCACCAATTCGCCCGCCCGGTTCTCGCCGAAGCGAGTACACATTTACGCCGGATATCGGGAAAACGCGGGTAAGTTCATCACGGCGCGGTGGCGATGGACGCCTGGGACCACCGCCTATTGGCGCGATCGCAGACGCCAGATCTATCCGGATCGCGGTGACAACCAACGCGGCGTCGAATTGCAGGTAAGGATGGATCTTGACGGAGCGGGCCCATGGGGTAAACCCGCTTGGGGTGAAGAAGACCCGACAAGTCGGAATGTCGACCCCGGCCTCTGGTCAAAGCGAAACATGAGGTGCGCCTACCCGGATGATTACAACAACCCAGACCCAACCCAGCATGAACTACAGGGTCGTTACAACTTGACGATCGGCGAAGGTTGTCGCCCCGTCGCGAGTCGATTTGTTTCAAGCTGGACGCACTGGCTTGCCACCGACAGCCACTCGAACATCCAGGATCTCATTGGAGTCGAGATTTCTCCGATGCATCGGGCCAAGAGCGATCACAAAGCGGATATTTTTGGTGCGAATATAGATTCAGAACTCGGATGGTGCAACCGACACTCCAGGGCTCGCGGAAGCTGCAGATTCACGGACCACACTTCGTCGAACACCAATCAATCCTACGTTTATCCGGGCTCAATGTGGACCCCGGCCGCGTTTTCCGCGCCCGACACGGTCCCGACAACGGAGGACAAGGTGTTCAGCCGGTGAATGAGAAGCAGATTTCTCGATCGTTTTACGCGGTCGCAGTGTTCGCTGGGCTGAGCGGCGCCTTGGCATTAGGGTGGACGGCAACCCAGCTAGGCGATCCGGCTAGAACCGACGGATTGTGGATTGGCGCGATCTTTCTCGGCGTGGCGGCTTTCAGTTGTTGGCTTGCCGTGCGATTCGCGACCCAGCCTTCTCGAGCATCCAAGACAAAGTTCGCCTCGTTGTTGGGCGCGGTCATTGTCAATCTATGCATCATGTTGGCATTTCTGGTCATTGAATCGTACGGCAGTTTGTTCAGCGCCTCAACGTGATTCTGTCCGGCGCGAAGCAGGGTCGGCCTGTTCGTTGCGCGGTGGTGAGGATGACATCGCTACTAGCCCGAGCATTCGCGCCGTTGGCGCATCTTCTCGCAGCTCTCGCGGTAGCTTTGGCGGTGTGGCCGGTCATTGAACTGTTAACCGACGGTGGTTGGGCGTCCGAAAGTAAAGGCTACGCCTGGCTCGTCGTGTTCATCTCCGCAGGCGTGGCGCTGTTGCCAATATATTTTGTGTCCCTCCCCTCCTATCGTGGACGAATTCACAAGGAGAATCGTTCATGTCAAAACCAAGAAAAACGTTCGATGCTGACTTTAAGGCTGGTGCCGTTCAAATCGTGCTGGAATCCGGGCGGCCGGTCACGCAGGTCGCAGCCGAAATTGGCGTAAATGAGCAGACGCTCGGCAACTGGGTTAGGGCGCACAAGGCAAAGATTGACCCGCCGCCGCTAACCGAAGACGAACGCACCGAACTGCTGCGCCTGCGCAAGGACGTGAAAGAGCTGCGCATGCAGCGTGATGTCCTCAAACGATCAGTGGTCCTTTGGGTCGACGATGCGATGGGGAGAAAGTCATGATCGCCGAAGTCATCAAGACCCAGAGGACCGGTTACAACGTGCCAGTGGCAGTCACCTGCCGAACACTTGGCATCTCGCAGTCGTGGTTTTACAAACACGATGGCAGGCAGCCAACAACGACAGAGTGCAAGCGAGCGGCACTTGACATTGCCGTCGCCGGCGCATTTGGCAAACATCACGGCGAGTACGGATCGCCGCGCATCCATGCCGAACTGATCGAACAGCCTGGACTGGAGTGTTTGTCGGTCAACTCAGTTGCAGCAAGCATGCGCCGTCAAGCGCTCTGCGGCCTGCGCAGGCGACCCAGGCGCTGCACGACGAGGCCAGATAAGAACGGCAGGTTTGCGCCGAACCGACTCAAAAGGGACTTCAAGCCCGTAAGGCCGAACGCCGCTTGGTGCGGCGACATCACCGAGATATCAACCTGGGAAGGCAAGGTCTACCTCGCCTCCGTCATCGACCTCTACAGCCGCAGGCTGATCGGTCAATCAATATCTACCGTCGCCGACACAACGCTCGTCACTGACGCGCTGAAGATGGCGATTGCCACCAGGGGCGGCGACGTTTCTGGCGTGATCATGCATACCGATAGGGGCTCTCAAGGTGGATTCAACCGGTCGTCGCAACACCTCGATCATGGAGGTTGTGAGGATGGGGACAATGAAGGAGCGACAGCGGGAGGTCCAGCTTTATCGAGGACAGATTCCATCGCCGGGCCGGCCGACGGTCGCATGGCGAGAAGATCGCGTCCGATTCTGGTCGGCGATCTCCCTCGGTGCGAAGACAGAGGACGCGGCGATCGAAGCTGGCGTCTCGGCGCCTGTGGCGTTTCGATGGTTCCGTCACGCTGGTGGCGTGAACCCTTGTTTATCCCCATCAACCTCGGGCCGCTACCTGTCGTTCTCTGAGCGCGAAGACATTGCGCTGTTTCGCGCGCAAGGAATTGGCGTGAGAGAAATCGCTCGTCGGCTTGAGCGCTCACCCTCGACGATCTCCCGGGAGCTGCGGCGAAATGCATCCACCCGGACGTTTCGACTCGAGTACAAAGCCACGACCGCACATTGGCACTCAGAGCGACGAGCGCGGCGCCCCAAGATCGCGAAGCTCGCCGCAAACGATCGACTTCGAACCTATGTACAGGAGCGATTAGCTGGCCTGATTCGAGCTCAAGGCGGTCAAGTCTTGGGGCCGGAGAATCCGCCATGGAAGGGCCGGAACAAACCTCATCGCGGTGATCGCCGTTGGGTCCAGGGTTGGAGTCCGGAACAGATCTCCCGACGACTCAACGTGGATTTCCCCGATGATGAGTCAATGCGAATCTCTCACGAGACCATCTATCAGGCGCTTTACGTGCAAGGCCGTGGCGCGTTGCAGCGAGAGTTGATTGCCTGCCTGCGCTCCGGACGAGCGCTCCGAGTTCCGCAGGCTCGGTCGCGGCAAAAGGCATGGGCCCACGTCACCGAAGACGTAATGATCAGCGAGCGTCCGGCCGAGGCAGGCGACCGTGCTGTGCCCGGCCATTGGGAGGGCGACCTCATCATCGGACTTCAGCGGTCGGCGATCGGGACACTCGTCGAACGCACGACACGCTTCACGATGTTGATCCACCTGCCTCGGGAACAAGGCCATGGCACGGTTCCACGAACCAAGAACGGCCCGCCGCTCGCTGGCTACGGCGCAATCACGATGAAGAATGCGCTCACAGACGCGATGAGCGCTCTCCCTACTCAGCTGCGCCGCTCACTAACCTGGGATCGCGGTAAGGAGCTGTCGGCCCACGCAGAATTCACCGTGAGGACAAACGTTCCCGTCTACTTCGCTGATCCAAGGAGTCCCTGGCAGAGGGGCACGAACGAGAACACGAACGGTCTGCTTCGCCAGTACTTCCCCAAAGGAACCGACCTGTCGCGATGGTCCGCCGAAGAGATTGAAGCTGTCGCCGCCGCGATCAACGGGCGGCCACGGAAAATCCTCGGCTGGAAGACTCCTGCCGAGGCGCTCGACGAGCATCTAGTCTCGGTCAAACAAGCTGGTGTTGCGACGACCGGTTGAATCCACCCAATACACGTCAGATGACTTCATCAAGCTCTGCGTCCGGCACAAGATCGAGCGATCTAACTCGCGCTCGGGTTCGTGCCTGGACAATGCCGCTGCCGAGTCGTTCTTCTCAAGGCTCAAATGCGAGCACGTGTACAGGCGAAGCTTCCGCACGCGGCTAGCCGCGTGCGAATCAATCAGGGCATGGCTTGACCGTTACAACCATGTTCGCAGGCACAGCTACTGCGGCTTCCAAGCACCGGCAGTGTTCGAAGCGCAGAATTCTGCTATTTCTGTCAACTCCGATCAGATGGCGATCGTTGCCGTTTGATCCTTAAACAAGTGTCCACGGTTTGAGGGGAGGGACATTTGCGCTTGAGCAGGACGCGCTGACCCCAAGGCGGAAAGCGATTGTGATTCTGGGACACATGTTGGTAGTTGGGATAAATTTTGTTGTTCTCGGCCTTGGGAGCGCGTATGAGTGCTGGGATTCGTGCGATTCGGCAAGCTCACATCTCGGTCCAAGCCTGACCCGACCAGTTGAGGGTGAGGAATCATCGCGTTCCCCTGAATCGCCCTTGGTATCAACGCGGTGACCTAGAGGCAATGAGCCTGTCGACCAGCTGTTCTATGGCGGATTGGGCGGCGGTCGCCGAGTTCGAAAAGTGACGCGACTGCTGTATCTCCACCGCTGGCCAACGCGGAGCACGGCTGCGCCCATTACTCCGGCAAGTTGTTGATGTGTGCAGGTCGGAGTAGACTCGTTCCCGTGAATCGCTGTTCAATCGCTTCCGTTGCCGCCTTCGCGATCCTCGCAATCGTCGCCACGACCTCGCAGGCTGCGGTGACTGTGCACCCGACAGGACAGTCCGCGTCGAAGGTTCGCAACTACTGGTCTGCGGAACGCATGCGCGCCGCCATCCCCGCCGATCATCTTGCACGCAGCGGCAAAGTCGCGCTTGCTCGCAAGCCGGGCGGCGGCACGACGGCCGGCACCAGCTCCGAGGTGACGATTTCACCGGGCACGCCGCTGACCGCCCACGGCAAGGTCTTCTTCACCGACGGCGGCGTCAACTACGTCTGCTCAGGCACCGCTCTCACGGGCGACGTGATCTGGACCGCCGGCCACTGCGTCAACGCCGGGCCGGGAGCCTTCTTCACCAACTTCCAGTTCGTTCCGGCTTACCGAGATGGCTCAGCGCCGTACGGCATGTTCCCCGCCACCGCGCTGCTGACCACGAGCGGCTGGAGCGCGACAGGTCAGTTCGGCGTCGACTCCGGCGCCGCTGTGCCCGGCCTCAACGGCTCGGGACAGACCCTCTCCGCGGCCGTGGTCGAACGCTCGATCACCTTCAACGCGCCGCGCAACCAGAGCTACAGCATCTACGGCTACCCCGCCGCCAAGAAATTCAATGGTCAGCGCCTGCGCGTATGCAACACGGCCTGGTCGCGCGACGACACCAGCGCTACGCCTGCCGCGATGGGCGTCCCTTGCGACATGACCGGCGGATCGAGCGGCGGAGGTTGGATCACGTCGAGCGGCAGCGTCGCATCGAACGTCAGCTACGGCTACGGCTCACTGAGGAACGTGCTGTTCGGGCCGCACCTCGAGGCGGAGGCCGAATCGCTCTACAACGCGGCCGACGCTGCGGGCTGACCCTCGCAGTTGGTGCGTATGCTCAAAATCTGCTCTCGCGATGGTTGTGGCCATCGCGCTCGTCGGCTGCGGGAGCGGTGACGGCGAAACGCAGACGGTGCTGACCGCGGATGATGGTGCCCCGCTCTGCCCGAAGGGCGTGTCCGCAGACAACTCATTCGATGCCAGGGCGCTCGTCGGTCTGATGCTCGTGAAGGCCAGGGCAGAAGCCGCCAGGTACGGCTGCGAAGTTCGCCCGGTCTCGGTCGACGGGCGCAAGCTTGCGAACGTTCAGGACGCCCGGGATGACCACATCAACGTGGCTCTGGAACGCGCGCGGATTGAGCGCACCGTCGGGGTCTGTTGATGTCGTGCGCGAGCCGGGGATAGTCTCGGCAGATGATTCGCCGGCGTCTGCCCGTCCTCGGGTGGCTCCCCAAACACGACCGGAAAAAGCTCTTGCGAGGCGACCTTGCTGCGGGCATCGCCGTGACGGCGTTGATCGTGCCGAAGAACCTCGGGTACGCAGAAATTGCCGGAGTTCCGGTGCAGGACGGCCGGTACGCTGCTGCCGGCGGAGACTTGATCTATGCGATCGCTTGTGTCAAATGGGGTTCGGTACCACGTCGGTGAAGAGGCGGCTCTGGTGGATGGTCATGTTGATGTGACGCAGCGCCTCAAGCGCGTGCCCACAATCATCGACAAGCTCGACCGGGAGCCGAAAATGAAGCTGACGCGGATGGGAGACTTGGGGGCGTCAGGGCGCGTCTCCCAGACCTCGACAGCGTCGAGCGGGTGACCCGAAGATTGCTCAAGACTTGGCGCACGCTTGAACGTCCGCACCCGGATTACATTTGCGGGTCTCCCGGTCCGCGGGAGTCCGGGTATCGAGGTGCAACTGCGGACAGTCCTTCAGGACAGCTGGGCGAACATGGTGGAGCGCGTCAGCAGAGAAACGGACATCGATTTCAAATCTGGAAAGGGCGACCCTGAGCGACTTGCACTGTTTCGATTGGTCGCCGATGGGCTTGCGTACCTTGACCGTGGAGAGCCAGCCCCGAAGGAGTTGGTCGAACAATTGCTCAAAGCGCGCGATAGTGAAAGCGCGAGTTCTGACCGACAGGACGGAAACACCATGACTGACGCTGACATCAACCACTTTCTCCTGATCGCAGACCCCGGGAAGCCGGAGCCTGAAGTCCGCGAACTCGGTTCCGACTACGACGCCGCGATCGTCGCGTACAACGCGGCTGAAGAGAAGCACCGCGGAGATGAGATTGAAGTCGTGCTTTTGAGCGCCGACTCCGTTGAGACCATTCGCAGGACTCATTCCAGCTATTTCACGGCGCACACAGCCGATCCGATCGACACGGTGCTGGCTGCCGCTACGAACTAGCGGCGCCGTAGGGCTCGTCCGTTCATGGTGTCATCGAAAGCGGGTCAATTCCATCCAGTCGAGACGGATTTGCCTGCGACTCGCCCGAACACAACGATTGAAAATGGTCGGCCGTGCGTCGAGCGCCTCCGGCCTTGACGAACCCGTCAGCCACTCGCTCGGCGCCGGGTTTCATTGCTCGAGCCTCGCGCACGGCAGCGCGCAGACGCGACGAATTGCGCCGGTGCCTCCAGGCGCTCTTGCTCGACGCGCGAGAAGGCTCACTCACAGGTCGCGCGCAGCAGCCCGTCTTTGCTCTCGAGGCGGCAGGAGAAGCTCTGATTCGCGTTGATCGGACCGCCGCCGGCGAGCCTGCAGATCAGCGAGGCTTACTCAGCAGTCAGATGAAATGGCCCGCGGCGCGCTCCGATTTACCTGGTCAGATCCCGGCGTGAACCTGCTGAACACCGGCGTCGCGTTCCAGCAGCTCGTCGAACAGATCGACGTCTTGAAGCAGGTGGCGGGCGATGAGGAATTTTTCAAGCACGCTTTTGCGGCCGTTCACGCCGATTGAGTCGGCGACCACCGGCTCGCGCAGGAGCAGGCTGACGTGCTCTCCGAAGGTCGCAATGTCGCTCGGCTCTTCGAGCAGGAGCCCTGAAACCAGATGTTCGATCTGGTCACGGATGCCGCCGACGCCGGAGGCGACCACTGGGGTGCCCTTCCACATCGCCTCAGTCACGGTCAAGCCAAAACCCTCCGCCAGTGATTTCTGGACAACGACATCCGATCGCCGCTGCAGGGCATTGACGATCGCCGCGTTCTCTTCGATGTCGTCCATCGGCAGGCAGGCAACCACGACCGTCGACCGCGACTGGTGGTCGAGCTCGTGCCAGACCTCCAGCACCTCGTCGAGCACTTGCGCCTGCTCCGGATCGTCGGCGACCGTGGTGACCGACGGCCCGGCCAGCACCAGTTGGCTCGGCCGGTGTGGCTGGACGTGCTCGATGAAGCCGCGAAGCACACCGACCGGATCCTTCAGATGGTCCCATCGTGAGACCTGGGTCACGATCGGCAGCCCGGGCAGGAGTTCTGGCGCGCCCAGCATTTCCGCCCGGCGTTCGACATGGGCGACGCCGCCGTCCCTGCGTACGAATGCGGCGCGGCCACCACCGGGCCATGTGTGGAGGCCGGCGACGCGAAGGATTGCGTCGATCGACTCGGAGCCGAGCGCCTGGTTCTTGGCGGAGCGGTGATCGATCGCTGGGGGAACTATTCGGACACGGTCGTGGTCGATGCCGGTCCAGATGTGCTGCCGGCGGCTGAAGACCAGCACTTCGGCGCAGTCGATGTAGGGGCGCAGAAAAGACCATGCTTCTTCTACGAAGTCGTTCGGGGCGTCGGTGCCGATGTGACAGCGCCAGACCACGTGGGCGCCGGAATCCGCGAGAGCCGGAGCGAGGCCGGCGGTTTGCGGGTCGTGGAGCACGACGATGTCGCCGGGCTCGACCAGGCGGCGCAGGGCGTGCCCGCTGAAGCTGAGGGTCGCTTCGTAGGCCGAACGTTCTGCTTCACCGAGTTGGCCGTGGTCACCGGCCGAACCGTGCAGCCGGTTGTGGAGGCGCTTGGTGACCTCATAGAACTCGGAGTCGCCGCTGATGACGGCCCACTGGGCGTCGATTCCCGCGCCGCGCGTATAGGCCACGAGCGGATCGAGCATTTCGGCGACGCCTCCGCCTCGCGCCGTCGAGTTGACATGCCAAACGCTTCGGCCTTCCAGCGAGCTGCGGGTACGAGCGATCCTCGACAGCAGGCGCTCCGCCTGTTCAGCGCGGAGTTCCTCGAAAGCGTCCGCGACCGGACGCGGTTGGATGGGGAGTACGGTGAGTGGCATGGTTCGGTCCAGTCACAAGCTTCGCCGCGGCGAGGCCCAGTTATGTTTCGTTTTGGTCAACAGGACTAAAAAAAGAAGGTATTTGGTTTCAGCCGCAAGCTTCCGCGATCGCGGCCACGTGCCGCGCATCTGTACCGCAGCAACCACCGAGAACGTTGATCGACGGAAAGCGCTCGCGCAGTTCGGCGTACTGCGCGGCCAGCTCTTGGGGATTGCCGTCGTCAAGTTCTTCGGCCTCGTCGAGTTCCTCGTGGCTCATTCGCGATGCGTTTGCCCGGATGCCTCGGATGCGGCTTGTCGCCGCGTGCTCAGGATCCAGCGAATCCGCGAAATGATCAGGGTGCGCGCAGTTGATCATGAAGTAGGCCGGAGCAGCGCCTGTCGCTGCGTCCACGGCGCTGATCGCGTCGAGCAACCGCGTCCCGTCGGGTAGGCGTCCGTCCGTTTCGACCGTGAAAGAGATGGCGCCAGGAATTCCGGCCGCCTTGGCGGAGCGCGCGACGCCGGTCGCCTCGGCGACATTGGTCATTGTGATCGCCGTGATCATGTCTGCGCCGGCGGCAGCGAACGCGTCGACCTGCATGCGGTGATATTCGGCTGCTTCGTCTGCCGACATCCCCGAGTCCGCGACGTAGCCGTCCCCACGCGGGCCGATGCATCCGCTAACGACAATCGGCCCGGTCGTCGCGGCCAGCTCACCGCGGAGTTCGATCATCAACCTGATTGCGCGTTGATTCGCTTCGATCAGTTCCTCGCGTCCGTAGCCGAGCGTCTCGCCCCAGTCCGGGCTTGATCGCCAGGTCGGCGATTCGAAGATGAACCCGGTCCCATGACTGCCGGCTATCCCGGTGAACTTCGCGTAGTAGTTGCGAAGCGCCGAAACACCGTCTTCGTCGCTGAGCAGAACGAATGCCGCGAACTCCGGCAGGTCGATTCCGTTGTTGAAGATCAGGTCGGTTTCCAGGCCGCCGTCGGTGAGGAAGAGGCTGCCGTCGAGTTGTGGGAGTTCGTTGGTTGCTGGACTCATGCGACCAAAATAGTGAAACTGCGGAGCAGACGGGTTGACCAGGGTCGAGGGGGATGAAGCAGCGACGAGTGATCATTGGGGCGGCAGCGGTTTTGGCTTCGCTTGCGTCGCTTCTGACAAGCGCAGGCCTCCACGCCGCTGCGCCGCGCCCAGATCGGACCGGCAGTAGGCTCGAAAAATGAGCCGACTCCTGATGATCTCATGGCGACGACTGCCGCCGTCTCGCTGAGCAACGCGGAACACTCTGGCCGCGAAGCTGCATTTCTTGTGCTGCTCGGCTTCATCGGGTCGTTTCTCTTCATCCGCACCAGCGCACGCATGATGCGCGCGCAGGTCAGCTGGTGGCCGGGCAGCGTGCGGACGGAAGCGGGCGTGCACCTGCACCACCTGGTCTGGGGCGTTTCGCTGCTGATCGTCGCCGGCTTCCTGGGGTATGCGATCGAGCCGACGACGCCGTGGTACCAGACAGCGGCGCTTCTGTTCGGCGTCGGCTGCGGGCTGACGCTCGATGAGTTCGCGCTGTGGGTGCATCTGGACGACGTGTACTGGACACACGCGGGGCGGATCTCGCTCGATGCCGTCGCACTCGTGGTCGCGTGCATGGGACTGGTTGTGCTCGGATTCCGGCCGTTCGGGATAACCAACGATGCACCGGCGATCTTCGTCATCGCTGCGCTTTTTCTGGTGACCTCGCTTTCGGTGATCTCGATCCTCAAAGGCCGCATCGCCCATGGCGTCGTGACCGTGTTCATCCCCTTCTTCGGCCTGTGGGCGACCTGCCGGCTGGCCAAGCCGAACTCACCGTGGGCACGGCGCTTCTACCACGAGGACAAGCTCGCCCGTTCTGCGGAGCGCTACCCGCCTGACAGCCGCACGGCGCGCTGGCGGAAGGCCGCGTTCAACTCGATCGGCGGCAAGATCACTTCGCACGACGCGAAGTAGGTGCCGGCGGGCGGTCGCGGAGGCCACGCAGCTCGGCCGAGCATTGCGCGCCGAGAAGCCGACCGCTGGGGTGTCGCCCTCGTGGCCCGAGGCGTGGACGTGGTGGAGGTTGCCGTAGCCGACGATCGCATCGCCCCACATCGTCGGCTACTCGCCCGTGACGGCCTTTGCGAGTCGAGGTAGCCCCGTACTGATGCCGTGGTGGGAACGGTCTTGAGCCGGGCCATGACTGGTCAGTCTTGATGAATCTGAATCAGATTGCCGCAATTGTCGTCGAAGATCGCGGAAGTGCCTGACGGGCCGGTCTCGGGTTCGCTGGTGAACTTGACGCCCAGCGCGGTCAACCGCTCATACTCGGCGTCGACATCTTCCACGCCGAACACGATCACCGGGATGTTCTCTTCGCGGAGACCCTCCATGTAGGTGGCGGCGATCGGCTTGTCGCTGGGCTCGAGCAGCAGGCCGACGTCAGAACGAGGATCGGCCGACTTGACGATGTAGAGATTGTGCTCGGGCGAGGAGAGCAGCTCCATGAAGCCGAGCGTGCCGACGTAGAACTCGAACGCGGCCGCCGGGTCCTCCACATGGATGCTGCACATCTTCACTCGCATCGACTGAGCGTAGGTGCTTCGCCGCGTCCATCACCTGTATTCTGGAGGGCATGTCACGGAAGACTCTCGCCCGTAGTACCCGGTTGTTCGCCGCGATTTCGCTTTCGCTCGTCGCGCTGACCGCGGTGGCAGCGACCGCAAGTGCCCTCGTTACCTCCGTCGACACCTTCAAGACTTCGATTGACGTCAACTTCGATCTGACCGAGAGTTCCACCTGGCAAGGGATCAGCCCCGGTTGTTACGCGCCCCAGGAAGAGTTCGACCAGACCTACAAGGTCCACGTCGACTCGCGCCCGAAGAAGAGCTCAAAGATCAAGACCGGAGTCGCTTCGCTGACGGGCGCATCGTTCGGCGTGACCCCGAACTACGGCGCAAAGGGGAGCTTCACCCAGGTCTCAAAGGGCGCGCCGTGGACGCTCCAGACGCAGTACCCGGCAGGCTGCGCCGGCACCGCGCCGGCGGTTCCGGCCTGGGCCACCTCGCCGACCTGCAAGAAGATCAGCGAGCGCGTGGAGGCGACTCTGCTGATGAACTCGATCGACGATCCGGACCAGGATTTCGGCTCCAGGACAGACGGCGTACTGATCATCCTGCGTACGCCGCGGGCGAAGCCGACGATCAACGGCGCGAGCATCGGGGCTTCGTGCTACCGGACGCTCCAGGACGTTGATCCCAAAGGCCTCGACTCGTTGGCCGAGATCTCGCTGAAGTCAACCTTGATCTCCGTGCCCGTGCCAAGGCTCGCGGTGAAGCTGAAGCAGATCTCCGAAGGCTCGGACCGGTCCAAGCCCTCGTTCAACATCCCGATCCGCATCTCCGGCAGCTGCGATGCGATGTCGATGACGCCCTACATCGGACAGCGTCCCGACTGGACGAAGAATCCGTTCTCGCTCCCGCATCAGGCGCTCGGATCTACCAACGGTGACCCGGCAAAATCTCCTTGCTTCGTGTCCGGCAAGGGCAAAGCAGTCGTTCGACGCGTCGGCCCGGTGGTGTCCACCGGCAAGATCGTGCTTTAGTCGCGGCCGACGTCTGTCATCGCATCGATCGCCACAGTGATCGCGAGGATCAGCGCCACGTCTGCGCCCGGTGCGATCGAGACGCCGTAGGTCTCGCGCACGCGGACCCACTTCTTTGAGACCTCGGCGATCACGTCGCCGTCGCGCCTGATCTCGTACCGGTGCTCGAGGAAGTTGCCCTTGGCCTTCAGCTCGCCGCCGCCCTCGAGGTCGATGTCGAAGCGGTCGCGGATCCCGATCAACGCCTTGTGCACTGTGGCGAGGTTCTTGCCGCCACGCTCGATGTTCATCTTGTCGCGGATGCTGAGCTTGCGCTCCTGGATCTCGGCAACCTCGTTGCCGTTCGTGTCTTCGAGCTTGAAGGTGTCGCGCACGCGCATCGCCTTGCCGTCGACCTTGAAGGCCTTGTTGCCGTCGGCGTCCTCGATCCAGTAGTCGTCCCCGATCGAGAGCAGCTTTTCGCGCATCACGAAGCGCTGATTGTTGTCATCGCCACCAAACAGTCCCATACGGCGACTCTAACCTGTGGCGATGCTGGAAGCCGATCCGCGCAAGATCCCCGCGCGGGAAATCGCACTCGTCTGCGCCGGCGCGGTGCTGCTTGCCGTCATCGTGCACTGGCCGCTGCCGATACGACTCGCGGACGTCTTCCCACGCGACCTCGGCGATCCGATCGTTCAGGCCTGGCAGGTGGCGTGGGGAGGGCATGCGCTGACCAGCCAGCCGCTCGAGTTCTTCCAGGCCAACCAGTACTGGCCGCTGAAGGACACGCTGGCCTTCAGCGACGCGCTGATCGGTTACGCGCCGACTGGAACGATCGGCGGCGGGGTGGAGGCCGCGACGATCCGCTACAACCTGCTCTTCCTGTTTGCCTACGCGCTGGCGTTCATCGGGGCGTACTTGCTTGCGCGCGAGCTGAAGCTCCGGCCGGCCGCCGCCGTCGTCGCCGGGGCCGCGTTCGCCTACGCACCATGGCGGCTCGAGCAGGACGGTCATCTGCACGTGATCTCCAGCGGGGGCATCCCGCTGACGCTCTTCCTGCTCGCGCGCGGCTACCGGACGGACGGCGTGAAGACGATCGTCGCCGGCTGGGTTGTTGCGGCCTGGCAGGTGAGCCTGGGGTTCACGCTTGGTCTGCAGCTCGGATACCTGCTTGCGTTCCTCGGGCTGCTCGCCGGCATCGGGCTGTGGCGTGGTGGTCGCGAGAAACTGCCAGAGAGGCGCGTGTTGATCGCGACCGTCGCCGGTGGACTGATCCTGCTCGTCACGGCCGTTTCGCTCGCGCTTCCCTACCAACGCGTGCTTGACAACCACCCCGAGGCCGAGCGCAGTCTCGAGCGCGTCGCCAGTGGCAGCGGCCCGCTCTGGTCGTTCCTCGCTGCGCCTGAGAACAACCTGCTCTGGGGTGCGGCAACCGAGCCGATCCGCCAGGACCACCTGACCTCGATCGCCGAGCAGACGCTGTTTCCCGGCCTGGTGATCTTTGCGCTGGTGCTCGCGGGGCTGGCCGCGCCGGTCTTTCCGAAGCGGCTGCGGATCGGCCTGGGGGCAGCAGCGATCGTGCTCATGCTCCTCTCGCTCGGTGTGCGCGAGCACGGCATCGGGCAGTTCCTGCCGTATCGCGCGCTGTTTGAGTTTGCGCCCGGGTGGCAGGGGGTCAGGACCCCCGGAAGACTGAACACGCTCACCTCGCTGATCTTCGCGCTGTTGGCAGCTGCCGGAACCGTATGGCTGATCGATCGATTGTCACGCCGCGGCGCGATCGCAACGGGCGGCGTGATCGTGGCGCTGGTCTGCTTCGAGTTCGCCGGCGACGTTCTTCCCGATGCTCCGCCAGAGCCTGCGGGGGCGAAGGTCGCGATCGCCGCGCCGCAGCTGCATCTGCCGATCACGATTGCGGCCAACCGTCGCTACATCTACTGGTCCACCAACGGATTTCCGAAGATCGTCAACGGACGGGCGAGCATCGATCCGACCTCGTTCACGAAGCTCAGCACCGAGGTCAGCGACTTCCCCGATCAGCGTTCAGTCGCCGCACTGAAGGCGCTCGGAGTGCGCAGCGTCGTGCTGCATCCGTACCTGCTCAAGGGGACCCGCTGGCACGACGCGGCCGTCAAGCCGATCGACGGCCTGGGAATCTCACGCAGAGTCCAGGACGACCTGATCGTCTACAGCCTGCCGCTTCCTACGCGCGAAGGTCGCGCGCTCGGCGATTGACGTGCCGGCGACCAGCACGAGAGCCAGCGCAGCCAGCACAAGCACGAAGGGGGCGTACGTGTGATCGTTCCCGGGCGTCGCCGGGACGGGGTGGCGCGGCACGGCCATCGCGGTGATCGCCCAGACCACGAGGGCTGCGGTCGCGATCGACACGTCACGCGGCTTGATCCGCATGGGCACAGTCGCCGCGATCACGCAGATCAGCGACGCGATGAGCGGAATCACGAACGGCAGAATTCCCCACAATCTGTTGTCCACGCCAAACGCATTGATCCAGGTCTGCTCGAAGTTCATCATCTGCACCAGCCGCGGCCAGATGCCGACGTCGCCGTTGCCGATCATCGGCAGGGTCGCGGTTGCCGTCGCCATCACCAGCATCGAGGGCAGGGTCAGCGCGAGGGCGGTGGCGGGAAGCTTCTTGAAGGCCGGTGCCATCGCCAGGCCGAGGAACGGAATCACCGGCACCAGGAAGCGCGGGCCGGGGGAGCCGCCACCGAACGGCAGCCAGTAGCCGGAGTTGTAGGCGACGTACGAGACGAAGATCGCGGTGATCACGCCGACCTCGGCGCGGCGGCCGCCGCGCCACATCAGCACCAGCCCGAAGAAGGCCATCAACAGGACGGGGGAGAGCATGAAGAGGCCCTTGGCTGTAAAGAGCAGGTCAAAGGTGTTGCTGAGCTTCGGGTCGGTGATGCCGAAGAAGCCGCCGTCGTTCAGACCGAGGACGGCATGACCGCTCGTGCCCTGCTCGGCGATCGCGTTCTTGTATGAGAAGTGCGTCACCGATCCGAAGGCGAGCTGGTTGTAGATCACCAGCGGCAGGACGCCGAGGAGCCCTCCGGCGGCGTACGCGCCGCTGCGCCGCAGCAGCTCACCCTTCTCGCTCAGTCCGAACCGGGCAAGTGCGTAGATGCCGATGATCACAGCGGCAAGACCCAGCGGATACTCAGTCGTGATCGAGAATCCGCCGAGTAGACCGGCGGCGAAGATCAGCCCGAGCTGCGTGGGCGCCTTGCGCTCGCGCCAGAGCAGCGCGAACGCGCCGAACACCATCACCGCCGAGATCACGTGTGAGAAGAAGAGCGTTGAGAAAGGGAGGATCAGCGTGCCGGCACCGGTCGCCCACGCCGCGAGCGTGCCGTAACCGGGCGCGAGCTCGTCGCCGATCGCACGGATGATGAACATCATGCCGAGCGCCGGCAGCACGCAGGCGAGCAGGCTGAGCAGCCAGACAAACGGCGTGTAGTTGGTTATTCGCGCGCGGGTCTCCTGGGCGAGCTTCAGGCTGTTGGCGTACATCCCGCTCGGTACTCCGGCGCGCGCCCAGCGCAGTGCGTTGCCCCGCTTGGCTCCTTCGATCATCGCCGGGCCGAGCTTGTCGATGCCCACGGCCTTCATGCCGATGCTGAACGGAAGGACGAGGAAGGCCATCCCAGGCGCCTTCACCGAGTAGTAGTGGCCCTTGTAGTAGGAGCTGTCGCGGGATTCCCAGCTGTACTCGTCGATCTGTGCGGTGCCGTTCTCGAGCGCGCGTACGAGCGCGTAGTTGGAGGTCTGAGCCCAGCCCATCGCCTGGATCACGCTGCCCATGGCGACCGCCAGCAGCACGAGCGAAATTGTTGAGAGCTTGCGGCTCATGCGCGGATCTTACGGAAGGAAATCTGAGATCGAGTGCTCCAGATGTGAAGATCGCGCAACGTCACATTGTCCACAACGTGGAAGCGTCGACCTCGGCCTCGGGGTCCCGGCGCAGCGCCCTGCCATCGGCGCGCAGCGCAAGGTGACGGAACCGCGGCTCGTAGAACTCGTCGACGAAACTGACATTTGCGATCAGGGCGCCGTTGTGTTCGGCAACCCCGAACGCCTCGTGGATGTGGCCGCAGACGAAGACCTGAGGAGCGTCCTGCGCCATCGCCTTCAACGTGTGACTGTTTCCGACGTGGCGACCGTCGCGCCAGAGCCGGTCGAGGAATCCGTAGGGAGGCCCGTGCTCGAGCCAGATGTCGGTGCCGTCCGGAATCGCGCTCGCAACCGCTTCCAGCTTCTCGTCGTCGCCGTAGAACGCCCACTCTTTCAGCGTCGGCACCCATGGCGATGCATACAACGTCAGCTCGCCGATCGTGGTCGATTCGTCAATCAGGAGCTCGGCAGGCAGGTCTGGCCATTCGCGTTGCTGCTCGATCGCGAAGTCATGGTTGCCCGGCGTCATCACGATGCGATTCGCCGGAACGGCGCCCAGCCACTCGGTGAACTCGCCTTCGATCCAGTCGCGCATGAGCGCAAAATCGCGCTCGCCATCGAGCGGGCAGACATCGCCCGCGATCAGCAGAACATCACACGGCTCCACCTGCGGGAGCAGACCGTGCAGGTCTGAGTAGCAACGGATCAGCATCAGTCGCAGGCTAACCGGCAGGGGCGGTACTTAGGATGTCGCCAAGCGTGCTGACCGACACACAATCGTTTCTGCTCGTACTGAGCGCCGCGGCGCTGGCACCGATCATCGCCGGGCTTGTCGGATCGCGGCTGAGCTCCGTGGTTCTGCCGGTGGTCGTGGTCGAGCTGCTGCTCGGGGTGGTGATCGGGCCGCAGGTTCTGGAACTTGCGCACACCGACGACGTACTCGACGCTTTCGCCCAGCTGGGTCTCGGCTTCCTCTTCTTTTTCGCCGGCTACGAGATCCGCTTCGACAAGATCAAGGGTCAGCCGTTGAAGCTGGCCACCGAGGGCTGGGTGCTCTCGCTGATCCTTGCCTACTCGCTGGCCGGGGTGCTGCATGTTACGGGTGTGATCAAGTCGGATCTACTCGTCGGGTCCGCTCTGGTGACGACGGCGATCGGCACGCTCATCCCGATTCTGCGCGACGAGAACCGCCTGGGAGGCGACTTCGGTCGCAACATCCTCGCGATCGGCGCAGTCGGTGAGTTTGGTCCCGTGCTGATCGTGACGCTGCTGCTGGGCGCAACCAGCAACGCCGCGCTGCAGGCCGTGCTGCTTGTTGCTTTCGTCCTGATCGCCGTCCTGACCGGAATTGCGGCGACCGGAACCGCGACTCGGTGGTTCGACTTCGTGACCTCGCGGATGAACAACAGTGGTCAGCTGCCGGTGCGGCTCGCGGTGCTCCTGGTGTTCGCGCTCGTGGTGGTCGCGGGCGACCTCGGGATGGACGTGATTCTCGGGGCTTTCGCCGCGGGAATGATCATGGCGTTGCTGATCGGCGATCGCGACGCCGAAGTTTTCGATTCGAAGATGGAAGCCGTCGGCTTCGGTTTCCTGATCCCGTTCTTCTTCATCACAAGCGGCATGAACCTCGACGTTGAGGCGCTTTTCGGCAGTCTGTCCGGCGCGCTGAAGCTGCCGCTGTTCTTCGTGCTCATGCTGATCGTGCGTGGCGCACCGGCGCTGCTCTTCTACCGCCGCGCGCTCCCCGCAAGCCAGCTCAGGCCGCTTGGACTGCTCTCGGCAACTCAGCTGCCGATCGTCGTCGCGATCACAACGATCGGCCTTGAAAGCGGAGAGATGCGGGCGTCAACCGCTGCAGCGCTGGTCGGCGCTGCGGTGCTCACGGTGATGATCTTCCCGACGGTCGCGCTGCGCCTGCTCAAGAAGTCCGACGCCGGGTCGGCACCGGCCGCAGGCTGAGTCAGGCGCCGCCGATGCCCAGGCGGTCGGCCTCGCGCGCGAGTTCTTCGTCGTGCTCAGTGTCAAACGCGCCGAGCGATTCGTGTTCGAGCAGTTCGAGCTCGAGCTCGACGCGCTTGCGCATCTCAGCGTCAACGACCTCAGCCAGGTGATGGTGCAGCGCCCGCATTCGGCGGTGCACCTGCATGGACCGCTCACCGTAGATGCGGATCTCGGTCGTGCCCAGCTCGAAGTACTCGATCCATGTCGGTGCGTGGATCAGCGCACGGGGCGTTCCGCTGGAGTCAACGACGTAGGTGGGGCCGGGGTGCCGTTCGTAGAGATGGATCAGCAGCGCCTCGATCCGGTCGATCGTCTGCACCGAGGTGGTCGGGTCGTTGATCGCCGGCGAGAGCGCGCGGATGGCGATGTCCACGAGGATGCGCATCACGAATGCCGGGTCCTGCCTGGGCGTGCGCTGCCTGGCGAGCACGAAGACCTTCTTGACCTGCTTGCGGGTCGGCTCCTTCTTCCCGTCGTAGATCCGCACGGCACCCAATCGTGATGAGACGTACTCACCGACCTGGGGAAGCACCTCGATGAAACCGCCGGTCGCCTGGGCGAGCTTGATCAGCGCGCCGCGGTCGATTGCCGCAATCACACCGGGCGAGCCGGACAGTTCGATCTCCGATACTGAAGCCTCCTCGGGCAGTGTCGGCGTGGGCATGACCTGCCCGCTGTGCACCGACGGGTGCACGTCGTCGATCGCGCGCCATGCCTGACGCGTGAGCGTCCGCAAGATCCCGCCGATCTGGATCTTCTCGAAGGCGCGCTGGACGAGCGCGGCAAACCACGCAAGCGTCGCGATCGCGAGGACCAACCCGAAGGAGACGGTGAAGAGTGGGGACGAGGCGTCCCCATCGCGCTGTCCGAGCGCGGCGAGCGCGCCGAGCGAGTAGGCAGCAGTCGCGGTGGACAACACCAGCGTTCCCATGATGATCGGGTCGCTGCGCAGCTGGTTGGCCAGTCGCGGCGAGTAGGACTGGGTCTGGATCTGCGCCGCGATGAACAGCGAGGTGAAGACGATTCCGGTGAAGGTGATCATGCTGCCGGCAAGCGCCGTGAAGATCGACTCCACGGTCGAAGTCCGCAGCGGCGAGACGCCGCCGATCATCTCATCGATCTGCGGCAGCGCGAACGAGAAGAGGACGGCGAGCATGTTCAGCGTCAACACGACCACCCAGAGCTGACTGATCAACCAGAGCCGAGCTCGGAAGAGCCGGGGTGCGGTGGTGACCGCACGCAGATCGCGATCCGGCGTGGCACTCTCGATCACTGGTCGCTCGCGGGCCATGTGCCGATCCTACGCAGAACCCCGGCGACGCCTATACTTGCCGCATTCGGTCGTGACGAGGGAAGTTCGGTGTGAAGCCGACGCGGACCCGCCACTGTGATCGGGTGTGTTCGTCGCACGGGCGCTGAGTCGCACTACTCCTCAGCCCCCAGGCCACTGGCAGATCTCTGCTGGGAAGGCGCGGCGAAAAGACCTGTCAGCCAGGAAACCTTTCTCGGCCGTTCCCATCACATATCGATCCCTCGTGGAAAGGGGAATGACCATGAACAAGGCACTGACGCCTTTTCGATCTCGCGTGGCACTCATCGCGCTCGCAGCAGTACTGACCCTCGCGGCCTTCGGCGCGACAACTGCCAGCGCAATCACCGTGAACGTGCGTGTTGAAGGCGCAACCAAGACCCAGTTCAGCGGCTCCGTCACGACCAACGCTCGCGCCGTTCCCGGCGGCACTGACCGTCCGGAATGCCGGGCCAACGGCACGGCTCCGGATTTCGCGTCGCCGAACAGCTTCACTGCGATCGCCGACGCGCTGGGCGATGCGAACATCGCCACCAGCGGTGCGTTCTACGGCTGGGGCACTCTGCTCTGCGCCGTCAACGGCGAGTATCCGGCGGACACGCTCGGCGGCTGGTTGGTGCGGATCAACCAGCAGGACTCGACCGCGCCGAACGGTTACGTCACAGCGACCGACCCGCTGACCGACGGCGCCAACGTGCTCGTCTTCCTGAGTCCGGCCTACGGCCACTACTCATCAAGCCTTGAGCTGCGACTCCCGACGACGGCCAGGCCCGGTGTGCCGGTGAGCGGCTTCGTCGATTCGTTCAACACATCGACTGACGCGAAGTCACCGGGATCAGGCGCAGCCGTCGCGGGCGGCGGAGCAGGCGCAACCGCCGCAGCCGACGGAGGGTTCGCGATCACGTTCCCCAGCGAGGGCAGGTTCCTCGTGAACGCCGCAGCGGGTGGCGCCGTGCGCGGATCGCAGTGGGTGACGGTTGCGGCGGATGCGCCGGCCGTTCCCGTCAAGCCGGTGACCCAGAAAGAGATCAACCAGAAGCGCCGTAGCGTGGCCCGCGCAAACTGTCGCGAGTCGTTCCCTTCGAAGAAGGGCGACGATTACATCGAGTGCATTCGCACGGCCAACCAGCTCGGCCGCAAGCTGTCGAAGAAGGACAAGCGAATCGCCGCCCGCCTGCGCTGCCGGATCAACTATCCGCAGCAGAGTTCATCCCGCGTGGACTGCATGCGCGGCGCGAACGCGATCGGCCGGTAGGAGTCGCGTGATCCGGGTCGTTTCAGCCCTTCTGCTCGCTGCCTGCGCCGTGCTCGGCGCGGGTTGCGGCGGATCGGGCGCGGCCGGCCCGGCAACGAGTGTCACCGTCACGCGCGACTTCGGCGCGGGGGTGATTGACGCGACTGAGGCGGTCGAATCGACCGGCGGCCTGACTGCGCTTCGTCAGCTTGAAACCGTTCACAAGGTGACCACCGCCTATGGCGGTCGCTACGTGAAGTCGATCAGCGGCACGGCCGAGGACGACGACAGTTCGTGGCTCTTCTACGTCGACGGCATCGAGTCCGACCAGGGCGCCACCTCTACGCGCTTGAAGCCTGGTCAGGTCGTGCAGTGGGACTTTCATGCCTGGCAGAGCGTGCGCACCGGCGGCGCGATCGTCGGCGCCTACCCGT
This sequence comes from Solirubrobacterales bacterium, assembly GCA_051306435.1. Lineage (GTDB taxonomy): Bacteria > Actinomycetota > Thermoleophilia > Solirubrobacterales > JACPNS01 > JACPNS01. The sequence continues at coordinate 14,950 of JBPPNF010000049.1, read as the reverse complement.
TGCCGCTGAAGACCCGCGGCGTCAAGCTGGTCTGTGCGCCGCGACCACTTTGTGGGCCGGTTCGCAAGGATCTGAACGCGGCGGGGATCGCCGTCAACCAGCAGGCGCAGGATCGTGTTGTAGTCGGTGCCTGGAACGACATTCAGGGTTTTGACGGCGTGCCAGACCTGGCCACGCCGGGGGAGAGCAACGGCGCTTTCGCGAGATTCACTGCGAACGGCGAGATGCTGATCCCGTATGCGGCCGACGGCTCGCCGCAGAAGGGACTGAGCAACTCGTCAGGGCTGCTTGCTGCGTTCTCGAACGCCGACGGCGTCGTCTGGGTCGCCACCGGAACCGACGAGGACGCCTCGCGCAGCGCGGCACGGCTGTTCGGGGCCGAGAAGGCGAAGCTCAAGAACCGCTTCGCGCTGGCGATCGACAACGGACACGAGCTCCCACTGCCGACGGGTTCCGGAAGATGAGCCGCGCCGCCGACACCGCGACCCGGGTCCTGAGTTTCGGCTATCGCGACCGCGGCGGTCCACTGCAGCAGGCGCGAGCAACGACGGTTGTGCTCTGGTGCGTGGCGCTCGGTCTTGTGTTGGCGCTGTTCATGAATCCGATCGTGCTCGTCGCCGTGTTGATCGCGGTGGCGATCATGGCGTGGCGCTGTCGGGTGGTCCCGGAGATGGTCATCGCTCTGGCGATCTCGCTGCCGGTCACGATCCTGATCGCGCTGGTCAATCCGATCGCCTCGCAGCAGGGGGTGACGGTGCTTGTGGCCGGAATCCACCTGCCGCTGATCGGAACATTTGACATCACCCAGGAGGCGGTGATCTACGGCCTCGTGCTCGGGCTCCGCTCGGCGGCGATCTTCGCGGTCTGCGCGCTCTACGTCTGCACGGTCAGTCCTGACGAACTGCTCCGCGTGCTGCGTCGATACTCAGTCCGCTCGGCAATCACCGCTTCGCTCGCCGTGCGATTTGTGCCCACGCTCGCCCGCGACGGCGCGAATCTCGCGACGGCCCGGGCCTGCCGGCCCGGCGCACCACCCTCGACCGGCGCAGTGATCCGCGCGGCGTTCGCGCGCTCGCTCGAACGCGCGGGCGACTCGGCGCTGGCGCTCGAGACGCGCGGCTTCGCGCTCGCGCGCCGGATGCGCGTGGCGCCTGATCCGCGCGGGGCGGCCGACTATTTCGTGGGCGCGTCCTCGATCGGCGTGCTCGCATTCGCGATCGCTGGGGCGATCGAAGGAACGGCTGGTTTTGTGGCTTACCCGCTGGTGGAGATCTCAACCGGCGCGGCCGATCTGGCGTTTGCGGCAGCGATCGTCGTCGCGGCTGCACTGCCGGTGGTGCTTCCGCGGAGGACTGTCCGATGAACACCGCGACGATCGAGCGCATCGGGACGACCCCGGCAATCGTCTTCGACGGCTTCAGCTATGCCTACCCGGGCGCCACCTCTGCGGCGTTGGGCGACGTGTCGCTGGAAGTCGCGACCGGCGAGTTCGTGCTTGTCTGCGGGGATTCAGGTAGCGGCAAGTCGACCTTGCTTCGCGCGGTCTCCGGGCTTGTACCGCACCACTTCGGCGGCTCAGCCGCCGGCAGCGCAAAGATCTGCGGGCGTGATCTGCGCGACCATTCGGCCGGTCAGCTGGCGGCCTGTTGCGGCACGCTGCTGCAGGATCCAGAGACGCAGGTCGTGATGGACAGTGTGCGCGGCGAGATCGCGTTTCCGCTGGAGAACCTCGGCTGGGAGCGGGCGGAGATCGCGGTTGCGGTCGAAGAGACGGCCGCCGCGCTCGGCATCGAAGCTCTGCTCACCCGCCGAACCGACGAGCTCTCCGGCGGCGAGCTCCAGCGCGTGGCGCTGGCCGCAGCACTGGCCGCAAGGCCGGAGGTCCTCGTGCTCGACGAGCCGACCTCCCAGCTCGACCCGGTCGCCGCGGATGAGTTGCTGGCCACGCTCGCGCGGCTGAACATCGATCGCGGCACGACGATCATCCTCGCCGATCACCGGCTCGAACGTGTTCTCGATGTCGCCGATCGGGTGCTGATGTTTGAGGCCGGACACGTCGTGATCGACGCGTCGCCGCAGGAGTTTCTTGAGCAGGCGGCGGGCGACCCGGCTCGAGCGCATCTGTTGCCGCCGCTGGCGGAGCTCTTCGATCGTGCCGGGATCAGGCCGCTGGCCCTGAATGCGAAGGCTGCCCGCCGACGACTCGGCGCGGTTTCGGGATCGATCGACCGCGCGCGTGCGGGCGCGCCGACCGGCCACGTCGTGCTCGGACTGAGCGGAGTGGGTTACAGCTATCGCGAATCCGCCGCCGTGCTCAGTGCCATCGGTTTTGAGCTTCACGCCGGCGAGCGCGCCGTCCTGATGGGCGTCAACGGGTCGGGCAAATCAACGTTGCTGCGGATTGCCCATGGCGTTCAGAAAGCGAGCAGCGGCAAGATCATCAGGTCGGGCGAGGTCGCCCTTCTGCTGCAGAACCCGAACGACTATCTGATCCATGAGCGCGTGGGCGAAGAAGCGCCGGCGGAGTCGTTGGAGCGCTTCGGCCTTCAGCACTTCGCCGAGCGTGATCCGCGCGATCTCTCGGGCGGCGAGCGCCAGCGCCTCGCCCTCGCGATCGTCATGCAGTCGGACCCGGCGGCGCTGCTTCTGGACGAGCCGACGCGGGGGATGGACCAGTCACGAAAGCGCGAGCTGGCCGGGCTGCTGCGCAAGATCGCCGCACGCGGAACGGCGGTGCTGGTCGCCACCCACGACGCCGAGTTCGCTGCGGGCTTTGCTGAGCGCGCGCTGCTGATCGGCGGCGGCTCGGTGCTGGCGGACGCTCCGGCCGCAGAAGTGCTCGGTGGGGGTTGGCACTTCTCCACCGCTGTCGCGAATCTGCTTCCCGCAAGCGGCGCGATCACACCGGCTGAAGGGGCTGAGCTGCTGTGAGCAGCGCCGCCGCATGGCAGCTCGCGAGCGCCGCGTTGCTGCTGACGGTTTTTGCGGCCGGCTTTGCGTGGTTTGAGCGTTCGCGCCCGCCGGCCCGGATCGTCGCGGCAGTCGCTGCGCTGGTTGCGTTCGCGGTGATCGGGCGGGTGCTGTTTGCGCCGTTTCCCAACGTCAAACCGACGACCGACATCGTGATCATCGCGGGCTTCGCTCTGGGCTTTGCGCCGGGTTGGATGGTCGGAGTCCTGACTGCGCTCGTCTCGAACTTCTATTTCTCCCAAGGGCCGTGGACGCCTTGGCAGATGCTCGCCTGGGGGCTCTGCGGGCTGCTGGGTGCGGCGTTGGCCCGCGGTGGGCTCAATCCAGGTTCGAGCCTGCGGCGGCGCGCACCGATGGCGCTGTGGTGCGGGCTCGCCGGCTTCGCCTACGGCGTGATCGTGAACTTCGGTTCGGCGGTGAACCTCGCCAGCAACGACATTGAGACGAGTTTCTGGGTGCAACTGGTCGGCTCACTGCCGTTCGACGTCGCTCACGCGCTCGCAAACTTCGTGTTCTTCATGATCGCCGGACCGCTGTTGATCCGCATGCTCGAACGCCTGCGCAGGCGTGAATCGCTGGTCTGGCCGGTGCCCGGAAGTGACGCCCCGCACTCATCAACAGCGGCTTAACCCGCCGGAAGGCCCCACAAACGAAACCTTCTGGTGGTTTTGGCGTTTAAGTTAGGTGCGCACCTGAGCGAATGTCTGAAAGTCAGCTCGCACGCCCAGGACTGGGCTTGCATTTGACCAGAAAACTCCTTATGATGCGTGTGTTGCACTTGGACTGCGGTTCGCGGCCGAGATCGGCGGAGCGACACGGTCGTGGGTTGAGACGATCCCCGCGCGAAGGTCGCGACAAAAGGCGCTCAGAACAGGTATTTTGCAGTTCTGGGCGAAGTGAAACATCCATCAGACGAAGCTTGTAACATTTAGCAACTAACCCCCAAGTAGTAAGTCCCGGCGCCGAGCCCCCAAGTCCCCGACCATTCGGCAGCCAAACCACCTTCCAGAGACACGCGCCACCGGTTCAGGCCGGCAGTCTCATTCGGCATGCAGTGCGCACATTGCAGTTTTTTTCGATCGTCAGTCCCCGCGCAGTAATTCACACAGAGAGCAAGGCACAAATTGGCAACATTCACACAAGACATTTTTGAGATCCCTGAGATCGGCGCGCTGCTTGAGGCAGAGTCGGTCACCGAGGAGCGTCTGCTCGAGCTCGTCGAGGTTCACGAGCTCGAAGAAGCCCTGCTCGAAGACCTGCGCTCACGTCTTGTTGAAGCCGACGTCACGATCATCAAGGGCGAAGATGACGAGGCGAACGCAATCGAGAAGCGCGCGCTGAGCGACCACGCAATCAGCGCGGAGCTCCCGAGCGACCTCACGCGTCACTTCATCAACCGCGCAAGCCGTCACAAGATCCTCACTCGTGAGCAGGAAGTCACGCTCGCCAAGCGGATCGAGCGCGGTGACGAAGTGGCCAAGCGTCAGCTGATCGAGAACAACATGAAGCTCGTGATCAAGCTCGCCGGTAAGTACCGCGACCAGGGTCTCGAGTTCGGAGATCTGATCCAGGAAGGCGTCATCGGCCTCAACCGTGCCGCCGAGAAGTTTGACTGGCGCAAGGGCTTCAAGTTCAGCACCTACGCGACCTGGTGGATCCGCCAGTCGATGCAGCGCGCAACGCAGAACCAGGGGCGCACCGTGCGTCTCCCGGTCCACGTTGCTCAGCAGCTGGCCAAGATCCAGAAGGCAACCCGTCGTCTGGCAGTCGAGCTCGCCCGCGAGCCCACGGACACTGAGATCGCCGAAGCCACTGACATGGAGATCGAGGAAGTCGAGCGCGTCAAACTTGCTGCACTCAAGCCAACCTCGCTTTCCCTGCCCGTCGGTGAAGGTGACTCCGAGTTCGGTGACTTCCTCGAAGATGAGGACACGATCACGCCGGAAGAGTTCGCAGTCGAGGCAGAGCGTCAGCGCAAGATCACGCGCCTGCTCAGCCGCCTCTCACCGGACGAGCGCCACGTGCTCGCCGAGCGCTACGGCCTGGCCGGCGGAGAGCCGCGCACAGCCGAGGCGATCGCCCGCGGATCCGGTATGACCGCCGCCCGCGTCCGTGAGATCGAGAACGCCGCGCTCAAGCGTCTGGCTCAGGACCCGGAAGCAGTTGCGCTGCGCGCCGCGTAGTCAGGACTCAAAGAGAATCATCAAAGGCCTCGCGAAAGCGGGGCCTTTTTTTGCGCACTGCCTCGATAGTCTGCGCCTCTCCCCACGACAAAGCGAGTCCCCATGAAGATCACTTACACGCTCACCGACGAGGCGCCCGCGCTGGCGACACGTTCACTTCTCCCGGTCATCGAAGCGTTTGCCGGCAAGGCGGGCGTCGAGGTCGAATCGCGCGACATCTCGCTGGCCGGTCGGATCCTCGCCCAGTTCACCGACCATTACGACGCGCTCGCAGAGCTCGGCGATCTTGTCAGGACGCCCGAGGCGAACATCATCAAGCTTCCGAACGTCAGCGCGTCACTACCGCAGCTGAAATCCGCGATCGAGGAACTCCAGGCCCAGGGATTCGCCGTCCCGGACTATCCGGAGGACCCGTCGACAGACGACGAGCGCGACGCACGTGCAAAGTACGACGCCGTCAAGGGCAGCGCCGTCAACCCCGTACTCCGTGAGGGCAACTCAGACCGCCGCGCGCCCGCTTCGGTCAAGCAGTACGCGCGCAAGCACCCGCACGCGATGGGCGCGTGGTCGCCGGATTCACGCACACACGTTTCAACCATGACGGCCGGCGATTTCCGCTCGACCGAGCAGTCGGTGACCGTCAGTGCACCGACTGATGTGCGCATCGAGCACACCGCCGCAGACGGCACCGTCACCGTTCTGAAGCAGTCGACGCCCCTGCTTGCGGGTGAGGTGATCGACGCTGCAGTCATGCGCAAGGCCGCGCTGGCAGCATTCTTCGCAGAGCAGATCGCCGACGCCAAGCAGCAGGGAGTGCTGTTCTCGGTGCACCTGAAGGCGACGATGATGAAGGTCTCTGACCCGATCATCTTCGGGCACGCGCTGCGCGCATTCGTGGGCGATGAGCTCTTTGAGCAGTACGACGACGTCAGCGCGAACGACGGCCTCGCCAGCCTGCTCGGCGAGCATCCCGAGGCGGCCGAAGCGGTCAAGGAGCTCCTCGCGGCCGGCCCCGACCTGTACATGGTCGACTCCGACCGCGGCATCACGAACCTGCACGTACCGAGCGATGTGATCGTCGACGCTTCGATGCCGGCGCTGATCCGTGCTTCGGGTCAGGGCTGGAACGCGGCCGGCGCTCAGGAAGACACAAAGTGCGTGATCCCCGACTCCAGCTACGCCGCGCTCTATGCCGAGGCTCTCGAGCACTGCCGGGTCCATGGAGCATTCGATCCGTCGACGATGGGCACGACGCCGAACGTCGGCCTGATGGCCCAGAAGGCCGAGGAGTACGGCTCGCACGACAAGACTTTCGAGATCGCCGCGCCGGGCACGGTGCGAGTGATCGACAGCGACGGCTCGACGCTGCTTGAGCACGAGGTCGACAGCGGCGACATCTGGCGGATGTGCCAGGCCAAGGAGGCTCCGATCCTCGACTGGGTCGCGCTGGCGGTGCGCCGAGCGCGTGCAACCGGTGCCCCTGCGGTTTTCTGGCTCGACGAGTCCCGCCCGCACGATGCCGAGCTGCTCAAGAAGGTGCGCCCGGCGCTCGAAGAGCTGGGCGCCGACGGCCTGCAGATCGAGATTCTCCCGGTCGGCGAGGCCGCGCGCTTCACGCTCGAGCGCGCGCGCAAGGGCGAGGACACGATCTCGGTCACCGGTAACGTGCTGCGCGACTACCTGACCGACCTCTTCCCGATTCTCGAGCTCGGCACCAGCGCGAAGATGCTCTCGATCGTCCCGTTGATGAACGGCGGTGGCCTCTTCGAGACCGGAGCCGGAGGATCGGCGCCCAAGCACGTCACGCAGTTCATCGCCGAGAACCACCTGCGGTGGGACTCGCTCGGCGAGTTTCTCGCGCTTGCTGTGTCGTTGGAGATGCTCGCCGAGAAGACCGGAAACGCCCGCGCGAAGTTGCTCGGCGATGCGCTGGACCGCGCCACCGGCAGCGTGCTTGAGAACGGCCACTCACCGGCCCGCAAGGTCGGCGAGATCGACAACCGCGGAAGCCACTTCTACCTGGCTCTCTACTGGGCCCAGGAACTGGCCGCCCAGAACGAGGATCCAGAGCTGGCCGCAGCGTTCGCAGGATTCGCCAAAAGCCTCGCCGCCGCAGAGCAGAAGATCGTCAGCGAGCTGAGCGCGGTCCAGGGTTCAAGTGTTGAGATCGGGGGCTACTACCACCCGGACGAGGCGCTCACCACCAGGGCGATGAGGCCCAGCGAGACGCTGAACGCCGCGCTCACTGAACTCGCCGGCTGAACGAGGCCCTCGCCTCGGCGGTAACGAGTTACCGAATATCTGTTGCGATCCGCTTCAGATGCCGGTATACCTAGTTGTGATGGGGAAAAATGGAACGGCATTGCGCGGGGACGGATTCTTGGCGCAGCGGCTTGAGCGTGCATTCGACATGGTGCTGCGACGCCGCGTGGGCATGCGCGACTGGGTGCTTGCTGTGGTCGTTGTGTCGATCGCGCAGATCACTGGCGTGAATGCGATCGCCTGGCTCCCGTTCTTCATCCTGCTCGGGGTCTCCGCCTCGGCACTGGTCCTCTGGGGTCTGGTCTTCCCGCGGCTCGCGCCGGCAAGTGCGCTGACCCTCGAGGCTTGGATGAACGCGGGCACCGCGCTGGCGGCGGCGCTCCTGGTCGCAGTGAGCCTGGGACCAGAAAGCCCTTACGTCTTCTTCTACGCGCTGCTGATCGTTTTCGTCGCCGCGTTCGTGGAGCGCTCCGCGGTTCGCGTCGCGCTGATTGCGCTTGCCTCCATCTGCGCGCTGGCGCCGATCGTCTATGACTGGGACGAAGCCGTGAGCACGAACTTCATTCCGACGATCGTGATCGCGGTCGTGGTCTGGCTTCTTGCCGCCGCGCTGATAGCGCTCAAGCGCGTTTCGGCGATCAACGCCGAACTCGAGGCTCGCAGGCTCGGTTACGTCGATCAGTTGACCGGCGCGGCCAACCGCCGAGCGCTAAACCAGTACGCGGACGACATGGCAGTCGGTTCGATCCCGTTCGCCGTCACAATCGTGCGGATCAGGGGAATCGACGAGATCAATCGAACGATGGGCCACTTCCTGGGCGACGAAGCGCTCCGCCGCGTCACCTCCGCGATGCGCGGGGCAAGCATCGAGGTCGACCAGGTCGGGCGTCTCGGAGGGGCGGAGTTCGCGGTTCTGCTGCCGGGTGCTGACAGGGCGGGGGCAGAGCGCTGGCGGGCTCGCTTTCACGAGCGGCTCGAGATCGCGAACTCCGAGGTCGACTACGGAGCCCGCGTGTCGGCGAGCGCCGGGTGCGCGGTGAGTCCCGACGGCGGCGCCAGGATCAGCGATCTCCTGATGATCGCTGAAGCCGATTCCGAGGTGCTGGCCGAGCGGGCTCATGCTGTACACGCCGTGCCGGTCAGTCCGGCTGAACGCGCGCAGCGGCTGCGCGAACAGATGGAGAGCAGGCCGGAAAGTGAGATGCGGCCTGAGATTGTCAGCATCGACGCGCCGACCGGTCCGTTCGTGTCGGTGCCGAGCGCAGTTCTGATCGGAGTTGCGATCGCGCTCACCGGTGGCGCGTCGAGCGTGCTCCTGAGCGTTGCGATCCTCGTCGTCGCATACTTTGCGACATTCGGGACCCGTAGCGAGACGCTGCTCGCCACCGCAGCGACGCTGGTCGCCTCGCTGGCCGCCGTGCTCGCAAACACGCCGGTGACAAACACAGATCAGACCCGCGCTTTCACGATCTTCGTGGCGATTGCGGTGCTCGCCGACACGGTGCAGCGCAACAGCAGGAAGTTGACGGTTTCCGAACGCCGCTCCGCAGAGCTCTCGCTGATCGATCCCCTGACAGGCCTGCCCAACAGAACGGCGTTTGAGCGCGACCTGGTGATGATGATGCCGCGCAGCGCGACGGCCCAACAGTCTCGCGAATTCAAGCTCGACGGCCCTCCGGCAGTGGTCGCGCTTGACCTCTCGGACTTCAAGTACATCCGCGGTCGACTCGGCCACGCCGGCGGGGAACTCCTGCTCGCGGAGGTCGCCGAGGCACTCCGCGACGCGCTCGCGGGGATCGGGTCGGTCTACCGGATCGGTAGTGACGAGTACGCGACGATTATCCGCTCGCACCACGCGCAGCACGTCGACTGGGTGGGGGCAAGGTGCGCCGAATCACTACGTGCGCTCGACGGGGACGATCGCTACGCCGCGCAGGGAATCGTGATCGAGTTTCACATCGGCGGTGCGATATGGAACGAGGGGATGACCGCGGCTGATCTCGCTGCCGCGGCGATCTCGCAGCAGTCTGCCGGCACGAGTACGCGCGGCTTTCTTTCGGTCGCGAGCTGAGTCCGCGGGCTATCGCGCGCGCGGGATGTTCGGGAAGCGCGAGTAGTACGGCTCGACGCCGGCCTGCACGACCAGTGCCTTGCCAGTGTCTTCGCTGGCCAGAACACGAACTGCCGCGTCGGCAACCGTGCGCGGCTCGATGATCGGAACGCCGGCGGATGTGAGCGCGTCGCGGACACCGGCGATGATCGCGGTGTCGGCGAAGCCGGGGCAGATCGCGTTGACGCGGATGCCTTCATGCGCGTGTGCCGGACCGAGCGCGCGGGCAAGCGCGACGACCGCGGCCTTGTTCGCGCCGTAGATCGGCTGCGGGGCCATCGCCGCGAGTCCGGCGAGCGATGCGGTCGCCAGCACCGATCCGCCACCGGATTCGATGATCGCGCGGCGAGCGGCGTGAAATCCGTAGACGACAGCGTCGAGGTTGATCGACATGGCCCGGCGGTAGCCATCCGGGTCGAAGTCGTCGCCGAGCGAGAACGGACTCTCGATTCCGGCGTTGAGCAGCAGGAGGTGCAGGCCGGCAAAGCGTTCCGTGGTTCTTGCCACGATGTCGGCGTTCGCCTGAGCGTCAGCCACGTCCAGAGGCTCGAAGGCGCAGCCGAGTTCTTCAGCTGCAGCGCTGCCGTTCAGCTCGTCGATGTCGGCGATCATCACCGCGACGTCCTGCTCGAGCAGCGCCTCGGCGAAGGCGCGTCCAAGACCGTTCGCACCTCCGGTGATCAGCGCGACCTTTCCGCGCAGCGACCCTTCCGCAAGCTCAGGCGGCGTCTCGATCTCGCGTGTCCAGGAACTCCCCGCTTCCATCGCGCAGATACTAAGCGCGGCCCAGCGTGGACGGCCGCGCCGACTGCACAGATAGCGTTGGCCTCCTGTGATTTCGCGAGCGGCAGCACTCAGTTCCTTGGAGGACCAGCAGTTTGACGTCCTCGTGATCGGCGGCGGCGTCACGGGTGCGGGGATCGCTCTCGATGCATCGAGCCGCGGTTATGACGTCGCGCTGATCGAGCGCGACGACTTCGCCTGCGGAACCAGCAGCCGCTCATCGAAGATGGTTCACGGGGGCCTGCGCTACCTGCAGAACTTCGACATCGCACTCGTGCGCGAGGCGCTGATCGAACGGCGGATACTTTCGCGCCTGGCGCCGCATCTGGTCTGGCCGACGCCCTTCCTTGTGACGGCCTTCGAGGGCGAGCGCATCGACCGCAAGATCGGCGTCGGCCTGAACATGTACGACGTCATGCAGCGCGGGCAGGCCAGCAGCAAGTCCGATCAGCAGCGGCGCGCCGAGCTGGCCGGGATCTCGCTCAAGGCCTACAAGGCCGAGTTCGAAGAGACCGAATGGACACCGGAGCGTCACCGTATGATCGACGGCGACGAGGTCAAGCAGCGGGTTCCGGCACTGGCCGGCCGCGATCCGAAATCGGCGTATCTCTTCTACGACTGCCAGACCGATGACGTCCGCCTGGTCCTGACGATTCTCGGCGAGGCCGAGCGCTATGGCGCTCTGCTGGCCAATGACGTCGCGGCCGAGGAGATGCTCGAGCTGGACGGCGAGGTCGTCGGGGTTCGAGCGCGCGACACGCAGAACGGTTCGCAGTTCGAGATTCGCGCACGGCACGTCGTGAACGCCACGGGAGTGTGGGCGGACCAGCTCAAACCAGCCGATGCGCGCGAAACCGATGTCCCGGTGATCAAGCCGAGCCGCGGAACCCACCTGACCTTCGCGAGCGCCGACCTGCCACTGCGCAAGACGGCGCTGGTCGTGCCCGCCGGCGAAGGTCGAATGATGTTCACGCTTCCGTGGATGGGGCGGACGCTCGTCGGCACTACCGATGTCGAATACGACGGCGACCTGTCGCACGTCGCGCCGCCGCTGGACGACGTCGAGTACATCCTCGGCGCGCTCAACGACTTCTTCGGCACGGAGCTCACGCCCGCCCACATCACCGGCGCCTTCGCCGGCGTGCGCCCGCTGATCTCGACCGGCGATCCGAAGAAGTCCGTCGACATCTCCCGTACCTCGGAGATGTACGAGACGCCCAGCGGGATGATCACGATGACCGGTGGCAAGCTGACGACTTGGCGCCCGATGGCCGAGCAGGTCGTTGACCGCCTGGTCTCGCGCGACCGGCGCGAGGCGCCCTCGCGCACTGAGGCGATTCCGCTCGGTCTGCCGGTCTCCGCCCATGAGCTGCCGGTGGCACCGGGGGTGGATGACCGCATTGCCGAGCACCTGGCGGCGCGCTACGGATTTGCGGCAGGGCAGATAATCTCGATGATTCGCACTGACCCTTCGCTTGCCGACCCGATCGTCAGCGACATGCCCGATCCGCTCGCCGAAGTCCTGATGGCCGCCCGCAACGAGCAGGCACAGACGATCGGCGATGTGCTCCTCAGGCGGACGCGGCTCGGGCTGCTCAGCGCGCGCGAGCTCGTCGCCGGCGGCGGCGATGTGCCGATGGCGGTTGCGCATGTCTGCCGGGTGATGGGTGATGAGCTCGGTTGGGACGAGGAGCGCCGGGCCAGGGCGTGCCAGGAGTGGGAGCGCGTGGCCGTCGCCGAGGGAATCTTGCCCTAGCGGTTCTGCGACGTACGGTTCCAGAACTGAATCGCCGGCACTTCATGTTCAAATGAGAGTGAGCTGGCAGCCGCAGTCGAGAGCATCAACCGCTCGCCCGCAGTAAGCGGCTGCTGGCACCAACGTGCTGCGAGCGAGCGCAGGATGTGCCCGTGAGCGAACACGATCGCGTCGCCTGTCCCGCCAGAAGCTTGAGCCAACAACTCTTCGACGATCTGATCGCAACGCGCGGTCACGGCCTCCGGCGATTCTCCGCCCGGGCATCCGTCGCGCCAGAGGTTCCAGCCGGGATTGATTTCGCGGATCTGCGGGGAGGTCAGGCCTTCGTAGTCGCCGTAGTCCCACTCACGAAGCTGCTGACGGATCTGGGCGCGGTCTCCGAGTCCGACGCGCTCGCAGGTCGCGCGCGCGCGCAGCAGCGGGCTGCTGAGGACCAGGTCGTACCGGTGACCGCCGATGTGATCGGTCATCGCGGCGGCTTCCTGCTCACCTCGCTCGGTGAGCGGGATGTCGGTGTTGCCGGTGTGCCGCCCACTGACGCTCCATTCGGTCTGGCCGTGGCGCATCAGCACTGCCTGAAACTTCGGTTCGACGCTCACGCCGGCAGCTTCACAGAGTCGACGGACAGCCGCGCCGGGTGTTTGCCGTAGAGTGCGCGGGAGATGCCTGCTGACCTGCTTGAACCTTCGCTTCGCGACCACCTGGGACTGATCGCCAGGCCGCGTTGGCGCCCGTATCTGATGGGGATCGTCAACGCCACGCCTGACTCATTCTCTGATTCTCCGGGGGGTAAGCGCCTTGACGAGCGGGTCGACCTTGCCCGTAGGCTGATCGCTGACGGCGCGGACATCATTGATGTCGGCGGCGAATCCGGAGTGACCAACAAACCCGCGGTCGAGGTGGCTGAAGAGATCGAACGTGTGGTGCCGGTGATCGAGGCGATCGCGGCCCTACCGGATGCCGTGGTGAGCGTCGACACCTACAAGCCAGAGGTCGCGATCGCCGCGATCGCCGCAGGAGCGCGGATCGTCAACGACGTGAGCGGGCTGGCCGATGATGAGCTTGCCGCGGCCGCAGCCGAGGGCGATGCCGCGGTCGTCCTGATGCACACGCGTGCCCGGCCCAAAGAGAAGTATTTCCCGCGGTACGACGATGTTGTCGCAGATGTCAAAGCGTTCCTCTCGGACGCGATCGACCGCGCCGTCGCACAGGGCGTGCCGATCGATCGCGTGATCATCGACCCCGGTCCTGATTTTGCCAAGACGCCGGCTCAGACAATCACGACTCTGCGCGAGCTGGATCAGCTCGCCGAACTCGGCAGACCGATCCTGCTGGCCGTCGGCCGCAAGGACTTCATCGGCGCGCTGACCGACCGCGGACCACTAGAGCGCGAGGCCGGTACGCTTGCCGCGCTCGCTGCCGGCGTCGATCACGGGATCGCGATCGCCCGGCTTCACGACATCGCCGCTGCGGCCGATTTCCTGACCGTTCGTGCGGCTCTCAGCGGCGAGCTGGTCGTCGAAGAAGACCTCGCACTTGCCGAGCACAAACGCAGAGTGGAACTCGTCGCAGACGGCTGATCGGTGCAGTCGTTTAGGATTCCGCCCGCATGAGCGCCGTACTTGACATCGACGACCTGTTGGAAAGCCCCTTGGCCGACCTGCACGCACTCGCCGGCGAACTCGACATCGAGGGCTACCGACTGCTGACCAAACCCGACCTCACGGTCGCGATCCTCGAATCGCGCGGAGCGGTCGGCGACGAGATCCGGCCGGCCGTCGAGGCCAAGTCTCAAGCACTTGCGGCGATCAAGGCCGAGCGCGAGCGTCTGCTCGCAGCACAGGATGCCGCAGACGAAGCGGAACGTGAAGCCGCGGATGCCGAGCGCTCCGAGAAGGCCCCCAGAGCGCGTGGTCAACGCGGCGAGCGTTCCGAGCGAGGCGAACGCGGCGGTCGCAATCGTCGCGCTGGTCGCGGGGGAGAGCGTTCGCGTCAGAGCGAAGGCCGCAAGCCGCGTGAGCGCGGTGGCAACGAGGCCGCAAAGACCGGCGCCGCCAGATCCGAATCGAAATCAGATCCGAAGCCGCGCGAGAACGAGCCGACAACGCCGCTCGCCGGCGTCTTCGAGCCCGGCTCCGGCGGCGGCGGCCGCCTGCGCACCGATCTCTCGCGTCGCGTCCGCGGTGATGCCGATGTTCCGCGCGGCGAAGTCCGCCGCTGGAACCTGCAGCGTGGAGACCTGCTCGCCGCGCAGGTGAGGAAGGCCCGCCGAGGTCGCACCGACTTTGTCGTCGCAAGCCTGGAGAACGTCAACGGAGCCGACCAGGAATCCCGCAAGAAGCCGGGCCAGCCCTTCGAGAAGCGCGAAGCAGCACCGATCGCCGGTGACTATGCCAAGCGCACGTTCAAGCACGCACCCGTTGGTGCCGGCTCGCGTCTTGTGATCACCGGACCGACCCGCGCCGCAGCATCAGAGATGCTCAAGAAGCTCGCAGGCGAACTCGCCGGCGACCAGGTCGTGACCACGCTGGTGATCGTCTCGGCGCGCCCCGAACAGTCTGAGTCGATCAGCGGAGTGGAAGTGATCGCCGGCGACGCCACCAAGGCGCCCGAGGACGTGCTTCCGGCACTCGAGCTCGCACTCGAACGCGACAAGCGCCTCGCCGAATCCGGCCGCGCAACCGCACTGCTCGTCGACGGTCTCGACCTGCTCCCACCGGAGAAGGCAGCCGAAGTCTTCAACTCCGCGCGCAATCTCGCGCAGGCTGGATCCCTCACCGTCGCAGCAGCCGGCGGGGCAGGCTCCCCGCTGGAAGCACTCGCAAGCTCAATCGGCGTGGTAGCCGGTGGCCGCAAACTCAAGATCGACAAGAAGTCAAGCTGGAC
>JBPPNF010000048.1:0-7028 GCA_051306435.1 Solirubrobacterales bacterium | reverse complement strand
CTGCTGGCCTGAAACGCTGCGCATCTCGCGGAGTGCGATCCTCGCAATAGCGCCGCTATTGCTGCGGTCGCCCTCCACGACCTGCTTGGTTTCAGACTCAGCAGAACGCTCCCGAGGTTTTGGCCATGACCTCTAGCCGTAACGGTCGATCAGAACGCCCTCGCGCAGGCCTCCGCGACCGACTTCGAGGCCGATCCCGAGCCGTTCGACCAGGGCGTCGAGAATCGTCAGCCCGGCAGGAAGCAGCCGAGCGCGGTTGAGCGGTAGTTCGAACTTCTCTGAGAGCTGCGTCGAGGACATGCTCGTGGTCAACGCGAGGACGCGGGCGATGCCCGGCTTGTCCAGCACGCCGCCGGTCAGTTGCCTGGCTGTGCTCGCGCCGCCGCCGACCGCCAGGGCCGGCCAGCACCCAGCGGGAAAATCGAGCTTGTCGAACTGCCTGTCGGCGTACTCGCGGGCGCGTGTGATTTCAGACGGAGCAGGCGGGTCAGAAGTGAAGAAATCCCTTTGCAACGTGGCCGAGCCGATCGCGAAGCTCGCAGTAGTCGGCTCGTCGCCGGCGGCGCAGAATGAGACTTCGGTCGATCCACCGCCGGCGTCGATCACGACGGTCGTGCCGCGCAGGCGGTCGAGGCCACCGGTCGCGCCGATGAACGAGAAGCGCGCCTCCTGATGTCCGTCGATCAGCTCAAGCACATGTCCGGTGGATTCGAGCACGCGCGCCTCGAGTTCGTGTCCGTTGTGAGCCTCGCGCACCACATGGGTCGCAACGAGCTCGATGTTCGCGCATTCGAGCGACTCCGCGTAGAGCAGCAGCTCGGCGATCGCGGTGGTCGTCTCTTCGATCTTCTCCGGGCTGATGCCTGTGGGCCCTGTCGCCGCGCCGAGCATCGTGAAGACGCGCCGCGTACCCACTGGAGTGAGTTCGCCGTCAGAGAGGTCTGCGACCAGAAGAGCGGTCGTGTTTGAGCCGACGTCGATGCACGCGCAACGCGACGCTGGCAACGCTGTCCTACTTGTGCTTGAAGATCGCGCTCTTGCGCTCGTCGGCGCGACGCTCGAGGCGGCCCTGGATGTAGCTGCCGATCCCGGCGATGAGCGGGAAGAGGATCACGAGGCCGAGGCCGAAGAACGTGACGATCTTGTCGTTGATCTCGCCGTACCAACCCTGTCCGGCGTCACCGGCATGGGCGGTGGCGGTCAGCGCCATCAGAATCGCGAGGGTGAGGAGAGCGGTGTGTGCGGCTTTCTTCATCGAGCAGAGTGTACAAGGGGCATGCCGCCCCGGAATGCCCGGCGCGTGGGCTAACGTCCGCCGCTGATGAGCATCTTTGAGGCGATCATTCTCGGCATTGTTCAGGGCCTTACAGAGTTCCTGCCGATATCCAGCAGCGGCCACCTGCTGGTCGTTCCGGCGATCATGGGCTGGGAAGACCCCGGCGCGCCGTTCACCGCCGTGATCCAGCTCGGCACGATGGCAGCGGTGCTGATCTACTTCCGTGAGGACATCTGGAAGATCACCGGTGCCTTTCTGCGCAGCCTCGCCAAACGCGGCCGCGACGGCGAAGAACTCGAGGCCCGGATGGGCTGGTATCTCGGTCTGGGAACGCTCCCGATCATCGTCTTCGGCCTTGCATTCAGCGATCAGATCGAAGGCGGCGCGCGCAATCTCTATCTGACTGGCTCGATGCTGATCATCTTCGGCCTCGTGCTCGCCGCGGCTGACATCTTCGCCAAGCACGCCCGCAAGCTCGACGCGATCAAGCCTCCGGATGCAGTGGTGATCGGACTTGCGCAGTCGCTCGCGCTGATTCCCGGCGTCTCGCGCTCGGGCGCGACGATCACTTTCGGGCTCTTCCGCGGCTTCACTCGCCGCGACGCCGCGCGCTTCTCATTTCTGCTCTCGATTCCGGCAGTCGTGCTCAGCGGTGCCTATGAGATGAGGGACGCGATTGGTGAGTCGACGGGTGCGAGCACGGTCGCCCTGATCGCCTCGACGCTCGCTGCGTTCGTCGTCGGCTACTGGTCGATTGCGTTCCTGCTCAAGTGGCTCGGAGAACACACGATGAAGATCTTCGTGCTCTACCGCCTGGTGCTCGGAGCACTGGTGCTTGTCCTCGCCGCCACCGGCGCGATCTCGAGCACCCCCGCAGGTTGATGCGCGGGGAGGCGCTCCCCTTCTGGCTCTACTGGCGCTGCCTGAACCTGCAGCCGCACCTGCGTTCGACCGGAGGTCGCGTGATCCACGTGAGTGCCGACTGGACTGAGCTGGACGTGAAGCTTCCGTTGAACCGGCGCACGCGAAACGCTCATGGCACGACGTTCGGGGGAAGCATCTACTCAGCGTGTGATCCGTATGTCATGTGGATGCTCCAGCGCCAGCTCGGCGACGACTACGTGATCTGGGACCAGGGCGCGAGGATCGCGTTCAAGCGTCCGGGCACGGAAACGCTCTACGCCCGGTTCCGGATCGCCACCGACGTGGCCTCAGAGGTCAAGCGGCTCGCTGACGAGCACAACAGTCACGTCTACAGGCACTCGCTCGATCTGAAAGATCAGTCCGGGGCGATCCACGCCACGATCGAAAAGACCGTCTTCGTAGCTCGCAGGGACTGGTACGAGGCCCGCCAGGCGCGACGTGCGGCGCGTCCTGACCGGTCCGGCGATGAATCAACGGATCCTGGAGCTGGCTGAAGCGTCCGTGAACTCACGGAACTCGCCGGTGACGACAAAGGCGACCTGTTCGCCGATGTCGACGCAGTTGTCGCCGATGCGCTCGAGGTGGCGCCCGATCAGCACCATCAGGATCGCCCACTCGCGGCGGTCTTCGTCGGTTCCGATCTCGATCGCGCGGCGAAAGATCTCCTTGTTCAGCGCGTCGACTATGTCGTCTTCGATCACAAGGTTCTCGGCAAGCTTCGCGTCCTGGTTGGCGAGCGAAAGTTTGGCCTGCTCGATCTGGCTGTGAACCTGGAGGCCCATTCTCTCGATGATGTTGAGGATCATTGCGTCGACCGGGGGTTCTTCTCCGGTGAGCGGGACGGCCTTGGCGATGTTCACTGCGAGGTCTCCCATGCGCTCGACGTGGTTGTTGGTCGAAAGCAGCGCAGCGATCAGACGGAGGTCGCTGGCGACCGGCGCCTGCAGCGCGATCAGGTTCAGCAGGCTCTGGTTGACATCGAGGTACCGACCGTCGAGCTTGTCGTCGGATTCGATCACCATGCGCGCAAGCTCGACGTCCTGGTTGAGCACAGACTCGACGGCGCGATCGCACATCTCCGAGGCGAGGCCGAACATCGAAAGCGTGATTTCCTCGATCGATGTGAGATCCTCCTGGAAGACCATGCGCGGCTTGTCAAGCGACATGCGGCTAGCCGACCTTTCCGGTGACGTAGTCCTCGGTGCGCTGATCGCTCGGGTTGGTGAAGATCTTCTCCGTGTCGTCGAACTCGATCAGGCGACCAAATCGCGTGTCGTCCTCGTTCACGTCGACGGTGAAGAAGGCCGTCTTGTCGCTCACGCGCGCGGCCTGCTGCATGTTGTGCGTGACGATCACGATCGTGTATTCCTCTTTGAGCTCGTCCATCAGGTCCTCGATGCGACCGGTGGAGATCGGGTCAAGTGCGGAGCACGGCTCGTCCATCAGGATCACGCCCGGTGATGTGGCGATGGCGCGAGCGATGCATAGCCGCTGCTGCTGGCCGCCACTCATTCCGAGTGCACTTTCGTCGAGCCGGTTCTTGACCTCGTCCCAGAGCGACGCGCGACGCAGTGAGGTCTCGACGATCTCGTCGAGGTTCTCCTTCATGCCGAGAACGCGAGGTCCGAAGGCGATGTTGTCGTAGATCGACTTGGGGAAGGGGTTGGGCTTCTGGAAGACCATGCCGATCAGCTTGCGCACCTGCACCGGGTCGATCTTCTCGCCGTACAGATCGACGCCCTTGTAGTGGATCTTTCCGGACACTTCAGCGCCGGGGATCAGGTCATTCATGCGGTTTATGCAGCGAAGCAGCGTGGACTTGCCGCAGCCGGATGCGCCGATCAGCGCTGTGATCTCTTGGCTGGCGATGTCGAAGGAGACGCCCTCCACCGCCGTGGAACCGGAGTACTTGACGGTGACGTCATCAATGGTCACCAAGTTCTCACGCGCCACTGCATCTGCGTGATGCTGTGGCTCGAACTGCTGCATCGGTGTCACTTGTGCCTGGTTCTCTTCCGTCATCGTTGTGCTTTCGACCTTCCGTGCCATCATCGCACCTCGGCGCACTGATCAGTTTGGTTTGTTTTCTTTCTGGCTGGCTTGATCATGTTTTTGATCAATACTTACGCTGGTACTTGTTGCGCAGGAAGATCGCCAGTGCGTTCATCACCAGCAGGATCACCAACAGCACGACGATCGCGGCTGCGGCAAGCACCTTGAACTCTTCCTGGGGGCGCGACACCCAGTTGAAAATCTGAATAGGGAGGACTGTGAACGCGCTGTCCAGTCCCTCGGGGTTGAACGTGATGAAGGTCAGTCCGCCGATCAGCACGAGCGGTGCAGCCTCGCCGATGGCGCGCGAGAGCGCGAGGATCGTGCCGGTCGCGATTCCCGGAATTGCGGCCGGGAGAACCTGACGGCGCACCGTCTGCCAGCGCGTTGCGCCGAGCGCGTAGGCGCCCTGACGGATCGTGTCCGGAACCGCCTTGATCGCCTCGCGCGAGGAGATGATCACAATCGGAAGAACGAGCAGCCCGAGCGTCAGTCCCGCAGCAAGCACGGTCTGGCCGAAGCCGAAGAAGCCGCGGACGAGGAAGGCGAGTCCCAGGATTCCGTAGACGATTGCGGGCACGGCGGCGAGGTTCTGCAGGTTGAGCTCGATGAAGCGGTTCCAACGACGCTCCTTGTTTGCGTACTCCTCGAGGTACACGGCTGCGCCGATTCCGACAGGGATCGTGAAGGCTGCGGTCACACTGATGACCCAGATCGTTCCCATGATCGCTGACTGCGCGCCTGCGTTCTCGGGAACACCGGAGGGAAAGCTTGTGAGCAGCTGACTGTTCAGGCGCGGCATGCCCTCGATCAGGACCTGAACGACGAGCGTGATCAGCGCGGCAATTCCGAAAAGCAGGCTGAAGACCAGCGCGATCTTGAAACCGCGCTCGAAGAAGTCGCGGTGACGTGACTCGAGCTCGGTCCTTGCTGCTGCGTCGCCGATCGACTTCATTATTCGTAGACCTCTCGGTATTTGCGCACGAGGCGGGTGCTGACCATGTTCATCACGAACGTGATCAGGAAGAGCGTTGCACCGACGGCGAAGATCGTTTTGTATCCGGTGCTGCCAGTCGGCTGGTCGCCGAGGCCCGCGGCGGCGATGAACGCTGTCATCGTCTGCATGCCTTCAAATGAGTTGAAGCTGAGGTTCGGTGTGCCGCCGGCAGCGACGAGCACGATCATCGTCTCGCCGACGGCGCGGGAAATACCAAGCACGAAGCCGGCGACGATCCCGGAGAGCGCGGCGGGGATCACCACACGCGTGGAGACCTGAGCCTTGTTGCTGCCCAGCGCCAGCGCACCTTCGCGCAGGCCGCCCGGGACAGCGGACATCGCGTCCTCGGAGAGCGATGCGATCGTCGGAAGAATCATCACGCCCATCACGATTCCCGCCGAGAGGGCGTTGAAGACGCCCGGTCCGCCCTCGCCGGGCCAGATGTCCTGAAGCAGCGGAGTGACAAATGTCAGTGCGAAGAATCCGTAGACGACGGTGGGGACGCCGGCGAGTACCTCAAGTACGGGCTTGAGGAAGCCGCGCGTCTTCGGGCCGGCGTACTCGCTGAGGTAGGTCGCGGCGCCAAGACCCAGTGGGATGCAGATCAGCAGTGCCCAGAATGTTGTGACGAGCGTTCCCGTGATCAGCGGGATCACGCCGAAGCTCGGCGGGTTGAACAGCGGAGCCCACGTGGTGGTTGTGAAGAACTCCTTGAAGCTGACTTCACTGAAGAATTCGATTGACGGCTCGATCAGCGCGATCACGATTCCGACCGTGGTGACGATCGAAACAAGGGCGCAGAGAAGGAGAATGCCCTGGATCAACAGTTCGCCATACCGAGGGCGCACGACCGTGAGCTGCTTTATCTGCAGATCTTCGGTCATGCGCATCTCGGAGGCTTCCATCTTCAGTGTTTTTCTGGCCAACGCGAGGTCGTAGAAACTACGACGTTGCGCCTGCTTCTCCGACCAACTTGTCGACTGCTTCCTTGCTGGCCGTCGCCTGCTCTTCCGTCATCGGGACGAACAGAGCCTGCTCTGCGATCTCGGTCTGGTTGGTGATGTAGTACTCGAGGAACGCGTCCACTTCCGGACGCTTGAGGGCGTCAGCGCTCGCGTAGACGAACAGCGGGCGTGAGAGCGGCTTGTAGGTGCCGTCCTGGACGGTCTCGGTGCTCGGAGCGACACAACCGTCGCCACCATCAACCTCGAGGGCCTTGATCTTCTCGGCGTTCTGTTCGACGTATGAGAGGCCGAAATAGCCCAGTCCGCCCTTACTGCCTGACACGCCCTGGACGATCACGTTGTCGTCTTCAGTGGCGTTGTAGTCGCTGCGGCTCTGGCCTTCTTCGCCGTTGATCGCCTCGGTGAAGTAGTCGAAGGTTCCGGAGTCGGTGCCGGGTCCGTAGAGGTCCAACTTCTCATCCGGGAAGGCCGGGTCAACCTGGTTCCAGTTGTCGACCGTCGAACCCTTGTCCCAGATCTTCTTGAGCTGGTCGGTGGTCAGGCACTTGGCGAAGTCGTTCTCGATGTTGACGACATTCGCAAGACCGTCGTTGGCGACCTGGAGCTCCTCGTACTTGATGCCGTTCTTCTCGCAGATCTCGATCTCTTCGTCCTTGATCGGGCGGGATGCGTCAGAGAGGTCAGTCTCGCCGGCGCAGAACTTCTCGAATCCGCCGCCGGTACCGGAGGTGCCGACAGTGACGCGGACGTTCGGGTTTTCGGCCTGGAACTTCTCGGCCGCGGCCTCGCTCAGCGGGGCGACGGTGCTTGAGCC
>JBPPNF010000047.1:0-128350 GCA_051306435.1 Solirubrobacterales bacterium | reverse complement strand
AAATCCTGGCCGGGGTGGTATGACACCCATGCCGCGCAAGACTGATTTGCAACTGCCCGAGCGGGGAAGCAATGCCCGATCGGCCGTGCTAACATCGCTCCCGACTTCGCGTCGTGCGGGATTTCCTGCGCGTAAGTAAGAAGTCTGCCGCCGAACAGGGAGATTCTGTTTTGCTTGTTCGGGTGGTTCGAGTCGTACGTATGACGATCAATTCGACCACATAACGGGACTTACACGTAGGGCCGATCCCTTGGGATCGACGCGAGCCCTGCGAGGGCCTTTTTTTTGCCCGAATGTGCTGTTTTGAAAGCGCCAGGGCAACACCCTACGTTCCAAGTCTGCATTTAGGCGCGGACGCAAATCTAAGAGTCCCACCCACCCCAGAACCCATCAGGATCCCTTCACGCCGCCATGCCACGCAAAGTTTCACTAGAAAAGACCCGAAACATCGGGATCATGGCCCACATCGACGCCGGTAAAACGACGACGACTGAGCGCATCCTGTACTACACCGGCCGCACGCACAAGATCGGTGAAGTTCACGAGGGCGCGGCGACGATGGACTGGATGGAGCAGGAGCAGGAGCGCGGAATCACGATCACCTCCGCTGCAACGACTGCATTCTGGGACGACCACCGCATCAACATCATTGACACGCCGGGCCACGTCGACTTCACCGTCGAGGTCGAGCGCTCGCTGCGCGTGCTCGACGGCGCAGTAGCTGTCTTCGACTCCGTCGCCGGCGTCGAGCCTCAGTCCGAGACCGTCTGGCGCCAGGCAGACACCTACAAGGTGCCGCGTATCGCCTACGTCAACAAGATGGACCGCACGGGTGCTGGCTTTGAGATGTCGGTCAACACGATGATTGAGCGCCTTGGCGCCAACGCCGTGCCGATTCAGCTGCCGATCGGCTCTGAAGCCGAGTTCGCCGGCATCATCGACCTCGTCACCGAGAAGGCAACGATTTACAAGGACGACCTCGGCAAGGAAATCGAGATCGTCGACATCCCTGAGGACCTGGTCGACGCAGCCCACGAGGCGCGCACCCACCTCATCGAGACGATCGCCGAGTACGACGACGAGCTCATGGAGACCTACCTCGCCGACGAGCCGCTCGCCGAGGCCCGCGTCAAGGCCGCTATCCGCAAGGCCACGCTGGACATGACGATGACCCCGGTCCTCTGTGGGTCGAGCTTCAAGAACAAGGGCGTGCAGCCCCTGCTCGACGCGGTCATCGCGTACCTCCCGTCACCGCTTGAGGTTCCGGCCATCACCGGTCACCACCCCAAGACCGACGAAGAAGAGACCCGCGACGCTTCCGACGAAGCGCCGTTCTCGGCTCTCGCCTTCAAGATCGCCACCGACCCGTTCGTCGGAAAGCTCGTCTTCTTCCGTGTCTACTCCGGAACGCTGACTGCCGGCTCCAAGATTCTCAACGCAACGACCGGCAAGACCGAGCGCCTCGGCCGCATTCTGATGATGCACGCCAATGATCGTGAAGACGTCGACGAGGTATACGCAGGCGACATCGCCGCAGCCGTGGGCGCGAAGGAAGCCACCACCGGTGACACCTTCTGCCTGCCCGAGCAGCCGATCATCCTCGAGAAGATGGACTTCCCGGAGCCCGTCATCCACGTGGCGATCGAGCCGAAGACCAAGTCCGACCAGGAGAAGATGGGCACCGCCCTTCAGGCTCTCGGTCAGGAAGACCCGACTTTCCGCATCCGCACTGACGAAGAGACCGGCCAGACGATCATCGGCGGCATGGGCGAGCTCCACCTTGAAGTTCTGGTCGACCGCATGATGCGTGAATTCAACGTTGAAGCGACCGTCGGCAAGCCGCAGGTCGCCTACCGCGAGACGATCCGCCAGGAGGCCTTGAAGGTCAAGGCCAAGTTCGTCCGCCAGTCCGGGGGTCGCGGCCAGTACGGAGACGTCACGATCAACATGTTCCCGAACCCGGGCGAAGGCTACGAGTTCGAGGACAAGATCAAGGGTGGCGTCATCCCCGGCGAGTACATCCCGTCGGTCAACGCGGGAATCAAGGAAGCACTTGAGAACGGCATCAAGGCCGGATACGCCATGGTGGACGTTCGCGTCGAGCTCGTCGATGGTTCTTACCACGACGTCGACTCTTCGGAAATGGCCTTCAAGATCGCCGGCTCGCAGGCCGCACAGGAAGCCGCCAAGCGCGCCAAGCCTGTTCTGCTTGAGCCGGTCATGAAGGTCGAAGTCGTCACCCCGGAAGACTTCCTGGGCGACGTCATCGGCGACCTTTCGCGTCGTCGTGGCAAGGTTGCAGGTCAGGAGCCGCGCGGCAACGCGATGGCCGTCGACGCAACGGTGCCGCTCTCAGAGATGTTCGGATATGCGACCGATGTCCGGTCCGCAACGCAGGGACGCGCCAGCTACACGATGCAGTTCGAGCGTTACGAAGAAGTCCCTAACAACATCGCTACGGAGATCGTTGAGACCCGTACCGGTAAGCCAGTCCCCGCGTAAATCAGCAATCAATTTCGACTTGAACACCAAGAGAAAACACCAGTAGGAGAGGAAGCAAAGTGGCGAAGGAAACATTCAGTCGCGATAAGACACACGTCAACGTAGGAACGATTGGTCACGTCGACCATGGAAAGACCACGCTGACTGCCGCAATCACGACCGTTCTGGCAGAAGCCCAGGGCGGCGAGGCGAAGTCATTCGCAGAGATCGACAACGCTCCCGAAGAGAAGGAGCGCGGTATCACGATCGCCACCTCTCACGTCGAGTACCAGACCGACGCGCGTCACTACGCGCACGTCGACTGCCCCGGCCACGCCGACTACGTGAAGAACATGATCACGGGTGCGGCGCAGATGGACGGCGCAATCCTCGTGGTCTCGGCCGCTGACGGTCCGATGCCGCAGACGCGTGAGCACATCCTGCTCGCCCGCCAGGTTGGCGTTCCGTACATCGTTGTGTTCCTCAACAAGGCCGACATGGTCGACGACGAGGAGCTCCTCGAGCTCGTCGAAGAAGAGGTCCGCGACCTGCTCAAGGAGTACGACTTCCCGGGCGACGACATCCCGTTCATCACCGGTTCCGCAACGCAGGCACTCGACGGCGACGCCGACGCAAAGCAGAAGATCCTCGATCTCGCTGCTGCGCTCGATTCGTACATCCCGGACCCGGTCCGCGACCTGGAGAAGCCTTTCCTGATGCCGGTCGAGGACGTCTTCTCGATCACGGGTCGTGGCACCGTCGCCACCGGCCGCATCGAGCAGGGTGTTGTCAACACAGCCGACGAAGTCGAAATCGTCGGCATCACCGAGAAGACCGACAAAACGGTCATCACCGGTGTCGAGATGTTCCGCAAGATCCTTGACCGCGGCGAGGCTGGCGACAACGTCGGCTGCCTGCTGCGTGGTACCAAGCGTGAAGAGATCCAGCGCGGCCAGGTTCTGGCCAAGCCTGGCTCGATCACCCCGCACACCAAGTTCAAGGCGCAGGTCTACTGCCTGAAGAAGGAAGAGGGTGGGCGTCACACTCCGTTCTTCTCCGGCTACCGCCCGCAGTTCTACTTCCGCACAACTGACGTGACCGGCGTCGCCAACCTCCCTGAGGGTGTCGAGATGGTCATGCCGGGAGACGACGTCGAGATGGACATCGAGCTGATTCAGCCGATCGCCATGGACGAGCAGCTCCGTTTCGCAATCCGTGAGGGAGGCCGCACCGTCGGCTCAGGAGTTGTGACGGCAATCGTCGAGTAGGTATTGATTGAAGCCCCGGGCGGTCCGATGGAGCCTCGCTCCATCGGGCGGCCCGCCTTCAGCAGCCTCACCACCAGAAAGTTTCAATGGCAGCAATTACGCAAAACAAAATCCGCATCCGCTTGAAGGCCTACGACCACGAGGCCATCGAAGCTGCTGCGAAGGAAATCGTCCAGACCGCTGAGCGGACTGGCGCGACGATCTCTGGGCCGGTACCGCTTCCGACCGAGAAGAACGTCTACTGCGTGATCCGCGGTCCCTTCAAGGACAAGGATTCACGTGAGCACTTTGAGATCCGCACGCACAAGCGTCTGATCGACATCCACCACCCGACCCCCAAGACAGTCGACTCGCTTCAACGTCTCGACCACCTTCCCGGCGGCGTCGACATCGAGATTCGGATTTAGAGCAATGGCAGGTTTGATTGGAAAGAAGATCGGGATGACCCAGATCTTCCAGGAGGACGGCAAAGTCGAGCGCGTCACCGCGATCCTCGCCGGCCCCTGCCACGTCACGGGACTCCGTAAAGCGGAGCGCGACGGCTACGACGCCGTACAGCTCTCGTTCGACGAGGTTGCAGAAAAGAAGCTGAACAAGCCGGCCGCCGGTCTCTACAAGAAGACCAGCACGCCGCCGTCCCGCAAGCTCGTTGAGTTCCGCGGTCTTCCCGAGGACTTCGCCGCAGAAGGCGAAGAACTGAAGATCGGCGACACAGTCACCGTCGAGCAGTTTGAGAAGGGCCAGACCGTCAAGGTCGCCGGCGTCTCGAAGGGCAAGGGCTTCGCCGGAACGGTCAAGCGCCACAACTTTTCGCGCGGTCCCGTCACCCACGGTTCGCACAACACGCGTGCTCCGGGATCGATCGGCCAGTCGGCCGACCCGGCCCGCGTGTTCAAGGGCATCCGTGGTCCGGGCCAGATGGGTAGCGAACGCGTCACCCAGCGCGGTCTTGAAATCGTCGACGTTCTCGCTGACGAGAACGTGATCCTTGTGCGCGGACCGGTTCCGGGCCCCAAGGGCGGATATGTAGAGGTTCGCAATGGCTGACATCAAAGCTCCCTACCTGGGAAAGACCGGCACCGTTGCGCTCGACACAGCCGTGTTCGGCGAGCCGTTCGACGGATCGCTGGTCCACGAGGTCGTCCGTGCGGAGCGCAACGCGCTGCGCAGCGGCAACGCCTCCACCAAGACTCGCGGCGAGATTGCGATGACCGGTGCAAAGGCCTGGCGCCAGAAGGGCACCGGCCGTGCCCGCGTCGGCGCGTTGTCTGCTGGACAGCGCCGTGGCGGTGGAGTCACGTTCGGTCCGACCCCGCGTTCATACACCTTCAAGGTCAACCGCAAGGTCCGCCGCAAGGCCTTCCGCGCGGCGCTCAGCCTGCACGCAGGTCGCGGAACGCTCGCGATCGTCCCATCCGGTGCATTCACCGAGCCGTCAACCGGCGACGCCGCCGATAAGCTGACGGACTGGACCGAAAAGGGTTCTGTCGTCGTGATCACCGCCGGCGCCGAAGACGTCAACACCGCCAAGAGCTTCCGCAACATCGGTCGCGTTCGCGCAGTTCTGCCGCCCAGCGGCATCGGCGTGTACGAGCTCACCGCAGCGCAGAACGTCGTGATCAGCGAAGACGCACTCGAGGCGATCACCGCTCTTGCTTCAACCGAGATCACTCGTGACTCGAAGAAGCCGGTCGTTGGTGTCCGCGCCGGCAAGCAGAACAAGACTTTGGTCAAGGGCCAGAAGAAGTCGGCGCACGCTGACGCACCCGCCGCCGAGGCCACCGAGGAGGCGACCGGGTAATGGACGCACGAACCGTGATCATCGAGCCCGTCGTGTCTGAGAAGTCATACGCGCTGATGAGTGCCAACAAGTACACCTTCCGCGTCCACGACGACGCGCACAAGGTCCAGATCGCCCAGGCAGTCGAAGAGATCTTCAACGTCGAGGTCGCCAAGGTGCGCACATCGAGCGTCAAGGCCAAGCCGAAGGCTCGCGGTGGATTCCGCGGCCGCACGCGCGACTGGAAGAAAGCAATCGTCGAGCTCAAGCCCGGCAACCGCATCGAACTCTTTGAAGGGGCGGCAACCGAGTAACCATGGCCATCAAGCGTCATAAACCCACCTCACCCGGTCGCCGCTTCGCGACCTGGGTCGTCAACGACGAGGTCACCAGGACCACCCCCGAGAAGTCCCTGACCAAGGGAATTCGCAAGAACGGTGGCCGTAACAACAACGGCCGCAAGACCGCTCGCCACAGGGGTGGAGGAGCCAAGCGCGCCTTCCGTCAGATCGACTTCAAGCGCAACAAGGACGGCGTCCCCGCAAAGGTCGCCGCAATCGAGTACGACCCCAACCGCACCGCGAACATCGCTCTTCTGCACTACCACGACGGCGAGAAGCGCTACATCCTCGCGCCGCAGGGCCTGAAGGTCGGCTCCACCCTCCAGTCCGGCGACGGTTCAGAGATTGCCGTCGGCAACACACTTCCGCTGAGCGCGATCCCCACCGGTACGGTGATACACGCAGTCGAGCTCCAGCCCGGTAAGGGCGCGCAGCTCGGTCGCAGCGCTGGCACATCGATTCAGCTCGCCGCCAAGGAAGGCGCAAATGCAACGCTGCGTCTGCCCTCTGGCGAGATGCGCATGGTCCTCGCGACCTGTCGCGCAACGATCGGCGTTGTTGGTAACGCCGACCACCAGAACATCACGATCGGCAAAGCAGGCCGCGCCCGCCACATGGGCAAGCGTCCGCAGACCCGAGGCGTCGCGATGAACCCGGTCGACCACCCGCACGGTGGAGGCGAAGCCCACAAGACGCCGGGTGGACACCCGACGACTCCGTGGGGCAAGCCGGCGCTGGGTTACCGCACGCGCAAGAAGAACAAGAAGTCCGACGACATGATTGTCCGTGGTCGTAAGCGCGGAAAGGGCCGTCGCCGCTAGGCGAGGCTGAAAGGTTTAGGTAGATGAGTCGTTCATCAAAAAAGGGACCGTGGGTAGAAGATCGCCTCTTCAGCAAGATTGAGGCGATGAACGAAAGCGGAAGCAAGCAGGTCGTCAAGACCTGGTCGCGCGCCTCGACGATCTTCCCCGATTTCGTCGGTCACACGATCGCCGTTCACGATGGCCGCAAGCACGTCCCGGTGTTTGTTTCCGAGTCAATGGTTGGACACAAACTGGGCGAATTTGCGCCCACCCGTACCTTCCGCGGTCACGCGGGCGGCAAGGGAAGCGTCAAGTAGAGAGATTGATGGCAGAAGAGAAAGACAACAAGGCCAAAGAGCCCGAAAGCGGCTCGGCTGACAAGTCCACGGAAGCGAAGGCGACCGAGGCAAAGGCGACCGAAGCCAAGGCTGACAAGCCGGCTGCGGCAAAGAAGCCTGCGGCAAAGAAGGCCGCCGCGAAGCCGGCAGCCAAGAAGGACGACGCCGAGAAGACCGACGCGAAGTCTGAAGAAGCCGCTGACGAGAAGCCCGCGAAGAAGGCTCCTGCCACGAAGGCCGCAGCGAAGAAGCCTGCCGCCAGGAAAGAAGTCGTCAGCGCTGAGCCCACTTTCGTACGCGCAACCGCGCGCTACGTCCGTTCGTCACCGCGCAAGTCGCGCCTGGTCGTGGACCACATCCGCGACAGCAGCGTCGAAGACGCCCGCGTTTTCCTCCAGTTCACCGCCCGCCACGTCGGTCGTGACGTCGCCAAGGTGCTCGAGTCGGCAGTCGCCAACGCCGAGCACAATCACGAGCTCGACGTGGACAGCTTGCACATTGTCAAGGCATTCGTCGACGAGGGCCCGACGCTCAAGCGTTGGCGCCCGCGCGCGAAGGGTCGCGCAACGCAGATCCTGAAGCGCACCAGCCACATCACCGTGGTCGTCAGCGATGTCCCCTCCAAGGAACTCAAGAAGAACAGAAAGGTGGTGGCTTAGGACATGGGTCAGAAAGTCCACCCCGAATCAATGCGCGTGGGTTACATCCACGACTGGAAGTCCAACTGGTTCAACGAGAAGAATTTCGCTGAATACCTGATCGAAGACGTCCACATTCGTGAACACATCTTCGGCCGCCTCTCGCACGCCGGCCTCTCGAAGGTCACGATCAAGAAAAACGCCACCGAGGTCACCGTGAACATCCACACGGCGCGCCCGGGCATCGTGATCGGCAAGAGCGGCTCAGAGGTCGACGCATTGCGTCGCGACCTGCACAAGCTCACCGACAAGTCGGTCAAGGTCAACATCCTCGAGGTCAAGCGCCCTGAACTGGACGCCATGCTCGTCGCGCAGTCAGTCGCGGAGCAGCTCGAGAACCGCGTCGCCTTCCGTCGCGCGATGAAGCGCGCGCTCACCAGCGCGATGCGCTCCGGCGCCAAGGGCGTCAAGATCCAGGTCTCCGGTCGTCTCGGCGGATCCGAAATGGCCCGCACCGAGATGTACCACGACGGTCGCGTGCCGTTGCACACGATTCGCGCCGACATCGACTACGGCTTCTGGGAGGCCCGCACCACGTTCGGTCCGATCGGCGTGAAGTGCTGGGTCAACAAAGGCGAGATCATGCCCAAGGGTTTTGAGTCCGACCTCACCGAGATCGACGCACCGGCACCTGCCGGCGACCGCGACAACCGTGGACGCGGTGGACGCGACGGACGTCGTGATGGTCGCGGCGGCGGACGTGGCGGCCCAGGTGGCGGTCGCGGCGGCCAGGGCGGCGGCGGACGTGGCGGCCCAGGTGGCGGACGTGGCGGCCAGGGCGGCGGCGGACGTGGCGGCCAGGGTGGTCGCGATCCCGGTGGTCAGGGTGGCGGACGCCCCCAGGCAGCACCGGCAGCTCCTGCGGCAGAAACTCCGGCAGCACCAGCAGAGGTGAAGACGGATGCTTAGTCCCAAGCGCACCAAGTACCGCAAGCACCACCGCGGGCGTATGGCAGGCAACTCGCGTGGCGGCACGACCGTCAACTTCGGCGAGTACGGCCTCAAGACGATCGAGCGCGGTTGGATCACCAACCGTCAGATCGAATCAGCGCGTATCGCGATGACCCGTCACATCAAGCGTGGCGGAAAGGTCTGGATCACGATCTTCCCGGACAAGCCGACCACCAAGAAGCCGGCCGAGACCCGCATGGGTTCCGGTAAGGGTTCTCCCGACGGTTGGGTCGCAGTTGTCAAGCCCGGCCGCGTGATGTTCGAGATGTCCGGCGTCAGCGAAGAGCTCGCGCGTGAAGCGATGACGCTCGCCGCAGCCAAGCTCCCGGTGAAGTCGAAGTTCGTCGTTCGCGAAGGTATGGAGCAGAACTGATGGCCAAGGTCGCAACCAAAGATATTGCCGAGATGAAGGACGACCAACTCGTCCACTACATCAAGGATTCCCGCGAGGAGTTGTTCAACCTGCGCTTCCGTCACGCGACGGGCGAGCTCGAGAACACCTCATCGATCAAGGAAGCAAAACGAGCACTGGCCCGCGGTCTGACGATCGCCAACCAGCGCAAGATTGACGTGAAGAGTGAGATTCAGCGTGGCTGACGAAGAAACAAACAACGTAGAAGAAACCCCAGCCGACGCCGTCGAAGAGACGCCGGCCGACGAGGCGACCCCCGAGGCCGCCGAGTCCACCGAAGCCGAAGCCACCGAAGAGCCGGCCGAGCCCGAAGAGGTTCTGCCGCCCAAGGAGCGTCGCAAGCGGGCCAAGTCTTCCAAGAACCGTCGTCCCAAGTACACCGGCACCCTTGAGGAACGCCGCGCGCAGCGCGACGTCCACCGCAAGAAGAAGGCCGTCCAGCGCCGCGCGCACCGCGCCAGGCAGCGCGAGGAGCACAAGGCCACCGGTCCCCGCGAGGGCACCACGCCGACGGTCAAGGAGTCGGGTCGCAAGCGAATCCAGCAGGGAACGGTCGTCTCGAGCAAGACCGACAAGACGATCACGATCGAGATCGACGTCCAGGAAGCGCACCGCGTCTACAAGAAGGTCGTGCGTCATACCAAGAAGCTGACCGCACACGACGAGCGCAATGACGCCAACGAGGGCGACATCGTCCGCGTGATCGAGTCGCGCCCGATGAGCAGGACCAAGCGTTGGCGCCTGGTCGAAGTTGTGGAGCGTGCCCGATGATCCAGAACGAATCCCGCTTGAAGATCGCCGACAACACCGGCGCTCGTGAGATCCTCTGCATCCGCGTCAAGGGCGGCAGCCGCCGTCGCTACGCAGGTGTGGGCGACACGATCACCGCAACTGTAAAGCAGGCTGCACCGAACGGCACTGTCAAAAAGGGCGAGGTCGTCACGGCAGTGGTCGTGCGCACGAAGAAAGAGTTCGGCCGCGAGGACGGAACTTACATCGCCTTCGACGAGAACGCAGCCGTCATCATCGACGCGCAGAACAACCCGCGCGGCACCCGCATCTTTGGACCGGTCGCCCGCGAATTGCGCGACAGGAACTTCATGAAGATCATCTCGCTCGCACCGGAGGTGCTCTAGCCATGGCCAAGAAATTCAAGAGCTACCAGCGCAACGCCGGAAGCAAGAAGGTCCGCCGCGGCGACCGGGTCATTGTGCTGGCCGGCAAGGACAAGGGTTACATCGGCGAGATCATCCGTGTCGACCACGAGAAGAACAAGGTCTTCGTCGAAGGCGCGATGATCCAGAAGGTCAGCAACCGGGTCGCGCAGATGCGCAACGCGAACCAGGGTGCTCAGACAGGCGGTATCATCGAGCGCGAGGGTCCGATCCACGTTTCGAACGTCGCCCTCGTCGACCCGAAGGACAACAAGGCCACCCGTATCCGCGTTGTCCGTGAAGACGGCACCCGCTCGCGCCGCTCAGCCCGCTCCGGTCAGAAACTCGACTAGAGCTCATCAACCACTTCAGCAAGAACGATTGAACATGCACGCAGACGCAGAAAACACCACAGCAGCCCCCACGACCGCACCGCCGGCCCGCCTCAAGATCAAGTACTTCGAGGAGATCCGCCCTGCGCTCAAGGAGCAGCTCGAGCTTCCCAACATCATGATGGTTCCGCAGATCGAGAAGATCACGCTGAACATGGGCGTCGGAGAGGCCAAGCAGGACAAGAAGCTCCTCGAGGCCGCGCAGAACCAGCTCGCAGACATCGCTGGTCAGCACCCGAACGTGCGCCGCGCGCGCAAGTCGATCGCGACCTACAAGCTGCGCGACGGCATGCCCGTCGGCGTCGCCGTCACGCTGCGTGACGCCCGCATGTACGAATTCCTCGACCGCCTCATCTCCATCGCAATCCCGCGTGTCCGCGACTTCCGCGGCCTCAACCCGAAGTCATTCGACGGGCGTGGCAACTATGCGATGGGCGTCAAGGAACAGATCATCTTCCCGGAGATCGACTACGACGAGATCGACCAGACCCGTGGTCTCGACGTGATCATCACCACCTCTGCGGCCAACGACGAGCAGGCCAAGGCTCTGCTCGACGCCTTCGGCTTTCCGTTCCGCAAGATCGAGCAGTCGCAGCCTGAGGCTGTCGCGGCGTAATCAAGAAAGCACCACTCTTCAATGGCAAAGACATCACTCAAGGTCAAGCAGTCCCGCCCGCAGAAGTACTCGTCCCGCGAGTACACGCGTTGCAACAAGTGCGGTCGTCCGCGCTCGGTGTACCGCAAGTTCGGCATCTGCCGCATCTGCCTGCGCGAACTCGCCCACCAGGGTTACATCCCGGGCATGACCAAGTCCAGCTGGTAACACGAATATGACCAACGACCCAATCGCAGACTTCCTCACGCGCATTCGCAACGCGCTGCTCGTCGGCCACGACCAGATCACCCTTCCGTCCTCCAGGACGAAGGTCGAGATCGCCCGTGTGCTCAAGGAGCAGGGCTACATCGCCGAGTTCGCAACCGCCCCGGCCACTGATGTTCCGGGCGACGACCTCACGGTCCGCCTTCGCTACGACGACGACCGTCGTCCGGTGCTCTCCGGCCTCAAGCGCATCAGCAAGCCTGGTCGCCGCGTCTTCGTGGCAAAGCAGGACATCCCGCGCGTTCTCGGCGGCATGGGCACCACGATCATGTCGACCAGCAGCGGAATCATGACTGGCCACGAGGCCAAGAAGAAGGGCCTCGGCGGCGAGATCTGGGCGGAGGTCTGGTAGCCATGAGTCGTATTGGTGTACAGCCGATTCCGATCCCCGAGGGCATCGCAATCGAGATCGAACGAGGCAACGTTTCCGTCAAGGGGCCCAAGGGCGAGCTCTCGCAGAGTTTCAACCCCGACATCCTCGTCGAGCTCAACGACAACACTTTGATCGTCACGCGTCCTTCAGACTCCAAGGAGCACAGGGCCACGCACGGTCTCGTTCGCGCGCTGGTGGCCAACATGGTCAACAACTGCGCCAACGGCTACTCCAAGGAGCTCGAGATCCAAGGCGTCGGTTACCGCGCCTCGATGAAGGGTAAGAACATCGAGCTTCTCGTCGGTTTTTCACACCCGGTCCTGATCGAGCCGCCGGCCGGCGTCACGATCGAGACCCCGCAGCCCACCCAGGTGATCGTCTCCGGGGCGGACAAGCAGGCTGTCGGCGAAATCGCCGCCCGCATCCGCAAGACGCGTCCGCCGGAGCCGTACAAGGGCAAGGGCATCCGTTACAAGGGCGAGCACGTCCAGAGGAAGGTTGGTAAGCGAGCATGAGCCAGACGAGCACTCGCATCAAGAACCAGCGTCGCACGCGTCGTAAGCGCCGTGTACGCGCAAAGATTTCAGGCACCGCCGAGCGTCCGCGTATTTCCGTGGTCCGTTCGAACCGCGGCGTCTCTGCCCAGGTGATCGATGACATCGCTGGCAAGACCCTCGCTTCAGTCAACTGGACCGAAGCAGATCTTCGCAAGCTGTCGGGCACCGAGCAGGCAACCAGGGCCGGTGCACTGCTGGCCGAGCGTGTCAAGGCCGCTGGCATTGACAGCGCGGTCTTCGACCGCAACGGCTTTTTGTACCACGGACGTGTCAAAGCATTCGCAGAAGGCATCCGCGAGGGCGGACTGACCGTCTAGAGGAAATAGAAAGATTTCATGGCTGTAAAACACCGCATCACAAACGTTTCATCCGACGGTCTCGACCTCCAGGAGCGCGTCGTCGACATCAACCGCGTGGCCAAGGTGGTCAAGGGTGGTCGTCGCTTTTCGTTCACGGCTCTTGTCGTTGTGGGTGACGAGAAGTCGATCGTCGGTATCGGGTACGGCAAGGCCAATGAAGTGCCGATCGCGATCCAGAAGGGCGTCGAGCAGGCCAAGAAGAACCTCTTCGAGGTCCCGAAGTACAAGTCGACGATCACGCACAAGACGCTCGGCCGCTTCGGTTCGGGCCAGGTCATGCTCAAGCCGGCATCAACCGGTACCGGAGTCATCGCCGGTGGTGGCGTTCGCGCCGTCCTCGAGCTCGCCGGGGTGCACGACATCCTCGCCAAGTCGCTGGGTTCGCAGAACCCGATCAACCTTGTGAAGGCCACCGTCGACGCTCTGCAGTCATTGCGCCGTCCGGAAGATGTCGCAAAGGCGCGTGGACTCTCAGTCCACGAGGTCCTTGGCATCGAGAAGCCCACGCCGAAGAACATCGAGGACGAGGTCGAAGCAGACCTCGAAGTCGCGGAGGCCGCGATCGAAGTCGCCGGAGACGTCGAGGTCGCAGTCGAAGCAGCCGAACTCGCCGAGCAGGCCGCTGAGGTCGCCGAAGCCGAGGAGACGAAGTAGCCGTGGCAGCAACTTTGAAGATCAAGCAGGTCAAGAGCAAGAACGGCGCGAATCACGCTCAGCGTGAGACGTTGCGTTCACTGAAACTTGGAAAGATCGACAGCACCAACGAAGTGAAGGACTCGCCGGAAATTCGCGGCATGCTTCACCGGGTGCGCCACCTGATCACGGTGGAGGAGTAAGAAGATGGCTGACGCCAGGAAGACCGAAAAGACCGAAGAGGTCGTCGGCACACACAATTTGAGTCCCGCCGCCCAGCAGGATCGTCCGCGCAAGCGCGTCGGCCGTGGTCACGGTTCGGGCATGGGCAAGACCTCCGGCCGCGGCCACAAAGGCCAGGGTTCGCGTTCGGGCGGCAAGCCCGGTCCGCACTACGAAGGCGGTCAGACCCCGATCCACATGCGCATGCGCAAGCTGCGCGGTGCGACCAAGAAGACCTCGATGCCGGTTGAGCCTTTCCGTACCGCCACCCAGCCGGTCAATCTCGATGACCTCGCCCGCCTCTTCAAGGCCGGCGACGTGGTCAACGCGGAGACGCTCGCCGCCAAGGGACTGGCAACGCGCAAGAACGTCGCGATCAAGATCCTTGCTCGCGGCGAGATCGACTTCAAGCTCGACGTCACCGCCGCGAAGTTCTCGGCCGAGGCGCAGCGCAAGATCGAAGCCGCTGGCGGCACCTGCAAGGTAATTGACTAGCTTGCACTGCGGTGCCTAGGGGAGGGCGTTCCAAAGATGGTTCAAACACTCGCTAACGCCTTCCGTACTCCAGAAATCCGCAAGAAGATCGGCTTCGTCGCTGCGATGCTGCTGATCTACCGCGTTGGATCGTACGTCCCCTCACCGGGCGTCGACGTCAGCGCGCTGGAGGAGTTCCAGGGCCAGTTCGACAGCGGCAGCATCCTCGGCTTCCTCAACCTCTTCTCCGGTGGCAGCCTCTCGCGCCTCTCGCTCTTCGCGCTGGGCATCATGCCGTACATCACCGCGTCGATCATCCTCCAGCTGATGACGGTCGTCTCGCCGACGCTCGAGCAACTCGCTCGCGAAGGTGAAGTCGGACAGCAGAAGATCACGCAGTACACGCGTTACCTCACCGTCGCACTGGCGCTGGCGCAGGCGGTCGGTTACGTCGCACTCTTCAAGGGTCAGGACCCGTCGGTGATCACCAACGGCAGGTTCGGCAACCTGCTGCTGATCACCACCTGCCTCACGGCCGGAACGGTGTTGCTCATGTGGATCGGTGAACTGATCACCCAGCGCGGTATCGGCAACGGCATCTCGCTGCTGATCTTCGCCTCGATCGTCTCGGGTCTGCCCGGTGGCGTCTCTGCCTGGTGGAACAGCACCGACCAGATCTTCAAGTTGATGATGCCCTTCATCGTGCTCGGAGTGATCGTCGCCGTCGTGTTCATCCAAGAAGGCCAGCGCCGCATCCCGGTGCAGTACGCCAAGCGTCAGATCGGCCGCAAGATGACACAGGGCGGATCCACCTACCTGCCGCTGCGCGTCAACATGGCGGGCGTCATCCCGATCATCTTCGCCGCATCGATCATGGCCTTCCCGCCCACCATCGCGCAGCTGATCAACACTCCGTGGGCGCAGGACATTGCCAACTTCTTCAGCCCGAACGGAACCGCCTACATCATCGGCGAAATGCTGTTCATCATCATGTTCACGTACTTCTACACCGCAGTCACGTTCAACCCACGTGAGCAGGCAGACAATCTGAAAAAGTACGGCGGGTTCATCCCCGGCGTGCGCCCGGGTCTGCCCACGGCTGAGTACCTGGACCGCATCCTCGCCAGGCTGACGTTCCCGGGCGCTCTGTACCTGGCCGCCGTCGCCGCATTCCCGATGATCCTGATCAACCAGACCGGAGCGAACTTCTTCTTCGGCGGCACTTCGATCCTGATCACCGTCGGTGTGGCGCTGGACACGATGAAACAGCTCGAAGCGCAGTTGCAGATGCGCAACTACGAGGGGTTCCTCAACTAGTCGCGCCGATTGCCTCGCGTCGGGGCGCCGGCGTCTGGGGTGGGTTTCGCACAGCTGAGCGGGATCTCTTCCATCGGCCTGTCCAGGAGACAGGCCGATGGCATCAAATTGGCTTGGGTAAGCCAAGCGACGTTCCGGACCGCCGGCACCGCATCCCGACCAGACCATTCATCCCTCGCCGCCAAAAGATGGCCTCCCAACGGCAACAGACTCCCTGTTAACGTCTCCGCCTCCATGCCCGCCGAACTCAACCTCGTACTCGTCGGACCGCCCGGCGCCGGCAAAGGCACGCAGGCGTCGCGCCTGGTCAAGGACTTCTCGCTGCCGTTCATCTCGGTCGGCGACATCCTCCGCGCGAACGTCAAAGAGGGCACCGAGCTGGGCACAAAGGCCAAGGAGTACATGGACAAGGGCGAGTTGCTGCCGGATGAGTTGGTCGTCGACCTGATCACCGCGCGCCTCACTGAGCCCGACGCCAAAGAGGGCTTCATTCTCGACGGGTTCCCGCGCACCGTCCCTCAGGCCGAGGCACTCGAAGCCGGACTCACCGGCTCAGGTCGCAAACTCACCGCCGTGATCGTGATCGAGGTCCCCGACGAAGAACTTATCGACCGACTTTCCGGGCGCCGCGTCAATCCCACGACCGGCCGCACCTACCACATCAAGTACGACCCGCCCAAGCACGAGGGCGTCGACGACATCGACGGCACGAAGCTGATCCAGCGCGACGACGACAAGCCCGAGACGATCGCCAACCGCCTTAAGGTCTACCACGACCA
Source organism: Solirubrobacterales bacterium (assembly GCA_051306435.1). Classification (GTDB taxonomy): domain Bacteria; phylum Actinomycetota; class Thermoleophilia; order Solirubrobacterales; family JACPNS01; genus JACPNS01. The sequence goes on along the minus strand of JBPPNF010000047.1, from coordinate 112,138 downwards.
GACCTCCCCGGTGATCGGCTTCTACGAAAGCCAGAACACCGAGAACAAGGCCTTGGTCCGTCGCGTCGACGGCACACGCGAGCCCGACGAGGTCTATCGTCACATCAGGGCGCTCGTCGCGACAGTGCGGCTCGAAGACACGCTCTAGGCAGCGATGTACTCGAACGACGTGATCAACCTCAAGACTCCTGACCAGCTCGACCAGATGGCCGCCTCCGGCACGGTGCACGCCGGCGCCATGCAGGTCGCCGTCGAGGCGGCAAAACCCGGCGCAACGACCAAAGAGGTCGACAAGGCCGTCGAGAAGTTCATCCGCGAGAACGGCGGCATCCCGACCTTCAAAGGCTTCCGCGGCTTCCCCGGGTCGATCTGCATCTCAAACAACGACATGGTCGTTCACGGAATCCCCGGCCCCGAGGTGCTCGAGGCAGGCGACACTCTCTGCATCGACATCGGTGTGACGCTGGGGGGCTGGGTCTCTGACGGCGCCGTGACGATGCCGGTCGGCGGCGAGTCCACCGCGATCGCCGACAGCCTGATGGAGACAACGAAACAGTCCCTGTTTGACTCGGTCGAGCAGTGCACGGTCGGAAACCACCTCGGTGACGTCGGGCACGCGGTCGAGAAACGCGTCGAGGACGCCGGCTTCTCTGTGATCCGCGAGCTGATCGGTCACGGAGTAGGGCGTCAGATGCACGAAGAGCCCCAGGTGCCCAACTATGGTGTTCCCGGCACCGGCCCCGAGCTGCAAGCCGGAATGGTGATCGCGATCGAGCCGATGGTAAACGCCGGAAAGCCCGAAATATTTGTCGGCGACGACAACTGGTCGGTGTATTCTGCAGATGGATCACTCACCGCGCACTTCGAGTTCACGGTGGCGATCACAGAAAACGGTCCGCGGATTCTGACTCCGTGGCACGAATTGATCGACCTCTGGCAGTGACGCTGCGGGCACGGGGCTGCCCGTGCTAACATTCTGCGTCGCGCCTCGAAGCCCGAATCGGATGCCCGTGCTCCAGCATGACTTCCGGCATTCGAACACTGGGCTTTGACGCAATTCTTTGCTGTTCCAAAACACAATTTCACTCAAAGACGAGTGTCCGCCTCGTGAGAGGGCCTGTGCCGTGAAGGTTCGAGCTTCAGTAAAACCGATCTGCGAAAAGTGCCGCGTCATCCGACGTCGCGGGACCGTTCACGTGATCTGCACGAACAAGCGCCACAAGCAGCGTCAAGGCTAGGTACCAGGAACCAATGGCACGTATTTCAGGTGTAAACATCCCGCTGAACAAGCGCGTGGAGATCGGACTCACCTATATCTATGGGATCGGTCAGTCCACGTCCCAGAAGCTGCTGGACGGCACCGGAGTCAGCCGTGACACCTACGTCCGCGACCTCACCGAAGACGAGGTCATCAAGCTTCGTGACGCGATCGACCAGGAGCTCACGGTCGAAGGTGACCTCCGCCGCGAGCGCTCACAGGACATCAAACGTCTGATGGAGATCGGCGCATACCGTGGCCTCCGTCACCGCCGTGGACTCACGGTCCGAGGGCAGCGCACCAAGACAAACGCCCGTACTCGTAAGGGTCCGCGTAAGGCACAGATCGCCAACAAGAAAAAGGTTTCCAAGTAATCCATGGCTGATGCCAAGAAGGGCCGTTCAGGCCGCCGCAAAGTAAAGAAGAACGTTCCGTTCGGCCAGGCCCACATCAAGGCCAGCTTCAACAACACGATCGTTTCCCTCACCGACCGCTCAGGCAATGTCATTGCTTGGGAGTCCGCCGGCACCGTGGGCTTCAAGGGTTCGCGTAAGTCCACGCCGTTCGCTGCGCAGGTCACCGCCGAGTCGGCCGCGCGCAAGGGCATGGAGCACGGGCTCGCCAAGGTCGAAGTTTTCGTCAAGGGTCCCGGCTCCGGCCGCGAGACCGCGATCCGCTCGCTGCAGAGCGCCGGCCTCGAGGTCGTTGGCGTCCGTGACGTCACGCCGCAGGCTCACAACGGCTGCCGTCCGCGAAAGCGTCGGAGGCTCTGATGGCTCGCGACACAGGTTCACAGTGCAAGCTTTGCCGCCGCGAAGGCGAGAAGCTCTACCTCAAGGGTTCGCGTTGCTACACGGACAAGTGTGGCGTCGACCGCCGCAACTACCCGCCCGGGCAGCACGGCCTCACCCGCCAGCGCCAGAGCGAGTACCGCCTGCAGCTGCGCGAGAAGCAGAAGGCCCGCCGTTTCTACCAGATCATGGAGAAGCAGTTCCGTGCCTACTACGACCGGGCCAGCCGCCAGAAGGGCGTCACTGGTGACAACCTCCTGCGCATCCTTGAGTGCCGGTTCGACAACGTGCTCGTCCGCCTCGGCTTCGCCGCTTCGCGTCGCCAGGCTCGCCAGCTGATCAATCACGGTCACTGGCTGATCAACGGCCAGCGCGTCGACATCCCAAGTTTCCAGGTTCGTGAAGGTGACGTAATTTTCCTTTCGGACAAGTCAACAGCGAAGGAAGTCATCACGGAAGCAACCGCGATGATCTCCAGCGTGCCGGCCTGGCTTCAGGCTGACCACGACGCGTTGACCGCACGCATCCTGCGTCTGCCCGACCGTGGTGAGATCACCACGCCGGTGCAGGAGCAGTTGATCGTCGAGCTTTACTCGAAGTAACAATCCCCCCGAACGCGCTGCCACATGAAAATGTGGACGGCTGTCGACCAAGACCAAGAAAAAGGGTTCCGATGCTTGAATTCCAAACTCCTCGCATTTCCGCCCAGCAGATCGAAGGCAACCGTGGTGTCTTCACGATCGAACCGCTGGACCGTGGATTTGGCTACACATTTGGCAGCGCGCTGCGTCGCGTCATGCTCTCATCACTCGCCGGCGCTGCCGTGACGAGTCTCCGCATCGAAGGGGTGGCACACGAGTTCTCCACGATTCAGGGTGTCAAGGAAGATGTCACCGACATCGTCCTGAACCTCAAATCGCTCGTTGCGAAGGTCCACTCGGACGCCACCGAAGTTGAGGCACCCCTCGTCTTCACCGGCCCGGGCGAGGTCAAGGCCAAGGACATCGACCTGCCTGCCGGTATCGAGATCCTCAACCCCAACGCGCACCTCGCAACACTCGAGAAGAAGTCCAAGCTCGAGATGTACCTGACGATCGGCCGTGGTCGCGGATACGCACCCGCCGAAGAGAACAAGACCTCAGACCAGCCGATCGGCGTCATTCCGATCGACTCGATCTTCTCACCCGTCAAGCGCGTCAGCTACAGCGTCGAAGGCGCTCGTGTTGGTCAGCGCACCGACTACGACAAGCTCACCATCGAGGTCGAGACCGACGGCTCAGTCGAGCCCGACGCCGCCCTCCGTGAAGCTTCAGAGATCCTGATCAAGACCCTCGCGATCTTCACCGACGAGATGACCGTCGCAGCACTGCGCGGCGAGCTCGAAGAAGCCGAGGAAATTGGCGGCGGACTGCCGGAAGCCGGCGGACCCGACGACATCCTGATCGAGGAGCTCGACCTGGGCGTCCGTTCCTACAACTGCCTCAAGCGTGGCGGCATCCAGACAGTCGGTCAGCTGCTTGAGCGCTCCGAGGCCGAGCTGGCAGCGATTCCGAACTTCGGACGTAAGAGCATTCAGGAAGTCGTCGACGTACTTGCTGACCGTGGACTGGCTCTCAAGGGCTGATCCTTCTACTCTCTGGACCTGAATCATGCGCCACAACAAGAAACGCAACAAGCTCTCCCGCGACCCAGCACACCGTAAGGCGCTGTTCGCGAACCTGATCAAAGAGACGATCGATCACGAGCGGATCAAGACCACCGAGGCCAAGGCCAAGGCAGTCAAGCCCGAGCTCGAGAAGATCATCACCCTCGCCAAGCAGGGTGACCTGCACGCGCGTCGTCAGGCGTTGGCCGCGCTGGGCAACGACAAGTTCATCGTGCACAAGTTGTTCGAAGAGGTTGCTCCGCGTTACGCAGACCGTCCGGGTGGCTACACGCGCATCCTGAAGCTTGGACCGCGTCGCTCAGACTCGACCGAAATGGTCTACCTCGAGCTCGTCTAGTTCAGGTGTCAGTCAGATAGTCAGGCTTTTCAAAGGTCTCGCCGAACGGCGGGGCCTTTGTTCCTGGTCAGCTGACTGCGAAGAGTTCCCAGCTGTCGGGAACGCCTTTCAGTTCGTGCGTTCCGCGCGGCTCGATCGAGAGCTCTGATCCGATCAGGAGATCCTTGACGGTTCGCGAGACGAGCGTTTCGTCGGGGTCGGCGGCTGCGGCGATCCGCGCACCGATATGGACTGCGATTCCGGCGAGGTCGGCCCCTCGTAGTTCGCACTCGCCGGTGTGAACGCCGGCACGCACCGCGAGGCCGGTGGATGCGACTGACTCGTTTATCGCGAGGGAGCAGCGGATGGCGCGCTCGGGGCCGTCGAAGCTGGCAAAGACACCGTCGCCGGTGGTCTTGACGAGCTTGCCGCGGTGGTTGCTGATTTCCCGCTTTACGACGGTGTCATGTTCGTCGAGCACCTTGTGCCATTCGCGATCGCCCAGCCGCGCCGCCGTTGCGGTGGATTCGACTATGTCGGTGAAGAGGAGCGTTCGCAGGGCTCGATCCGGCGCGTGAGCTGGCCGCTCGCCGGTCAGGAACTCCTCAACGCTGGAGATCATCAGGTCGCGGGCTTCTGGGATCACCGGGATCAGGTCGGCGCCCGGGATGCCCACGTAGCGAGCATTGGGCAGTTCGCTGGCGAGGTACCGACTGTGGCCGACTTCGAGCAGGGTGGATGCCTCCGGGTGCATCACGAGCGCCGGTTGGCGGACGCTTGGCAGCAATGCACGCACATCGATGTCCCCGATCAGACTGAAATAGATCACGGCCGCTCCGGGCGAGAGCGCGTGGCGCTCCAACGCGGCCGCCCAGGTTCGGAAGTCCTCGTCGCCGGCGAGCGACGGCATTCCCGCCGCGACGCTCAGACCTTCGCCCCAGTGCTCGGTCGCGAGTTTCGTCAGGACTTCCCGCGTGGCCGGCTCGTTGCCGTACGGGTAGTCGTCGGATCGGGTCGCCTTTGCGAGGCCAGAGGAGATCACCAGGTGCGAGACGCGATCGGGCTCGGCGGCCGCGAAAAGCAGCGCTGAGGGTGCGCCGATCGTGAAGCCGAACAGGGCGGCCTGCTCGATGCTCTCTGCGTCCATCACAGCGCGGATGTCCTCGGCCTGGTCCTCGAGCGTGGGTGCGCGGTCGCCGGCGTCGGAGAGGCCCACGCCGCGCCGGTCGTAGACGATCACCCGCGAGAAGCGGGCGAAGCTCTCGAAGATGCCAAAGATTCGCGGCTCCTTGACCGCAAACTCGACGTGACCGAGGAAACCGAGGTCAACGATCAGGTCGGTCGGACCTTCGCCCATCGTTCGGTAGGCGATGTGGACACCATCGCTGGCGCGCGCGTACCTAGTTTCGGTGATCACGCCAGCAGTCTACGAATTGGCGGCTACTTCGGCAGCCACTTCACGTAGACGCTCTTGGCGCGGTTTCCGCGAGCATCGATGAACGAGTCCCCGCCTGCTGCGGCGAAGGCGATCAGGTTGGCTCTTGCGCTCGAGTCGATCTCGGTGATGCTGGAGTGGCCGTAAGCGAGGTCATCGGAGTTGCCGGTGTTGCGGTTCAGGTAGTAGAGCGCGTGGCTGCGGGCCCAGACGACGATGCCGCGGTGGGCGGCCCTGGATGTCACGCCGCCGACGACGGCGTTGCGGGCTGCGGTCCGGATCGATCTGCGCCCGCGGTTGACGATCGCGACCTTCACGTTTCCGCTCGAGTTGTAGGCGACGGCCCAGCCGTACGACGTCGCGTAGTCGGAGACACGTGGCTCGCTTCCGGGCCCTAGTTTCCTCTTGAAACCGCCGTGACGGAAGTAGACATTTCCTGAGCGTGCGTAGCTGATCGATTTGCCGTCGCGCGAGAAGCGCGGGGTGGTGCCTCGGCCCAACGAGCGCGGTTTGCCGGCCCCGACGCGCTTCCACCAGATCTTGCCCTCGGCCTCGAAGAGGACCTTCTTGCAGTTGCCTGCAATCGAGGGGTTGACCGCCTCGCCTGAGACTCCGCTCGAAATGAGCACGGTGCGCTTGCGCCGCAGGTCGCGCACGTAGATGTCGCTGTCCGGCACGGCGTCCTTGGCCGAAAGGTTCGTCGCTGTGGACTGGAAGGCGACGCAGTGCGGACGATTGACCATCGAACCGTCGACCGCAGGATTGCTTGACGCGCCGTTGGCCTGACCGTTCTTGCCCAGGCTGACGCGTTGCAGGCGTCCCGAGCGCAACGCGCGCGGTACGCGGTTCCTCGGGCGGAGCCAGGTGAAGACGTCGCGCGCATCGTTGCTGTCGCCGCGAACGAGGTTTGACGCGTAGGACGAGTAGGCGACAAACCGCACGACGCGGTTGTCCCCGGAGACGGCCGGCTCGCCGGAGCTTCCATCGGGAGCGCCACCACCGAGCCCTGAGGAGATGCTCACGGGGGTCGAGCCGTAGATCCCGGCCTGAGCACTCGAAGCGAAAATGCAGACGGCGGTCAACGCGAGCGCTGCGGCTGCGCAGCTGCGCGCCGGAATCCGGGGAATATGGGGGGCAGACGGCATTGTGAGTGTTGTGGCGACACCGTGGAGTCCGGGGCGGGATACCAAAGTCCACTCGTTCTTTGATGCCGATGAGCATCGGTCCTTGACAGAAGAACACTGTGATCGGCAAGAATCTTCGGTCTCGTGACAACAAGACTGACCATCGAGTACGACGGAACCGAGTTCCGGGGCTGGGCGAAACAGCCGGGCGTGCGCAGCGTTCAGGAGGAGCTTGAAAAAGCACTTCGGATTGTGCGGCGCGAGGAGACCAGGCTCACGGTTGCCGGGCGTACCGACGCTGGTGTACATGCCTGGGCGCAGGTTGCCTCACATCTCGGGGACCCCGCGAACGTGCGATCGATCAACTCGCTTCTGCCCGCAGACATCGCGGTGCTTTCCAGCGATGCCGCCGCCGCCGACTTCGACGCGCGATCGGATGCGACCTCGCGCACCTATTGCTATCGCGTGTGGAATCACCGCGAGCGCCCGGCGCTGATGCGCGGCCGCGTGCTCTGGTGCGCCTACGGCCTCGACCCGGAGCTCCTCACTGCCTGCACCGGCCTGCTGGTGGGTCAGCACGACTTCGAGGCCTTCACGCTCTCCCAGCAGCCCTACGAGCACTACCGGCGCACGGTACGCCGGGCGGAGTGGATCCAGGACGAGCGACTGCTCGAGTTCTGGATCGAGGGCGACAAGTTCACCCGTCGGATGGTCAGGGGACTGGTCGCGTTTCAGATCGACGTCGCGCGTGGCGCGCGGAAGATCGAAGACTTTGCACGGCTGCTTGAAGGAGCGCCGCGTGCCGCGGGCGGGGGAACCGCTCCGGCTCATGGCTTGTACCTGGCGTCAGTGGGCTTTGGCGACGCCGAGAAAACCGCCACGTAGGATGAACACATACCCATGAAGGTCCTGCTCACAAACGACGACGGAATCCAGGCATCGGGCCTGCACGCCTTCCGTCATGCGCTCCTGAAGGTGCCCGGCATCGAACTGGCCGTGATCGCGCCAGACTCAAACCGCAGTGCAATCGGCCGTGGGATCACGACGCGTGACCCGCTCTACGTCGAGAAGGTCGAGTTCGGCGACGGAACCTTCGGGTACCAGACCGACGGCACGCCGGTCGACTGCGTCCGCTTTGCGACGCTTGGCCTCCTGGACTTCACGCCAGAGCTGATCGTCTCCGGGATCAACCACGGTGCGAACCTCGGCGATGACATCACCTACAGCGGCACGGTTGCCGCGGCATTCGAGGGCGTGATCCTCGACATTCCCGCGATCGCCGTCTCACAGCAGGCCGTCCGCGGCGAGATGGGCTGGAGCTTCGGCGGCGAGCTCGACTTCGACGCCGGCGCGCGCTTTGCGGCGGGCCTCGTCGAGCGCTGGGACGAACTTCCGATAGAGCGCGGCACGCTGCTCAACGTGAACGTCCCCGCAGGAGAGATCGGCGGCGTCCGCGTCTGCACGCTCGGCAAGCGGATCTACACCGACCGCCTTGAGAAGAAATCAGAAGAGGGCGCGCGCGTCCGCTACCGGATCTATGGCGACGACCCGTCCTACGTCGATGAAGACGGAACTGACTTTGAGGCGATCGCCGAGGGCGACATCGCCGTCACGCCGGTCCACTTTGAGCTCACCAGTCATCGCCAGCTCGAGAAGCTGGCAGCCGCCGACCTTCAGTCGTCGGTCGACTTCGGCGTGGCCAAGTAGATCCCGGTCTGGAAGTTCAGCCAGTTGAAGTAGGCGCCGCACATCATCGCGACGTCGCCGGTGCGTCCTCCGCGGATCCCGACGGGGCGGTAACAGTCCATTCCGGTCGGGCTGTTGCGCGTGACGTTCCAGCCCGATCCAAGGTTGCCGGAGTCGTTCAGCCTCCATGTCTCGACGCGCATGTTCAGGTTGCCGCCGACCGCCCGAGAGAGGTGGACGACGCTCGGCTTTGCGTGGTCAAGCGAAGCGCCCGCCGAGGGGTAGTAGTGGTAGTTCGGCGGGATCAGAGTCTTGCCGTCGAAGCCGTTGCCGACGATCCGCGTGCGCACCCAGCGGCCGGCCTCGTAGCGGGCGATGAAGTAGATCATCTCCCGGAAGCGGTCTCCCGCCGCATAGAGCACCACGGGCGCGCCGCCCCTGGTCTCTGCGACGTCCATCACCCAGTTGCGACCTGCGGGCTTGTTTGTGGCGACGAGGTCGCCCTTCTGCGACGGAATCCGCGATCCCGGGCCGGTGATCTTCTGGCCGTTGGCCTTGAAGTAGCCCTTGCCGGCGATGTAGCGGGCGAAGTAGGTGTTGGTCGGGGTCTGGCGCGGGTTGTCCTGGTTGTAGCCGATCAGGACCGTGCCGTTGTTGCCTGCGGCGGTCTTGACGTAGGGGCGGCGCGGGTGCGGGCTGTAGATCATGCCGCGGGCCTTCGACCACTTGTTGTTGCTCAGCACCGCCATGCCGGGCAGCCAGTCGCCGCCGCGCCAGGTCAGGAAGATGCGGTTGCGGCTGAGCGGGACGGGGTTGGGGTACGTGTAGCCGAGGTGGCCGTCGAACGTGTTGGTCGGGATCGTCTTCGCCGCGGACCACTTCGAGATGTCTGCGGGCTTGACCGTGGTCCGGTAGTAGAGCTGCGACTTGCGCTTCTTTGGCCGCAGGCGGCCCGAATGGGGCGAGTAGAAGGCCGTGATCCGGCCGTCGGGGCGCACCAGCAGCGCGGGGTTCTGGTGGTCGTTGCCCTCTTCCATGCGCGGGCCGAGCGTGATCGTTCTGATCTTGCCGGTCGCCGGATCCTGCTCGGAGACCTGAACCTGTCCGGTCATCGTTGTCCAGCCGATGAAGCGCTTTCCGCGGGTCTCGACCGCACGGGGGTCGCCGAAGAACGACCAGGCGCCGGCGGCCGTGAACTGCTGGAAATCCTGCTCGACGGCGATGTGAGTGACGTTGCCAGCCGCAGCGCCTGCGGCGGTCGGAAGCGCGAGCAGCGCAAGAAGAACGGTGATTGTCGCCGAAGTGGGTCGGAGCATGGGGAGGACCCCGTCCTTGAGGCCGGGTACTTGAGGATAGAACCGTTTTGCGTGCCCTGAGTTGCGCGGAGTCAAAAGGCGCTTCCTGTGCGACTGGTAGAAATGCCCGGATGACGGATGGGCAACAGTCGGAGGCGGGTCGGCGTGCGGCGGAGCTGCGCGATCAGCTTTCCCACCACAACAAGCTCTACTACGAGCACGACGCGCCGGAACTGACCGATGCGCAGTACGACGCGCTGCTCAACGAGCTGCGGGAGATCGAGGCCGAGCACCCCGAGCTGGTGACCGAGGACTCCCCGACCCGGAAGGTCGGAACCGCGCCGACAGGCCGCTTCCCGCAGGTCGAACACCTGTTGCCGATGATCTCGCTTGCCAATGCTCGCAATGAGGATGAGCTGCGGGCCTGGGATACCCGACTACACAACCGCCTTGGCCAGGAGGGGATCACGCGCGAGCAGTTTGAATACGTGGTCGAAGGAAAGATCGACGGCCTTGCGATCAGCCTGATCTATCGCGACGGGAAGCTCGAGCGCGGCGTGACCCGTGGAAACGGCGTGATCGGCGAGGACGTCACCGCGAACCTTCTGACGATGTCGGACGTGCCGCGCGAGCTTCCCTCGAAGACGCCGCCCGCACTGTTTGAGGCCCGTGGCGAGGTGTACATCAAGCGCTCTGACTTTCATGCCCTGAACGAGCAGCGCGCCGAACAGGGCCACGCGACGTACGCGAATCCTCGAAACACCGCGGCCGGCTCGATCCGCCAGCTCGACGTCGAGTTGACGGCGTCGCGGCCGTTGTCGCTGTGGGGATACGGCGTTGGCGCTCTGGAAGGGATTTCGTTCGGCAACCACTCGGAGGAGCTCGACCAGTTGCGTGACTGGGGCTTCCCGGTCAACGACTTCGAAGTGCTGACGGGAGTTGACGAAGTCGCTGCCGCCTGCCACCTCTGGGAGGAGCGCCGTGAAGGTCTCGACTACGAGATCGACGGCGCGGTCGTGAAGGTCAACGAGACCGACCTGATGCGTCGTGCCGGCGTCTCCGGCCGCGAGCCGCGCGGCGCGATCGCCTGGAAGTTCCCGCCGATGGAAGAGACGACCACGTTGCTCGACGTGGTGTGGAACGTCGGCCGCACCGGGCGCCTTGTGCCGCAGGCGGTGATGGAGCCGGTGAACGTTTCTGGCGTGATCGTCCAGCACGCGACGCTGCACAACGAGGTCGACCTGGTCACCAAGGACATCCGCAAGGGCGACGAGGTGATCGTCACCCGCGCCGGCGACGTGATCCCGCGCGTGGTCGGCCCGTCGCCTGCCGCGGTCAAGCGCGCTGCCCGCGCCGAGCTGCCGACGCCGCCCGCCTCTTGTCCAGCGTGCGAAACGCCGACGGTGAAGGAAGGCGACTGGACGATCTGCCCGAACCGCCGCGGCTGCCCCGGCCAGCGCTTTCAGCATTTCAAGCACTTTGTCAGCCGCGCTGCGATGGATATCGACGGGCTCGGCGAGAAGCAGGTGCAGCAGTTCCTGGAGTGGGGTTGGTTCGAATCGCTTGCCGACATCTACGAGCTGGCCTCACACCGTGATGAGCTGCTCGAGAAGCCGGGCTACAAAGAGAAGTCGGTCGACTCACTGCTGGCTTCGATTGAGCAGTCAAAACAGCAGCCGTTCTGGCGGGTGCTGTTTGCGATCGGGATTCACGGGATCGGCGGAGTCAATGCGAAGAGTCTCGCCGGGCGCTTTGGATCGATCGACGCGATGGCCGCGGCGACCACTGAGCAGATCGCCGAGACTAACGGAATCGGGCCGATCCTCGCGGAGAACATCGCCGAGCAGCTCGCCGAGCCGGAAGAGCAGGAGCTGATTGAGCGGCTCCGGGCATCCGGCCTCCAACTCGTCGGCGACGCGCCGGGCTCGTCCGAAGGACCGCTGAAGGACAAGACGTTCGTGCTCACCGGAACGCTGCCGAACATGACGCGCGATCAGGCTCGTGAGTTGATCGAAAGCGCTGGCGGGCGCGTGACCAGCTCGGTCAGCAGGAAGACTGACTTTGTTGTCGCCGGGGCCGAGGCCGGGTCAAAGCTTGAGAAGGCCGAGCGGCTTGGAGTGGCGGTTCTCGACGAAGCGGCGTTGACGGATCTGCTGGCCGATTAGCGCGCCAGTCCCTTGAGCAGGGCCTCGACGACTTCGCCAACCTCTGCTCGCACCGCCTTCTGATCGTTGGAGCGCGCCGCGCGTTGCCTCGCTGCGTTCGGCCTCGGTCTTGCTGGCTTTGAGCGAGGGGTTCATCGGGCGGAACCTGCACGAAATCAATCGCCGTCGGATTTTCACTGCATCTACGGATCACAGAGGAAGTTGCCAGGAAGTTGCCCGGTGTCGAGCTCCCCGTCCTGATCACCTGGTCGGCCGGATGCACGTCCTTAAAGTTCGAGCTGGCAGTGCGACTGGTGCAGGCGCTGCCCGATTCGCGGATCGAGCCGATCCCCGGGGGTTGGACCTTTCTGCCCGAGGACAGGCCGGACGACTGGAGGTTTTGGCCATGACCTCTAGTTCAGTCCGGCGAGCTGACCGACGACGCGGTCCTGCTGGGCCCTGGCCGCAGCCGGAGCAACGCGGTTCTGGAGGATCGAGAATGCGACCAGGTCGCCGGCGGCTGTGGTGCAGTAGCCCGACAGCGATGAGACATTGCTCAACGTGCCGGTCTTGGCGCTGCACTTGCGGAAGGCGATCGAGCGACGCATACGCGTGGCGAGCGTCCCGTCGACACCGGCGATCGGCAGTGATGCCTTGAAGTCGGCGAATGCGACCGTCTTCTGCACCCCGCGCAGGAGATCCACGACTTCGCGCGGGGCGGCGTTGTCAGCACGTGAGAGTCCCGAGCCGTCGGACAGGCGGACACGCGAGCCGAAGCTTGCGGCGTGGCGCTGCGAGACGCCGTTGCCCGAAGCTGTGGTGGCCGAGGCGCTGCCGATCGGGACGAGGCCTCCGTCGTCATCGTCATCGGCCGCACCGACCGGCATCGCGGCGCTCTTGGCCAGCATCTCTGCGAGGTAGTTGTTTGAAGCCTTGTTCATCTGGCGAACGAGCGCGCTGATCGGCAGCGAGCGCACGGAGGCGAGCCGCCTGGCTCCGCTCGGCGTCGCCTTCGCGCTGACCTTCGATCCCACCGCGATTCCGACAGCGCGTAGTGCGCTGCGCAGGCGCTGCGCGGCGAAGACCGGCGGGTTGCCCTGCCAGCGCCCGCGGACAAAGCCTTTGTTGGCGATCAGACCACCGAGCGTGCCGCCGATGTCGGAATTGCGCGTATAGCTCGAGTAGGCGGTGCCGCGGCGGGCGTCGAAGGCCGTTTCGTCGGCGAAGATCTGACCTGTGATTTTCGCGACGCCGGCGTCTTCGAGTTCTTGCGCGAGCTGCTCGAGCGTGGCACCGGAGCCGAAGTTGGTGGTGACGTAGCTGGCGTTGCCGAACAGCGGGTCGCCACCACCGCGTAGGTAGATGTCGCCCGTCAGCGTCCCGGCCGCAAGTGAACCGTCGGCGTAGATGCTGGTGCTGAAGCGGCCGCCTGTTCCGTAGCGCGCGAGCACGGTTGCGGCGGTGAAAAGTTTCGCGTTTGAGGCGATGATGCGGCCCTTACCGGCGTTGCGGCCGGCGATCGCCCGTCCGTCGGTGATGTTCCACGCGTAGGCCCCGGCACCACCACTGAGGCGCGTCATCGCGCGCTTCACGTCCGTGCTGGTCGTTGCTTCAGCCGGTGCAGGCGCGAGCGCCAGCGCGAACAGGCACGCGGTGGCGGCAACGAAAAGCGCCGTACGGCGCATGAGCATTTCCGAGCTTGTGAAAGACATCCGACTGATGTTCCAACACTGATTCGCCGCAGCAGGTGCGGTTCCCGCGTGAGAGACAGTGGCCGAGACGATAAGTCGCCCGGCTGCCATGTCGGTGATCACATGGCTGCCGGGCCACTGCTCACGCGCCACCGCCACCGGTGGCGCGTGAGTGTCAATCCGTTGCGGCTCTAGCTTTCGTACATCGCGTCGTAGATGTCTGCGTACTTCTCGTGCACGACGTTGCGCTTGACCTTCATCGACGGCGTCAGTTCGCCGGTCTCGAGGGTCAGGTCGTGGTCCAGGATGCGGAACTTCTTGACCTTCTCGACCTGGGCGAACTTGGTGTTCACCTCATCGACAACAGCCTGGATCAGGTCGGTGACCTTGGGGTTGCTGTAGATGTTGTGGTTGTTCTCGATCTCGAGCTGCGCGGCCAGGGCCGGGAGTTCGTCGGGGTCGAGGGTGAGCAGCGCGACCGGGTATGGCCGGCGGTCACCAAACATGACGGCCTGCGACACCCAGCGGTTCTGCTTCATGGCGTTCTCGAAGTTGGCCGGGGTGAGGTTCTTGCCGCCTGCCGTGATGATGATGTCTTTCTTGCGTCCGGTGATGAACACGAAGCCGTCGTCGTCGATCATTCCGAGGTCGCCGGTGTGGAGCCAGCCGTCGCGGTCGATCGTCTCGGCCGTCGCGGCGGGATCCTTGTAGTAGCCCTGGAAGATGTTCGGACCGCTGATGAGCATCTCACCGTCTGCGGAGATCTTCACCTCGCAACCCGGGACGGGCTTGCCGATTGAACCGATCCGATAACCACTGACCGCGTTGTTCGACGTGGCCAGGGTGGCGGTCTCAGTCATGCCGTAACCCTCGTAGACCGGAACGCCACAGGCGAAGAAGAACTCGAGGATCTCGGCGGCGATCGGCGCGGCGCCGGTGATGGCACGCTTCATATTGCCGCCGAACAGGTTGCGAACCATCTGGTAGACCGGCTCGTCCGCTGCGTCGAAGATCGTCTGCAGGTCTTCTGGGACCGGCTTGCCCTGCGACTGCAGCTCGCGCACCTGTGAGCCGACCTCGATCGCCTTCTTGAACATCGCCTTCTCTTCCGGCGACTTGGCGTCGGCGACATTGTTGGCCAACGTGTAGAGCTTCTCGAAGATGCGCGGCACGCTGGGCAGTGTCTGCGGCTGCAGCCCGATGACATCCGGGATGATCTGCGTGGGATCCTTCTGCCAGTAGGCAATCGTTGCGCCGACATCGATCGACACGAACTGCACGAGGCGCGCGAACACGTGGGCCAGCGGCAGGAACAGGTAGATCAGCTCGTCCGGGTCGCCGATCAGAGCGTTCTCGCCCATCGAGGTGGTGGCGCGGTAGTTGCCGTGGGTGAGCATGCAGCCCTTCGGCGGACCGGTCGTGCCGGAGGTGTAGACGATCGTGCAGAGGTCGTCCGGCTGGACGGCCGTGACGCGCTGCTCGAACTCGTCGTCGCTGATCCCTGCACCCTGCGACTTCAGCTCTTCGAGCGTGATCGCTTCACCGAGGTCGGCGACGTCCGGGTCGAAGATCACGACCTTTTCAAGGAAGCTGAGCTGATCGCGGACGCGCTTGACCTTGTTGAGCTGCTCCTCGTCCTCGACGAAGACGAGCTTCGCCTCGGAGTGGTTGAGCACGTACTCGACCTCTTCCGGGGAGTTGCTCTGATACACCGGGGCAACGATTGCGCCGGCGCACAGCGCGCCGAAGTCGGCGTATGTCCACTCGGGACGCGTGTTGGCAAGGATTGCGACCTTGTCGTGGGGACTGATGCCGTTGGCCATCAGTCCCTTGGAGATTCCGCGCACGATCGGCAGGAGTTCGGCGTAGGTGACTTCGTGCCACTCGTCGCCAACTTTGTGCTTGATTGCGGTGTTGCTCGCGTGCTGCTCGGCAGCAATGGTGAGCATGTCGGCCATCGTGGAGGACTTTGTCGAGTGCTCCAGGGCCGGTGACTGTTGAGATTCGGTCTGTTCAATCGCCATGTCAAAAAGTTCGGTGAGAACATCCATTTCTATGCTCGTTTCGAGTGCCCAGGCCGGTGTGCGCTTGGAGCAGCCAATGTTTACGCCGCTCAGAAGGCGGCCTTCCCCAGATCCAGACAGGATCTTCGGCCAAGTCTAACCACAGATCGGTGGTCGTGATGCGGGCGAAGCGCTGCCCTGAAGTGACTTTCCGGTTACTTAGATCTGGGCGCGGTTGCTACTCACCAATAGACGCCGCGCATCACGTGCGCAAAGGCGATCGCCTCCGGCGTGATCTGATCGCGACTGCCTTCGGTGCCCTTGGCGGCGGCGCTCTCTGGGAAGAGGTTGTACGCCGTGGCGAGGATGCGGTCGGCGAGCTCTGGCGAGAGCGCGTGGAGCACTTCGCCGGTACGACCGAGATTGGTCGTGACCTTTCTCGGGGTACCGACCATGCCCTTGATCACGAGGTCGCTGGCCTCGTGCGGGGTGATCATCGGGAAGGCCTTGTAGATCGTCGTCGGCGCAGTCATCGGTGTCTTGACCAGCGGCATATAGACCGTGGTGAAGATCACGCCGTCGCTCAGGACTTCGGGCTGGGCACAGCGGCTGAAGGCGTCGAGCGCGGACTTGCTCGCGACGTACGCGGAGAAGCGCGGCGGGTAGGCTTGCGCGCCGATCGAGCTGATGTTGATGATGCGGCCGTACTTGCGCCGGCGCATGCCTGGCAGGACGGTCATGATCATCTTCAGCGCGCCGAAGTAGTTGAGCTGCATCGTGCGCTCGAAGTCGTGGAAGCGGTCGCCGCTGGCGCTGAGAGAACGGCGGATCGAGCGGCCGGCGTTGTTGACCAGCACGTCGATGCGGCCGTACTCCTCAAGGATGTCTTCGATCACGCGCTGGCAGTCGTCGAGATTCGAGAGGTCTGCGGTGAACGATGCAGCGTCGCCTCCGGCGTCGATGATCTCGTCGCGGACGACGTCGAGCTTCGACTTGGTGCGGGCGATCAGGATGACCGTGGCGCCTGCGCGACCGATGCGGTGGGCGACGACCTCGCCGATTCCCGAAGACGCACCGGTGATCACGACGACCTTGCCGTTGACCGAACGCTTGAGCTTGCGGTTCTCGGTGGCGGCGTCGCTGAAGTTGCGCTCCCAGTAGTCCCAGAGAGTCTTGGCGTAGCGCTCGAGCGGCGGCACGAAGAGTCCCGAGCCGTCGAGCTCCTTCAGCGTCTCGGAGCAGTCAAAGCGCGTTGGGTTGTCGAGATTGTCCCAGAACTGGCGCGGCAGGTCGAGCTGCTTGACCAGCTCGTCGGTGATCATCTTGGTGGGCGGCGAGTACTGCGCCAGGCCCAGCAGGACGCGCGGTGCAGACTGGGCAATCACGTTGCTGGTGCGGATGTTGAATCCCGGGGCGCCGCCGGCGTTGGCAAAGATCGTGATCGCCTCTCCGACCGTCGGAGGATACGGGTCTGCAAGATGGAAGGTGCGCTCATCGAGGCCTTCCTTGTGCATCAGGTGGTCGATCGCGCCGGCGGCGAAGTCGACCGGGATGAGGTTCACCTGGCCACCGGTGATGCCCATCGTGGGCAGCCACGCGGGAAGATGATCTGAGGCTCGTTTGAGCCACTTGAAGATCAGGTACGGGCCGTCGACTTTGTCGATCGCACCGGTCTTTGAATCGCCGACGACGATCGCCAGGCGGTAGATGCGCTTGGGCGCGGTCAGTTCTTCGCGGACGATCTGCTCGGCCTCGAACTTCGTGCGGTCGTAGGGAAACTCGAGCTTCTGGCCGGCGTCGAACATGTCCTCGCGGAAGACGCCGTTGTAGCGACCGGCGACGGCGATCGTGCTGATGTGGTGAAAGGTTGCGTGGTCGAGCGAGTTGCACAGGCGCACGGCGTTGATCGTGCCGCCGACGTTGGTCTCGCGGTTGATCTGAGCTTCGGCGGTGATGTCGTAGACCGCGCCGAGGTGCAGAAAGTGGTCGACGTCCTTGATCCGCTCGCGGTCCTTCTGGCTGAGTCCGAGGTGCGGCTCGGTGATGTCGCCGGCGAGCTGAACGATGCGGCCCTTGGGCGCGCCGAGCCTTTCGATGATCGCGTCCATCCGCTCCCGGGACTGCGGGCGGACGAGTACGTAGATCCGACCTTTTCGCTCGAGCAGCCGCCCAAGTACGTATCGGCCGATGAATCCGGTGCCGCCGGTGACGAAATAGCTCAAATCGTGCTCCTGGGAGGGGACGTGCGAGGGCTACAGGTTACTTCGTAGTGGAAGGAGTGGCGTGTGCGGTTCTGCACTTTGCGGAATGTCGCAATTTGCGCGGCACATCAGGCACCCGGTGCCTGATGTCGGTCGCAAACTGCGGACTTTCGCGGGCGCTAGATGGGGTTGGGGATGTCTACGAACTGGTGGGTTACGCCGAAGTGCTCGACCAGCGCTTCGCCCAGCCGCTGCACGCCCAACTTCTCCGTGGCGTGGTGCCCGGCCGCGTAAAAGTGAATCCCCAGCTCCTTCGCTGCCGAGTTCACCCGCTCGGCAGGCTCGCCCGTGATGAAGGCGTCGCAGCCGGCTGCCGCGGCGGCCTCGATGTAGTCCGGCGCCGAGCCGGCGATCACGGCCACGCGCTCAATCTTCTCCGGCCCATAGGCAAGATGCAACGGCTCCCGGCCCAGACGCGAAGCAATGGTCAAACCAAGTTCATCGCCGCTGACTCCAGGGGACGTGGCCACAAACCCGATCGGCCTCCCCTTGTAGTCGCCGAACGACTCCTCCAACGCCAACCCCAGGTCATCAATGAGCAGTGCGTTGTTTCCGAGGGAGGGGTGCGCATCCAAAGGCAGGTGGTACGCCACCAAACTCAAATCATTCGCGAGCAGCACCCGCAACCGCCCGGCCTGCATCTCCGACAAAGCCCCCGAATCGCCCCAAAAAACCCCATGATGCACAAGCACCATCTGAGCATCTTCCTTCAATGCAAGCTCAAAAAGCTCTCGCGTGGCACTCACGCCACTCACAACTGAGCGCACCTCAACAGCCCCAGGAACCTGCAACCCGTTGGGCCCATAGTCCGGAAAACCCGGCGAATCGAGCAACTTGTCCAGGAATCCGACCATCTCGTCGCGCTGAGCCATGCGCCGATCCTATTGATACCCAGGTAACCTCGCGGGCGATGGCAGCGCGCAAGAAGCCCGCAGCGGGGAACCAGAACTACGGAGTCGACTACGCGAGTTTCGCGGAATCGATGATGGACACGTCGCTCTACGGCGTCGGCGCGTACTTCTGCGACCAGCACCCGGACCTCGTTGAAGATGTCCTCAACGAATCGGATGCGATCGAGACTGTCGGGCTGCAGGCCTACGCCGCGGCCAACAATCTCGGCTTCGACGAGTGCCTCCAGACCCTGCTCACGGGGCTCGCAGTCCGCTACTACAAGGCGATCGTCGGCTGATGCTCGCAGTTACTTCACAGGGCCCTGAACTGATCAGTGTGGAGGACGTGCCCAAGCCCGGGCTCGAGGTCAACACTGACGCGATCGTCCGCATCACCACATCGGCGCTGTGCGGCACCGACATGCACGTGTACCACCACAAGATTCCTGACGTCCCCGCCGGTTGGATCGTCGGGCACGAGTTCTGCGGAGTGGTCGAGGACATCGGCGACGCCGTCACGGGCTTCGAGCCGGGCGACCGCGTTGTCAGCTCGATGTACGTGGCATGTGGTCGTTGCCCGGCCTGCGTGGCGGGCGATCACCGTCGCTGCAACGCGTTTCAGATGTTCGGCATGGGCAGGGCCTTCGGCAACCTGCCCGGTGGCCAGGCCGAGTACGCGCGCATCCCGCTTGCGGACATGACGCTTCGAGCGATTCCTGAGAATCTCTCCGACGAGTCGACGATCTTCACCGGCGACATCCTCGCGACGGCCTTCACCGCGCTGCGCCAGTCGGGCATCGTCGAGGGCGACACGATCGCGATCATCGGCGCAGGCCCGGTCGGCCAGCTGTTGGCGATGTGCGCACCGATCTTCGGCGCCGGCCAGGTCTTTGTGATCGACGTCGTTGAAGAGCGCCTCGAAGGCGTCAAGAAGTTCGGTGCCACGACGATCGATCCGCACGAGCAGGATCCGCGCAAGCTGATCAAGGAGCAGACCGGTGGACTGATGTGCGACGCGGTCTTTGAGGCCGCGGGCAATGAGCCGGCGATGAAGACGGCCTTCTCGCTTCCGCGACCCAACGGCGCGGTCGTGCTGGTCGGCATGCTGGTCAACGAGCACTTCCCGCTGACGGCCGGCGAACTATGGCTGCGCAACACCAAAGTGATCCCGGTTCTGGGCGCGCCCTACAGCCATCGCGACGAACTTCTGAAGCTGATTACCGCGGGAAAAATCGACGCGGCTCAGATCATCACCGACCGTATTCCGCTTTCCGGCGCCGCCGATGCGTACGCTGCTTTTGACCGCAAGGAGCTGCAGAAGGCGATCTTCGAGGTGGGATCATGAGTGATGCAGATGGGCATGAGCCCGAAAGTGAAGAGTCTGAGGAACCGGCCGTTCGCAAACGCATGTCGCGTGGAGAGCGCTACGACCTGATCCTCGAGCATGCGATTGACGTCTTCGGCACCCGCGGGTACCACAACGTCTCCATGGATGACATCGCCGACGCCGCCGGAGTTTCGAAGGCGCTCGTCTACCAACACTTTGACAGCAAGGACGATCTCTACCTCGAAGTTCTGCGCTCGTTCCAGAGTCAGATCAAGGAATCGGTCCTCCCGGCCTGGGCGGCAGATCTTCCGCCGCAGGAGCGCTTCTGGCGTGGCTTCGTCGCGTTCTTCGACTTCGTAGACAAGAACAGTCAGGCCTGGGGCGTACTCTACCGCGACGCCGTCGAGATCGACGACGCGATGATCAAGGGCATCCACTCGATGAACACCGAACTGGCCGAAGCCGTCGCCGAGTCCTTCATCAAGGTGCTTGAAGGGCGCGATTCGCATGAACTGCTCACGCAGTACTCACTCGCCGCCGGTCACGCCGTCGTAGGCGCTTGTCACGCGCTAGCCGACTACTGGCTCGATCATCCCGAAGAGTCCAACTTCCGCCTCGCCGGAACAGCGATGGCCGTGCTCTGGAACGGATTCGGCCAGCTGATCGACGAGGGTCAGCCCTGGTACCCGACCGAGCAGATGCTCAAGGGGCTTCTCTAGCCGGTGTAGGACTTGCGCTTGGCCGTTTTCAGAGCGGCGTCTGCGCGACTGATCAGCTTTTCGGGCGTCTCACCCGAGGTCCATTGCACGACGCCGACGCTTGCGCCCGGGGAGACATCGGGGCAGAGTCGGATGCGCTCGCGGCGGACGACTTCGCCGATGCGCTCGGCGAGCTTCGCTCCGGTCGCGGCATCGGTTCCGACGGCGACAATGGCGAACTCGTCACCGCCACGCCTGGCGAGCAGCTCGTTTGCGCGGACGACCCCGTCCATCGCGCGGGCGCTGGCTGCGAGCACCGCGTCGCCGAGCGTGTAGCTGTACTCGTCGTTGACGCGCTTGAAATCATCAAGGTCGATCATCAACAGTGTGAGCGGGTCGCCGCTGCGCTCAGAACGATCGATTTCGGCGCGCAGGCGCTCGTTGAACTTGCGCAGGTTGGCGACGCCGGTCAGCGGGTCGCGGCCGGCCAGGGCGACGTTGTGGATGATGCCGTCCTGGATGCGCTTGCGCGCGACCATCAGCATCCCGGCACCCATCATCGTGAAGAACCAGACGTTCAGCGCGACGATCTTGCCGGATTCGGAATCGACGGTCGCGAAGGCGACGCCGAACATCACGACCGTGATCGAAAGCAGATGCGCGATCGCCTGCCTCAACGGCATGTAGAAGGCTGCGGCCATCGCAGGAGCGAGCAGATACGGCAGGACAATCGGGCCGAACTCGCCGGACGTGAGAGCGACAATCGAAATCAGCAGCGTGCCGATTCCGATGATCGCGTTCATCCATGGAAGTGCCGGTTCATCGCGAGCGGCCATCGTCAGCCAGAAGGCCGTCATCAGCAGCGCGACGATCGAGATCGCGATCGAGGTCGAGGAGAAGGCCTCGGCGGCGATGTCCAGATCCGGGGCCAGCTCGTTGAGGATCAGCGCGCTGACCGTGACGATTCCCGTGATCCCGTAGATGAATGCTGCGCCGAACCAGAAGACGTTTCGATGCACGCGGAGACGCTCGTCGGTGAGCAGGATCTGCGGCTCGCCCGGGCGGCGCATCGGACGGTACGCGTGTTTGGCGCTGTGTCGAACGCCGAAGTCCGCCATCGCCTTACGCAGTCCGTGTCCGGAGGTCCAGCTCATTCTCAGTCGGCCCCGAGCTCATCGGCGAGGTCGTTGAGCTTGCGTTGGCGCCACGACCAGCGTTCGATCTTCGCGCGTGCCTTTGCGTCGTTGAGTTCGCGGTCCGCGCGGGCGAGGAGTCGGCCGACGGTGTCGCCCTCGACGTTGGTCGCGTGTCCGACGGTCACGCCCGAGCGCACGCCGGGCAGCAGGTCGACGCGGGCGTCGGAGACGTTGTGACTGACGCGGCGGATCAGAGTCTGGATGTCTTCCTGGTCGGTCGCGCTGGTGACGATCGCGAATTCGTCGCCTCCGCGACGGGCGACGAGCTCGTCCTTTCGCACGGTGTCCGAGATCGCCTGAGCCACGACGCGCAGCGTTTCGTCGCCGACCGAGTGCGAATACTCATCGTTGACGCGCTTGAAGCCTTCGAGGTCGAGCATGACGACGGTGATTCCGCCGTGACCACGTTCGGCTTCGCGCAGCCCGCGTTCGACCCGTTCGTACAGTGGGCGCAGGTTGGAGAGGCCGGTCAGCGCGTCGCTCCCGGAGAGTGCAGCGGCCTGTCGGCCGATGCGGTTGAGTTCGAGGCGGACGTAAAGCGTGAGGCCGGCTGTCGATGCCAGGGCGAAAATCGTCATCAGCCCGGGGAGCAACCCGAACTGACTGTCCGGATGGCGCAGTGAGGCGAGCAGGATCAGGGCGACAGAGAGCCCGATGTAGTAGAACAACGCCCGCGAGGGCAGGAAGAGCGCGACGTAGATCAGCGGCACGAGGTAGACGACCCCGAGCTCCGATTCGACGGGGGGAGCATTGGCAAACATCACGAGCAGGATCCCGTAGGCCATGATCACGCCGAGGTGCAGCCAGCGCTCGTCGACGTCGAGATCGCCCACGACCCACCAGATGCAGCCCATGGCGATCGCGAACAGCGAGAGCGCGACAGTCAGTGCCGGATACTCTATCGGCGCGCTGATCAGGCCCGTCGCCAGCTGCGCCAGGGCACCGAATCCGGAGACCCAGAAGAGCACGGCGGCGGTGCGCCAGGCGACCCGGCTGCCCAGTGCTTCATCGAAATTTTCGGCTCCCGCGAACAGTCCGTAGGCCGCCGCACCGTCAGGTCCGGGGAGGTCCTCGCCGTGTCCGTTGTCCATGTAGGCGGTTTTCGTCATGTTCGACCTGAATATCGGCGACCACCGCAAAGTAGTGAGTACCCTGGGTTTCGAGTGGACGAACATCCGGACGCCGTGGTGATGAGGCCCAGCGGCGGCGGGGCCACCAAAAAGGGCTTTGTAAATGGATTCTGGTGCGGTTCTGCCGGATCGCGAACATCACACTCTCGTGGACATTCAGCGGACGCTCATCCAATTCCGCGTACGACTGAAGGGTCGTGGACGCAGGGTACCCCATTTGTCGTACTTACTAATGCTAGGGATAGTACGATTGCCGAGGGGGTAGGTATGCGGAGGAGTACTGAGCCGCGTGGGTCGACCGCGGATCAAAGAGAACACAATCGGGGCGCCCAGATTTGAACTGGGGACCTCACCGACCCGAACGGTGCGCGCTACCAGGCTGCGCCACGCCCCGAATGCGGCGGAATTATCGCAGACTGTCTGCGGCCAGCGGGATCGGACTGATCGCGACGAAGATCGCGTAGGGAATGATGTGCCTGGAGGCTTCGGCCATCGCGAGCGTGACGCTACGCCGGACGTCGGTCAGCCAGTCGGTCGCAGGCCCGCGAGCATGATGTCGAGGTAACGCGTGTGTGCGTTCTTGGGCTTGGCGAGGCCCTCGCGGACCGCGGCGTGGGCGGACTCGGCGGCGCCTGACGAGAGCGCGTAGATGTCGTCGGCGCCGAGGCCCATGCGCAGAACCCCCGCCTTCTGCGCACGGGCGATCAGCTTCTCGGTGGCGTCGATCGCCTCACATTTGCAGGTCATCAGATCCGGCTCGTTGAGCATCCCCGACTGGATAGCTTCGAGCATTCCGCGGTCGCGGTAGTTGAACAGCACCGCGCGCTCAATAAAGGCATCAAAGGCTGGGCCGATGTCCTCTGCGGCGAGCGCGCGGTCGATTTCGCTCAGCCACTGGCTCATGTGCATCTCGACGATCGCGTGAATCAGGTCGGATTTCGTCGGGAAGTTTCGAAACAGCGTGCCGCTGCCCACGCCCGCACGCCGCGCGATCTCCGCGACGCTGACCTCGAGGCCGCCTTCACGAAAAGCTTCGTCGGCGGCTTCGAGGATGCGCTCACGGTTGCGTGCGGCGTCGGCGCGCGGGCGTTTGGCTGCGGCCGCCCCGGTCATACGGCGACCGGCACGACTTCGCCGATGTGGACCTGGTCGACCTCGCGCTTGCGCAGCGCGAAGGTGACGAGCAGGAGTCCGACAACCATCAGGCCGGCGGCCACGATGAAGGCCGTCTGGAATCCCTCGACGAGCCCGGCGACGGCTTGGAGCTCGGTGGGCTTGGTTGCCAGTTCGCTGAGGTAGTCGTTGGTCCTGTTCACCGCAAATGTCGCGAGGATCGCAAGACCCAGCGCACCACCGACCTGCTGCGAGGTGTTGAACACACCCGACGCGAGGCCCGCGTCCACGGGCTCGACGCCGGCATTCGCGACCAGCGTCAGCGGAACGAACGTCATGCCCATCCCGAGCGCCATCGGCGCGAGGCCCATCAGCAGCGCGAGATACGTGCCGTCGACCTTGGTCGTGGAGGCGAGGATGATCAGACCGACCGAGGCGAGCATCATGCCGACGATCACCACCGGCTTCACGCCGACGCGTCCGATCAGTTGCTGCGAAATCACGGCACCGATCATGATCCCGAGCGAGACCGGCAGGAAGGCTGCACCGGCCTGGAGCGGGTCATAGCCGAGCACCTGCTGGACGTAGAGCGAGGCGAAATAGAACATTCCGAACATGCCTCCGGCGACGACGAACATCGTGGCGTTGGCCACGGTGATCCAGCGCATGTTGAAGAACGACAGTCGCACGAGCGGCGACGGCGAGCGCAGCTCGACGATCACGAAAGCGATGATCAACGCAGCGGCGCCGGCGAACCAGACGATCGCATCCATTGAGGTCCAACCCCATTCCGGAGCCTTGACGATGGCGTAGACGAGCACCATCAGGCCCGACGTGATCGTCGTGGCACCGGCGACGTCGAAGTGACGCTCCGTCGACTCGTGACGCGACTCGGGCACGTACCTGATCGCAGCGGCGATCA
The DNA here is from genome assembly GCA_051306435.1 of Solirubrobacterales bacterium. Taxonomy (GTDB): domain Bacteria; phylum Actinomycetota; class Thermoleophilia; order Solirubrobacterales; family JACPNS01; genus JACPNS01. The sequence goes on along the minus strand of JBPPNF010000047.1, from coordinate 87,192 downwards.
CGGCAAGGCCGATCGGCACGTTGATGATGAAGTTCCAGCGCCAGTCGAGGACATCAGTGAGGACCCCGCCGAGCAGCAGGCCGAACGCGGCGCCGCCGGCCGCGATGCCGCCCCAGACTGAGAGCGCCTTCGTGCGGTCGGGGCCTTCGTCGAACGTCGTGGTGATGATCGAGAGCGCAGCGGGAGAGGTGAGCGCGCCGCCGAGGCCCTGGAAGCCGCGGGCGATGATCAGCATTTCGCCGGACGTCGCGAGCGCGTTGACCAGCGACGCGACCGAGAAGATCACCGTGCCGGCGATGAACAGCTTCCTACGGCCGAGCAGGTCGGCCGCGCGGCCGCCGAGCAGCAGGAAGCCGCCGAAGACCAATGTGTACGCGTTCACGATCCACTGAAGGTTTGTCGCCGAGAGCTCGAGATCGGTCTGGATCGAGGGGAGCGCGACGTTGACGATGGTCGCGTCGAGCACGACCATGAACTGGGCGAAGCACACGACGACGAGAACGAGCCACTTGTTCACGCTGTGGCCACCGACGAGATTGCCCATATGCCCTTCGGGCACGCTGGAGGATGATTCCGTGACGGAACTCATGGGGATCCTTTCCGTCGATCCCAAGTTATCTGGGAAGAGAAGTGGGGAGGGCGCTGTTGGGGGAAGAGCGCTGCAAGCGGATCGACCTCGCCACTTTATCATCAAGCGGAGTGAGTGCTCCGGTTACAGCGCCGATCCGAAACGTTCTTACGTCATCGGACCCCTGACGTCGCAGAAAAACGAACGAACGGACCGGCGCAACCGGGTCTTGCCGAAACCGCTTGGCCAGATGGTGGTCTGGCGCGTGAACCGGGGGGGAGGTCACACGGCGGTCTCTACAAGTTTCTGCTCCCCTGCAACTATGAGCCTGAAAACAATTCCATTGAATCATCAGACGATTCAGAACGAATTGTTACTGGCAAGTTGCACCTTAAAGCATCTTGAGGACGATTAGGACGGTAACCTGATGGTCAGTTGCGCATACCTCGAAAACCCGCGTTTTGCAGCCATTTGAGGGCACGGAATGGAGCCTCTGATCAGCGTGAAAACACAGAAACGGACTCGCCTTTCACCGCAGGCGCGGCGTGAGCAGCTCGTTGAAATCGGCGCGCGTCTGTTCGCCGAGCGTCCGTTCAACGACGTCTGGATCGAACAGGTCGCGCAGGAAGCCGGAGTTTCGCGCGGGCTCGTCTACCACTACTTCCCGAACAAGCGCGACTTCTTCGCCGCGATCGTGCGTCACGGAATGCGCCAGGCCTTCGACCTCACCGCACCCGATCCGTCGCTCCCGCCGGAGCGTTGGCTCCCGGCCGGAGTCGAGCGTCTGGTTGACTTCGTCGAGACCAACGCGGACGCATTCCGCGCCGTGTTCGCGGGGCGTCACAGCGTGGACGAGGACGTTCGCGCAGCAGTCCGCGAGAATCGCGATGCGCAGGTCGCGCGAATCTGCACGCTGCTGTCGCCGGATTCGCCGGTCTCGGAAACGATGCGGCTGGGGGTCGAGGGATGGACCGCGATGCTCGACACGATGATGCTCGAGTGGCTCGACGGCACCGGCGTTTCTCGCGAGGCGCTGGTTCAGCTGGCCTGCGGATCGCTGGTCGGCACGATCGTCACGTCGCTGCAGGCCGACGGCAGGATCGAGCAGGTCGAGCAGATGCGACACCTCGCGCCGGCAGTATTCGGCAGCCGTTGACGGCATACTGCTGGCTGTGATGTCGGCGGATCAACCCCTGAACAATCTCACGCGGCTGTTTCCGCCGCCCGGCGACGCGCTGAGCGTCGATGCCCGGCGCGCCTACGCGGACCTCGACTTCACGACAGAAGCGCCCAGCGATCGTCCGTACGTGATCGTCAACATGGTGACCACGGCCGACGGGCAGGGCCGGATCGGGAACAACACCGCCGAGCTCGGCGGCCCGGCGGACGCGGCGCTTTTTGCCACGCTGCGCGAGCGCGTGGACTGCGTGATGGCCGGAACCGGAACGATCGCCGCCGAGAGCTACAACCCGCCGGCGACCCGCGCTGAGGTGCAGGTACGGCGAGTCGCTGCAGGGCTGCGCCCGCGACCGCTCGTCGCAACGATCACGCGCGAGGGCAAGCTGCCGACTGCCGCGCCGCTCTTCGCCGACTCCGACCTTCAGGTGGCGGTCTTCACCGAAGTCGAGCTTGAGACCAGCGCTGTCGGCGCACAGATCCTGCAGACCAGCACGACCGATCCGGCGGCGGTCCTGTCGTCGCTCCGTCACGATCAGGGCGTGCGCTCGGTGTTGCTCGAAGGCGGCCCGCATCTGAACACTTCGTTCTTCGAACGCGAGCTGGTGGACGAACTCTTCCTGACGGTCGCGCCGACGGTGATCGGCAACAACGATCCGTTTCCGATAATCGCCGGCGCTCTTCCCGGGCCACAGCGTCTGCACCTGATCAGCGTGCTGGCGGGAGACGAACACCTCTTTCTGCGCTACCGGGTGGACTGATTGGACGCGAATCATGAGAGCACCTGGCGCATGCCGATCCCCGCAGAGGCACGGCTCGCCGACGATGCCGACTGGAGTGCGCAGTCGGCAGATCTGAGCAAGGTGGGGACCCCGCTGCGGCGCTTCTCCTGGCTCAGTCCGCGCACGCTTTGGCGATCTCGCAACAACGTGATCGCGTCGCTGACCGGCGATCCGACCGAGAACGCTCGCGCCGCCTGGGTGCACGCGCAACGGTTGGCGCTCGCGGATGCCGGAGAACCGCAGGCGGTCGTCGAGGACTTCATGCTCACGCGTGAGGAGCTCATTGACTACTCGTTCATGGTGCTCGGTGACACCGGCGAGGGCGATCACTCCCAGTACTCGGTCGTTCCGGCATTCCTGAAGGCATCGGAGGGAACCGAGTTCGCATTGATCGCGAGTGACGTCGTTTATCCGGACGGTGACGTCAACGAGTACGTCGGCAAGTTCTTCATTCCGTTCGCCGGCTATCCGCGGCCGATCTACGCGGTGCCGGGAAACCACGACTGGCTCGACGGCCTGGTCGGGTTCATGCGCCACTTCTGCAACGCGGCTCCGCCGGCGCACAAGTTCCGCCCGCCGCGCAGGGCGAAGTGGGCGCGACTCGCGCTCGCTGTGCACGCGGCGTTCTGGCGTCGCCCGCGCGCGCTCGACCCGGAGACGATGGTTGCCGCGCGCGAGTTGCGCGGCTTCGCCCGGGACAGCGGCCCGGCCCAACCGAACATGTACTTCTGCATCGACACACCGCAACTACGGATCATCACGATCGACACGGGAATCCTCGGGCGGCTCGACCATGCGCAGGGCGAGTGGCTGCGCAGGGTGTCGGCCGGAGACAAGCCCAAGCTGCTGGTCAGCGGCAAGCCGGTCTACTCCGGCGACAAGATGAGTCCGCGGCGGATCCTCGGAGTTGACGGCGACGAGCAACATGCCGGGTTGCTGTGGTCGATCGTTCGGGATCCCGCGAACAACTTCGTGGCGATGATCGCCGGCGACGTGCATCACTACGAGCGTCACTGCGTACGCGTCGAGGGAGGCCGCGAAGTTCAGTGCGTGATCTCAGGCGGGGGCGGAGCGTTCATGACTTCGACGCACCAGCTCGAACGCGTCGAACGCCCGGACGTCGACGAGAGCACATGGGTTGTCTATCCGACACGGGGCGACTCGCTGCGCGCATATTCGATCATCCTGCTGCGCAAACTGCGGCGGCTGACGCCGTGGCGCGCAGGTCGTCCGATACGCGGGATCCCCGCCGACGAGGCTGCCGCGATCGTCGCCGCCCGGCATCGGCTTGACCTCGCTTCTGAGCTTGCGCGCGGCGAGGGTGCCGCCGACCCGGGATCGATCAAGATCTCCCGCCGATCGCGTTTACTTGCGACGATGATCTACCCCCTTCGCGGCTGGTTCACCGCCGAGAAGATCTCGGAGGCACTCGACTGGGATAAGCCGCCGCTGTTCAAGAACTTCATGCGCGTGGACGTGGCCGCCGGCGAGGTCACGCTCTCGTCTTTCGGCGTCACCGGGCTTGAGCGGGACGTCGCTTCGCCGGCCGTGATCGACCGTGTCGTGATCGAAACTGGAGCGCACGGTGGAAGCGGCTGACGTCGCCGCCCGCGGGGCGGAGTTCAGCGTCCTTGTCGGGGCGCGGCGGACGATCGGGTATCCGAACTCGAAGGTCTACGAGTTGCTGAGCGATTTGCGCCGGCACTGGCCGCTGCTCGGGGCCGACCTCGTCGAGGCAGACATTGTCCACGGCAGTAATGATGCTTCGGCCGAGCTGTTGTTGCGCGGACCGGTCCCGGGGCTGGAGCGCCGCGTGATCACCCGCATCACCTACGACGTGCCCGACACCGCTTTCGGGGGCGAAGCCCTGGCAGGATCGACCCGCGTGGCGATCGACTGGCGACTCTCACCTGCGGCGGACGACGCGACCGAGGTCTCGTTCGACGTCGGGATCGATCCCGGCGGGATTCGCGACCGGCTGCTCGTGACCGCCGCTCGGCCCTGGCTCCTGCGTCGCTGCGGACAGGTGCTCGCGCGACTCGAGCGCGAGCTCGACGTCGACTCGTGACCGCGGCCCCGGCCAAACACCGCGCCCAGGCGCTCGACCTGATCCGCGCGTTCGCCGCGATGGCGGTGCTGACCTACCACGTCTGGCTCTACCGGCTGCCCAATCCGAACAAGCCGACGCGCGAGGGATTCTTCGACCACCTGCTGTTCGAGTGGCGGATCGGCCTGGTCGTGTTCTTCGTGATGTCGGGCTATCTGCTCTACCGGCCGCTGCTCAAGGCGGGACACGACAGTGCTCCGCGGATGATCGCCGTCGGCCGGTACTACTGGCGCCGCATTGTGCGAATCGTCCCGACCTACTACCTGGCGATCGCGCTCTCGATCGCCCTGCTGTGGGGGATCGGTGACACGCCCGGAGTGCGGCTGCCTCCGGCGGATGAGCTCTGGCGCTTCGTGTTCTTCCTGCAGAACTACTCGCGCGAAACGCTGCTGACGCTGGACGCGCCGACGTGGACGCTCGCGGTTCAGGCGGCGTTCTATCTGGTTTTTCCGCTCTTCGTGTTCTTCGGTTCGCGGATCGCGCGGCGGGCGTGGGTCTTCCCGGTGCTGCTCGTGCTCGGCGGAGTTGTTTTCAACTGGATCTCATACACGCAGGGCTGGGGGCCGATGGCGCGGCTCTCGCTGCCGGCGATGCTGCCGTACCTGGCGCTGGGCATGGTGATCGCACACATCCCTCCGGTCAAGACGCGCTCGGCGGCGGTCTGGATGATCGTCGTCGGCATCGCGCTGGCGCTGGGCGATTCGATCTGGCATGCGCTGAACGTGGGGCCGTGGGCGCTCGGAACGCTGCGCGATCTGCCGGGAGCGATCGGCTACGGACTGATCATCGCCGCCTGCGCGCAGCCGGTGATCGGCGCGTCCGACAAGTGGAAGCCGGCGGAGGCATTTGGTCGCTGGTCCTACGGAGTGTTCCTGCTGCATCTGCCATTGCTGCTGTTCATGAAGGGCCATGGCCTGATGCCGAGCTCGGGATTTCTCACATGGGCGCTGCTGGTCGCAGTGTCGGCTGCGGCGGGCGCCGCCACGTGGCGGTTCATCGAGCTGCCGCTGCTGACGCGCTCGCGAGGCAGCGGCTGATTGCTGGCGATACCCTTGCGCCCATGAACGGAGCGACGTTGGAAGACGACACCGCGCAGAAGTACATGTGCGTGACCTGTGGATGGATCTACGACCCCGAGGTCGGAGACCCCGACGGCGGAATCCCGCCCGGAACCCCGTTCAGCGCACTCCCGGCCGACTGGTTCTGCCCCGTGTGCGGCGCAAGGCCGAAGGATTTCGAGCCCTACGAGGAATAGGATCGAGTAGTCGGATTTCGGTTTCCCCGATCTGACATCGATTTATGTAACTATCACCGCGGAAGGCGTGTAGTTGTGACCATGGAACCAGGCGGGACGCTCGTTCGGGAAGATCACTCGTTGACAGGAGATGCCAGCGAGCTGCGTTCAGTGCCGCGACGCGACGGCGCCAACCCCGAGATCGAGCCCACCAGCGGTCTGCACAAGGTCGGCACCCTCTCGGTGATCATCCTGCCGTTGATCGCTTTCCTCACCGCGATCATCCTGCTCTGGGAGAGCAAGGCCGTCGGCGCGGTTGACCTGAGTCTTCTGCTTTTCATGCACGCGGTCGCCGGACTCGGCATCACGGTCGGCTTTCATCGCCTCTTCACGCACCGCAGCTTCGAGGCCAAGCCCTGGGTGCGCGGAATGTTCGCCGCCTTCGGTTCTCTGGCGATCGAAGGTCGTCCGACCGACTGGGTTGCAGATCACCGTCGCCATCACGCCCACTCAGATGAAGAGGGCGATCCGCACAGCCCGCACGCCGGGTTTGAGGGCGGCGGTTTCTGGAATGCAGTGAAGGGTGCGTGGCATGCGCACATCGGTTGGCTGCTGAAGGAAGGCCAGTCGTCGGTTTCTCGTTTTGCGCCAGACCTCTTGAAGGACCGCGTCGTGATGGCGGTCGATCGTCAGTTCCCGTGGTTCATCCTTCTGGCTCTGGTGATCCCGGGTGCGCTCGGGTTTGTTCTGACCGGCGGCTCCTGGTGGGGCGCGCTGACCGGAATGTTCTGGGGCGGCGCCGTGCGGATCTTCGTCACCCACCACGTCACCTGGTCGGTCAACTCGATCTGCCACATGTTCGGTCGCCGGCCGTTCAAGTCCGGCGATCTGAGCACGAACAACTGGGTGCTGGCCCTGCCGACGCTCGGTGAGGCGTGGCACCACAATCATCATGCTTTCCCGACTAGCGCGTTTCATGGGTTGAAGCGTTGGCAGAAGGCGATGGATCCTTCTGGTTGGGTTGTCTGGGGCTTGGAGAAGACTGGGCTTGCCTGGAACGTGAAGCGCGTGTCTGAGGCGCAGATGGCGGCAAAGTTGAAGGGTTCCGTAGACGCCGTCTGAGTTGCTGTCGAGTTTGGCGGCGATGAAGCGTGGTGTTGTTTTGTCGGAATTTGCGGACTTCTGGGATTGACGGGCGCCGCTGAGTATGCGAACATATGTTCGTGTCTGTGGTCTGTGTCATGTTGCCTCGCTTTGAGTTGCTTGTAGCTGCGGCGCCTGCTGCTGCGGGGTCCGACGTGCGGCAGGCGTTGATGCGTGAGCCGATCGCGCTTGCTCCGGCTCCCGGTGGCCGGCCGGTGATCGGGCAGGTGTCGGCGGCGGCCGAGGCATTTGCGGTCACGCCCGGGTTGCCGGTGGGCGAGGCCTTTGCCCGCTGCCCGCAGCTCAAGCTGGTGCCGCCGGACCCCGCCCGCGCGGGCAGCGCGTGGGAGTGGGTGCTGCAGGCGCTCGAAGGCCTCGGCGCAGAAACAGAGAGCGACCCCGACGGGCCCGGCACGCTCTTCTTCGAATCGGCCGGCCTTGAGCCCCTTCATCGCGGGTTCGACGGCGTGATCGCGGCGGTGCGCGACGCGATCCGCCGCCCGGTCCGGATCGGCGCGGGGCCAACACGCTTCATCGCCCAGTCCGCCGCGCGCACCGCGCGCCCGCGCAGGCCGAAGGTGATCCACAACGATCTGGAGCGCCGTGACTTCCTTGCGGGTGCCCCGGTCAGCTGGCTCGCAATGCACTCGCCCGGCTGCGCGCAGCTTGCGACCACATTGGAGAAGCTCGGCATCGCCACGCTCGGCGAGTTCGCCGTGCTGCGCCGCGCCCAGGTGGCCGAGCGGTTCGGGCGGATCGGGCTGACTGCGCGCGACCTTGTCCACGGACATGAGCCGCCGCTGCGCCCGCGCAAGCCGGCCGAACGGCTGCGCGAACAGATCGAGCTGATCGATGACGCCGACCCGCAGGGTGCCGAGCGCGGCGCGCTGACCGGCGATCTGGAGCGCGCGGTGGATCTGCTGGTCGAGCGGCTGCTCGCGCGCCCCGAGCGCGCCGGTCGCACGATCCGCGGCTTCGCGCTCGGCGCGCGGTTTGTCGAAGGCGGCTCGTGGAACACGCGCGGGATCATGCGCGTGCCGACCGCTGACGCCGCGCGGATCCGCCTGGTCGCGATGCAGAAGCTCAAGGACCTGCCAGAGCCCGCCGCCGCGTTGGAGTTGACGGTCGACGGCTTCGGCCCGCTCGACCACGAGACGGCGACGCTCTTCGGCGACGACTCTCCGGAAGAGCGCGCGGCGCGGCTGAAGACCGCGGCCGAGCAGGCGCGGCAGGCGGCCGGGTCGTCAGAGAAGGTGGCGCGGGTGATGCGCCTGGATCAAGGCTCGCGCGTCCCCGAGCGCCGGGCAGCGCTCTCGCCGGGGCCGGTGCCCCTGCTGCAGCCGCAGCCGGTTCAGGTCAGCAGTGACGGAGCAGGCAACCCCTTGCGACTGCGTGGCAGGAGCGTCGAGCAGCAGCGCGAGCGCTGGGTTGTGGAGGATGCATGGTGGACGCCGCGGCCGGTGCGTCGTCGTTACTTCGAGCTGGTGCTCGAGGGCGGCGCCAACGCTGTCGTCTTCCAGGATCTGACCAGCAGGCGCTGGTACGTGCAGGCCGCCTAATTGGCCGCAGACGCGTCTTCGCGATCGAGCTCGGTGTCTTCAAATGACACCGGATCCTCGATCGGCTCGAGATGCGTGAAGATCGTCGCCGTCTGGAAGCGCTCGCGCAGGTCGGCCTCGATCTGTTCGGCGATGTCGTGGCCCTGCTGGACCGACCAGTCGCCGGGGACCAGCACGTGCAGGGAGATGAACACGCGGTGCGCGGCGCGGCGGGTGCGCAGCGCGTGGAAGGAAATGCCCCGGGCGCGGTAGCCGTTGAGCGCTTCTTCGACCTTGTCGATCTCTTCGGGCTCGAGCGCGCGGTCGAGCAGGCCCGAGAGCGCGCCACGCACGAGGATCGCCCCGGTCGCGATGATGTTGGCGGCGACGATCAGGGCGATGATCGGGTCGAGCCGGTCGATGCCTGTGATCGCCACCAGCGCGACGCCGAGAATCACGCCGACCGAGGTGACCACATCGGTCATCAGGTGGCGGCCGTCGGCCTGGAGGGTGTGCGAGGACTCCGCGCGGCCGACCTTGATCAGCAGCCGAGCCACCACAAGGTTGATCACCGTGGCGACGCCCGTGACGATCAGACCGATCCCGACCGACTCGAGCGCGACCGGGTTGATCAGGCGTTCGACGGCCGAGTAAGCGATCACGATCGCGGCGACGATGATCATCGTGCCCTCAGCGCCGGCCGAGAGATAGTCGGCCTTGTCGTGGCCGTAGGCGTGGTCTTCGTCTGCGGGCTGACCGGCCCAGCGGATCACGATCAGCGCGACGAATGCGGCGGCGAGGTTGACGAGGGATTCAGCGGCGTCGGCGAGCAGACCGACCGACCCGGTGATCATCCAGGCGGCAGCCTTCAACGCAATCGTCAACAGCGCTGCTGCGATCGCCAGATAGATCATGTGCAGCAGGCGTTGCTGGCGCGGTGACGTCTCCCCGTGAGCGGTCATGTGCAGAGACTATTTGGCGGGTTGCGAGTGCGCCTTGAGCCAGTCGACGATTTCGGATTCACCTGACTGCCCGGAAGCAACGCTGATCACCATCTCGTATTTCTCAAGCTGCGACGCGGTCACGGTCAATCCGTTGAGGATCAAGAATGCCTCTGCGGCTGCGTAGGCAACGCGTTTGTTTCCATCCACGAATGGATGATTCCTGGCGATGCCGAAGAGGTATGCGGCTGCAAGCGCCTGCGTGGACACATTCTCTTCGTACGCGGCGAGGTTCTCGGGCCGAGCAAGTGCTGATTCCAGAAGCCCTCCATCCCGCAGACCGTCGCTGCCACCGTGCTGGTTCAGCTGTGCGCGGTGCGCGGCGAAAATGAATTCGCGGTGCAGCCATTTGATCTCTGCCATGGCTACTGCGCCAGTTTGTGGAAGAGGTCTCGGTTTTCGCGCATTACGCGGTCGAGGACTTCCATCTGTTCGGCGAGATCAGGATCAAAAGGCGTCAGTTCAACGCCGTCCTTGGTTTCAAGGACGTGCAGTGAATCGCCCTTCTCGACCTTCAGTCGAGAAAGGAGCTCCTTGGGGAGAATCACCCCGAGGGAATTGCCAATCTGCGTGATCTTGAGTTCCATGTCATTCAGTATAACGGAAGTTATAACTTGCACCATCGCTCGCCTTTCCTGTAGAATCGAACATATGTTCGTGTCAGGAAGACCATACATACCCCATCGGCGGTAGAAAAAGCGCTTGCAAATGGCCAGATCCGCCGAATATGTCGAGCTCCATGCCCACAGCGCCTTCTCGTTTCACGACGGCGTGAGCCATCCGCACGAGCTTGCGGGGGCCGCGGCCGCGCACGGCTACAGGGCCTACGCGCTGACCGATCACGACGCGATCCACGGAAGTATGGAGTTCGCCCACGCGCTCCAGCCGCTGGGGGTGAATGCGATCCACGGCGCCGAGATCACGATCGACGGGGGTGATCACATCACGCTGATCGTCGAGAACAACCACGGCTGGACCACGCTCTGCCGGCTGCTCACGCTCGCGCACGCCCACACCCGCGAAGGCAGCGCGCAACGCACGCCCCAGCAGCCACGCGTGAAGTTCGACGACCTGCTCGCAATCGCCGAGGACGGCGGCGGGCTGATCTGCCTCTCCGGCTGCGCCTCGCGCGGCGCGGTTGCCGGTCGCGTCGCGCGCGGCGAGCTGGCTGCCGCAGAGGGCGCGGCGCGGCAACTCGCCGCGGCCTTCGGGCACGAGCACTTCTTCATCGAGATCCAACGCCCCTTCCAGCGCCACGACCGTGGGCTGAACATCGCGCTCGAACGGATCGCCGAAAAGCTCGGGGTCCCGACGGTCGCGACCGGCAACGTCCACGTGCACGCGCGCGAACGCGCGGCGCTGCAGGACGTGTTTGTCGCGCTCAAACACAACGCGTCGCTCGACGAGACCGAGCCGTTGCGTCGCGGCAACAGTTCGCACGTGATGGCCACGCCCGAAGAGATGGCGCGGCGCTTTGCCGAGCACCCGGGCGCAGTCGCCCAGACGGCCGAGATCGCGTCAAGGATCGACTTCGATCTCACCAGCGACCTCGGCTATCGCTATCCCGGCGCGCAGGATCCGCGCCAGATCATCCGGCTGCGCGCCGTTTGCGAGACGCGGCTGCAAGAGCGCTACGGACCGGGCGGCGACCACAAGGGCGGCAGCGTCGGCCGCCGCCATGTCTCCCTGAAGGAAGCCCGCGCGCGCCTCGAAGAAGAGCTGCGCGTGATCGAGAAGCTGCGCCTACCGGGCTTCTTCCTGATCCACCACGACCTGCTCGAGCTGGCGCGCGAGATCGCGATCGAGGTGCGGGGGAGCAGCACCGCGCGCAGCGTTCTGCCGCCGGGTCGCGGCCGCGGGTCAAGCGTCTCCTCGATCGTCTGTTATCTGACCGGGCTCTCGCACGTGGACCCGCTCGAGGCGGACCTCTGCCTCGGCCGCTTCCTGCACGAAGAGCTGACCTCGCTGCCCGACATCGACCTCGACTTTCCGCGCGACATCCGCCACGAGTTGATCCCGCGCATCCACAGGCGCTACGGCAACCGTCACTCGGCGCTGGTCGCCGCCTTCCCGACCTATCGCACGCGCGGTTCATTGCGCGGCCTGGGCAAAGCGCTCGGCCTGCCGCAGGCCGAGATCGAGCGCGTCATCCGCACCACCGACCGCAGCTACGGAGAGCTGCTCGAAGAAAGGGTGGAGGCATCGATCCGCGAGTCGCCCAGCGGCGCGCGCCTGCTGGATTCGCCACGCTGGCGCGCGCTGCTGCGCCTCTTGCCAGAGATCCATCGCCTGCCGCGCGGGCTCAGTCAGCACTCGGGCGGCATGGTGATCAGCACCGATCCGCTCGACACCGTCTGCCCGATCGTCCCGGCCGCGATGGTCGGTCGCCAGATCGTGCAGTGGGACAAGGACTCCTGCTCAGACGCCGGCTTCGCGAAGATCGACCTGCTCGGGCTGGGCATGCTCAGTTCGGTTGAGCGCACCGTTGACCTGATCCACGGTGCGCGCGGCGAGCAGGTCGATCTCTCGCGGATCCCGCTTGATGACCCAGAGACCTTCCGTCAGATCAGAAGCGGCGAGACGACCGGCGTCTTCCAGATCGAGAGCCGCGCCCAGATGCAGATGCTCGTGCGCTCGCGCCCCGAGACGCTGAACGACATCTTCATCCAGGTCGCGATCGTGCGGCCCGGGCCGATCACGGGCGGGGCGGTGCATCCGTATCTCGAGCGGCGCAAACTGCTGCGCGCGGATTCGTCGTATGAGGTGCCGTATGCGCATCCGCTTCTGAAAGAGGTGCTTGAAGACACGCTCGGAGCCATCGTCTTTCAGGATCAGGTGATCGAGGTTGCGCGGGTGCTGGCCGACTTCACGCCTTCGGAGGGGGAAGGGTTGCGGCGGGCTATGAGCCGGAAAAGGAGCCACGAGGCTTTGGCGGCGTATCACTTGAGATTTGTCGAAGGTGCCGGCGCCAACGGCGTCAGCGAAGAGGTTGCCGAGAGCGTGTTCGCGCAGATCATCGGCTTCTCGGGTTTCGGGTTTCCCAAGGCGCATGCGGCGGCGTTCGGGCTTCTGGCGTACCAGACCTCGTGGCTGCGGGCGCATTACGGACCGGAGTTCGTCTGCGGACTGATGAACGAGCAGCCGATGGGCTTCTACCTGCCGGACGCGCTGGCGCACGAGGCGCAGCGGCGTGGGATCAAGGTGCTGCCAGCTGATGTGAACCGCAGCGAAGTCGAGTGCTCGGTCGAGTGGATCGAAACCGCAGCGGAACCGGAACTCGCGGTGCGGATCGGGCTCGCCTATGTGAAGGGCGCCAAGGAGGCGGGGCTCAGATCGCTGGTGGCCGCACGGAAAGAAGCCGGGCCGTTCGTTTCAGTGGAAGATCTCGCCAGTCGCTCCGGCACCGACGGCCCGACCCTGGAGAAGCTCGCCTGGGCGGGGACCTGCGACTACGTCGGCACAAAAACAAACGGCCGCAACCGCCGCGAAGCCCTCTGGCTGCTCGGCGCCGCTGCGGCCGGCGAGACCAAGGCCGACGACTCGGCGCAGCTCGCGCTGCCGATCGCTCCGCTTCCGGTGCCGGAGCTCAACAAGCTCGACGACTGGGACGAGATGATCGCCGACTATGGCGCGACCGGCCTGACCGTCGGCACGCATCCACTGGGGCTGCTGCGCAACAAGCTCAAACAGGAGGGCATCAGCGCAAGCACCGACCTCGACCACCTCCCCGAGAATCACCGCGTGCAGGTTTCTGGGCTCGTCGTTGCACGACAGCGCCCGGGCACGGCCAAGGGGGTCGTGTTCGTCCTGCTCGAGGACGAGGTCGGCGTGGTCAACGTGATCCTCCCACCACAGATCTACGCAAAGCACCGGACCACGGTGCGCAGCGAGCCGCTGCTGACGGTCACGGGCAGGCTCGAACGCAGGACTGGAGCGGTCAATGTGCTCGCCACGCACGTCAAGGCGCTGCTCGGAAGAGACATCGAAGCGGCCGTCCGGGAGATCCGCCGACCGCAGACATCAGAGCAGGATGTGCGCAGCAGAATGGGCATCGACACCGACACCGCGCTCGCCGCGATGAACGGAGATTTTGATGCGGCGCGCAAGGTTATGGGCGAAGCTGCCGACATAAGGGCAGTCGCCCCCGTTGGAATCAACTTCGGACGGAAGGGGCGATAGAAACCACCTGCAGGCAGACACAGACATCAATGACCGCAACCCGTGAAGCACCCCGCGTAGTCGTGGCGGACGATTCCGCCTTCATGCGCAGGCTGATCTCTGACGTGCTCACGCGGGACGGCATGCATGTCGTCGCAGAGGCCGCCAACGGGCGCGAGGCGATCGACGCCTGCAGGCAGTACGAACCGGACGTCCTCTCACTCGACCTGGCAATGCCTGAAGTCGACGGTATGGAGGTGCTGCGCAAGCTCCGCTCGATGCGCGAGCTGAAGATCGTAGTCGTCTCATCTTTCTCGGAGCAGGGCGGCGTGCGCGCCGTCGACGCACTTGCAGAAGGAGCCTTCGAGCTTGTGCCCAAGCGCTCGACCGGCGGCAAGCTGCAGGACTTTCTCGACGACCTGCTGAGCAAGGCGCAGGCCGCAACCTACGAGCGCGGGCCGCGCAGCAACAACGGCGCGTCGCTCGAACTCCCGGCCATGGCACCGAGCGCTCCGCGCAAGAAGCTCTCCGCGATCAGAGCCCACCCGCGCGGCAAGAAACTCGTGATGATCGCTTCGTCCACGGGCGGACCGCGCGCGCTGACCGAGGTCGTCCGCCACTTCCCGGGGCAGCTCGGGCAGGGCCTCGTGATCGTCCAGCACATGCCCGCAGGTTTCACGCGCTCGCTGGCAACCCGCCTGGATTCAGACTGCCCGCTGAAGATCGGCGAGGCAGAAGTGGGCGAGAAGATCGACGCAGAACACGGCTGGGTTGCCCCCGGCGGCTTTCACACCCGCATCCGCCGCAAGCGCATAGAACTCACTGACGATCTTCCGATCGGCGGGCTGCGCCCTTGCGCTGACATCACGATCACCGACGCCGTCCAGAACTACGGCGGCGATATTGTGCTCGCCGTGCTGACCGGGATGGGTCGCGACGCCTGCAAGGGCGCAAAGCTCGTCAAGGAAGCCGGCGGCGCAGTGATCGCAGAGCACGGCGACACCACCACCGTCAACGGCATGCCGCGCGCGGTCACCGAAGCTGGTCTCGCCGACGCCGTCCTGCCGATCGACGAGATCGGCGCAGCAATCGTGGAGGCCTCGGGTGAGTGAGGAGCAGGCCAAGCGCAAGACCCTCCCGCCCGTGCGACCGGCGATGGAGCCGATCGTGCGAACTGGACTGCCCGAGCCGGAGCCGCTCAAGCCCCTGCCGCCGGGTGACTTCGAGAACTTCTGCCGCGGGGTCAAAGAGCTGCTCGGAGTGGACCTCTCGCTCTACAAGCGCAAGCAGATGGAGCGGCGCGCGCGCGGCCTGGCATCACGCAATCACGCCGAGACACTGACCCAGTATCTGCACATGTTGCAGAAGGACGCGATCCTGCTCGACCGCTTCATGGAGCGCATGACGATCACAGTCAGTCAGCTCTGGCGCAACCTTGACATCTTCGAAGCGATCGAAAACGACATCCTGCCGGAACTCGACAAGCGCGCCGACGGCCACAAACTGAAGCTCTGGTCGGCCGGCTGCTCATACGGCGCCGAGCCCTACACACTTGCGTCGATCTGCCTGGAGATGGGCGACAAGCTGAGCCGCACGCCGCAGATCAAGGGCACAGACATCAATCCCCGGATGATCGAAAAGGCCCGTAGCGGCCAGTACACCGACGAGGACGCGCGCGACGCCCCGCCGCGGCTGTTGCAGAAGTACTTCGACCGCGCGCCGGGCGGATGGACAGCCAAACCGTCGATCAAGCAGCTGATCACATTCAAGGTCGAGGACCTCTTCGCGTCGAAGACCGATGCTGTGGACCTGATCCTCTTCCGAAACGTCGCAATTCACTTCGAGCGCGATCGCCGCGACCAGGTGCACGCGATCCTCGCCGACTCACTGAATCTTGGCGGAATACTTGTGCTCGGCTCGACCGAGATGATCGTTGACGCGAGCTCGATCGGCCTTGAGCGCGTACGTCCGTTCATCTTCCGGCGCGTCGCAGAATCGAGCATCTGATGTCTGGTCTGAACGACGCCGACTACACCGAGCTGTTCCTCGCCGAGGCGCGCGAGAACCTCCAAGCGCTGAACAATGCGATCGTCGGCGTCGAAGCCGACCCCACCGACGCCGAAAACGTTGACGTGGTCTTCCGCGTGGCTCACTCGGTCAAGGGCATGGCGGCGACGATGGGCTACGACCAGGTCGCCCACCTGACGCACGCGATGGAAGACGTATTCGCCCTCTTGCGCGAGCGCGCGGGCGGACTCCCCCGCGAGGCGATCGACGCACTCTTCGAGTGCATGGACATGCTGTCCAAGATGGTCGATGAGGTCGCCGAACACGGCGAGAGCCGCACCGACCCGACGATTCTCGAGGCCAGTTTGCGCGGCCTGCTGCGCGACCGTGACGATTCCGCCGGGCCGGAGGTTCGCGCCGCCGTGGCCGAGGCGGTCGTGGCGGATGTGCTCGCCGCAGAGCAGCCGGCAGACCTCGTCGGCGCGGCCGTCAAGGACGCCCAGTCGCGCGCCACCGTGCGCGTCGAGGCGGCGCGACTGGACACGCTCCTGCACATGATCGGCGAGCTGGTCGTACGCCGCTCGGCCGTGGAACAGCTTGCGATCGAGACCGGTGACGCCCGACTTGTCGCCGCAGTCGGCGAGCTGACCCGAGCGTCGCAGTCGGTTCAGGACATGGTCATGCGCGTGCGCATGGTCCCGATCGACACGGCTTTTGCCCGCCTGCCGCGCCTCGTGCGTGACCTCTCGCATCAGCTCGGGAAGGAAGTCGTGCTTGAGGTCGAGGGGCGCGACACCGAGCTCGACCGCACCGCGGTCGACGCGCTGGTCGAGCCGCTGATGCACCTGGTGCGCAACGCGATCGACCACGGCATCGAGATGCCCGACCAGCGCAAGGCCGCAGACAAGCCCGCGGCCGGCAACCTGCTGATCGCGGCGCGCCACGAAGGTGGCGAGGTCGTGATTGCGATCACCGACGACGGCGCCGGCGTGAACACGGCCGAAGTGTTCGCGCGCGCGCGTGAACGCGGAATCATCGGCTCCGACGATTTTGACGCGGATCAGGCGATCGAACTGCTATTCACGCCCGGCTTCTCCACACGCGCGGAAGTCACCGATGTCTCTGGCCGCGGCGTCGGCATGGACGCCGTCAGGGCGGCAGTTCGCGGCTTCGGCGGCGACGTCTCCGTGCGCTCGGAGTTCGGCAAGGGCACCACCACAGAACTGCGCATGCCGCTGACTCTCGCGATCCTGCCCGCCCTGGTCGTGCGCGCCGCCGGCGACCCCTACGCGCTGCAGCTCGATCGCGTCGACCGCACCTTCAAGCTCGACGAAGTCGCGCTGACGACCACTGCTGGACAGCCAGTCGTGATCTTCGACGAGGGCGCCATGCCAGTGGTGAATCTCGCCGAATCATTCAATCGTCAGTCCGCATCAGCCACCCCACAGTTCATGGTCACCGTGCGCTCTGCCGATAGACAACTTGCTCTCGTGGTCGACGAAATGGTCGGTCGCCGCGAGTTGGTCACGCGCCCTGTACCCGAGAGGATTCGCAGGGACTCGCCGGTCTCCGGCGGTGCGGTACTGGCAAGCGGGGAGATCGCCTTCATCGTCGATTGCGAAGAACTGATCCGCAGGACACTCGTCGAGCCCGTACACAGTGGCTCACGTCAGTAACAACAGACAGACAGAGGACAGATGAATATGCTGATGCCGCTGGGAGAGCCAGCTCCCCCAATTTCAGATGAGCAGCAGGAAGCGCTCGGAAAGGTCGCAGAGACGATCTCCGAGAAGGCAACCGATGCATTCTCCAAGCTGCTCGGTTCCACGGTCTCGGCAAGGGTGCCGGACCTTGAGGTTCTGCCGCTGAGCGAAGCTGTCGACCGCCTGGGTTCACCGGGCGAGCAGGTCACAGCAGCATGGCTGCCGGTCGTCGGCCAGATCGAAGCCAGCGTTCTGCTGCTTTTCGACCCCGCGGGTGAGAAGCAGATCTACGACGTCCTCGGGCTTGAGCCGTACACCGAGATGGCGCGTTCGGCGCTGCAGGAGATGGCCAACATCATCGGCACGCAGTACGTCTTCGGCATCGCCGATTCCTGCGGCCTGACTTTTGAGCCGGAGCCTCCGGAAGTCTCTGAAGGCATGCTCGGCGCGGTCCTCTCGACCGTGCTCGCGATGTCCACGGTGGTCACCAACTACGCGGTGCTCGTCGACACCCAGCTGACGGTCGAGAAGATCGACTGCATCGTGCGCTTTCTCTTCATCCCGAGCGACACCAGCGTCGAAGCTCTGATCGACAACATCGGCAAAGACGCGTGAGCGGCACCGCGGCGTCATCCGCGGTCAACCTTATTCCGGTACGGATGGGTGAAATGGCCGTGTCGCGCGACAAGCGTGACGTCCTCTCCGTTGTCGGACTGGGTTCCTGCGTGGCAGTGGTGCTGGTTGCGCCCGAGAGGCGCGCCGTCGCCCTGGCCCACGTTGTGCTTCCCGAAGCCCGCATGACCGGAGGCCGCGGGGCGCCTCCCGGAAAGTTTGCCGACACTGCGATCCCCGCCATGCTCTGCGCGCTGCGTTCGATTGGCGTCAAGCCCGAGGACGTCTACGGCGTGCTCGTGGGCGGAGCGACGATGTTCGGCCACACCCACTCGAGCAAGCTGGCCGGAGTGGGCGATCGCAACATCGAAGCCGCCCGGCTTCAGCTTGCGCGCCACGGCATCGGTATCGCCTCGGAAGATGTCGGCGGACTCAGCGGTCGCACTATTCACGCGTCGGTGGCCGATCTTGAGGTGTTCGTGCGCAGCGGCGCGAACGAACCGTTGAAACTCAAGGGATCAAAGGTCCCCCTGCCGGTAAAGGTTTCAACGCTTGAGGCCGATCTTCTTCAGGAACCGTTTCCAGATGACATCTGGAACTCCGCGGACCCGGTCCACCCGACCTCCTAGGAAAGCTCACTACTCAAGATGGCAACTGTTCTTATCGCTGACGATTCGATGTTCATGCGCAAGCGCCTGAACGACATCCTCACGGGAGAGGGTCACGACGTCATTGCCGAAGCGGAAGACGGCAACGAGGCGATCAATCTTTATGGACGGTTCCAGCCCGAACTCGTGATGCTCGACATCACGATGCCCGAGCGCAACGGCATGGGCGCGCTCAACCACATCATGGCCACATCCCCCGAGGCGCGTGTGATCATGTGCAGCGCACTGGGCGAAGAGACTGTGGTCAAGGAGTGCATCGACACCGGCGCAAAGGCCTTCGTGGTCAAGCCGTTCGACCCAGAAGAAGTACTCAGCGCCGTCGGCGACGCACTCGCTGCCTGACCTGAACTTCCCGGTAGGTAGGTGGAACGCCCTGCGGGGCGAATGAGTTGGCACGTGGTCTTCCGGCCGACGATGGTCGTGATCGCGCACTCGCGATGACTAAAGCCAACTCAGACGCGCCCGAACTCACGACGGCGCAGCGATTGCTCCCGCAGTGGTTCCTGGACCTCGATGCTGCGCGCAAGCCGTACGTGATCGTGGGGATCGTGTTGATCGGGATGTTGCCGCTGCTGGCGCTCGCCGTGATCGCCGCTGCCGATCTGACGACGCAGATCTCCGCGATGGATGAGCTGCTTGCGCAGCCCGAGGCAAGTCTTTCAGATATCGAGGCGGCCGCGAGCGCGATCAGCGCCGACTACACGCGCTACACGATCGGCATCATCGGCGCGATTCTCTGGGCGACTTTCATCGCCGTCGGCGGAGCGCGCATCACCGCGCAGGTCGCAGTCGACTGGGTCGGCAGTCTCACGAGCGCCGCGCGCCACATCGCCGACGGCGACCTCGGCGTCGTGATCGCGCGCGACAACGACAGCCAGATCGGCGACATCCAGGAGTCGATGGGCAAGATGGTCGCGAGCTTCCGCGCGACGATCACGCGAATTGAGCGCGCCGCGTCCGAGCTGACCGACTCGGCCACAGCAATGGCCGAGACCTCCGACAACTCCGGGCGGGCGATCGGCGAGGTCGCACAGTCGATCAGTTCGATCAGCGAGGGCGCCGCGCATCAGGTTGCGCTGATCACCGAGGCCTCCGGCGTCGTGGCGCAGATCGAGACGGCGGTGGTCGAGACGGCGCGCAACGCATCCGCAGCGCAGCAGGAGAGCGCCCAGACCGAACTGCTGACCGACGCCGGCGTCGACCGCGCAACCGAGATTCAGGCGGCGATGGAGACTGTGCGCGAGGCGACTCGCTCAACGGTCGAGATGGTGCAGTCGCTGAGCGAGACCTCAGCAAACATCGACGAGATCGTCCGCTCGATCACGTCGATCTCCGGCCAGACGAATCTGCTGGCGCTCAATGCGGCGATCGAAGCCGCCAGGGCCGGCGAGCAGGGGCGCGGATTCGCCGTCGTCGCTGAAGAGGTGCGCAAGCTCGCCGAGGACTCGCAGTCCTCGGCCGAGGGCATCGCCGACCTGATCGACGCGATCCAGACCCAGACCGTTCAGGCCGTCGCCGCGATGGAGGAGGGCACGGCCACGGTCGACCGGGGCTTCGAGGCCGTCAACCGCAACCGCCAGCTGTTCTTTGACATCAGCGGCGCCGTGCGCCAGTTTCACGAGAGTTCGATGGAGATCGCCGGATTGGCAAACTCGATCGCCGGCGACGCTGGCCGCGTGCGCCAGCGCATTGAAGAGGTTGCGTCGGTCGCCCAGGAGTCGAGTGCTTCCACCGAAGAGGTGTCAGCCTCGACAGAAGAGACCTCCGCTTCTTCGCAGCAACTGACGGCTGCAGCTCAGCGCGTCTCGCAGACGGCAGTGGCGCTGAAGGAACTCGCCGGCCGCTTCAGCGTTGCCGACGACAGGAGCGGATCTTGAAGCGCTGGATGCAGTCCGTACCGCTGAAGCGGGCGTACACGATCTCGACGCTCGGATACACGTTGCCGCTGCTCGCGATCGGAATCGTGTTGGCCCTCGTCGGACAGGGGGCCGTGTCGGCATCCGATCAGGTTCTCGCGCAGTCCCAGCAGGCCGCCAAGGGCGACGTCGTCACCACGGCGAACGTCACAGCCGAACCGCAGTTCACGGACGTCTCAAAGGAGTACGCGCTGCTCGTTCTGCTCGCCGCGCTGCTCGGCGGGGCGGCCACCAAGGCGATGCTCACCAACGTGCTGATGCGCGAGACCTACGTGCTCGTGGAGGCCACACGGACTGCCGCGGGCGGCGACCTGCGCCCGGAGATCGAAGTGAACATGACCAACGAATACGGAATGCTCCAAGCCAGCATCCGCGATCTCTTCGGAGCCTTCCGCACGACGATCAGCCGGATCGAGACTGCCGCGCTGGAGATGCGCGATGCCGCCAACGAGATGACCCACACCTCAGATGAGTCGGGCCGCGCGATAAATGAGGTCGCTGGAGCGGTCGGTGCGATCAGCGAGGGCGCGGCTCACCAGTCCGGACTGATCACCGACGTGTCCGACGTCATGGTTGACATCGAACGCACGATCAACGATGCCTCCGAGTACGCCAGTGAGGCCCAGAGGCAGAGCGCCGACACCGAGAAGCTGGCCGAACACGGGGTCGAGGCGGCGTCGGAGGTGCTCGCCGCGATGCAGGTCGTGCGCGAGGAGTCGATCTCAACGGCAGTCGTGATCCGCGAGCTCGGCGAGAAGTCATCGAGCATCGATCAGATCGTCGCAGCGATTGGAGACATCGCACAGCAGACGAACATGCTCGCGCTCAACGCCGCGATCGAGGCCGCCCGCGCAGGCGAGGCCGGCCGCGGCTTCGGCAACGTCGCCGGCGAGGTCCGCGCGCTCGCAGACGACGCGCAGAGCTCCGCAGACCAGATCACCAGGTTGGTCGCTCAGATCCAGCAGCAGACGGGCGCGGCGGTACATGCCATGGAGGAAGCCGTGGTCGCCGTCGAAGCCGGCTTCGAGACGATCAACTCCAACCGCCAGACCTTCTTCGACATCAGCAGCGCCGTGCACAGCCTGCACGAAGGAGCAGCCGAGGTCAGTGAGCTCGCCGCTGGCATCGCGCTCGGCGCCGGACAGGTGCGAGAGCAGATCGAGGAGGTCGCTGCAGTGGCTCAGCAGTCGAGCGCGTCGACCGAGCAGGTGTCCGCCGCCACCGAAGAGACATCGGCCGACGCTCAGGACGTCAGCGACGCCGCGCAACGCGTCTCACAGACTGCATACAACCTCGCCGAGCTTGCCGGGCGCTTTGAACTGCCGACCGGCTTCGCGAATCGAACACCCAGAAATGGCGACTGAAAAACCTGCTCCGCGGTTCAACATTCGCGGCGTTGCAGCCGATAGAGCGAGCAGGGGCAGGCAGACTGCCGCAGTTTTTTCGTAGAAACAATCCCCTCAGAGGACACTGACCGTGAGTACAGCAGAAGGCACAATCGCCAGACAACTAGTGGTTTTCGTGCTCGGTAGCGAGGAGTACGCGCTGCCGATCCAGACCGTGCAGGAAGTGATCCGCTTCCAGCACCCGCGCGCCGTCTCCAGCTCTGACCCGTCCCTGCTGGGCGTGATCAACCTGCGTGGACGCATCGTGCCTGTGCACGACGTACGACCGCAGTTGAACATCCTCCACGAGCCGCTTCCTGCGCCCGGCACGATCAACGCCGACGCCGAAGAGACCGACGACGACGAGAAGATCGTCCTCGTCAACATCGACGACCGCATGGCCGGAGTTGTCGTCGACGACGTCTCCGAGGTGCTGAACGTCGAGGCCAAAGAGTTTGAAGACCTACCGGCGTCGGGCAACGCCGTGGTGGACGGGGTCGTCAAGTCCGGCGACCGCCTGATCATCCTGCTCGACCCTCACGGACTCACCAGCCTCGCGGACGGCGAAGCAGCGCAGATCGCCTCCTGAACTGATGGCCAAGGACATGCTCGACGGTCGTCATGGAGTGACGCCTCTTCTGCCGAGCTGGTACGTCGATCTCGACCCGGATCACAAGCGTAAGCTCGGCTCGCTGGTGATTCTCGGCGTGCTGATCCCGTGCCTGGTGATCGCCTGGTAGGCATCCACGGATGCGGCAGCGGCGCACAGCCAGATTGAACTTCTCACCGGGAGCGGCAAGGGTACCGGGGCTCAGCCGGCGGCGCAGCGCGTTGCACACACCGCGGCCGCTCCCGCAGAAGCTGCCTGAGCCGCCAACTGGTGACGGCAACGCCAGTGACCGCACTCATGGTATGGCCGCTTGCGGCCGACAACGTCAGTGATGGGGGCGTGTTCGACGCGGCCCAGAGGACAGGAAAATGACTTACTCAAAGGATTCAGGCTCGTCAGACGAGTTGCGCATGACTCGGGTGTTCCCGCAGTGGTTCAGGGACATGGATGCAGGCAGGAAGCCCCTCATCTCTTCGCTCCTGCTGCTCGTCGTGGCTGCGCCGTTCGCGGCGTTCACGGTCATCTCATGGAACAAGGCAGCGGATCTGCACGCGCAGATCAACGCGCTGCTCGCGAGTGGCGGCAGCAAGGCTGAGCTCGTCAGCCTGACCAACCAGTTCGATGCCGCGAACTCTGACGCACGCACGGGGATCATGCTCACAGCGATGGTCGCGTGGTTCGGGGCGATGTTCATCGCGCTCGCGCTCACCAAGCTTTCAACTGCCTGGCTGCGTCACATGACAGTGCGCGTCGAGCGCGCCGCAGACGGCGACCTCACGTCCGAGATTGTCCGCGACAACGCAAGCCAGATCGGCGACATCCAGGAAGCGCTCGACAAGATGATTGCGAGCTTCCACGCGACAGTCACGCGCATCGACCTTGCGGCACTCGACCTGCGCGACTCAGCCAAGGAGATGTCCGGCATCTCCGACGAGGCCGGCGGCGCGATCGGCGAAGTCGCACACTCAGTTTCTGTGATCAGCACCGGCGCGGGCAACCAGGTCGAACTGATCGGCGACACCTCGCGTGAAGTCGGCGAGATCGAACAGGCCGTCCGCGAAGCTGCGGATCACGCGCAGAACGCGAGTGAAGCGAGCGCCGCAACCAAAGCGCTCACCGACGAGGGCGTGCTCCGCGCAGCCGAGATCGAAGAGGCGATGGAGAACGTCCGCGAGACCTCGACCGAGACTTCGCGCGTGATTCGTTCACTCGGCGAGAAGTCGACCAACATCGATCAGATCGTCAAGTCGATCGCCGACATCGCGGAACAGACCAACCTTCTCGCGCTCAACGCCGCCATCGAGGCAGCGCGCGCCGGCGAACAGGGCCGCGGCTTCGCGGTTGTCGCCGAAGAAGTACGCAGGCTTGCAGAAGACTCACAGCAGTCGACCGGTGAGATCGCCGAACTGACCGAGCTGATTCGCGCTCAGACTGTCAAGGCAGTCGCCGCAGTCGACGATGGCTCGGCAATCGTCGAAGAGGGCGCCGAGGCAGTCGCGCTCAACCGTCAGGCATTCGCCGACATCAGTGAAGCCGTCGCCCAGCTCAACGAGGGCACGGCGAAGATTTCGACGATCGCCCGCGAGATCGCCGGCGACGCATCGCGCGTGCGCATCGAGATCGAGGACATCGCTTCTGTCGCGGAAGAATCCAGCGCTTCGACTGAGCAGGTGAGCGCCGCAACCGAACAGTCGGCCGCTGCGGCACAGGAGGTCACGGCAACCGCAGGTCGCGTCACCAACACGGCAGTTGCGCTCGCCGACCTCGCATCACAGTTCGTGCTGAAGCAGAATGCGACCAGGAACGTCGTCCCCTTGGAAAAACCGACATCGAAGTCGGAAACGACTGAGAAGGTCGAGGCGGCGGCATGAAAAAGCTCTTGACAATGAGTCTGACGAAGTCCTACGTGATCGTCACGATCTGCGGAACGGTCCCGGCCGTGATCCTTGGAATCTTTTTCTACGAGCAGCTCGGCACGGGCGACCAGGCCAGCCATATCGCAGCTGAAGCGAGCGGCAGCGGATCATTCAAGGCGGGCTCGATCGAGTCCACGCTTGACTACTCACATGACGTCTGGTTCTGGATGATCGGCGTCCTGCTGACCTTCCTCTTCGCTGGCGCGCTATTGCGCATCACGCTTGGCAAGGTCACGCTGAAAGCTTCAGAACAGATGATCGCCGACATGCGCCGCGCGGCCATCGGCGACCTTGCGGTCGAACCCAGGGTCACGATGGGCAACGAGTACGGCGAACTGCAACGCGCGTTCGGTCATCTGCTCGGAAACTTCCGCACAACCATCACCCGCATCGATCGCGCCTCTGGCGACTTGCGCCAGGTCGCAGATGAGATGTCCCACACTTCTGACGAAGCAGGCAGTTCGATCGGCGAAGTCGCCCAGGCGATCAGCGCGATCAGTGAGGGCGCCGCCCACCAGGTGGATCTCGTCGGCCGCTCGGCCGGACACATCGAGGCGATTGAGCATGCAGTGCGCGACGCCTCCGAACACGCTGAAGAGGCGCGCCGTCAGAGCGCTGCCACAGCCGAACTTGCCGACCAGGGTCTGGCGCGCGCCGCCCAGGTCGAGCAGGCGATGCAGGCCACGCGTGAGAGCTCGATGCGCACGGCAGAGATCGTCCGCGAGCTCGGAGAGAGCTCCGCCGACATCGACCAGATCGTCCAGTCGATCTCAGACATCGCCACACAGACCAACATGCTTGCCCTGAACGCTTCGATCGAAGCAGCCCGCGCCGGTGACCAGGGCAGCGGCTTTGCGAACGTCGCCGACGAGGTCCGCACGCTTGCCGAGGACGCGCAGTCATCGGCCTCCGAGATCGCCGTGCTGATCCGCGAGATCAAACTTGAGACCGACCAGGCCGTCGCCGCGATGGAATCCGGCGTGACCCTCGTTGAGGACGGCTTCGACACGGTCGCCCGCAACCGCCAGACCTTCTACGACATCAGCGGCGCCATTCACGGCCTGCACGAGCGCGCTGGCGAGATCAGCCAGCTGACGAGTGGAATTGTCGAGGCAGCCGTGCACGTGCGCGAGCACGTCTCCGAGGTTGCCGTCGTCGCCGAGCAGTCGAGCGCGTCGACTGAAGAAGTCAGCGCCTCAACACAACAGACTTCAGCGGCTTCGCAAGAAGTCACAGCTTCAGCGCAGAAGGTCGCGGACACCGCAGCCACACTGGCCGAGCTCTCCGGGCGTTTCAAGCTGCCCGAAGCTCCCGGCCAGGCGGCGGCAAAAGCCGCGTAGTCGTCGCCTCAGGCGACAGCCGGAGTGGCCGTCGCGACTGGCTTCTGAGCGGTTGACGCCGACTGACGGCGGATCAACACGACCGCCATTGCGACGAACCAGATGGGCTGGACGATGAATGCGGCAAAGCCGCCGGGCGTGAAACAGAGGACGCCCATGACAACGCTCAGCCAGGAGATCCATTTCGGTAGCGTCGCCGTCTTCAGTCCTCCGATGCCAGCCGCCAGGAAGAGCGCCGCGCCGCCGACCATCCAGGGGATGAACGAGTAGGCCGCCAGCATGCCGAGCGCGACGGTCGCTGCTTCGAAGCCAGCGTCACCTGCGGAGAACGCAGCGACCGAGACCATGCCTCCAAGTGAGATGGCGACGGCAAGCACGATGCCTCCTGAGAACGCGAGGGACGAGTAGATTGATTCACCGGCCTCTCCCGAGCGCAGCGTCGCGCGAAGCTCGGTGACGAAGAACAGTGTGAAGATCGCGAAGAGGTTCGCGAAAATGAAGTTCGCGATAAAGCCCGCAGTCTGGTTGTCGCCGTAGTAGTCGAGGAACTGTGCTGTGGATGCGCCTTCCTCCGGCGTGGTGCCGCTCAGCACCAACCCGGCGATCAACGTGATCGCGCAGATAACTCCGGTGTATGGCAGAAAACGCCTGAATCCATCGATTTGCATTTTGAGACTCCTGGATCGGGATTGATTTCGCTCACCATCGCCGTCCTGGTGTCCCGCCCACAAGGGGTCCCGTTCCCGACTTGATCGGGAAATGTCCGGGACAGCTCGAACTTGCGTCAGTTACCGGTCAATATGTTTTGATGGAGTCATCAACGGCAACGATCGGCGAAGTGACGCAGGCCAAGGTTTCGCAACACTTCGGTCGGCAGGCGATACTTGCCACGATCGTCGCCGCACTCGCTGTCGGGATGGCCGTACTGACACTTCTGATCGCCGACGGCAGTGCCGGCAATGGCCTTGCTTTCGATGTCGGGGCGTCCATCGTTTCGCTCTTCTCGACGTTCTTTGGCTGGCTGATCATCAGGTCGCGGCCACGCAATGCCGTCGGCTGGTTGTTGCTTCTGCAGTCGTTCGCGATCCTCACGATCGGCTCGACCGAGGCATATGCAATTCACATGCTCGCGGCGGGTGGGGCACCCTCACTGGCGACGCGGCTGGCAGCGGTCTACTCGGCTGCGGCCTGGCCACTGCTATTTGCTGGCTTCGCGGGTATCGCGTACGTATTTCCTGACGGTCGGTTCGTTTCAAAGAAGTACAAGCGTTGGGGGCAGTTCACCGCTTTCTGTCTCGTCACGCTCGTGGTCGGGCTGCTCCTCTCCAGCGAGCCGCTCGAGGGCGAGCTGAGGGCGATCAAGAATCCGCTTCCGACACTGCCTCCCATGTTCACGGCGCTCACGCTTCTTTTCATCTTCGGATTTCTTTTCGGCCTGATCGCGTCGGCGTTTGCTGTCCGGGCGCGACTGCGCGCGTCGACCGGCGACGCGCGCATTCAGATCCTATGGCTTGCGTACGCGGCGCTCTGGGTTCCCGCGACGGTTGCGCTCTGCCTTCTCGACGGAGCGGTGTTCGGCACTTCCGGCGGTCCGTTGACGGTGATCGGACTCGCCGTGATGTTCGTGATGATGCCTCTGGCGATCGCGATCGGGGTTCTCCGCTACCGGCTCTTCGATATCGAGCTGGTGATCAATCGCACGCTGGTCTACGGCGCCTTGACAGCCTGCATCGCCGCTGTGTACGCAGCCGTGATCGCTGGATTCGACGCCGTGATCGGCAACCGCGGGCTGGCGGGTCTGCTGGCGGTCGGGGTCGTCGCGGTGATGATCCAGCCGCTTCACGCGCGGGTTCAGGCTCGGGTCGATCGCTGGATCTATGGCGATCGGGCGAATCCCTACGCCGCACTTCAACGACTCGACCTGAGACTCCGTGAGACGCTCACACCCGCAGAGGTTGTCCAGACGGTTGTTGGCTCTGTGGCCGAGGCATTGCGACTTCCGTACGCGGCGGTCGAGTTTGGGCGCGACGACGACAGCCAGGTGATCGCCTCACACGGAATCGTCGGCCGTGGCGAGCTCGAACGTCGCGAGCTTTCTTATCGCGGTGAGCGGGTTGGAACGCTCGCCGTTGAAGTGCCACCGGGTCGCACGCTCGCATCCGCCGATCAGCGACTGCTCGACGACCTGGCGAGTCACGTGGGAGTTGCAGTCCAGTCGGTCAGCCTGACCGTGGAGCTTCAGAAATCGCGCAAAGATCTGGTGACCGCTCGCGAAGAGGAGCGTCGCCGTCTGCGGCGGGACCTGCACGACGGCGTCGGACCTGCGCTGGCAGCGATGTCGATCAAGCTGGAGATCCTGAACGATCGGGTCGATACCAACGATCGCGCACTTGTTGAGCAACTCGGCGGAGAGGTCCAGGAGACGATCACAGATATCCGTCGCCTCGTCTACGACCTCCGCCCGCCCGCGCTCGACGAGTTTGGGCTTGTTTCCGCGCTCCGCGAACAGGCAACGCGCTTGTCTGCTTCTGGTGCGAACTTTGAGGTGCTTGGCCCGAGCGAAATTCCCCAGCTCCCCGCCGCCGCCGAGGTGGCGACCTATCGGATTGCGCTTGAGGCGATGACGAATGTGGCCAAGCACGCGGGGGCGGCAGCGTGCGAAGTCAAGCTTTCTCTGAACGGCGGTATTCAGCTGACCGTTTCCGACAACGGCGACGGATTCGCACCGGACGCGCGGCACGGAGTAGGGATGAGCTCGATGCGCGAACGCGCGTCCGAGATCGGTGGCGAGCTGAGCGTCGAAACCGGCCGTGATGGAACGGTCGTGATTGCGCGGCTTCCGCTGGGGCCCGGATGATCGGCGGCAGCATGCGCGTGCTGATCGCCGACGACCATCCGGCATTTCGCGACGGCCTCAGACTGATGCTCGATGCGGCCGACGACATTGAGGTCGTGGGCGAGGCGACAACCGGCGTGGAAGCCGTGGCCGAGGCGGCAACGCTCGCCCCGGACGCAATTCTCATGGATCTGCAGATGCCCCAGCTGAACGGCATCGAGGCGACGCGCCAGATCACCTCCGCCAATCCCGACATCGGCGTGATCGTGATCACGATGTTCGAGGACGACGATTCGGTTTTTGCGGCGATGCGGGCTGGCGCGCGTGGATACCTGCTGAAAGGCGCGCAGCGCGACGACATCCTCCGCGCGGTCCGCGTGATCGGCAGCGGCGAAGCGATCTTCGGTCCGTCGATAGCGGCGAGACTGATCGACTACTTCACAGCGACACCAAGGACGCTCTTCCCAGAGCTGACCGACCGCGAGCGCGAGATCCTCGATCTGATCGCGGCCGGGAAGAGCAACACCGCGATCGCTGAGAATCTTTTCCTGAGCCTGAAGACCGTGCGCAACCACGTGAGCAACATTTTCAACAAGCTCCAGGTGGCAGATCGCGCGAGCGCAATCCAGAAGGCGCGTGAGGCCGGGCTCGGAGTTCAGCCGCCAGCGGCGACATAGGAGTAAATTGGCCGGGCAGGCCAAATTACTCACATGATCGGGGCAGTAATGCTTTCTGATGGGGATGTAATCGCGACAGTCGCAGTCAGCGATCTGGCAAAAGGCAGGGAGTTCTACGGCGCGAAGCTGGGACTCGAGCAGATGTTGGAGAACATGGGCGGGGTCGGCTACAAAGTCGGTGCCGGTCAGCTCTTTGTGTACGTCTCACCGACGGCCGGCACCGGGCAGGCAACCGTTGCCTTTTTTCGGGTGGCGGACGTTCGGACCGTGGTATCCGAACTTGCGTCCAAGGGCATTGAGTTCGAGCATTACGAGATGCCGGGTACGACGCTCGAGGGCGACGTTCACGTCATGGACGGCACCGAGTTGACGGCCGCCTGGTTCAAGGATCCGGACGGGAACATTCTCGGAGTCGGCGACGGCTACAGCTAGACGCCTACTTCGGAAAGGTCTTGATCGGTCGCGGACTGAGCACGCCCGGCTCGTTGCCGGTGCTGGCCTTGATCGGCGTGCCGCGCATCACGAAGCTCGATCCCGCAGGGAGTGTCTTCTCTTTCCACCGGCCTGTGAACCAGACGGTGTTCTTGCCGACGACGCCGACCACCGACTCGGTTCCCTTGACCGCCACGTAGCGTGTGCACTTCTTTTTCGCGGCGTTGCCTCGGGTCTTCTTGACGCACTTTGAGCCGGACTTGCGGCCGGAAGTGCCGCGCTCGAGCGTGAAGTTGACTGTGTCGGGTTGGTTGAGCGTGAAGTTGATCAACGTGCCGACGGGCTTCTCGCCCTTCCTGGTCCTGGGGCGCTTGCTTGCTGGCCGGAATGCATTCCCGCTCTTTGCGCTCGCGAACTTCTTTGTGAGCGCCTTCAGGCCCGTCAGTACGGTTGGCACCTTCGGCTCTGGAGGCGAAGCTCCGAGGAAGCTCGATTCGTACGCGCCGATGTCCGTGCGGAGGCCCTGGATTCGCGCGGAGCCCGCGAGGTCGGTGGTGCCGTTGGCGGGATCGTCCATTCCGCCGTCGACTGTCGGGGAGCCCGGGGCGGGCCTGAAGTCAAGCGAAGCGGCATCGGCGAACGTGGCGGGAGTTGCCTGGTTGCCGTTCGTGGTGTTCGGCGTGACGGTGGTGTTCGCACCGGCACTGAGCACCGGGTAATTGGAGTTGCTGGCGCTCAGGTTGAGCGCGGCTCCGCCGTTGCCGTTTGATTCGGTACGGATGTCCGCGCCCGCGCCGTCGAAGATCGAGTTCACGACGGTCAGGTTCTCCACTATGAAGTCGTTGATCGACACATCCAGTCCGGTACCGCCCACGCCGGAGCTGATCGCGGTCACATTGCGATACGTGTAGTTGAACGTGAGCGGCCCGCTGCCCGCGACGAAGAGACCGATACCGGCGGCCGCCGGCCAGCTTGACTGGCAGAGGACGTTTGTCATGTTCACGTGACCGGTGCATGCGCCCCAGCGAGCATTACCTGTGACGCGAACGTGATCCATCGAGGACCCGACGACGGAAACGCCGAAGAAGGTGGTGGCTGTCCCGATGACCCGGATGTCGAGGTGGGTGAGGCTGCCCTTGTTGGTGTTGAAGCCATAGCCCGGAGGTGTGTACGGCACCGACGGGAGCGGGTCCGGGGTCGTCACATAGACAACCGGGGCGGGCGCCCCCGCACGGCCGTGGATCACCTGTTCGTTCCAGTACGCGGTCAGCAGGCTGAGCGGCACGGAGCTCGAGCCGTAGGTGCCCGGTTCGACCGTGACGTCATTGCCGAAATCCGAATTTGGTCCGATCGCTTCGACCAACGAGCATGGCGTCGATTCGGTACACGCGGTGCCCGAACCACCCTCGCTGGCATAACGGTTGGCTGCCTGCGCGCCCGCGCAGGTGGCAAGCAGGACGATGAGCGGTAGGAGAACGCTGAGCGAGCGACGAACTGGACTCATTGCTCGATAATTGCAGAACCTGCGCGGGCCGACTCAGCGGTTTGTCCGGCTAAAAATCCATCCCCACATACTTGGTCTCGAGATACTCCTCGATCCCCTCGAAACCACCCTCCTTGCCGAACCCACTCTGCTTGGTGCCACCGAACGGCGCGGCCGGGTTGCTGATCACGCCGCGGTTGAGGCCGACCATGCCGGTCTCGAGGCCCTCGATCGTGCGGAAGGCCCGGCCGAGGTCACGCGTGTAGACATATGCCGCGAGGCCGTACTCGGTGGCGTTGGCGCTGGCCAGCGCCTCTTCCTCGGTGCTGAATGACTTGATCGGGGCGACGGGCCCGAAGACCTCGTCGACAAGGATGTTTGCGTCGGCCGAGAGGTCGCCGATCACCGTGGGCGGGTAGTAATAGCCCTCGCCGTCCGGGCGCTCGCCACCGGTCAGAATCTTGCCGCCCTTGCTGACCGCATCTTCGACCAGGCCTTCGACGATCCCGCGCTGGCTCTCGCTGATCAGCGGGCCGACCTGCGTGTCTTCGAGCGTGCCGCGACCGACCTTCATCGCGCCCAGGCGCTCGGCCAGTTTCTCGGCAAACTCCTGCGCGATCGACTCGTGGGCGTGGAAGCGGTTGGCTGCCGTGCAGGCCTCGCCGTTGTTGCGCATCTTGGCGAGGATCGCACCCTCGACGGCCTTCTCGAGGTCTGCGTCTTCGTGGACGATGAACGGGGCGTTTCCGCCGAGTTCCATCGAGACCTTCAGGACCTGGTCGGCCGACTGCTTGATCAGTTCCTTGCCGACCGCGGTCGATCCGGTGAAGCTGAGCTTGCGGGTGCGCGGGTCCTGCAGCAGTGGCGCGACGATCGCGCTGGGGCTGGATCCGCAGACGATGTTGATGACGCCGTCGGGCAGGCCGGCATCGATGAATGCCTGAGCGAGCGCGAACGAGCTGAGCGGCGTTTCCTTGGCCGGCTTCATCACGACCGTGCAGCCGGCGGCGAGCGCCGGGCCGATCTTGCGCGTGGCCATCGCGGCCGGGAAATTCCAGGGGGTGACGAAGACGCACGGACCGAGGGCCTGCTTCATCGTGAGCAGGCGACCCTGGCCGTTGGGGGCGACGGCGTAGCGACCGCTTATGCGCACGGCCTCTTCGCTGAACCAGCGCAGGAAGTCGGCGGCGTAGGCGACTTCGGCCTTTGACTCGCTGAGTGGCTTGCCCATCTCGAGCGTCATCAGCAGCGCCAGCTCGTCGAGACGGCTGGTCATCGATTCGTAGACGGCTCGCAGAATCTCGCCGCGTTCGCGCGGCGGGGTGGCGGCCCATGAGGCCTGGGCGTCTGACGCCGCGTCGAGAGCGGCCAACGCCTCTGGTTCGCCGGCGTCGGCGATCGCGCAGAGCGCTTCGCCGGTCGACGGGTCGATCACGTCGAGCGTCCTGCCTGTCTCAATCCAACTCCCGTTGATCAGCGCCCCCTTCGGAACGGAATCAACGACGGCTTGTTCGGAGGCAGCTGTGATCGGCATGCCCTGGATCGTAATACGCCGCCACAGATCCGCAATCCGACTGGGCTCCACATCGAAACAACGAGGAAGCCCGCCCCGTCGCATGACATGACAGCGGGGCGCCCGTCCGGCGCCCCGCAGCTGTGATGGCGTCTCAGGCGGCTTCGTCGTCGCGACGGTCCGGGCCGAGGCCCGCGGTCACGCCGAGTACGCCGATTGCGGCGTAGACGATCGCCGTCATGTCGTTGACCGGGAACATGCCGAGCACGGAGCTGTCAAACAAGCTCCAGATCGTCACGGCCAGGTAGATGACACCGACGCCAAGGCAGGCCTTGCGCGCCATGCCGGCCGCTCGGCTGGCGACAACGAGCGCAATGCCGGTGAGCAGCATCAGAAGCCCGCTCCAGCCATTAACGTCCATGAACAGGAGTTTGTCGGTGACTATCTCGCCGCCGGTTGAGAAGTCCGCGTTGACGATCAACGCCGCAACTCCGCCGACAGTGAGGATCACGCCCGCGACAAGTGCGAACATCTGGGCGATCGAACCATGGGCGACGTCAGAACCGAAGTCCTTCAATCCGTGCCCCTTCATGCCATGTGCTTCCACCGTAACCACCCTCTTTCGAATTCGACGGTGAATGTATCCGGCGACCCGGGATGGGCCTCCAGAGAGATCTACACCACAGGCACCGGTCAAGTAACCATGGTTACAAGGTTAATCACAAAATTGCAGGGCGGGACGCAGTGCGAGTGATCGAAACCGGCGTCAGCGGCGTGACCGTCGGCCTGGTGCGCGCAGACAATCCGTCGATCATGACGCTGGGCGGAACCAACACCTGGATCGTCGCAACCGAACGTGGGAGCTGGGTGATCGACCCGGGTCCGGACGACCTCGAGCACCTGGAAGCCGTCGCCGTGGCCGCGCGAGAGCTCGGCGAGCCGCGTGCCGTGCTGCTCACCCATGACCACCTCGATCACAGCGCAGGCCTGGACTCGATGGCGGCGCTGGTCGGCGGCGTGCCGATCCTGCGACACGGCGACGACTTCGCTGGTGTTCCGCTGGAGATCGAGTTCACGCCGGGTCATGCCGCCGACCATCTCGTCTTCCACTTCGGCGATCAGCACCGCCGCGCTCTCTTCAGCGGTGATCTGATCCTCGGCCAGTCCTCGACGATCGTTCCTCCCGGCGGTGGCACGTTGATCGCCTACCTCGACTCGCTCGCAAAGGTCGCCGAGATCGCCCCGGACATCATCCTGCCCGGTCATGGTGAGCCGATCGAAGACGCAGTGGCCGCAGTTGAAGCTCAGCGTGAACACCGGCTGAAGCGCGAGCGCGACCTCGTCGCGGCACTGGGCGACGGCCTGTACGACCGCGAAGCGCTGCTCGATCGCGTCTGGAGCGACGTGGGACCGGAACTGCGCATTGCCGCCCACGTCACGATGCAGACGAATCTCGAAAAGCTCGATCTCGAAGGCCGGCTGCCCGAGGACTTCGAAGTCGAGGGCCGCAAGAGCTGGCAGCACCGGGCGCCGGCGCAGTAGCGACTACTTGATCAAGGGCGGCGTCGCCTTGAACTCGCGCTCGATCAGCGCGGCGGCGGGTTTGGGGGTGCCGTCGGCCTGGAACAGGCCCTTTCGTGAGAACGGCGGCGTCGGATCGGGGTTGCCACCGGTCCACTCGGGGCGCACCCAGTAGTCCTTCAGCGCCCAGGCGAAGAGGCCGTTGAGATACGGCACATTGCGCAGGATGCTCAGCTGCTGCGTGAAGAAGTTGGTCTGGTACGCGTAGGTGCCCAGTTCGTCGGCGCTGCCCTCGCGGCTGGCCTCGGCGCCGAACTCGGTGATGAAGAGCGCCTGACGCGAGTAGATCCTGTGCAGGTAGTCGAGGTACGGGCGCATTCCGGCCATGTCGAGCGTCGATCCGAGCTGACCGGGGTACCAGCCGAAGTACTCGTTGATGCCGAGGATGTCCATGCGGCGGTAGGCCGGATGCTGAAGCTCATCCTCTGGCGCCGACGCGTAGTCAGCGCTGATCAGCCCCTGCGGGTCGAGCGCCTTGACGGCCTTGATCTGCTGAACGAACAGCGCGTCGAGGTACTTGGTGTCCGACGGCACGGCCTCGTTGCTGAGGTTCCATGTCAGTACAGACGGGTACTGCCGGTACCGCGCGACCATCTCGCGGGTGAGCGCGGTCACCTGCTTGCGGTAGGTCGGCGAGCGCAGCTGCGGGTTGCGCGGCCGGAAGGACTGCACCTGCAGCCAGACGAAGACACCGTTCTTGTCGGCCCACTCCATCTGTTGCGGAGCCATCGGGTAGTGCGTGCGGATCATCTTCACGCCGAGCTTCTTGAACAATGCGTTGTTGGCGGCGCGTTGGGCCGGGCTCCAGGCGGCGCCGGTCGCAATATCCGACTCGTGGAAACTGACGCCGCGTAGGCGGGTCTTCAGACCGTTGATCCTGAGTACGCCCCTGCCCGAGACCGTGTATTTGCGGATGCCTGCCTTCGAGGTCCAGGACACGCCCGGGGCGCTGACCTTCACGCTGTAGAGCTTCGGCGAGAGCGGGGACCACAGCTTCGGCTTGCGTACGGTCGCTGTTCCGACCAGCTGCGCTGTCGCGCCGGATCGCAGCAGAGTCCGGCGGAACCGGATCGTGGACGTGCCGTATCTGCCACGCAACTGGACACGCCCGCGGCGACCGAAGTTCTTGACGGTCGCGAGTACCGTGATGCGGGCCGAGCCCTTGGACTTTCCGCTTGACGCGGTGAAAGCAGAGCGGGTTGCCACGGACGAGATGTCATATCGACCGACGCGTCGCAGCACGACCTCGCGCAGCAGGCCGCCGAAGTTCCACCACCCGCCGGTCAGCTGATCGATGCGCTCTTCGATCGAGGGCACCGAGGTGAGCGAGAGCCGGCTGTCGACGCGCACGATGAGCGTGTTCTTGCCGCTCCTCATGCTTGAGGCGGGTACTTCAAAGGGAATGTTGCCGCCGAGGTGACCGCCGACTCTGCGGCCGTTGAGGTAGACGTCGGCGCGCAGGTTGGCGCTGTTGAACTGGAGGATCCAGTTCGATCCGCCGGGCGCGGACGGACGGTTGAACTGCGTGGCGTACCAGGCGATGCTGCCGGTGTAGCTGGCCTCTGACGAGTCGCCGGCGTTGAATGCGTTCGGGACGGTGATTTTCTTCCATGAGGAGAAGTTCTTCGTCGTCTCGAAGCCGGCCGCGCGACCTGCGTCGGTCGGGTCGGCCTTCAGGAACCAGGTGCCGCCGAGCGTGTAGCGGTTGTCCTGGCCGTAGCTGAACGGCGCGCCCTTGCTCGGCACGCTCGCGGCCGACGCGGAGCCGGCCGTCACTGCCAGAAGCAGAGCGGATACAAGTACGGCCGCCAGAGCGACCGTGCGGGGATTCAGTTGTCGGTGGTTTGAAGACACCAGGTTGAAGAACACCTTAATCACCATCGTTGTTGCGATGGCCATCGACACGTCGAACGCCAATTCTGCGTAGAGTGGCCGGATGGAATCTCGCGCCATGAGGGGGGCAGTGATCGCGGGCGAGCAGGCGGCAGTGCTGGCAGGCACACGGGACCGCACGCTCGCGCTGATTGCGGGCGTGGACGATGACGACCTCGCGCGGGTTGTCGACCCCTTGCTCTCGCCGCTGATCTGGGATCTCGGACACATCGCCAACTTCGAGCAGCGTTGGCTGCTCGGCAGCGACGCCGCCGCGCTCGACGACGTCTACAACCCCTTCGACCATCCGCGCGCAGAGCGC
This sequence comes from Solirubrobacterales bacterium, assembly GCA_051306435.1. Classification (GTDB taxonomy): domain Bacteria; phylum Actinomycetota; class Thermoleophilia; order Solirubrobacterales; family JACPNS01; genus JACPNS01. The sequence goes on along the minus strand of JBPPNF010000047.1, from coordinate 50,612 downwards.
GGTGAACTTGCTGTCCTGAGCAGCGATCAGTGCTTCACCTACATGGGGGCCGTGCGTGAGCAGGTGTTCCAGCGGTTTGACGAGCTTGACCCGTTCTTGGTCGAGCTGGTGATCCAGCACGAGCAGCAGCACAACGAGACGATGCTCCAGGCGCTGCGTCAGCTGAAGGGATACATGCCTCCGCCGGCCCTTGCGAACGAGTACCTGGCTCCGCCGACCGGATCCCAGCACATCCGCCTCCGCGAGGCCGCATCGCGCGCCTACCGCCCGGCCTCGGGCAGCAGCGACTGGATCGCCTTCCCCGGCGGCGACTACCGCATCGGCAGCGAGCCCGAAGACGGCGCGCTCGTCTACGACAACGAGCTCAGGTCGCACACCCGATCGCTCGAACCGTTCTCGATCGCGACCCGCCCGGTGACCAATGGCGATTACGCCGAGTGGATCGAGCTCGGCGGCTACAAGAAGCCAGAGTGGTGGACCCCGGAGGGCTGGGGCTGGCTGGTAGAGCAGGGCAGGTTGTTCGACCCTGCGCCGCTCGGCTGGATCCGCGACGAGCACGGCTGGGCCACCGAGGATTTTGGCGAGCGCCGCGCGATTGATCCGGCGTCGCCGGTCTGCCACGTCAACTGGCACGAGGCCTCGGCCTACGCCCGCGCCCACGGCGACCGGCTGCCCAGCGAATTCGAATGGGAGGTCGCTGCCTCGTACGACCCGCGCGCCGGCGCGACGGGGCCGCGGCGCAGGCACGCCTGGGGTGACAAAGACTGGACTCCGGGCGCCGCCAACCTCGACCAACTCGCCTTCGGCGCGCATCCCGTCGGCAGCACCGATCACGGATTCGCCCCGATCGACATGCTCGGCCAGGTCTGGGAGTGGACCGGCAGTGAGTTCTCGGCCTATGAGGGTTTCGCGCCGTTCGCCTACGAGCAGTACTCCAAACCATTCTTCGACGACGGCTACCGCGTACTGCGCGGCGGATCCTGGGCCACTCGCGCCCGCACCGTCACAAACCGCTTCCGCAACTGGGATCTGCCGCAGCGCCGGCAGATCTTCTCCGGAATCCGGCTCGCCAGGAGCGCCACTTGAACCCCACCGCAGAACACGCACTTGAACTCGAATTCGCGGAGCTGAAGCCCGATGTGCGGCTCGACATCTACCGCGGCGAAGAATGGATCACCGCGTTCGCCAACGACGTGCGCCGCGGTCTGATGGCGCGGCCGCGCGCGCTCCCGCCGAAATATTTCTACGACGCCAAGGGCTCCGAGCTGTTTGACCAGATCTGTGAGCTGCCCGAGTACTACCCGACGCGCGCCGAGGAATCGATCCTCGAGGCCCGCGGCGCGGACATCGTGGACGCCGCCGGGGCAACCGCGCTGGTCGAGCTCGGCTCAGGATCCTCGCTGAAGACGGAGCATCTGCTGCGGCCTCTGTTGGCGAGCAAGGGCGAGGCGCTCTACGTGCCGATCGAGTTCTCTGAGTCTGCGGTGCGCGAGGCCTCCGTGCGGCTGGTCGGCGACTACCCGGGCCTGCGGGTCCATGGCGTGATCGGCGATTTTGAGAAGCACCTCGGCGGCCTGCCGCATGCGGACGGCCGACTGTTCGCCTTCCTCGGCGGCACGATCGGAAACTTCACCCCCGATGAGATGCTCTTCTTTTTGAGGCGCATGGCGTTTCTCGCTGAGCGCAACGACTCGCTGCTGGTCGGGATCGACCTCGTCAAGGACACGAACGAGCTCGAAGCGGCCTACAACGACTCGGCCGGCGTGACGGCCGCCTTCAACAAGAATGTGCTGTCATCGATCAACACGAGCCTCGGTGGCAACTTCGATCTCGACCGCTGGGAGCACGTCGCCTTCTTCGACGAACAGAACCAGTGGATCGAGATGCGTCTGCGCGCCACTCGCAACCAGGTGGTGAGGATCGCGGCGATCGACCTGACGATCGACTTCGTCGCCGGCGAGGACATCCGCACGGAGATCAGCCGCAAGTTCACCCGCGAGGGGTTCGTCGCCGCGCTCGAAGAAGCCGGGCTGGCGCTGAAGGACTGGTACACCGACGAGGACGAGCGCTTCGCGCTGGCGCTCGCCTAGGTGGCCTGTTCGTAGCCGGGGTCGCCGGGCAGCAGAATCTCGAAGCCTTCGTCGCTCGCGGCGACGCGCGGGAGGATCGTCTCCACGGGCACACCGGTGTACGCGTCCAGCGCGTGGGCGGCCTCTTCGAAAAGTGCGATCTTCTCGACCTGCTTGATCGTCGGGAAATGGAGGTCTGCTTCGTCCTTCACGAAGAGGTGCAGCGCCTTGGCGGGCGTCCACCACTCCGCGCGGTCGACTTCGCGGCGGTCAGGGGCCGGCTCTGCGCCTTCCGGCGCCAGCGCCAGGTAGAAGCGGGTGTCAAAGCGCATCGGCGCCATCTCGGGCGTGATCCAGCGGCTGAACGGCACTAACTCGGCGGGGTCGGAAAGGCTGATCCGGGCCTCTTCGAAGGTCTCGCGTGCGCCCGCCGTCTTCCATGCGAAATCGTCCTCGATGTCGCCGTCGTCGGCGAGCAGCGTTCCGCCGGGGAAGACCCAGGCGCCGCCCATGAACTTGAGCGACATCGAGCGCTGGACGAAGAGGATCTCGATTCCGTCGTCCCCGTCGCGGAGGACGAGGACCGAAGAAGCTGGGCGCGGTTCAACTGGCATCAGACCCTGACCTTCGCCCTGCGCACGGTGGGTTCCTCTCGGGAAGATGCATCGGCCGACACTTCTGCGATCGATTCGCCAGTGATGTCGATCAGGCGGCGCAGCTCTTCGGGGCTGATCGCCAACGGCGGCATCAGCACGACCGTGTCGCCGAGTGGGCGGATGATCGCTCCGCGCCGACGCGCCGCCAGCGTGACCTGATGCCCTGCCCGGGCCTCGACGGGGAAGCCCTCGAGCTCGATCCCGACCATCAGGCCGCGGCGCCTGACCTCGGCGACGCGCGGCAGGTCGGCGATCGGCCTCAGCAGGTCGCCGACCAGAACGCAGAGGTCTGCCACGTGGTCGAGCGTCTGCTCCTGTTCAAAGACATCGAGCGTCGCAATGGCGGCAGCGCAGGCGAGCGGGTTGCCGGTGTACGTGTGGCCGTGGAAGAAGGTCCTGTGCTCGGTGTGGTCGCCGAGAAAGCTTGAGTAGATGATCTCGCTGGTCATCGTTGCGGCGAGCGGGAGGTAGCCGCCGGTGAGCCCCTTGGCAACGCACATGATGTCGGGCTCGACGCCTTCCTGCTGGCAGGCGAACATCGTGCCGGTGCGACCGAAGCCCGTCGCCACCTCATCGAGAATCAGCAGCACGCCGTGCCTGTCGCAGAGCTCGCGCACCTTGCGCAGGAAGCCGGTGGGGTGGAGGATCATCCCCGCAGCGCCCTGCACCAACGGCTCCATCATCACCGCAGCGAGCTCACCGCCGTACTGCGCGAAGTTGCGTTCGAGTTCTTCGAAGTCGCCCGGGGTGGTCTTCAGCGTTTCAAAGAGCAAAGGCCCGTACGTGGCGTGGAAGAGGTCGATTCCGCCGGCCGAGACCGCGCCGATCGTGTCGCCGTGGTAGGCGTCGCGCATCGACATGAAGCGCGTGCGTTGCGGCTGGCCCGACTGCTGGAAGTGCTGGAAGGCGATCTTCAACGCGATCTCGGTCGCGGTCGATCCGCTGTCTGAGTAGAAGACGCGCGTCAGGCGCTCGGGCGCGAGCTCGATCAGTCGCTGGGCGAGCTGGATTCCCGGCTCGTGCGACAGTCCGAGCATGGTCGAGTGGGCGACGCGACCGAGCTGGTCGCGCACGGCCTGGTCGATCTTCGGGTGCTGGTGACCGTGCACGTTGCACCAGAGCGACGAGACGCCGTCAATGTAGTCGCGACCGTCGACATCGATCAGGATGCAGCCCTTCGCGGAGCGGATGATCGGGGCGTCCTCGGTCAGCCAGCCCTGCTGCTGGGTGAAGGGATGCCAGATGTAGCGCCGGTCCAGCTCGGCAAGGTCGCCACTCGTCATGGATCAGATCCTAGGCCGTGGAGATCCAACGTTCTACGGGTAGGTCTGCGGCGTCCTGAGCGAGGCGATCGGGGGTGGTGAGCGGTAGCGTCGCGACATCCACCCGCAACAGGCGAGCGAGCGTTTCCAGGTTCGAGAGCTCGATCTCTGAAGGATGCTCGGGCCATCCGGAGATCACGACGGCGGCGACCTTCAACCCCTCGGACTCGAGGCGGTCGACGGTCAGGCGGGTGTCGCTGATCGTGCCGAGACCGGGGTGGGTTGCGACGACGACGGGAAGCGCGATCGCCGTCGCGAAATCGAGCACGCTGAGCGGGGGTTCGTCGGCCAGGGGAACCATCAGTCCGCCGACGCCCTCGCAGACTGTCAGCTCAGCGCCGACACTCGCCAGCTCGTAGGCGAAAAGCAGCGCCTCGAGCGTGATCAGGGTTCCGGCCCGGCTTGCGGCGAGATGCGGCGAGACCGGCGGACCGAACGTGAAGGGGGAGACCTGCGCCGGGGCCTGCCAGCCCGTCGCGCCTGCGAGCAGTTCGTGGTCCATCGGCCAACCGGGGGTCGGTTCATCGAGCCCGCTGACGGCCGGCTTGAATGCGGCGACCTTGCGGCCGCGGGCGGTCAGCGCGGAGACGATCGCGGCAGCGACAACGGACTTTCCCACGCCGGTGCCGGTGCCCGTTACGAACAGGCCGGGCACTGACCTAGGCGACGGCCAACTCGTCCGAGTCTTCGTCGAAGACTCGACTGCCGCCGCCCGGGCCGCGCTGCGCAGTGATCGTCTGCGGCGGTCCGAACTCGCCGGGCATGCGCTCACCCGGCGTGAAGCCCACGGAAATCGCGGCCTTGGCGAGGATCTTTGCGGCGGATGAGAGCTCGTCGGGCTTGTGCGAAGCCATCACGGCGGCGCGGATGCGGCTCATGCCGTCGGGCACCGTGGGCGGCCGGATCGCCTGCGCGAACACGCCGCGCTCGAGCGCCTCCTGGGACATCTTCATGGCGAGTTCGGGCTCGCCGATCACCAGCGGCACGATGTGCGGCGCGCGGAGTCTGCCAGCGTCTTCGGCGACGTCGAAGCCGTGGCGTGCGAGTTCGCGGCGGAAGTACTCGGCGTTATGGCGCAGCCGGGTGACACGGCGCGGCTGCTCGATCAGAATCTCGAGCGCTTCGGCGGCGGCGGCCACGACCGGCGGCGAGGGCGCGGTGCTGTAGATGAAGCTGCGTGCGGAGTTGACGAGGTAACGGGCGATCTGCGTGTCACAGGCCGCGAAGGCGCCGTAGCCACCGAGCGCCTTGCTCAGCGTGCCGACGATCACGTCGATCTCTTCGGTCAGTCCCATCGCGGCGACTGCCCCGCGACCCTCGGGGCCGATTGTCCCGGTGGCGTGGGCCTCGTCGACCATTACGCGCACATCGTGGTTGCTCGCCAGTTCGGCGATGCCTTCGAGCGGGGCGATGTCGCCGTCCATGCTGAAGACGCTGTCGGTGACGATCAGGCTTGCGCGGCCGCGTGCCTGGCGCAGGCCCCAGGCGAGGTGCTCGAGGTCGCCGTGGTCGTAGATGAAGGTCTCGGCGCGCGAGAGGCGGCAGCCGTCGACGATCGAGGCGTGGTTGAGCTCGTCGCTGAAGACCACTTCGCCCTCTTGGCTGAGCGCGGGAATGATCCCGGCGTTCGCCATGTAACCGCTGCCGAAGAGCAGCGCGGCGTCTGTGCCCTTGAACTCCGCGAGGCGCGACTCGAGCCTGCGGTGGACCGTCATGTTGCCGCTGATCAACCGCGATCCGCTGGAGCCGACGCCCCAACGACGAGCGGCATCAGCGGCCGCTTCACGGATCCGGGGGTGGTCCGCCAAACCGAGATAGTTGTTTGAACACATCAGCAGGACGGGCTTGCCGTCGAGCAGAACGCGCGCACCTTGCGGTCCGGAAATCAGCCGCATGCGGCGGTAGAGGCCCTGGTCCTCGAGGGCGTTCAGGTGCTGTTCGAGATCAGTCAAGTTCGGTTCCCCGTCCGACCGGGCGGGAACCCCATCGGATGACCCATAAGGTAGGCGGTTGTCCGGACGGCCAAAGCCGCGCCCCGTGTGGGATTGAGTGACTTGGCGATCAGGTGCCGGTCCACTCGGGCGGACGCTTCTCGGCGAAGGCACGGACGCCCTCGTGGAAGTCGCTGCTGCGGAAGCAGTCGCGACGCAGCGCGGCGAGCTCATCGCGGATCGCGGGATCGATCGGAGCGTGCGCCAGGAGGGTGTTGATCACGCGCTTGTTGCCCTCCAATGAGAGCGGTGCGTTCGCGGCGATCGACTCTGCCATCACCACCGCGTCGGGGCTCACGGACTCGGCCTGACGTACGTAGTTGACGAGTCCCCACTTGAGCGCGCGGTCGGCGCTGATGTTCTGCGCGGTGAAGAAGAGCTCGCGGGTGCGGGCGGGTCCGATCGTCTGGATGAACTTGTCGAGGCCGTCGTAGCTGTAGACCAGGCCGAGTTTGGCCGGTGGCATCCCGAGCTTCGCGCCCTCGGCGCAGATGCGGATGTCGCACGAGAGCGCAAGCTCCAGACCGCCTCCGATCGTGTGACCGTTGAGCGCGCCGATCGTCGGAAAGGGAAACGCAGTGATCGAAGTGATCGCCTCGGTGAACGGGTGCGCGACGAGCTTCTCGGCCTCCTCGGCAAATCGATCGTCCGGCAGACCGCCGATGTCGTAGCCGGCGCTGAAGACGCTGCCTGTGCCGGTGATGATCAGACAGCGGGCCTCGATCGCCGGGACGTTGAGCGCGAAGGCATCGAGGATCTCCTGATCGAGCGCACCGCGCTTCTCGGGGTTGTCGATCCGCAGGCGGGCGACGTGGGGCAGCGGCTCGTCGTAGATCAGCTTGCCGCTGGCGAACTCCTGCCGGTTCTGACCCTCGGGTAGCTCAAAGGACATGACCCGAGAGTAATTGGCCGCAGTTCCTGTTTGAGAACCGCGCTTATTCGAGAACTGAGCCTATTCGAGAACTACGAGCACGTCACCTTCGTGGACCGACTGGCCTTCGGCGCATTTGATCTCTTTGACGACGCCGTCGTCTTCGGCTTCGACCGGCATCTCCATCTTCATCGACTCGAGGATCACGACGGTGTCGCCCTCTTCGATGCTGTCGCCGGGCTTTACCTCTATCTTCCAGACGGTGCCGGTGATGTGTGCCTCTATGTCGCTCATTTCGCCTCTTGGTCGGGGTGTTTGGAGATCGTCGTAGCCGCCTGACAACATATCGTCCCTGATGGCGGACGAACACATCCTGGTCGGCCACGTGATCGTCGCCGCGCGCAACGAGGCCGACCATGTCGCCGAGACTGTCGCGGCGCTGCACGAGGCTTTTCCGGGCACGACTGTTGTCGTTGCCGACGACGGTTCAGCGGACGCGACCGGCGACGTGGCGCGCGAGGCCGGCGCGACGGTGGTCGGTGGGCCCACCCATCTGGGCAAAGGTGGTGCGGCGTCGCTCGCAGCGGCGCGCGTTCTGGCCGACGGCGCACCGAGTGACTCGGCCGTAGTCCTGCTCGCCGACGCGGACCTCGCCCGCTCGGCCGCCCGCCTGGCGCCACTGGCAGAGGCCGTGGCGGCAGGCGAGGCCGATCTCACGGTGGCGATCTTCGCCAGTCGCGTCGGTGGCGGGTTCGGACTTGCGCTCGGCTTTGCGCACAAGGCGATTCTGCGCCGCTGTGGGCTTGACACCCGCGCGCCGATCTCTGGCCAGCGCGCGATCACATACGACGCGCTCGACGCTGTGACGCCTTTCCACGCGGCCTTCGGCATGGAGATCGGGATGACGATCGACGCAGTTCGCGCCGGCCTGCGGGTGAAGGAGATCGAGCTCGACCTCGCGCACCGCGCGACCGGCAGGTCGCTCGCCGGCTTCGTCCACCGCGGCCGCCAACTGAAAGACTTCCTCAAGGTGTACCGCGAAACCAGAGAGCCGCGCACGTGATCCTCGCGCTCGACGAGGGCACGACGGGCAGCAAAGCGATGCTGCTCGGCGACGACGGCCGGATCGTCGCATCGCGCCAGCACGAGTTCACGCAGCACTTCCCGCATCCGGGTTGGGTCGAACACGACGCCAACGAGATCTGGAACGTCACAAGCGGAGTCGCCGCCGAGGTGCTCGCGGCCGCCGGAGCCCGGGCCAGCGATCTCAAGGGACTCGGGATCACCAACCAACGCGAGACCGTCGTGGCGTGGGATCGCGCGAGCGGCGAGCCGTTGCACCACGCGATCGTCTGGCAGGATCGCCGCACCGCCGACCGCTGCCGCGCGTTGGTGGAAGACGGCCACTCGCAGCTGGTGCGCGAGCAGACCGGTCTGACGATCGATCCCTACTTCTCCGCGACGAAGATCGAGTGGCTGCTGCAGAACGTGGAAGGTCTCGCAGCTCGCCCGGCTGCGGAGATCTGCTTCGGGACGATCGATTCGTGGCTCGCGTTCAAACTCACGGGCCACCACGTGACCGACTACTCGAACGCCGCGCGCACGATGCTCTTCGACATCAACAAGCTCGAGTGGTCGCTGGAGCTCTGCGAGCTTTTCGGCGTGGACCCGGCGTCGTTGCCAAAGGTGCAGCCTTCGCTCAGCGTCTTCGGCGAGACCGATCCCGGCCTGTTCGGCGGTGCCTCGATCCCGCTCGCCGGCATGGCGGGCGATCAGCAGGCGGCGCTGTTCGGTCAGGCGTGCTTCTCGCCGGGCAAGGCGAAGAACACTTACGGCACCGGCAGCTTCGTGCTGCTGAACGTCGGCGACGGCGCGCCGGTGCCGGCCGACGGGCTGATCGGCACGCTTGCCTGGGGCACCGCTGAAACCGCCACCTACGCTTACGAGGCGAGCGTGTTCGTGTCGGGTGCAGCGGTGCAGTGGCTGCGTGACGGGCTGGGCCTGCTGCCAAATGCGGCTGAGACCGAGACGCTGGCGCGCTCGCTCGACTCGAACGACGGCGTGTACTTCGTGCCGGCGCTGACCGGACTCGGATCGCCCTACTGGGACCCGGACGCGCGCGGCGCGATCATGGGACTGACCCGCGGCACCACGCGCGCGCACCTGGCCCGAGCCGCGCTCGAGGCGATGGCGTTCCAGACGGTGGACGCGGTGCGCGCGATGGAGCGCGCGGCCGGGCTGCCGCTCGACGAGCTGCACGCCGACGGCGGCGCAGTCGCAAACCACTGGCTGATGCAGTTCCAGGCCGACGTGCTCGGCGTGCCGGTCGTTGTGCCGGAGATCACCGAGACGACTGGATTCGGCGCGGGAATGATGGCCGGCATCACCGCCGGCAGCTGGACGGCCGCCGAAGTGGAGTCGCTCTGGCGGGAGCAGTATCGTTTCGAACCACAGATGTCAGAATCCCGCCGTGCCGGGCTGCTCGACGAGTGGGCGGCGACGGTCAACAGTGTGCGCGGGCGAGGAACGCCCGGCGCGTGACAGGCGGGAGGTGATCACATGGCGATGAAGGAACAGGTTTACGTCGATCAGCGCGACGCCGCCGGCATGGAGCGCTACCACCGACGCGTGCGCGAACACCCGCCGAGCGCGATGTACGACCTCGTACGCGTCGTGATGACCGGCAGCTACGGAGCACTCGACCGCCTCGCCGCGATCGACGCGCACAATGTGCCGCGCGCGGGCGGGACGATCTTCGTGCCCAACCACTTCAGCTTCATCGATCACTTCTTCACCGGCATCCACCTGCGCCGCAAGCTCCAGTTCATGGCCAAGTCGCAGCTCTTCAAGCCGCCGCTCGACTTCGTCTACTCGCACGGTGGTGTCTTTCCGGTCATGCGCGGGAAGGGCGACTCCGAGACATTCGTCACCGCGCAGGCGATCCTCGACCGCGGCGGCGTCGTGCAGATGTACGCCGAGGGCGGTCGCTCGCGCGATTACTACCCGACCGTCGCAAAGCGCGGCGCGGGCCAGCTCGCGCTGACCAGCGGCGCGCCGGTCGTTCCGGTCGCGATCTACGGCTCGCAGTTTCTGCGTGACGTCAAGAAGCACTGGTTCCCGAAGGTCGTGGTTCGCTACGGCCGACCGGTCCAGTTCACGCAGATCGACGAGCCGACCAAGGAGCAGGCGCAGGCCGTCTCAGAAGAGATCTTCCGCCGGGTCCTTGAGATGTGGTGGCAGATGGACGCCGAGTTCGAGCCGAAGTGGCGCCAGAAGGAACGCGCCCGCACCGGCGAAGTCCCCCGCCGCACCGCTCCTGAGTAGCCGACGTCAGTAGAGCTCGTCGAGCGACGCGAAGCGATCGGCGTCGTGGCCAGGGATGATCAGGGCGCTGGGGGTCATCTGTTTGTAGGCGCGGATCTCGCGGACTGAGCGTTTGTAGTTGTGCTCGTCGGCGATGATCAGCGGCAGGTCGCCGGCATCGAGTGAGCGCCGCGTGTAGATCGCGTCGCCGGCGATCAGGCACTCGCGGTCCTTCAGCCGCACCACCACTGACATGTGGCCGCTCGAATGTCCGGGGGTGGAGACGAGCATCACTGAGCCGTCCCCGAAGAGGTCGACCGATCGTCCGAACGAAGCAAAAGAATTGACCGTCGGATCGTCAAAGTCCACCAGCCGGTAGTCATGCGCCAGATCGAACTCGCGCCGCACGTAGCCGCGCGCCAGCGCCTTACCGGCATTCGCGCTGCGCCACTCCTTCTTGCTGACCACGACGACGGCATCCTCAATCTCATTGAGCGCGCCGGCGTGATCAAAGTGCAGATGCGTCATCACGACGACGTCAATCCCGCCGCGCGGGATCCCCAGCGCGCGCATCCGCGCCGGCAGCGGCTGATCCTCGGTGGCCCGCACTGCATACATCCGACCGGCAAGGGCGCCGAGTCCGGCCTTCGGATCGTGGGCCGACGCAGCGGGGACTCCCGTGTCAACCAGAACTCGCCCAGCGGTTGGATGCTCGATCAGGAAAATCGGACACGGGGTCCAGTGGTCGTACTTCTTCCGCGCCCCGCGCCAGAGCGCGCGCTGGTGGGCGAAGCGTTCGTCGATGCGGTGCAGGAAGCCGCGCGGCACGGCGATCTCGCCGGTGGAGAACGGCCGCAGGGTCACGCGCGCCCCTTCGGATCCCCCGGGCAGGGGTGTTCGCAACACCGGTGTGTCGATCTCCGCCATGGCCGAAATCTATGCCCACGGCCGGAGGGCAAGAAAAAGGCCCTCCCGCGCGAGCGGAAGGGCCTTTTGATAACTGCCTGGAACTTCGAGCAGCAACTGGCGAACTAGAACGCCATACCGCCGAACATGCCGCCGGTGATGTTGAGCACCTGACCGTGCACGTAGTTGGAGAGCGGGCTTGCCAGGAAGTAGACCGGCGCAGCGGCCTCTTCAGGGGTTGCCGGGCGGCCGAGCGGAATCATCATGTTCGCCATCTGGCGCATCTGCTCCGGGATACCGAGCTGAATCTGCTCGCCGTCACGCTCGATCGTCTCTGCCTCTTCCTTGGCGGCCGTCAGGCGCGTGTCGACGAAACCGAAAGCGACTGCGTTGACATTGACCTTGAACTGACCCCACTCCTTGGCGACAGTCTTGGTCAGACCGACGACGCCGAGCTTGCCGGAGCTGTAGTTGGCCTGACCGGCGTTGCCGAACATTCCGGAAGTCGAAGACACGTTGACGATCTTGCGGAAGACTTCCTTGCCCTCTGCGCGCTCAGCCTTGGCCGGCTCGCGGAAGTAGGGGGCGGCTTCGCGGATCATCTGGAAGGGGGCCTTGACGTGGACGTTGAGCATTGCGTCCCACTGCTCGTCCGTGATCTTGTGGACCGGGCCGTCCCAGGTGTAGCCGGCGTTGTTGATCAGGATGTCGATCTGGCCGAACTCATCGATCGCCTTCTTGACGATGTTGGCGGGCTCGCCGTTCTTGGTGATGTCGCCGCCGATCGAGACGGTGTTGCCGGCGATCTCGCCAGAAGCCTGCTCTGCGATGTCGCCGTCGAGGTCGGTGATCAGAACGTTTGCGCCTGAGCCTGCGAGCAGCTCTGCGGTGGAGCGGCCGATGCCGCGGGCCGAACCGGTGACGATGGCGGTCTTGCCTTCAAGCAGACCGGGAATGACGAGGTCACTCATGGTGATTTAGATCTCTTTCTTGGTGGGTTGGAGGATCGAGAAAAGAAGGTGCAAATCCAGCGTGGGAGCTTATCCGCTCTGCAGTTGAAGTGAGATGTGGAACTTCTTACTTCTCGCACACGCGGAGATTTGTCTGCGCCACGCCTCGCGTTGCATCCTGGCAATGGTCGCCGACCAGGTGGCGGTGATCCTCACGATCTCGCAGTCGCTCGGTTCGGACAACGCGACCATCGCTGACACCCGCTCACAACGCGTACATCGGCGCCGTCATCCCGCTCGCAGCAGGCGGATTCCTGCTGACCGTGGCGCCCCGCTCGTCAACTAGAACCCGTAACTGCGCCCGATCACATCAAGCATCACTTCATCAGTTCCAGCACCGATGCGGTTCAAACGCATGTCACGCCACGCGCGCTCGATGCCGTACTCCTTCATGTAGCCCCAGCCGCCGTGGATCTGCAGGCACTCGTCGGTGACTTCGCAGCCGATCTGCGAGGAGTAGAGCTTCGCCTGTGAGATCTCGCGCACCGGGTACTGGCCCTGATCGACGAGCCACGCCGTGTAGTAGTTGAGCTGGCGCGCTGCCTCGATCTTCATGCTCATCGTGGCGATCTTGTGGCGGATCGCCTGGAACTTGCCGATCGGGCGGCCGAAGGCTTCGCGCTCCTTGGCGTATTCCATCGTCTGCTCGAGCACACGCTGCGCACCGGCCACGCACGCGCAGGCGGCGACCATGCGCTCGCTCTGCAGCTCCCACATGATGTTGTAGAAGCCCTTGCCCTCTTCGCCGAGCATGTTCGCCGCCGGGACGCGCATGTCGGTGAAGGACAACTCCGCGGTGTCAGAAGCGTGCATGCCGAGCTTTTCGAGCTTTCGCGAGACCTCGAAGCCGGGAGTGTCGGTGTCGACGATGAAAAGCGTGAATCCCTCGAAGCCCTTCGAGTCGTCGGTCTTGGTGACGAGCACAATCGCGTCGGCGCGCAGGCCGTTGGTGATGAAGACCTTTGAGCCGTTGATCACGTAGTCGTCGCCGTCGCGCACGGCGCGGGTCTTGATCGCGGCGACGTCGGATCCGGCGTCGGGCTCGGTGATGCCCAGCGCGAGAATGATGTCGCCGGCGATCGCGCCCTTCAAGTACTTCTGCTTGATCTCCTCAGACCCGAACTTGGCGATCGGCGGCATCGCCATGTCGGTCTGGACGGCGATGCCCATGTTCAGGCCGCCGCTGTTCGAGTAGGCCATCGCCTCGGCGCGCACGACGGAGGTGAAGTAGTCGCCGCCCTGGCCGCCGTACTCCTCGGGCTGCGTGAGGCCGAGGAATCCGAGATCGCCCATACGCTTGACCACGGAGTCCGGGAACGTGGTCTCTTCCCACTCATCCGCGTGGGGCGCGAGCTCCGTCTTGACAAAGCGCTCGATCGTCTCGCGCAGCTGCTCGTGCTCCTCGGTGAAGATGAAGTGCCGTGTGCTGGCGGCAAAGTCGGGCTTGATCGTGGCTGATTCCATCGTTGATCCTCCGCAGGGTCTGGCTCGGTGAAAGTGGAAAGTAAGAAGTCCTAGTTCTCACTTTATCCGAAGTGCGCTGGAACCTGCGGCCGCATCCGCGTTTAGTCTCGCCGGGACGTGAAAGCGAACTTTGCAGAATGGCGCAGCGACGCCGGCGCCTGGCTGCGCGAACGCGGCTTTGAGCTTTGGATCATCACCGGCATCTGGGCTCTGCTCACGGTGATCATCTACCTGCTTGCGACCGGCCATGAATCGCCGCGTCGCTACCAGGACGAGTTCCTCTTCTGGGCGCTGGGCAAGAACTGGGCCGGCGGCGACGGCATGACCTGGCGCGGCGCAGACCTGAACATGCGCAGCACGCTCTACCCGATGTTGCTCGCTCCGGCGTTCTGGTTTGCCAAGACGGTGCCGGGTCAGTACACCGGCGTGCACCTGATCAACTCGATGATGATCGTCGGAACGATCTTCCCTGCCTACCTGCTCGGGCGCCTCTACCTGGACCGCTGGCGCGCGCTGGTCGTGGCGATTCTCGTCGTTTCGGTACCGGCGATGAACTACGCGGGAATCATCGGCACGGAGAACCTCGGCTACTTCATCTTCACCGCCGCCTGCGGAGCGGTCCTGCTCGCGCTGGCGCGGCCGCGGCCGCGCAACACGTTGCTTGCCTTCGCGATGATCGTTCTGGCGATGCTCGCCCGCACGCAGTTTGTCGTGCTGCTGCCGATCTTCCTCGGCACGTTGCTGCTCGCGGCACTGATGGCCGAGCCCGGCAGCCGCACGCGGTACCTCAAAGAACGGCGCTCGGTATGGCTCACGATCGCTGTGCTCGGGGTGCTCGGCAGCATCGCGATTCTCGCCCAGGGCAAGGGCGCATTCGGGCTCTACCAGGGCGTCTTCGACGGCGTCGCGCTTGAATTCTCGGCGCTCTGGTTCTGGGTCAAGGCCTTCACGGCGGACGTCTATCTGCTCTGCGGAATCGTCCCGGTGATCGCGACGATGGCGATGTTCGGACGAGCCGAGAACCGCCGCGATCCACTGATCGGTGCGCTGCTCGCGCTCGCGGTGATGGCGTCACTCTTCTTCATCGCGCAGATCTCCTGGTTCTCGGCGACCAACCCGTACCAGTGGCGCACGCGGCACATCTTCTACGAGCGCTACATGTTCTACCTCGGGCCGATCTTCTTCCTCGGCCTTGTCGCGTCGTGGAACCGCGTCTCCTGGACCTCCGCGCTCGTGTCCGTAGCGGCGGCGACCGCGATCGTCAGCGGTTTCCAGACAGATGCCGTGCTCGTGCCGTTCTCGTACGACTCGTTCGGCCTGACCACGATCGCCAGTTACATGAGCACGCACCCCGACGTCGCGCCGAAGATCGGCATGACGCTCGCCCGCGTCACGCTGCTTGTCGGTCTGGTCTACGTGCTCTCGACGATCGACCACAAACTGGTGAGGAAGATCCTCTACTGGGTGCTGATCGCCTTCACGTTCGTCTGGCTCGTGCAGGCGCAGGTGAAGACCTGGAACGACGCGCGGAAGTACTCGACACAGGCCTTCGAGCAGTTCCCCAAGCCCGCCAACTTCATCGACAAAAACACCGATGAAGAAGTCGGGATGATTGTCACCTCGACCGATGATCCGCTCTCGTACTTCACTACCGAGTTCTGGAACAACCGCGTGGTGCGCGCGTTCGCAACGGATGCGAAGCCGATCGTCTCTCCGGTCATGTACTCGCCGAACTGCAAGTTCGACTGGTCAGAGACCGGCGAGATCCTCGGCACCGGCTGCGACACCGTGCCCAACGCCTGGTATCTGCGCAGCGACACGGTGACGATGCACCTGAAGGACGAGGTCAAGCGCGTGCACCCGTCGACGTCGTGGCCCACGCTCACTCTGATGGTCGGCGAGCCGCCGCCACGCATTCTGTCGCTGGTGGACGGACGAGCAGTGCGCACCGGCATCGTGCAGAACGCTCTGAACACGCGCACCTTCCTCGACAAGCCCGGCAAGCTGCGTTTGAAGCTGCGTGCCAGCAGGTCAAGCGTTGTCGTGAAAGCCCGGGGCGGCGGATCGACGGTCATAAACGCGGGCAAGAGCGGCACGCTGACGATCGACGTGCCGGCCAACGAGGTCTACACGACCTTCACCGTGAAGACGCCGGGCGGACTACCGGCGGACGTCTCCGTGGATGACATGAGCGTCTCGGGTCCTGACGGAAAATGGCAGACCCTGCTCTGATCGAGCCGGAGGCGCAGGTGCCCGGGTGGCGCTGGCGCGATCTGTGGTTTGTTGTTGCGCTCTGGGCGATCGCGAGCGTTCTGATTGCTGTGCTCGCGCTTGGGGTCGTGACGCCGCGGCGCTTCGTCGATGAATTTCTCTACTGGGGCGTGGCCAAGAGTCTCGCTGCGGGGACCGGCTTCAGCTGGCGGGGGGCTCCTACTGGTGGAGGTATCTGGCTCTACCCAGTGGTGATAGCGCCGGCGTTCAGGCTCGCGAATTCAGTCGCCTCTCAGTACGAAGTCGTCAAGACGATCAACGCCGCGATGATCTGCGCGGTCGCCTTCCCGGTTTACGTGGCCGCGCGCTGGTTTGTCGCGCAGAAGTACGCGATGCTGGCGGCGGTCTTCGCGATCAGCGTCCCGGCGCTGAACTATGCCGGGATCGTCAGCACTGAAAGCCTTGCCTATCCGGCGGCTGCCGCGGCATTTGTCGGAATGATTCATGCGCTCGCAAGGCCGGGGTGGAGGTCTGCGGCCCTCGCGGTGGCACTCACTCTGTTTGCCCTGTTCACGCGATTGCAGTTCGCGTTGCTCCTGCCGATCTTTGGCGGGACGCTCCTGTTGGTTGCGATGATGCGCGGGCCGGGTGAGCGCATTGCGTTTCTTCGCGCGCAGCGCGCTCTGCTGGCGATGTTGAGTGGGATCGCACTTCTGGGTCTGGTTTACGTCCTCGTTCGTGGTCGCGCGTCGCTCGGGATCTATGCCTCGGTCACGTCCCTCGAACTGCCGGGTGTCGGAGAGATCTGGTTCTGGTTCAAGGCCTTCACGGCGGACGTCTACTTGCTCTGCGCAATCGTGCCCGCGATCGCCACATTCTCCCTGTTCGGCTCGCGCGAAAATCGCCGAGATCCTCTGATCGGTGCGTTGGTCGCGCTCGCTCTGGTCGCGACAGTCGCGTTCATTCTGCAGATGACCTGGTTCTCGGCGGTCAATCCACTCCACTGGCGCGAGCTACACATTTTCTACGAGCGTTACATGTTCTACCTCGGGCCGATCTTTTTTCTCGGCCTCGTCGCCTCGTTCGGTCGGGTCACCTGGAAGGCCGCCGCAGTTTCAGTGGCCGTCGCGGTCGTGATCGTGAGCGGAATGCAGTCCGATGCTGTGGCGGTGCCGTTCTCGCTTGATGCGTTCGGTCAGGCGTACCTGGGCTTCCTGCTGGATTCGAATGAGGGGATGCTTCCGCACATCGGCATGGTTCTGGCCGGACTCACGCTGGTCCTGGGGCTCGGTTACGTTGCGAGCGTGGCCCCGGCGGGTCGCGAGGACCTCGCGCGATACGGACGCGCGCTTGCCGTCTTTCTGCCGCTCTTCATCCTGCTGATCAGCCAGGCGAAGGCGTGGTCCTACCAACAGCTCTACTCCGACTCGGCGCGCGTCCGTGAACCGACGCCGCTGAACTGGGTCAGTCGCGCAACGCCGCAGCAAGTGGCGATGCTGCTGCCGTCCGACGCCGATCCGACGACCTTCTATGAAACGGAGTTCTGGAACCCGAACCTCAACCGCGCCTACGTGTCTCCGGTGCGCCCGATCGATTCGCACGTGGTGTACTCGCCGACATGTCTTTTCCACACCGGGCAGGCTGGAACGATCCTACCGTCGGGCGCGCCGGGCTGCAACTCGGTCCCGAGCGCGTGGTTGGTCGAGAGCAACTCATTTTCTATGCACCTTCAGGATGAGTCCAAGCGCGTTCACCCGAACACCGGGATCTCGTCAACGCTGATGGTCGCTCGAGCACCTGCGCAAGTATTGTCGATGGTCGGCGGTCGCAATGTGCGCGACGGGCTCGTCGACACGTCGCTCACCGTGAAGATCTGGTCCGCGAAGCCGGGGCGGGTGCGGATCGTCGCGAAGGCCATGCGGGGACCGGTTCTCGTCAAAGCCGAGAGCGGCAAGATGTATACGGCCTCGCCGGGGCCGAGCGCGATCTTTACGTTCGCGACGGCCGCAGGCGTGACATCCGAGACCTACAAGCTCAAGCGCGGCACCGGGCCGCCGAACAATCTCAAGGTCAGCGCGATCGAATACCGCGAAGGCAACGGACCTTGGAGCAGCATCAAGTAACTGCCTACTTGAACTTCAGCGAATCGAGAATTTGATCGCAGCCCTCATTCAGGGCTTCGCGATTCTCTTTGGACGACTGACAGTTGACCTGAAACTCGTACTGACCCTTGAACAGGAAGGTCAGCTTGTTCTCGAGCGTGAGGTTGTTGCCGCCCGGGTACTCGACGACGTACCGGTAGCCGGGCTGCCCGCCGTATTTCACAACCTTCGCGTCGCCTGCGCTGCCGCCGGCCTGTTTGGTCAGACGCGCGACGATGCGGTCGACCTCGGGCTGGTAGCCGTTGGTGCCGGCCGGCAGGGTCTTCTTCAGCTTGTACTGCGTGATCGTCACCTGGTCGTACGGCTCTTTGAGCGCAGCCGAGACCGAGCGCACCGCGGCATCGCTCGAGCCGTAGGTGAAGTTGGCGCCGCGCGAGAGCCTCCAGCCTGCGGGGTAGTCGAAGCTGAACGGGTAGGTCGGCGTGGTGAAGGACTGATCCCCGCCGCCGCATCCGGCCAGCAGCGCGCCAGCCAGAAGTGCCGCCGCCAGTGATTTGGCAATGCTCCGCGCCATGGGCGCGAATCTAGCGACCGGTTCAGCCGAGGTTTTTGTCAAAGAACTCGAGATTGCGCGCGAAGGCCAGCTCGGCGTATTCTTCGTTGTAGGTGCCGAGGCGGTTGGCGGTGTTGCAGAAGGCGTGCCCGGCTCCTTCGTAGGACTCGACGACGAGTTCCACGCCAGCTTCTTTCATCTCCGAGGTCAGGGCCTCGATGTCGCTGGCCGAAATGAAGGCGTCCTCGGTTCCGAAGTGCATCAGCACCGGTCCCGCGATCTTGCTCCATTCGGGCTTGCCGTGTGGGAAGACATAATAGAAGCTCGAGCTCGCTGCGACCTTTGGGTTCAGCGCAGCGGCAAACAGGCACAGGGCCCCGCCGATGCAGTAGCCCGTCGCGCCGACGATTTCGGTGCCGGCCTTCTCTGCGATGAAGTCAACCGCGCCGATCAGTTCCTTCTCGGTCTCGGAGACGTTCATGGCCATCATCTGCTGCTCGGCCTCGTCGGGCTGTTCGGTCGAGTTGCCATGGAAGTGGTCCGGTACCAGGGCGTAGTAGCCGGCGTCTGCATAGCGATCGGCGATGCCCTTGATCTCGTCGACGAGACCCCACCACTCCTGGATCACGACCAGGGCTTTGCCATTTGGTGTTTCGGGCGTTGCCAGGTACCCCTCGGCGGTGCCGCCATTGGACGCGAACTCGACTATCTCTCCAGCCATGTGCTCTCCCCGGAAGAATCTTGCCGTTACCGGCGCAACCTACCAATCAACCCCCTCCGGTAGAGTCGCCAGCCATGTCCGATGTGATCCTCACCGAGGTCGACGCGGCGACGCATGTCGCCACGCTGACGCTGAACAAGCCCGACAGGCTCAACGCCTTCGACGGCGAGTTCGTCGACGAATGGGCCGACGCTCTTGACCGGCTCGCGGCCGACAGATCCGTGCACACGATCGTGGTCACAGGCGCCGGGAAGGCCTTCAGCGCCGGCGGTGAGTTCGCGACGCTCGCGACAGAGTCAGGACCGCTGGCCAAGAAGGAGTTCCTGCGCGACCACGTCCATCGCGTTCAGCGCTCGCTCCAGCGCGTGCCCCAACCTGTGATCGCGATGATCAACGGAGCGGCGATGGGGGCGGGGTTTGACATGGCGCTGCTGTGCGATCTCCGCATCGCGGCGAACGAGGCGAAGATCGGCGAGGCCTACGTGAATCTCGGGCTGGTCCCCGGCGACGGCGGCGCCTGGCTGCTCACGCACCTGGTCGGACCGGCGCGCGCGCTCGAGCTGCTCCTGACCGGCAAAGTGATCAACGGCGAGCAGGCGGCGGAATGGGGCCTTGTCAACCAGTCCGTTCCGCGCGACGAGCTCACTGAAGTCACTTACGCCCTGGCCGAGAAGCTCGCCGCCGGCCCGCAGCTCGCCCAGCGCCTGATCAAACGAGCTGTCCATACAGCCGAGTCGATGCCGCGCGACACGCACTACGACATGGTTTCTTCGTACATGGCGCTGGCGCAGTCGCACGATGATTTCAAGGGTGCGATCGAGGCCGCGCAGGCCGGCGAGAAGCCGGTTTTCGACTCCGGCGATCCGCGTCCCTGAGCGCACCGAACCGATCCGTTAGAGTGAGAAGTCGAACTTCTTACTTCTTACTGGAGCGGGCGTGTACGAAAATATTCTTTACGAGGTCGCGGGTGGGGTCGCGACGATCACTCTCAACCAGCCGGACAAGCGCAACGCGCTGAGCCACGCGATGCTCGACGACCTCGTCGACGCGTTCGGCAAGGCAAAGACCGATCCGGAAGTGCGCGTCGCCGTACTGACCGGCGCGGGCGACGTCTTCAGCGCCGGCGGCGACCTCTCCGGCTTCTCGCAGGACGTGCCACTCGCGCACAAGCATTACGGCACGACGCGCTTTCTCGATCTCTTCCGCGCGATCGCCGAACTCGGCAAGCCGACGATCTGCAAGGCAAACGGTCACGTGGTCGCCGGGGGGCTGGGCGTGGCGCTCGCCTGTGACCTGATCGTCTCCTCCGACGCGGCGAAGTTCTCTACGCCCGAGATCAACATCGGGCTCTTCCCGTTCATGATCATGGCGATCATCTACCGCAACGTCCCGCGCAAGAAGGTCAACGAGATGCTGCTGCTCGGCGAGCGGATGACTGCCGATGAGGCGGTGAATTTCGGCCTGATCAACAAGGCCGTCCCGCGCGAAGAACTCGACGAAGCAACGGACGCCTGGGCGGAGAAGCTCGCAGCAAAGGCCCCCGTCGTGATGCGCCTCGGCCACGACTCGATGGTCAATCAACAGGACCTGCCGTACTTCAGCGCCCTTGAGTACCTGCACACGCAGTTCACCGTGGCGCTCGGAACTGAAGACGCAATCGAGGGCGCAATGGCGTTCTTCGAGAAGCGTGAACCCAACTGGAAGGGCCGATAAGGCATGAACGACGCTGAAGCAACTCAATTGAAGTCGCAGATGGAGGAGCTCGTCGATGAGCTGCTCGCCAAGCGCGAACACAACCTCAAGGGCGGCGGCGACGCAAAGATCGCCAAGCAGCACGAGCGTGGAAAGCTCACGGCGCGCGAGCGCGTCGAGCTGTTGATCGACGAAGGAACCTGGGTCGAGTTCGGCCTGCACGGGCGCCCGCACTTCTCGCAGCGCGCGCTCGCGGGCGTGGACGCCCCGGCCGACGGCGTCATCACCGGCTACGGCCGGGTCAACGGCCGCCTGGTCTGCGTCGGTGCCTACGACTTCACCGTGATGGCGGGATCGATGGGCTACACCGGCGAGGTCAAGCTTTCCCGCCTGCGCGCACTCGCCCTGAACAAGCGCATGCCGATGATCTGGCTGCTCGACTCGGCTGGCGCGCGCATTCAGGAAGCGGTCGGATCGTTGTTCGCCGGCTCCGGTCACCTCTTCCGCGAACAGGTGACGATGAGCGGGGTCATCCCGCAGGTCGCGGCAGTCATGGGGCCGTGCGCGGCCGGCACCGCGTATGTCCCGGCGCTCACCGACTTTCTGCCGATGGTCAAGGGCCAGGGCTCGATGGCGCTGGCCGGATCGCACCTCGTCAAGGCCGCAACCGGCGAGGACGTCACCGACGAAGAGATCGGTGGCTACAAGGTTCACAACCGCAAGAGCGGCGTCGCCGACATGGAGTGTGGCGACGACGCCGAGTGCATCCAGTCGATCAAGGACTACCTCTCCTACATGCCGATGCACAGCGGCGAGAAGCCGCCGATCAAGGCGACCGAGGACCCGGTCAACCGCCACGCGGAAGAGCTGCTCAGCATCCTGCCCGAGAGCAGCCGGCAGCCCTACGACATGTACGAGATCATCAAGCACATCGTCGACGACGGTGAGTACTTCGACATGAAGGGGAAGTGGGCGAAGTCGATCATCACCTGCTTCGCGCGGATGGACGGCCGCAGCGTCGGCATCGTCGCAAACCAGCCCAAGCACCTGGGCGGAATCCTCGACAACGACTCCGCCGACAAGGCCGCACGCTTCATCAACCTCTGCGACGCGTATGGAATCCCGCTGATCTATCTCCAGGACGTTCCCGGATTCATGGTCGGCAGCAAGGTCGAGGAGGCCGGGATCATCCGCCACGGCGCGAAGTTCTTGTACGCGACCTCGCGTGCGACGGTCCCGAAGGTCACGATCCTGATCCGCAAGTGTTACGGCGCTGGCTACTACGTGATGAACGGCTCGGGCTATGAGCCGGACGCAATCTACGCATGGCCGACCGCCGAGATCAGCGTGATGGGTGCCGAAGGCGCGGTGAACATCATCGGTCGCTCGATCATCGAAGCCGCCGAGGACCCCGAGGCCAAACGCGAGGAACTGCTCGCCGAGGCCCAGAAGATGATCGACGTCTACCTCGCAGCCGGCAACGGCATGATCGACGACGTGATCGACCCACGCGAGACGCGCCACCACATCATCCGCGCCCTCGAGATGGCCGAGAACAAGCACGTCGACCGCCCGGACAAGAAGCACGGAGTGATGCCTGTATGAGCGGATTTGATTATCTGCTGCACACCTCTGGTGAACTGGACGATCCTGCGGCCAAGAATGGCTTAGGTATGCGGTCCGGTGCTGCACACCTCCGGTGTGCAGCGGGTTTTGGCTCCGCGGTCGCAACCGACCAGCCGTACGGCCGCCTCCGCGAAGCAGGCCATGGCCAAACTGCTGCTCACCAGAGGTGTGCAGCAACAACCCCCTTGAACAAGCCATTTTTCATTGACAATTCTCGTTGCACACCTGAGGTGCGCAGCAAAGGAGCGCTTGATGTCGGGATTTGACAAGCCGTGCATCCTCACCAACTCGATCAGCGGAGTGGTTGCCAACAAGGAGCAACACCCGGCAATTCCCTATACGCCGGAGGAGTACGCAGCCGAAGCGCGCAGCGCGGTCGACGCCGGCGCGGCGATGATCCACATCCACGCGCGCAAGCACGACGGAACGCCGAGCTTCGAGATTGAGAATTACCGCGAGATCACCGACGCGATCAAGGCCGAATGCGGCGACGTGATCATCAACTTCTCGACCGGCGCGGTCGGCCTCTCCGTAGAGAAGCGCCTCGAGTATCTCGAGGCGATCCGCCCCGACATCGCGGCCCTGAACATGGGCTCGATGAACTATGCGAAGTACTCCAAGCGTCGCAAAGAGTTCATCTTCGGCTTCATCTTCGAGAACAGCTTCGACACGATCATCCAGTTCCTGACTGCGATGAACGAATACGGCATCCGCCCCGAGCACGAGTGCTTCGAGCTGGGGCACCTGGCCTCGCTCGAGCCGCTGATCGACATGGGAATTCTCGAGTCGCCGCTGCAGATCTCGCTCGTGACGGGAGTACTTGGCGGTACCCCGGCGCGCCCGGAGAACCTCAAGCACATGGCGAGTCAGGTTCCGCAGCCCGGCGGGCACGGCGGCGATGGCGTGAACAACTGGGGCATGGTCGGCGTCTCGCGCGAGCAGTGGGATCTGGTTCCCGTCGCGATCGCCGAAGGCGGCAACGTCCGTGTTGGTCTGGAAGACAACTTCTATCTGCCCAACGGCGACGTCTGCAAGGGCAACGGCGACCTCTGCGAGGAAGCCGCGCGCCAGATCGAGGCCGGTGGCCGCAAGGTCGCGACGATCGCCGAAGCCCGCGAACTGCTTGGAGTGCCGCGCAATGTCTGATCTTCCGCTGAAGGGCGTCAAAGTCCTCGACCTCTCGCGCCTGCTCCCCGGACCGTTCTGCTCACTGCTTCTCGCCGACCTCGGCGCAGAGGTGCTGAAGGTCGAAGACACCGGAGCGGGCGATTACATGCGCTGGACGACTCCGTATGCCGGCGGCGAAGCGGCAAAGGCGAGCGGCACGCACAGCGTCCAGTTCGACGCGCTCAACCGCAACAAGCAGTCGATCCAGCTCGACCTCAAGTCGAACGACGGCAAAGAGATTCTCCTGAAGCTCGTCGCCGACCACGACGTGGTGCTTGAGTCCTTTCGTCCCGGCGTGCTCGACAAGCTGAACGTCGGATATGACCAGATGAAGACCGTGAATCCGGGCGTCATCTACTGCGCGATCACTGGATACGGCCAGGACGGCCCGTTCACCCTGCGCGCCGGACACGACATGAATTACCTCGGCCTGAACGGTCTGCTCGGTCTGACCGGAGCGAAGGGCGGCCCGCCGGTTCAGGCCGCAGGCCAGATCGCCGACATCGGCGGCGGCGCGCAGATGGCCGCGATCGCGATCCTCGCCGTTCTGGTCAGGAAGAACGCCACGGGCATCGGCGCAGAAATCGACATCTCAATGACTGATGGCGCTTTGAGCTGGCTGGCAATGCCGGCCGCCGCCGCGCTGGCCGGCGACGCCCGAGAACGCGGCGACGTCGACCTCGCAGGCAAATGGGTTTGTTACATGCCTTATGAAGCCGCCGATGGCTGGGTCAGCTGCGGAGCGCTCGAGCCGAAGTTCTGGCAGGCGTTCGCGCGCGGCGTCGGTCGTGAGGATCTGATCGAGAAGCAGTTCGAACTCGCCGGCAGCGACGGCTGGGGCGTGATCGCAGAAGTCTTCAAAACGAAGACCCGCGCGGAGTGGGCCGCTTTCAACGACGAGCACGACTGCTGCATCGAACCTGTGCTGGGCATCGACGAAGCGCTTGAATCTGATCTCGTCAAGGCCCGCGGCATGGTCACTGAGGTCGACCAGCCGGGCATTGGTCCCGTCGGCCAGCTCGCACCGCCGTTCGTGATCGATGGCGCGCGCCCGGACCGTCGCGAGCCCGCACCGGGATTCGGCGAGCACACGGATGCCGTTCTTGAGTCGATCGGATACTCAGCCGAGGAAATCGCCTCGCTACGTGAATCTGGCGCCGTCGCCGGCGTGGCAGGAGTCCCCACGTCGTGACCCGGACCACCACGCCGAGCACCGACGGCCTCCTGCGCATGGCCGCGCTCGCCGAGCAGAGCGGAGTCTCCGCCGCGACGATCAAGCATTACCTGCGCGAAGGTCTGCTGCCCGCGCCGGTCAAGACCAGCCGCAACATGGCCTGGTACTCGCCCGAGTATGTCGACCGGATCAAGCTGATCAAGCGACTTCAGGAAGAGCGCTACCTGCCGCTCGACGTGATCAAGCGAATCCTCGAGAACGAGCCCGATCAGGTCGAGGCGCGGCTTGAGCTCGGCGACGTGCTGCTCCAGCGCTCACAGGCGATCGCGAGCGGAAAGGGCATCACGCGCAAGCAGGCGGTGACCAAGCTTGATCTGCCCGAGGACGTGCTCAACGGATTCGAGCGCATCGGCGCGATTGAGCCGCATGAGACCAAGGCCGGCGTCCGCTACAGCCAACCCGATGCCGAGTTCCTCACAGCAATCTCCGGGTTCCGCAAGAGCGGCTACGGCGAAGCCCTCGGCTTCACGATCTACGACACCCTGATCTACATGCGCCACCTCGAGGCCCTCGCGCGCGACGAGGTCGACGTGATCTCCGAGAAGCTGCCCGGCAAACTCTCGGCCGATGACGCTGCGGATCTGATTGAACGTGGGCACGGACCGATGCGAGATCTGCTCAGCGCCATGCATGTGAAGCTGCTGGTCGCGGAGCTTCGGCGTCGTCAAGACGGTTAGCCTGCCGGGATGCCACAGACCTTGATCGCGGCCGCGATCCAGATGAACTCCCAGGCCGACAAGGCCCACAACAATGAGCGCGCCCATGCGCTCGTTCGCGAAGCCGCCAGCGAAGGCGCGCAGCTGGTCGTCCTGCCGGAGAAGTTCAACGTCATGGGCAACACGAAGGACTACTTCGAGAACGCCGAGCCGCTCGACGGCCCGACGATCGCCGGGCTCGCGCGCATCGCCGAAGAACTGCAGCTGGACATCGTCGCCGGCTCGATCGTCGAGCAGGTGCCGGGCCAGGAGAAGCTCGCCAACACCTCCGTTCACATCGGCCCCGACGGATCGATCAGGGCGACGTACCGCAAGATCCACATGTTTGACGTCGAGGTCGCGGGCCGGAGCTACAAAGAATCCGACCATGAGGACCCGGGCGACGAGATCGTCACGACCGACCTCGCCGGCGGCCAGCCAATCGGCCTGACGGTTTGCTACGACATCCGCTTCCCCGAGCTCTGCCGGATCCTCGCGACCCGCGGCGCCCTGATCGAGAGCGTCCCCGCCGCCTTCACCTACACGACCGGCGAGGCCCACTGGGAGCTGCTGCTGCGAGCCCGCGCGGTCGAGAACCAACTCTTCATCGTCGCCGCCAACCAGTTCGGCTACCACGACGGCGACCGCCGCTCCTACGGCAATTCGATGATCGTCGACCCCTGGGGCACGGTGCTGGCCCGGGCCGGTGACGAGGGCGACGCAGTCGTTGCAGCGGAGCTCGATTTTGCAGAGCAGTCGGCGATCCGCGATAAGCTGCCGAGCCTTGCCAACCGCGTTCCGGGCGCCTATTCATGGTGACCTCTCCGCCACCACGGCAAAGGGAATTTTGATGTCTGAATCCAGCCCCAGCACCTCCGCTCCGAACGAAAGGCTTCCTGCCGCGATGCAGAATGACATTGTCAAAAAGCTCGTCTGGAGCGGCATCATGGCTGGCGTTGGCGCAATTGTGGCCATCGCGGCCCGCAAAATCGCCGAGCAGATCTGGATCCGCGTCTTCAACGAGCCGCCGCCAATCGACTGAGCATGAGCATTCCCCCCGAGAACACCCCGCTCGGCGAGTCGATCAGCGACATCATCGACCGCACCACCACGATCGTCCACGAAGAGATCGAGCTCGCCAAGGCCGAGATGGCCGTCGCGCTCCAGGACCTGCTGCGCGGCTCGGTCGCCGGAATCGTCGGCGGCGTATTCGCCTTCTTCGGTCTCTTCATTCTTCTGATCGCGCTCTCATTCCTCGTTGCCGACGCAATCGGCACCTGGTACCCGTGGCTCGGCTTCTTCATCGTCGCCTTTCTCTGCTTCGGCATGGGCGGGCTGCTCGCGTTCGTCGCACTGAAGAAGATCAAGAAGGGATCGCAGCTCGCGCCCAGCCAGGCGATCTCCGAGGCCAGACAGACCAAGGAAGCGCTGCAGGCCGAGGCCGAAAAGCCGCTCGAGACGATCGACTCAGTCGCCGTCGAAGAACCTGCGCCGGGCACCGCTGCCCCGGGCGCAGTCGCAGCGACGGTCAAGCCGGCTGAAAAGACGGCCGAGCATCCCGACGTCGCGGAGGCCAAAGAGGACCTCAAGGAAGCCCGCGCAGACGCCGAAGAACTCGAGCTCGACGCCAAAGAACTGAAGAAGCGCGCAAAGCAGGAAGCCAAAGAGGCCAAACTCGCTGCCAAGGCAGCCCGCGTCGCCGAGCAGGAGGCAGCGAAGGCCGACGCCATCGCCGACAAGGCCGCAGAGAAGGCCGAGAAGGAAGCTGCCAAGGCAGCAGCGCAGGCCGAGACGGACGCCGCCAAGGCAGCAAAGGCCGCCGAGAAGCAGGCCGAGAAGAGCGGATCAGCGCCCGAGGCGCCACCAACGCAGCCCGAGGTTCAGGCCCAGCCCTATGTCGCTCCGACTCCGCCGCAGCCAGCGGCACCGCAGCCACCGCAGCCGCCTGCTCCGCCGAGCCAGTCTCCGCCGCCCGCGCAGCCACCCGAGCCGCCACGCGACACGTCCAAGCCCTACGACCCGAAGAGTGACAACTGATGGCCCAGCAGCGCACCCCCGCCGAGATTCGTGCCTCGATCGAGGACAACCGCCAGCAACTCGTCCAGTCAGTCAACTCCGCGCGCACCGAAGTTGCGCGCATCACCGACTGGCGACAGCACATCGTCGACCACAAACAGGAACTGACGGTCGGCGCCGCCGCGATCGGCTTTCTGATCGGCAGTTCGATAGTGCTCAAGGGCCTTCGCCGCCGCCGTCGATAGTCCCGGTTTCCCCGTCGGAGCGCGCGGGTAGCTTGCAAGGATGGATTGCGCGCCCAAACGCGAGGTGATCGTCTCGGCGCGGACGGTCGCCAAGGTCTTCCTCATCGTGATCGCGCTGAGCGCCGTCTGTTACTTCATCGTGCTCGCGCGGCAGGCGCTCGGCCTGGTCGTGATCTCGCTTTTTCTGGCGGTCGCGCTCGGCCCGGCGGTTGACTTCTTCCAGAATCGCTCGCGCATTCCCCGGTGGATGTCCATCCTCGTCGTCTACGTGTTACTGATGGCAGCGATCGTGTTGATCGGCCTCGTCGTCGTGCCGCCGATCGTCACGGGAGTGGAGGCGATCGCGGACGACATTCCCGCCCGGGTTGAGGAGCTGAAGAACACCGGTTGGATCCTTGATCTGAACGAGCGGTACGACGTCGTCGACAACCTCGGGTCCTCCGTGCGTGAGCTGCCCAACCAGCTCGGCACAGCAGCGGGAACACTGCAGTCCGTCACGCTCGGCGCGTTGTCGGCGTTTGTTCAGCTGCTCACGGTGTTCACGCTTGTCTTCCTCTGGCTGCTCGAGGGCCCCCGAATCGTCCGCTGGCTCTCAGCTCAGTTTGAAGGTGACCAGCGCGAACGCATCGAGCGCTTCGCCGGGGATCTCTACCGCGTGGTGAGTGGCTACGTCGTCGGAAACTTCCTGATCAGCGTCGCCGCCGGGACAGTCACGTACCTCACCCTGATCATCCTCGGCATCCCGTTTGCGGCACCTCTGGCGATTTTCATGGCCTTCATGGACCTGATTCCGCTGGTCGGCGCGACGATCGGCGGAGGCATCATCGCGCTCGCGTGCATCGCGCTGGGTGATTTCCCCTGGGATCCGATCATCTGGCTGATCGTGCTCACCGCCTACCAGCAGGCGGAGAACAACCTGCTCCAACCGGTCGTCTACAAGCGCACGGTCTCGGTGCCGCCAATCCTCACCATCGTCGCCGTACTGATCGGGGCGGCGCTGCTCGGCGTGCTCGGTGTTCTGCTCGCCATTCCGGTCGCGGCGATGCTGCAGGTGCTCGCCGCAGACCTCTGGCCAGAGGTTCAGAAGCGTCGCCAGGCGTCGCGCGGTGGACCCGCTCCGGCCGGCGAAACCGGCTAGAGGTCGATCAGACCGCCGGGGAACACCCCGACGCCGATCAGTCCCGGCCCGACGTGCGCGCCGATCACGGGGCCGATCTCGCCGGGAACAAACGCGGGCCCCCTGCCAAGCCTCGCGGTCAGGTCCTCGATCACCTTCTGGGCGCGCTCTGGCGCCTGAACGTGTTGAACGATGAATCCGCCGCCTTCGGGAATGTGTTCCATTCCGAGGTCCGCGATCCGCGCGAGCACGCGCGATTCGGTGCGAACCTTCTCGACCGGGACGATTCCTTCGCTGTTCACCGTCAGGATCGGCTTGATCTTGATCGTGCCGCCGAGCAGTGCCGCCGCCGCGCCGACCCGGCCGCCGCGCCGCAGGAACTCAAGCGTGTCGATCGCGAACCAGAAACTCAGGCCGGCGGTCATCTTCTGCGCGGCCGCGACGACATCGCCGTGACATTCGCCCCGGCCGGCTGATGCCGCTGCGGCGAGCAGAATCGCGCCGTAACCCCCGCAGGCAGAGCCGGTGTCGATCACGGTCACGCGCAGCGGATCCACGCCGTCGCGCTCAAGCTGCTGCTTCGCCTGCACGGCGCTCTCGTACGTTCCGGAGATCCCGCTGGAAAAATGCAGCGAGACGATGTCGTCGCCGGCATCGATGATCGGTTGGTACGCCTCGAGAAACTGGCCGACCGAGGGCTGAGAAGTGCCCGGCAGATCCTTCATCGCGCGCAGCTCGTCGTAGAACGCGTCGAGATCCGTGATCTCCAGCTCAGGTACGGAGCGGTCGTTCCAGACGACGGCGAGACTGACCTCGATGATCCCGTACTCGGAGATCTGCGCAGGTGTGAGGTACGACGTGCTGTCGGCGACGACGCGTACGGCCATGGCCGTTACTCGAGGTGGTTCTCGAGTTGCAGTCCCTGGGACTGCGGTGCGGTGGCGACTTCTTCGGGCTCAGCCGCTGCTGACTGGTTGACGCCCATGACGCTTGCCAGCTCGCCGCTCTCGTACATCTCAGTGACGATGTCGCAGCCGCCGATCAGCTCGCCGTCGACGAAGAGCTGGGGGATGGTCGGCCATTCAGAGAGCGCGGTCAGTTCCTGGCGGATGCGCGGGTCGGGAAGGATGTCGACGGCGGCGTATTTGCGGCCGAGCGAGTTGAGGACAGCGACGGTGCGGGCCGAAAAGCCGCAGGCCGGGGCGTCGGGGTTGCCCTTCATGAAAAGGATCACTTCGTTTTCGTCGATCAGCTTGGCGAGGTGCTCGCGCAGTTCGTTGGAGATTTCGTCGCTCATGTTGTTGCTGCCTCTGGTGTCTGGGTCTTGATCGAGAGTGCGTGGATG
This sequence comes from Solirubrobacterales bacterium, assembly GCA_051306435.1. Lineage (GTDB taxonomy): Bacteria > Actinomycetota > Thermoleophilia > Solirubrobacterales > JACPNS01 > JACPNS01. The sequence continues at coordinate 20,296 of JBPPNF010000047.1, read as the reverse complement.
CTGCCGCCGAGTTCGCCGTCGAAGATCTCGTTGATCAGCTTGTGCTGCTGGATCCTTGAGAGTCCTTCGAACTGCGGGGCGGTCACAACCGCACGGAAGTGATTGCTGTCGCCGGCCGTGTCCTCGACCTCCGCGGTCGAGCCGGGAAGCGCGGCTTCAATTCTGTTTTTGATTTCTACTATGTCAGCCATCTGGATGAAGTCCGGGCAATCTGAGTAAAATGGACTGTAGTCAAGTTAGCCCCCGTCCGATCAATTACAAACGGACAAACTGGAGCACTCCCCGCATGGTCACCCTCACAGACATCGCAGCCACAAAGATCAAGGATTACGTCGAAGGCCAGGACAAGAGCATCGACGATGCTGGCCTGCGCGTGGGCGTGAAGGGTGGCGGCTGCTCTGGGTTCACCTATTCGCTTGCAATCGACGAACAGCGCGACGGTGACCACATCTTCGAGAACAACGGGATCAAGATTCTCATTGACGATCTCTCTCTGCGTTATGTCGACGAGTCAGAAGTCGATTTCCTCGACGGGCTGACCGGTGCCGGCTTCCAGGTCAACAACCCGAACGTGGTCGCTGCCTGCGGCTGCGGCTCCTCTTTCCGCGTGAAGGATGAAGAAGGCGCCGAAGTCGACTGCCCCTCCGGCGCTGCCGCCTAGGTCTTCTTCACGCCGGCTTTTGCCAGCGCGGCGCGCAGCTCCGAAGCGACGAACGGCCCCTGCAGCTGCTCGGCCACGCGGCCGTCTGACGCGATCACGAACGTGTAGGGCTCGGAGGTCAGGCCGTATGCCGCAACCTGCGGTCTGTAGCCCTCGTTGATGTCGTTCTCTTTGTAGATCTCGTTGTGGATGAAGATCACGTCGCCGCCGAGTTCGTGGTGGACCTCTTCGGCGACATCAACAACAGGAGCGCAGACGCGTGAGGCGCAGAGCTTGGGCGTGGCGAAGATCAGCACGATCGGCTTCTTCGCTTTGAGCGCGTCCTTCAGGCTGATCTCGTGCATGTCGTCGGCAGGAGTGCGCGTGCAGATCGCCTCAAGATCGCCGCCAGAGCTCTTGACGGTCGGCGTCGTGACGGCCGGCGCCTGCTCGCCGGGCGCGACAGTCGGATCACGGAGGGTGGTGGTGATCCCTGTGGCCGCAGCCTGGAATCCGCCGTCCTGCTGGGTCAGCGTGAGCACGTTGATCTTCTTGGTGCCCTTCGGGGTGGGGATGTTCGCGGCGTAGAAGCCGTTGCCGATCGCGTTGAGGTCGCCCTCGGAGGTCTCGCTCTGGAACTCCGCAGGGACTGAGAAGTCGTTGGCGGCAACTTTGAACGGGCCGGTTGCGGGGGCGGTGGTGCCAGCCGAGAGATACATCGCGGTCGGGCCCCAGATCGGCTCGCGGTCCTGGTTGAAGAGGCCGAACGGGAGGCGGTTGTCGCGGCCGGCGACGAAATTGTTGGCTGCCGGAAGCAGGTTCGCCTCCTGACCGGCACTGACCTCGCGCTGGAGGTCGGCGACGGTCTTCTTGCCGTCGGTCTTCGGGAAGTCGGCGAGATTGACGTTCTGCGCTGACGACGGAGTGTTTGCCTCAGCGGAGCCTGCGGAGTCGCCCCCGCATCCGGCGACGATCAGGGCGAGCGCGGCCGTCATTACTGAAAGGGCTGCGGCGCGGCGGGGCGAAAATGCGCGCGGTTCGGACATGGCGGCGCGAAGTGTTGCAGATAACATCACCGGCTCGGTCGACCCCAGCCAGGCATCAACACGACGATCCGAAAGATTTTTCTCACCCCATGACCACAGACACAAAGCTTCGCGCCGCAATCGTCGGCGCCGGTCCCTCGGGCTTCTATGCCGCCGGCCAACTCCTCGCCGAGGATTTCGCCGTCGACCTGATCGACAAACTGCCGACGCCCTTCGGCCTCGTGCGCTTTGGCGTCGCCCCGGACCACCCGAAGATCAAGAACGTCACCCGCGTCTTCGAGAAAACCGCGCAGAACCCGGACTTCCGCTTCTTCGGCGGCGTCGAGCTGGGCGCTGACATCACGCGACAAGAGCTGCTCGATCGCTACGACCTCGTGCTCTACACGATCGGCACGAGCAGCGACAACCGCCTCGGCATCGAAGGCGAAGACCTCGCCGGATCACACCCGGCCACCACATTTGTCGCCTGGTACAACGGTCACCCTGAGGCCGTCGACAACGAGTTCGACCTCGACGTGGAACGCGCGGTCGTGATCGGGAACGGCAACGTGGCGATCGACGTCGCGCGCATGCTCGTGCTCGACGCGGACGAGGTCCAGCCGACCGACACCGCGGACCACGCCGTCGAAGCATTCAAATCGCACGGCGTCAAAGAGGTCATCATCCTCGGCCGCCGTGGACCGGCGCAGGCAGCGTTCACCAACCCGGAACTGCTCGAGCTCGGCGAGCTCAAGCGTGCCGACGTGATCGTCGACCCGGAGCAGATGGAGCTCGACGAACTCAGTGAGAAGTGGCTCGAGAGCGATCTCGCGGAGCCGACCAACCGCCGCAACGTGGACATCATGAAGGAGTACTCGACGCGCAAGCCCGAGGGCAAGTCACACCGCGTCGTGCTCCGGTACCTGCGCTCGCCCGTCGAGATTCTCGGCGACGGCGAGAAGGTCACCGGCATCCGCGTCGAGATCAATGAGATCGTCGACGACGGCAACGGCAACCCCAAGGCAGTCGGTACGGGCGTCACCGAGGACATCGACTGCGGACTGGTGTTCCGCTCGATCGGTTACCGCGGCGAGCCGGTCGACACAGTTCCGTTTGAGCCCAAGCGTGGCCTGATCTGCAACGAGGGCGGCCGCGTCACCGATGAAGCGGGCAACGTGCTTTCTGGCGAATACGTCTCCGGCTGGGTCAAGCGTGGTCCGAGCGGCGTGATCGGCACGAACAAGAAGGACAGCGCCGACACCGTGGCGCGCATCGTCGAGGACCGCGACGCTGGCAAGCTCGCGCCGAAGGAGCCGCTGGGCGACAACGGCGAGTGGCTGAAGTCGAAGGTCTCAGATCTTGTGGAATGGGACGGCTGGAGCAAGATCGACGCGCACGAAGTCGCGCTCGGCGAAGCCCAGGGCCGCCCCCGCGTGAAGCTCGTCGACATCGACGAGATGAAGCGCATCGCCAACGCTTAGGTGAACCACGTTCTGGCGCATCCTCCGTCTGCGGCAATGAACCGCTGAAAACCGTTGGGCGATAGTGCAGGCTGAACTATGAACGGGTAGTGTGGCCCGTATGGGAATCCGCCGCGCGCGACGCGCAGGGCGGTGCTCGCGCTCTGTCGATCAACCGACATGGAGGCGCAGACGGCAGACGGTCTAGTTCGAAAGAGGCTCAGCCACGGGCGCCGAGCCGTCCAGCGCATTGAGCGCGCGGCGGATCGACATCGAGCGGGCCGTGAACATCGGCGTGTCTCGCGCGGTGTAGAGGCTCGACTCGGTCTCGCGCAGTTTTTGCACGAGGTTCAGGAAGTCGACCGGCTCGTCGGCCTCGAACGAGACGACGAAATCCTGATCGTCGAGCCCGAACGAGTACGAGGTGTTCAAGTTGATCTGCGGGTACTCCTTGCCGACGGCGATGTGTTCCTTCATGATCCTCATGCGCTCGTCGATCGGCAGCAGGTACCACTCGCGCGTCTTCACGAACGGGTAGACGAAGAGATACTTGCCGTCGCCCGGGCGCACCTTCGTGCGGTCCTCGTTCGTGTAGGGCGAGTTCTTGGTCATCGCCAGAAAGGAGTGGGAGATCTCGCCGTGGCGAAGGATCCCGCTCTGGTTGAGAAGCACGTGCAGCTCGTGGATGTGATCGAGGTTGGGCGATGCGGTCCAGAGCATCAAGTCGGCGCTGCCCTTCGTGCCGACAGTCGAGTAGGCCCGCAGGAAGTCGTCGACCGCGAAGTCCTCGCAGGCCGCGGCGAACTCGTCCTTGTCGCGGGTGCGCTCCTCGGCGAGGCGGCGGCGCCAAGCGGGATCGACCTTGATGAATGTGAACTTGACGAACGACTCTCCGGCCATGATCTACAGATCTTATGCGCCCCGCACGCAGGTAGAGTCGCCCCGATGTTTCGCACCGCGCCCCTCGCGCTGCTGGCCGTGCTGATTGCGGCAGCGGCCTTCTCCGAACCTGCCGCAGCGGCGGCCAAGTGCACGCCCGCACAGGCTCCCAAGACCGGTGAGATCGACCAGACCCGAGCCGCAACCTTGCTTTTCATCCCCGGTCCGGCGGGAAGCCCTGAACCGGTACTGGCGGCGGATCTCGAGCAACTTCCGGGTTTCGCGGTCGGGCTCTTCAGCCCGACGCTCGGTCGCTACAGCCCGACCCAGATGATGCTCGACATCTCGCAGGGCGCGCGCGTTGCCAGCAGTCTCTACAAGCCGGTGGCTCCGCCGCCGCCGGGATTCGAAGTCAATGCGCTCGGCCTTGAGGGCGACCAGGGCCGTTTCGTCCAATGGCCCGGGTTCGTGAAGCGCGCGAGCGACGTTCCCGGTGAGATCATCCCCGGATCGTTCGGGTGCTCGGTTCTCAGTTCGAGAAACCGGCTGACATGGATTTCCTACGACGGTTCTCCGACGATCACCGGCATCGCTGCTGCAGACACCGCAGGCAGGGTGGGCAATCTGGTTGTCTCGCCCACCAGGAACCTTACGGGCGAACTGCTCAAGGCGCAGCGCTACTCCGATGTCCTGGTCGGCACGCTTCCGGCCGGAGGACGCGGCTTTGGAGTTGCCCGTCAGCTCGCCGAGGCAGACCCCGATCGCCTCATCATCATCGTGCAGGCCCCGCCCGAACCGGCCCGAACCCGCCTGCTCACTCTTGCCGCCCGCGGGCTTGACGGCGACGGTGGCCTGCGATCAGCCACAACCCGCCGCGACGGTCTCGTCGCAGCCACCGATGTCGCGCCGACGATTCTTGAGCGCCTGGAGGTCGAGCCGCCGAGCGACATGCAGGGTCAGCCGATCGAAGGCGCCCCGCGCATGAGCCCACCGGAGCTCAACGAGATGAATGACCGCCTCTCGCTCGTGTCCGGCCGACGCGCCCCGCTCGGCCGCAGCGTGATCCTGATCGGCGGGCTGATCATCATCATCCTGCTGCTGTTCGGCCGTTTGACCGGGCGCTACGCCGAGATCTCCTGCCTCACCCAGCGAATCGTCGGCCTGGCAGTCCTCTGGCTCCCGCTGATGCTTCTCCTCACGGCACTGCTGCGACCTTCGCGTGCCGCAGAGGCAGATATCGCGATAGCGGGATCGTTCCTGCTCGCATTCGGCACCGACCGGCTCGTGCGCTGGCCGCGCGCACTCATCGTGCCAGTTCTGTTTGTGGTGATCGCCCACGGAATCGACTTCCTTTTCTTCAGCGGCAAGTTCACCGGCGAGTCGTTGCTCGGGTCAAACCCGCTCTACGGAGCGAGATTCTTCGGCGTCGGAAACGAGCTCGAAGCAGTACTTGCCGTAAGCGGCGTGATCGGCGTCGGCGCGCTGCTCAGCGACAGCGGAGCCAGACACCCGGCAAGGTGGTTCGCCGGCGCGGGCGTCCTGCTTGCACTCTTCCTGGGCGCCGGTCGCCTGGGCGCCGACGTCGGCGGCGTGATCTACGTCGGGACCGCCTTTGGAATCGCCGCGCTCTACGTCGCGAAGATGAAGTTCACTCCGCTGCGCGTCGCGGCGCTGGTCGCGATGCCTTTCATCGGGCTCGGACTGATCGCGCTGCTCGATTCTGCGACCGGCGGGGAATCGCATCTCACCCGCACGGTGTTCGAGGCGAACGGGGCGGGGGATCTCTGGAAAGTCGCCGACCGGCGCTTCAGTGCGAGCATCGAGAGCGCGAAATCCGATGGGATCTGGGTAGTCGTGCTGGCTGCGCTCGGCGCGCTGCTCTGGGGCTGGATCAAACGTGAGCGCCTGTTCTCGCGACTTACCGAAGGTGGCGAGGACCCGGTCGCGCGTCGGCCGTTCCGTGCCGGCATCGTCGGTGCGCTCGGCGGCACTGTGGTCGGTGCGCTCGCCAACGACTCCGGCCCGGTGATCCTGATCATCGGGACGATCTACCTCTGCATGGGTCTCCTCTACCTACGCGGCCGGCCGCTTTCCGGCACAATCAAGGCATGAGCGCAACAACCGTCGATCGCTCGAAGGCTGCCCACGCCGAAGACCTGCTCCCGCTGATCGGTGGTGGCTTCGTGATCGCTTGTGTCGCGATCGTCGTCTGCGCCCTGGTGAACGCGGTGGGAGTAGCTTTCTATGAGTCATTCACCAGCGAGGACGCTCTCACCTGGCGGCCTGCGGTGGTGGTCCTGTTCGGCGTGTTCGCGGTTGCTGTATCGCTAGTTGTCGGTCGCTGGCTGTTCAGCCTGCGCCGCTGGATCGGGCTGAAGGACGATCCAGAAGACCTTGAGCTGATCCACCGCAAGCGCCGCGCATTCGCGCTGGGAGCGATGATCCCGTATGTGCTTCTGACCCCGTTGGTCTGGGTGTTGGTCGTCGCGATCGCCAACAGCGCCACGTAGCGCCCCGACTACCCAAGTATTGTCGGCCAACCGCCACGCGGCGGTTTTATACATCTGGACAACCGCGCGGATGCACCGTTTGGCTTAGTCTCTGATCCGCTCCCAGGAGCCCATGATCACCCAGCCGTACATCCACCACGGCCGGAGTCTGCTGGCTCGTGATTCGCAGAAATGCGATTAATTCAGAGTCAGGCAAGTATTCACCCAAGAGATTGTCCGGACACGTCCGGAACGCCTAAAAGAGGAGACGGTCACAGAGATGTCAAGCCTTCGACAGCACGCCATTATCGGCACACAGTGGAAGCAGCGCAACGGCGGCGAAGTTGCCAATGAGGACGAGGTCTACAACGAGCTCGTTTTCACTGATTCAGTCGCCAAGGAGTTGATGGACGCTGGGTCATACGACCAGTACAAAGCAGCACTCTCAGCAGGCGAGGCGATCAGCCCGACCGTCGCAGACTCGGTCGCAGCCGCGATGCTCGAGTGGGCGCTCGGCAAGGGTGCGACCCACTACACCCACTGGTTCCAGCCGCTTACCGGCCGTACCGCCGAGAAGCACGACTCGTTCTTTGAGCCCAAGGATGGCACCACCAAGTCGAAGTTCCGCGGCAAGGAGCTGATCCAGGCTGAGCCCGACGCATCCTCGTTCCCGAACGGCGGCCTCCGCGGCACCTTCGAGGCGCGTGGATACACCGCGTGGGACCCGACCTCACCGGCGTTCATCCTCGAGAACCCGAACGGCGCCACCCTGTGCATCCCAACCGCGTTCACGTCGTGGACCGGCGAGGCGCTGGACAACAAGATCCCGGTGCTGCGCTCGATGCGCGCGCTCTCAGACGCGGCCGTTCGCGCGCTGAGGCTGTTCGGCAAAGAGGACGTCGAGCACGTCTACACGACTGCGGGCCCGGAGCAGGAGTACTTCCTGATCCCCGAGCACTACTTCTACGAGCGCCCTGACCTGGTCACGACCGGTCGCACGCTCTTCGGTTCCAAGCCGCCCAAGGGTCAAGAGCTCGACGACCACTACTTCGGCTCGATCCCGGAGCGCGTCCTCGCGTTCATGATGGAGTTCGAAAACACGCTGGCGAAGCTCGGCGTGCCGATCAAGACCCGCCACAACGAGGTCGCTCCGGCCCAGTACGAGGTCGCTCCGATGTTCGAGAGCAGCAACCTCGCGTGTGACCACCAGCAGCTGTGCATGCAGACGATTCAGAACACGGCCCGCAACTACGGCCTGGTCGCGCTGCTCCACGAGAAGCCGTTCGCCGGCATCAACGGTTCGGGCAAGCACAACAACTGGTCGATGGGAACCGACACAGGCGAAAACCTGCTCAATCCCGGCGATGACCCGCACGACAACCTCCAGTTCCTGTTCTTCTGCACGGCGATCCTCGCCGCGGTCAAGAAGCACCAGGGCCTGCTGCGCGCAACTGTCGCTTCGGCCGGAAATGACCACCGTCTGGGTGCCAACGAGGCCCCGCCGGCGATCATCTCGGTCTACCTCTCGGATCAGCTGCAGGACGTCTACGACCAGATCGAAAAGGGCGAGCTCGTCTCCTCGACCAGCGGTTCGATCCTCGACCTCGGCTCTCCGGTGCTTCCGCCGCTGCCGGCCGACCCGGGTGACCGCAACCGAACGAGCCCGTTCGCATTCACCGGCAACCGCTTCGAGTTCCGTGCGCTCGGTTCGGCCCAGTCGATCAGCGACCCGAACACGGTTCTGAACACGATCACGGCCGAGGCGCTCGACGAGCTTTCAGACAAACTCGAAGCCGCGATGAAAGGCGGCAAGACCGCCGACGAGGCGCTGCTTCCGGTCCTTCAGGCGTCATACGCCGAGGTCAAGAACATCGTGTTCAACGGCGACGGCTACTCGCAGGAGTGGCACGACGAGGCCGCCGAGCGCGGCCTCCTCGACCTCAAGACGACCCCGGTCGCACTCAAGCAGTGGACTGAAGCCGTCACGACCGAGACGTTCGGCAAGTACAACGTCCTCACCGAGCGCGAGCTGCACTCGCGTTACGAGGTCTTCGTCGAGCAGTACGTGATCAAGACCAACATCGAGGCAGAAACAACGTTTGACATCGCCAAGACGTCGATCCTGCCGGCCGCGATCCAGTACTACAACGACATCCAGACATCCGGTCTTGGTCTCGACCTGGCCAAGGGTCTGAAGGAGGGCCTCGTCGGACTTGCCGCAGCAATCGACGAGCTCGCCGTGGCCAACCTCGACGAGAACCACCCGACGGAAATCGTCGCGGAAGCCGACTACATGTGTGACACGGTGCTCCCGAAGATGCTCGCTGTGCGTGAAGCGGCAGACGAGCTCGAGCGCGTCGTGCCCGACAAGCTCTGGCCGCTGCCCAAGTACCGCGAGATCCTCTTCGTCAAGTAGAGACTCCCGCGGGCTTTCTGCGCCTGAGATATGGGTTTCGGCGCGCCGAGCCCGCCGAAGAGGCCCCGCCTATCCCCGTGGCGGGGCTTCTTCATTTAATCGATGGGAAAGTCTGCGCAAATGCTCAATTCATTCAGGATCAAGACCTTCATCGCGTGCCAGGACATCCAGCGCGCGCGCGACTTCTACGTCGACACGCTCGGGTGCGGACTGATCGAGCGGACGCCCTTCGCCGTGGTGATGAACGCGGGCGGAACCGAGCTCCGGGTCACGCTGGTCGACAACTTCGAGCCCCATCAGTTCGCGGTGCTCGGGTTCGAGGTCGGTGATGTGCAGGCCGAGGTGGCGTCGCTGCGCGAGAAGGGCGTCGAGTTTCTTGAGGTTTCGGGGATCGATCAGGATGACGACCGGATCTATCACGTGGCGGGCGGGGGAGAGGTCGCCTGGTTTCTCGATCCGGACGGCAACACGCTGACGCTGCAGCGGACCGTCGGCTAGGTGTAGCTGCTGGCGATCGCGCGGGCCTGGCCCGCGTACGAGCCGCCGAACAGACAGACGTGCAGCAGGATCATCGCCAGCTGCCACAGCTGCTTGCGTTCCTCGTGCCCGTCGGCGCGGGGGAAGGCTTCGTCGTAGGCGTCGAAGCAGCGCTGACCCGGTCCACCGAAGACGGTGAGCAGGGCGAGATCGACCTCGCGATGCCCGCCGTGGGCAACCGGGTCGATCAGATAGGGGGTGCCTTCGGCTGACGGCAGGATGTTTCCGGACCAGAGGTCGCCGTGCGTTCTCGACGGCGGCTCGTCCGGGCCGGCGAGTCCCGGAAGCCGCGCCGCGACCCGCTCGATCAGTGCGAGGTCGTGTTTGTCGAAAGCGCCACGTTGCATCGATGCGCGGGCGAGCGGGAGGAGGCGGTTCTCGGCGTAGAACTCTGCCCAGGTCTCGCGCGGATCGTTGGGGAGGCTCAACTCGTTGAAGCGCATCGGCGCGCTCGCATAGCCGCCGCCGAGAACGGGAGTGGCGCCGAATGTCGGCGCTCCGGCGGCGTGGATCTTTGCGATGCCGCGGCCGAGCTCCTCCTCGCCGTCCGGACCCAGGCGGCCGCTGTCGATCCATTCAAGTGCGAGCAGTCGCGGCGCGTCCTCGTCGTCGCAGACGCCGATCACTTTCGGCACCGCGACGCCGCTCGGCTCGCCGAGCCATTCCAGGCCGGCAGCCTCGTCGCTGAACATTCGCGGCTGCGCCGTCGGGCTGGATTTGACAAAGATCGGTCCGTCGGTGGTCTCGGCGCGATACGCGTCGTTGATGTCGCCGCCGGAGGTCAGAACGACCGTCGAGACGGTGAGTCCCAGCTTGGACTCGAGCGCCGCGCGAATCGCGTCGACCGCCATGACCTACGCCTGCTGCTGGCTGAGTACTTCGTCGAGCAGGCCGCGGCAGGCCGCTTCGACGAGATCGATCACATCGTCGAAGCCGCTCGGTCCGCCGTAGTACGGATCCGGCACGTCGAGGTCGTCCGGGGTGGACATCGGATCGAATTCGCGCAGCAGGCGCACCTTCGCCTCGTCCTCGTCGGACGGCGCGATCGCCTGGAGATCGCGGAGGTTGTACGTGTCGGCCGCGAGGAGGAAGTCGTAGTGCTCGAAGTCACCGCCGGTGACCTGGCGGGCGCGGCCTTCGATCGTGATACCGCGGGCCGCGGCGGCGGCGACGCTGCGGTGATCGGGTGGGTCGCCGATGTGCCACGAGCCCGTTCCCGCGCTCTCGATCTCGAACAGATCGACCACGCCGGCCTCTTCGACGAGACGCCGCATCACACCCTCACCGGTCGGCGATCGGCAGATGTTTCCGAGGCACACAAAGAGCAGTTTCGTCGGCTCGTTCTCCATAGGCAGGGATTGAAGCATCTACCATTGCGCCCGCTGTCCACCGACCTTTTTCCAGGAGACCTTTCCCCATGAAGAGCCCACGCGACTTTTTCAAGCCGCTCGCCGCAGGCGCGCCGGATCCCGTTCACGAGGTCCCCTTCCCGCCGTCACGCATGATCCACTTCTTCGACCCGTCGAACGAGAAGATGCGCGGCAAGGTGCCGGACATGGCCGCCAAGAGCGACATCCTGCTCGGCAACCTCGAAGACGCGATCAGCGCGGACAACAAGGAAGCTGCTCGCGCCGGTCTGATCGAAGTCGGCAAAACCGTCGACTTCAAGGCAACAGGCACCGGCTTCTGGACCCGCATCAACTCGCTCGACAGCCCCTGGATACTGGACGACCTCACCGAGCTGGTCACGCAGATCGGCGACAAGCTCGACGTGATCATGATCCCGAAGGTCGAAGGCCCGTGGGATATCCACTACGCCGACCAACTCGTTGCCCAGCTTGAAGCCAAGGCCAGCCTCACGAAGCCGCTGCTCTTCCACGCGATTCTCGAAACCGCGCAGGGAGTCGCCCACGTCGAAGAGATCGCCCAGGCCAGCCCGCGCATGCAGGGCATGTCGCTCGGCCCGGCAGACCTCGCCGCCAGCCGCCGCATGAAGACCACCCGCGTCGGTGGAGGCCACCCCGGCTACACCTCGATCAACGACCCGAGCAACCCGGAGGACCTCGAAGACGGCCGCGTCTACGCCCAGCAGGACCCGTGGCACTACACGATCGCCCGCATGGTCGACGCCTGCGCCAGCAACGGAATCCTCCCGTTCTACGGCCCGTTCGGCGACATCAAGGACACGGTCGCCTGCGAGGTCCAGTTCCGCAGCGCATTTCTGCTCGGTTGCGTCGGCGCATGGTCATTGCACCCGGCCCAGATCGAAATCGCGCGCAAGGTCTTTTCCCCGCCGGTCGACGAAGTGCTGTTCGCCAAGAAGGTGCTCGAAGCGATCCCGGACGGCAAGGGCGTCCACATGATCGACGGCAAGATGCAGGACGACGCCACCTGGAAGCAGTGCAAGGTGATGGTCGACCTCGCGACGATGCTGGCCGAGAAGGACCCGGTGCTGAAGGCGGCCTACGAGCTTTAGCCTGGCGCTGGTCGCGGCCTTCTTGATGTCTTTGCCGTTGAGCTTGACTGCCGCGTAGGAGAGGGAGTCGAATGGGCGTTTCATCGGTCGATCCCACGGCGCCGGCTACTTCTCGACGATGTGAACCGGCAGGAAGCTCTTCGGGTAGTCCTCGCGGAGCTTGCTGATCAGGTCCGCGATCTGGCTGTCGTTGCTCGCGGCGTCAGCCATCTCGCCGACAAGCGGATCCAACCGCTTGGTCAGGCTGCCCTTGGCCTCGACGATCGCGATCTGGCGCTTCAGCTTTGCGTAGGCCTTGTCGCTGGCGTTCGCCGTCGAGACGAAGGTGGCTGTCTCACCGTCGTCGAGGTAGCCCTCCCAAGCCTCGAGGAAATCGAGGTACTTCTCGAAGGCCGATGTCGCGTAGCGCAACGCGCCGACTGCGGCCGTGCCGGTCTTCTGCGTGATCTCAGTGGTCTTCTTGTAGCTGGCGGCGAACTTCTCGCTGTCGCTGGACTTGTCCAGCGCGGCGGCGAAGTCCGGGGCCGGAGTGGTGCGCAGCTTCTTGTTTGCCGCGCTCAGCTTGGACTTGTAGTCGTCGAGCTTCTCGATGCGGTTGTCGATCTCTTCCTGCGCGCGACGCAGGTCGCCTTCAGTGGCCTTCTTCGGGTCGCTGGCCTTCAGGGCGGCGTTGACATCCTTGAGGTCGCGGGCGGACGATGACTTCAGAACGTCCTGGTTGTAGAGCGCATACACCGCCTCGAGTGCATTGCCATGCTTGCCCGCCTGGTCCAAGAGGCTCTGGTCCACAGAGGCTCCGCAGCCGGAAAGCGCCACTGCGCCGATCGTGAGGATGAAAGCCGAAAAGGTTCGAACCGCAAGTTTCTTCATGCCTCAAGTATCGGCCATCGATCGGGCGGACTACTGGCCGATTGATGGCTTTCGCCCCTGACCGTCACCGCCAGATGGGACCAGGGGGAGTATCGGTCGATCGCGAACCCCAACAGGCAAGATCAAACGATCGCGATCGTGAAGCCGTCCCAACCTTTGTGTCCGACCGTCTGGATCGTTGTCGCCCGGACTGAATCGTCGGCCTTCAGGATCGCCTGCAGGCGGCGGTTGCCGAGCGTCTGCTCGTCGTCTGCGGAGGGGTCGGCGAGTGTGCCGTCGCGGACCACGTTGTCGACGATGATCATCGCGCCCGGGCGGCAGAGCCTGCGCGCAAGCGCGAAATACTCAGGGCTGTTCTTCTTGTCGGCGTCGATGAATACGAAGTCGAACGGCGCGGGCGGCTCGTCGAGCATCGCCTCGAGCAGTTCGAGTGCGGGCCCGACCTGGATCTCGACGCGGTCGGACAGTCCGGCGGCGACGAGATTCTCGGCGGCGACATCGGCATGGTGGGGGATCAGCTCAAGCGTCGTCACGGAACCCGCCTCGCCGACGGCGCGCGCCAGGCCGATCGTGCTGTAGCCGCCGAGCGTGCCGACTTCGAGCACGCGCTCCGCGCCGCCGAAGTGCACGAGCATCGCGAGCAGTTCGGCCTGTGTGCGCGAGACGTCGATCGCCGGGAGGCCGCCTCCGGCGTTGCGCTCGAGGGCGCCCGCAAGGTCAGCATCGTTGCCGAGCAAGTGCTCGACGATGTAGTCATCAGTGGACTTCCAGAATTCTTGATCACTCATGTCCGCAGCCTAAACAGCGGCGGCGAGTAGCTGCTCCACGCGATCGAGACCGCCCAGGAACTCCTCGGTGGTGACGATCGTCAGGTTGCGCACGTGTGAGCGCACCAACTCGGGCTCGCCCGTCACCAGGAACCGCGCGCCGCCGATGTGGGCGACCTCGGCGAGCAGATCGTCGTGGCGGTTCGCGGTGAGGCGGGGGAGGTCATAGGGGTCGGCAACAAACAGCGCCGCAGTCGCGAGACGGTCGACAAACTCAGCTCCGCGGCCGCCGCCTGCCTGACGCTCGAAGGCCGGACGACGAAGAACGCCGTCGAGCTCGGCGAACTGGCGGGGGCTTGAGACAAGTTCGAACTCGCCCTCGCGGTGGGCCTCAAGCAGGGCGTGCGCGGGGGAGTATTCGGGGCCAAGGAATCCTGCGACCAGCACGTTCGTGTCGACCACCGCGCGGATCATCGCGTGATCGGGTTGGTGCGTCGGTACGCGCGCACCTCGTCGAGCGCAGCCTGCATCGCCTGGTCAGCGGTGAGAGTGGTCAGCGCCCGCGACTGCTCGGCCGACTCGATCCCCAGCGCGACGCGCAGCGCCCGTTCGACGATCGCCGACTCCTTCTCATTCTGTCGCGCTGCCGCGACCTTCAGAGCCCGGTGCACGACTGGATCCACATATGCCGTCACTTTCGCCTTTGTAGACATGACGTCATATTGACACAAGACATGGTTTACGCTGGCTCCATGCGCGATTACCTGAAGACAGTTTCTGAACGCGTCGTCATCTTTGACGGCGGAATGGGCGCCACGCTCGAAGCTTTCGACCTCTCACTCGAGGACGACTACAAGCTCCCGGGCCGTGCCCACGAAGCCCTGATCCTCAACCGCCCGGACGTGATCGAAGGCGTCCACCACAGCATGGTTGAAGCCGGTGCAATGGTCGTCGAGACCGACACTTTCCAGGCCTCGCGCCTGAAGCTGTCCGAGTGGGAGTTCGCCGACGGCACGACGCTCGCCGAGCACACCCACGAGATCAACGTCAAGGCCGCCCAGATCGCGCGTGCAGCCGTCGGCGAGGAGCTCTTCGTCGCCGGGTCGATCGGCCCGACGGGAATGCTGCCTGCCTCGATGGAGCCGGGCCTGTCGGAAATCACCTTTGCTGAACTCGCCGAGACCTTTCGCGAGCAGACCGTCGGCCTGCTCGAGGGCGGCGTCGACCTGATCATCATCGAGACCGCGCAGGACATTCTCGAGGTCAAGGCCGCGATCTTCGGAGCGCGCCGGGCGATGAAGGAATCCGACCACCGTGTGCCGATCCAGACCTCGATCACGCTGCTCCCGAACGGCGGCAAGATGCTGCTCGGCACCGACGTCGACGCTGCGCTCACCACGCTTGAAGCGCTGAAGGTCGACGTGATCGGCCTCAACTGCTCGACCGGTCCCAACGACATGCGCGATGCAGTCCGCTTCCTCGGCGAGAACTCGCCGATGCCGGTCCACTGTATCCCCAACGCCGGTCTCCCGATCCAGGGTGACGACGGTGAGACGATCTTCCCCGAGGAGCCGGGCCCACTCGCCGAATCGCTTGGCGAGTTCATCGAACAGTACGGCATCGGCATCGTCGGCGGCTGCTGCGGCACCACGCCCGAACACATCAAGGCGATCGCCGAGCGCTGCGCCGACCTTCCGGTCAAGCCGCGTCCAGCGCCGCGTCCGCCGCGCGTGTCGTCGATGATCGGCGCGACCGATCTGGTGCAGGAGCCCGCACCGACGCTCGTGGGCGAGCGCGTCAACTCGCAGGGCTCGCGCGCCGCCAAGGAGATGCTGCTGGCCGACGACTACGACGGACTGGTCCAGGTCGCCGAGAACCAGGTCGAGGGCGGCGCCCACGTGCTTGACCTCTGCGTCGCCGTGACCGAGCGCCCCGACGATGAGGCCGAGCAGATGCGCGAAGTCGCCAAGCGCGTCTCGCTGACCCAGCCCGCGCCGCTGCAGATCGACTCGACTGAACCCGACGTGATCAAGCTCGCGCTCGAGCAGACCCCGGGTCGCGCGATCGTCAACTCGATCAACCTCGAGGCCGGTCGCGACAAGCTCGACACCGTCGTGCCGCTGGCGATCGAACACGGCGCCGCGGTGATCGCCCTGACGATCGACGAAATCGGCATGGCCAAGACCGTCGAGCGCAAGGTCGAGATCGCGCAGCGCATCCACGAACTCGCCTGCGCTGAGCACGGCCTCGACGAAGAAGTCCTGATCTTCGATCTCCTGACCTTCACGCTGACCACCGGTGACGAAGAGTGGCGCCCGTCCGCGATCGCAACGATCGAGGGCATCCGCGAGCTCAAGAAGGTTCTGCCGAATGTGAAGACCTCACTCGGTGTCTCTAACGTCTCGTTCGGCGTCGGCCAGCCGGCCCGCGCGGTGCTCAACTCGGTCTTTCTGCACCACTGCGTGGAGGCCGGCCTTGACCTCGCGATGGTCAATCCCAACCACATCACGCCATACGGCGAGATCTCCGACGAAGAGCGCAAGCTCGCCGACGACCTCGTCTTCGACCGCTCCGACGACGCCCTCCAGAAGTTCATCGAGCACTTCGAGGGCAAGGGCGAAGAAGACGTCGACGAAGCTGCGGACCCGACCGCAGGCATGGAGCCCGAGGAAGCGCTGCACTGGCACATCCTGCGACGCAAGAAGGACGGCGTCGAAGACTGGATCGACAAGTCCAACGAGAAGATCGGCGCGGTCCCGACGCTCAACGACGTGCTGCTCCCCGCGATGAAGGAAGTCGGCGACAAGTTCGGCGCCGGCGAGCTGATCCTGCCGTTCGTGCTGCAGAGCGCTGAGGTCATGAAGAAGGCCGTCGCGCGTCTTGAGAACTACCTCGACCGCATCGAGGGCTACACGAAGGGCACTGTCGTTCTGGCAACGGTCTTCGGCGACGTGCACGACATCGGCAAGTCGCTGGTCAAGACGATCCTCACCAACAACGGCTACACCGTGGTCGACCTCGGTAAGCAGGTTCCGGTCGGCGACATCGTCGACGCGGCAAAGGAGAACAACGCCACGGCGATCGGCCTCTCGGCGCTGCTCGTCAGCACCAGCAAGCAGATGCCGCTTGCCGTCCAGGAGCTGCACCGTCAGGAGCTGCCCTTCCCGGTGCTGCTCGGCGGCGCCGCGATCAACCGCAAGTTCGGCTACCGCGCGTCATACGTGAACGGCAAGGCCGACGACACGATCTACGAGCCCGGCGTCTTCTACTGCAAGGACGCCTTCGAGGGCCTTGCCGTGATGGACCAGCTGGTCGAGGACGACCAGCGTGAGGCGCTCGTGCGCCAGGTCGCGGATGCCGCAGCGGATCTGCGCAACGAGAAGGAAGTCGTCGACACCGGCCCGCCGGTCACAGACGACTCCGTGCGTTCGGCAGTTCAGACCGATCTGCCCGTTCCTGAGCCGCCGTTCTGGGGCCAGCAGGAGATCGAGGTTCCGCTCGACGAGGTCTACAACTTCCTCGACACGCACGTGCTCTACAAGCTCCACTGGGGCGGACGCGGAATGAGTCCCGACGAGTACACCAAGTTGCTGCGCGAGGACTTCCAGCCACGCCTCGAGCGCATGTGGAAGGAGCAGACCTATCTGCACCCGCGCGCCAAGCTCGGATACTTCCCCTGTTACTCCGTGGGCAACGAGATCTTCGTGGTCGACCCCGAGGACCGCGACAAGCCGGTCGCCGAAGCCCGCGTGATCGAGAAGCTCGTCGCCCCGCGCCAGCCCAGGCACGACCGCATCTGCCTGGCCGACTTCTACAGGCCGCGCGAGGTCGTTGAAGAGACCGGCGTCTATGACGTCGTCACGCTTCAGGCCGTCACCGTCGGCGACGAGGTCACAGACCTGATGGCCAAGCTCGAAGAGGACGGCGAGTTCGCCGAGCAGCTCTTCGTTCACGGCATCGGCGTGCAGACGGCAGAGGGCACGTCCGAGTGGCTGCACGACAAGGTTCGTCGCGACCTCGGCGTCGAAGAGGGTCAGGGTCGTCGCTACTCGTGGGGCTACCCGGCGGTGCCCGAGCAGTCCGAACACGAGAAGGTCTTTGATCTGCTCGACGCGCCTTCGATCGGAATGCGCCTTTCGGGCGGTTACGCGGTCGAGCCTGAGCAGTCGACGGTCGCGATCGTCGCCTATCACCCGCAGGCCGTCTATTACGGCACCAGGAGCGGGTTCCTGCCGGCACCCGGCGTGAAGATGCCCGATCAGCTGATCAAGGGCACAGAGCGGGATCCCGCGGTACGGGCAGAACTGCTCGATGACCCGCTTGACGGCGCTGTCGAGGGCGAGATCGACGGCGCGCAGCTACCCGATCCTGTCAGCGCCTGACGGCCAGGCACAAATAGTTCGCAGAACCCCTGAAAGCCGCATAGCCATGCGGCTTTCAGCTATGTGGTTGTCCGTTGTCCAAAGGTCACAAACGATCTTTCGCCATCGGTACAAGAAAGCGTACGGGCCTCGCCCATACCTTGACCCTTGTATTCACGAAACCACTGTCCGGAGCTACGGCACCGGCGCTCGCAATTGACCGGAAGGGGCATGCGAACAACATGAAACAAAAAGTTTTCATCATCGGACTGGGGATCATGGCGCTCGCTGCGCTGGCGTTCCCAGCCGCGGGCTTGGCGGCAGAAGTCCACACGATTCCCGACAGGGGACCGGGTGGGCCGGCCTTCGCGATCAACACTCTCTGGGTGTACCTCGCAGCCATCCTTGTCATTTTCATGCAGGTGGGCTTCATGTTCTTGGAGATCGGCTTCTCGCGCGGTAAGAACGCCGGAACGATTGTCGCGAAGATCCTCGTGAACTTCTCGATCGCCGCTCTGGTCTACTACTTCGTCGGATTCGCGTTCGCCTTCGGCTCCAACGGTGGCAATGTCGATTTGATCGGTAACGCGGGATTCCTGCTCACGGATGTCCACGATCAAACCGTGACGTTCCCGGCGATGGGCTTCTCGAACGCTCAGATCGAGGCCAAGTGGCTCTTCCAGTTCTCGTTCGCCGCGGTCTCGCTGGCAATTGTCTGGGGCTCCACGCTGGAGCGCATCAAGTTCGGCGTCTACATCATCTACGCGATCATCTTCGCGGCGTTCATCTACCCGATCGGCTCACACTGGGTCTTCGGTGGCGGATGGCTGCAGGCCAACCTCGGTATGCAGGACTTCGCCGGTTCGACCGCTGTCCACCTGATCGGTGCAACCGGTGCTCTCGCCGTGCTGCTCCTGCTCGGACCGCGTAAGGGCAAGTTCGGCGCAGACGGCAAGCCGCGGGCAATCCCCGGTCACAACATGCCGCTGTTCGGTCTCGCATGCCTCGTGCTGCTGGTCGGTTGGTTCGGGTTCAACCCGGGCTCCGGTCTTGGCGCGATGGACGGACGCTTCGCTGAGATCGCGATGGTCACACTCATCGCTGCCGCATCTGGTGTCATCGGCGCCCTGATCACCGGCCTGCTGATGCAGAAGACGATTGACATCGGCATGGTCGGCAACGGTCTGATCGCCGCCCTGGTCGCAATCACCGCAGGTTCTGGATACGTCGAGAACTGGGCGGGCGTGCCGATCGGCTTCCTCGCCGGCGTGATCGTCGTCGTCGGCGTGATCCTGATTGAGAAGAAGCTCGACGACCCGGTCGGTGTGCTTTCAGCTCACGGTCTGGCAGGTATCTGGGGAACACTCGCGTGTGGTCTGTTCACCTTCCCGGGCCTCGCCGAATACAACGCAGTTGGAGAGGGCGGCCTGTTCTACACCGGCAGCTTCCACCAGCTCGGTGTTCAGGCCCTCGGAGTTGTCGCAGTGTTCTTCTTCGTCCTCGTCAGCTCACTGATCGTCTTCGCGATCATCAAGGCGACGTACGGACTGCGCGTAAGCGAAGCAGAAGAGGACGCCGGTCTCGACATCGTCGAGCACGGAATGTACGGCTACCCGGAGCAGTTCATTCCGGCGTCGGAGCTGGTCGGTAGCGGCCTCCCCGGCTCGCCGACACACGCCTCAAGTGTCCTGTCCACATCGACGCCTGCTGGCTCAGAGGCATAAGGAGTTATACGGACATGAAGAAGATTGAGGCATATGTACGACACGAGGCGTTCGAGTCGATCCGCAAGGAACTGCTCGACGCCGGTATCCCGAGCCTGTCGATTGTCGACGTCAAGGGATCCGGACGCCAGAAGGGCATCACCGAGTCATACCGTGGTTCGGAGCTGGTCATCCACCTCCGTCCCAAGCTCAAGATTGAGTGCGCGGTCGACGACAGTGAACTCGCGAAGGTGACCGACGTGATCCTCAAGCACGCTCGTACCGGCGAGGTTGGAGACGGAAAGATCTTCATCTTCAACATCGAGGATGCGATCCGCATCCGCACCGGTGAGCGCGGAGCCACAGTGCTCCAGTCGCACGAGGCGGAAGAGATTCCCTCTGGGGTTTGAATCACCCCCTCCTGGATGGTGGATGGATGGAGCGCCCCGGACCTTTTGGTCCGGGGCGTTTTCTTTTGCTTCTGGCCGACCCTCACCTTGCATGCCTCAGGCATGCAAGCGCACAGCGCCCAAATTTGCCCGATTGCCAAGCCTTTTCCATTGCATGCCTCAGGCATGCAATGGAAACCGCATGAGAAAGGGTTGCTTCCGGTTGAATCTGCCTTGCATGCCTGAGGCATGCAAAGCGGTGGGGATTGGGTGGGGGTGGATGG